>NZ_VWVQ01000017.1:0-414317 GCF_015712745.1 Bacillus sp. SRB3LM
TTAATGCTGTTAATACTACCGCTCCACTTGCTGATCCTACGAAGTCACCTTTTGTTACTTGTAATACTTGCTCTTTCATATCTTTCATTCTCCTTTTTTTATAAGTTATCTATATGTAATTTCTAAGAAATGTTTATTTCATAGTTTTTATGTTAACGTTACATTAAATTTGATAACGTAATGTTTGTAACATTAATGTAACATAACTATTATTACGTTGCAATATAATTACGTAAAATTTATTACACTTTTTTTACGTTTTTTTATAACAACCCTCAAAAACCTTTATTTAATGCGTTTTTCACTAAGTCCACGTTTGTAACATTCGCGTAACATTACAGTCATAAAGTGAAATGTATCCATATTCCTCTCTATTTTTGTTACAAATTGTTTATTTAGTGCCACTAAACCTATCTAATCTTTACTTACTTTTAATATGAGATAAAATACCGTCTTTCCAAGATAAGTTTATATGTTTCCTCTATATAACTATGTATAATAAAAACAAAGAGGTGGTCATTTTGAAATTAATCGCATTAGATATGGATGGTACACTACTATCATCTAATCTTGAAATCTCCAAAGAAAACCTACAAGCAATCCAAACTGCACAAGAAGCCGGTCATATTGTAATGATCTGTTCTGGTCGTGCGAAAGAGGATGCTTTAAAACTATTGGAAGAATATAAATTATCTCTTCCAGTCGGAGCAAGCAATGGGGCAATTGTTTATGTGGATGGAAAAGTAATTAACTCGCGTTGTTTACAAAACGATAAAGTATACAAGCTTGCAAAATTACTAGAATCTGAAGGTTTTCCTTATAAGCTATATACGAATAAAGGAGTTTATTCTCCATATACATGGCAAGATCAAGTCATGCAAGCTTTCGAAGAGAACAAGCATGCATTAGATGTTACACTTGAGGAGCTTGAGAGAATTACAGAAAAACAAAAGAAATCAAACTTAATTACTGATTTCCAAAAAATTGAAGATGTTGTAAATAATCCAGAATTAGAAATATCTAAATTCTTCATTTTGACATTTAATGCAACGCATCGTGCACAGCTATTAAGTATGTTACAAGAAGACACTGATATTTCGGTTACAGCATCAGCTCCTACTAATGTAGAAATTATGGATAAGCTTGGTCATAAAGGAAACGGTCTACAAGAAATGGCTGCTTATTTCAATATACCAATTGAAGATACTATTGCAATCGGGGACAACTTTAATGATGTGCCAATGTTACAAGTAGCTGGCTTATCAGTTGCGATGGGAAATGCTGAAGAAGATGTAAAAAAACTATGTGATGTTGTAACATTAACAAACAATGAACATGGTGTTGCTCACGCAATTGAGCAATTTGTATTGAAACAAACTTCATCTAGTAAATAAAAGAAAAGGACTCTTTCCATTTGAAAGGGTCCTTTTCTTTTATACGTGATGACAAGCAACAAAATGCTCCTCACCAACATTACGGAATTCTGGTACTGTTTTTTTACAAACATCCGTTGCAAATGGGCAACGTGTATGAAAACGACAGCCCGAAGGTGGATTTGCTGGACTTGGAATATCCCCTTCTAGTATAATTCGCTCTCGCTTCACTGTTGGATCTGGTATTGGAACAGCTGATAACAATGCTTTCGTATAAGGATGTAGCGGATTGGTAAATAACTCATCACGCGGTGCTGTCTCCACAATCGTACCTAAATACATAATTCCGATTTTCGTACATAAATGTTCTACTACACTTAAATCATGCGAAATGAATAAATAAGATAATCCCTTTTTCTCTTGTAACTCACTAAATAAATTAATAATTTGTGCTTGGATAGATACATCTAGTGCCGCCACAGGTTCATCAGCTACAATAAATTCCGGATTTAATACCATAGCTCTTGCGATTACGATACGCTGACGTTGTCCACCAGAAAACTCATGGGGATACCGGTCAATATGATAAGGAGCTAACCCACATAACTCCAATACTTCAATTACCTTTTCACGAACATTTTCTTTCGTCGCTAATCCGTGGGCCAACATTGGCTCTCCAAGCGCTTCTCCAATTCTCATTCTCGGATTTAATGAGCTAAATGGATCTTGGAAAACGAGCTGCATATTAGGGCGATGTTTTCTTAATTCATCCTTGGATAAAGAATGAACATCTTTCCCTTTAAACTTCACTTCTCCCTCCGTTTTTTGAACGAGGCGTAAAATTGTTTTTCCTATTGTTGTTTTTCCGCTCCCTGATTCGCCAACGAGACCAAACACTTCACCTTTATTAATAGTAAAACTTACTCCATCAACCGCTTTTACATGCCCAATTGTTCTACTAAATACGCCACCCTTGATTGGAAAATATGTCTTTAGATTTTTCACCTCTAATAATGGTTCACTCATTGTTCCGCACGCTCCTCATATAGCCAGCAAGCTACTTTATGATTTTCATCATTTACATTTAGATTTGGGGCTTCTTTTTCACATATTTCCATACAATGCTCACAACGCCCACTAAAGTAGCAAAACTCACCTAAACCAACTAAATTCGGAACTTGCCCTGGAATAGAATATAGTTTATCTATTCGTTTTCCCATTACTGGTTTTGATTTCAATAATCCTTTCGTATAAGGATGTTTTGGATTTTGGAATATCTCTAGTACTGGGGCTTCTTCAATAACTTTCCCGCCATACATAACGACAACATAATCAGCCATTTCTGCTACGACACCTAAGTCATGTGTAATTAATAAAATCGACGTTTTAAATTCTTCTTTCACTTGTCTTAGTAGATCCAATATTTGAGCCTGAATGGTAACATCAAGAGCTGTTGTTGGTTCATCCGCAATTAATAACTTAGGATTACAACTAAGTGCAACAGCAATCATAATACGTTGTAACATCCCACCGCTCAGTTCATGCGGATAAGAATGGACGATTTCATCAGCGCGGGCTATGCCAACTTTACGAATTAACTCAATTGCCTTCTTATATGCTTCATTTTTACTAAGTAATTCATGCTCCCTTAACGTTTCTACAATTTGCTCACCTACAGTGAAGACGGGGTTTAGCGATGTCATCGGTTCTTGGAAAATCATCGCAATATCATTACCTCGTAAACTACGAAGTTCTTTCTCTTTCATTCCTAAAAGACTTTTTCCTTCATATAAAATGTCTCCACCTACTACACTGCCTGATTCAGCAATAAGTCCCATAATAGATAACGCCGTTACACTTTTTCCGCAACCAGATTCACCTACAACACAAACAGTTTCACCTTCTCGAACAGAAAAACTAACATGATTCACAGCTTTTACTGTCCCTTCTTCTGTCTGAAAGTGTGTTTGTAAATCTTTCAGCTCTACTACCGCTTTACTCATATCTCCTCACCTACCGTCTCATCTTTGGATCTAATGCATCACGAAGTGCATCACCAAGTAAATTAATTGATACAACTGTTATAAAGATTGCAAAACCAGGCGGAATCCATAACCATGGACGCTTTTGGAAATCGATTAATGAGTTAGCTGCGCTAATCATGTTCCCCCATGATGGTGTAGGTGGAACGACTCCGAGACCTAAGTAACTTAGTGCGGATTCTCCCAAAATAGAACCTGCAACACCTAATGTAGATACGACAATTAAAATGGGTAAAACATTAGGTATTAAGTGATATATAATTTTCCGGTAATCTTTTATTCCTAACACATCCGCAGCTTGCATAAATGCTTGCTCCCTAAGTGATAAAATTTGCCCTCTTACAAGGCGTGCAAGCCCTGGCCAACCTACTAAACTTAAAATAATCATAATGACATACAAACGATAATCAGACGGTACTTTCCACTCTGATAAAATCGCACCCATTATAATAAGTAACGGTAATCCTGGCATCGACATTAAAATATCTGCAAGTCGCATAATAATATTGTCCACAATACCACGATAAAAACCTGCAATCGCTCCTAATAAAGCTCCAAGTATAACCGATAAAACCATTGAAGCTAAACCAATGGTTAATGAAATACGTCCCGCTTGCATAAGCCTTGTTAAAATATCTCTTCCTAATTGATCTGTACCAAGCCAATGAGAAAAACTAGGTGGTTTGTTAATGAGCGCAACTTGTATTTTTCCTGATGCATATGGAGAAAAGAACGGACCGATAAAACAAAATAAAAACATAAAAATTAATGCATAAAACCCTACAAGTGCCATCTTATTTTTCTTTATCTTTTTAAAAGCTTGTCGCCATGGTGATGATTCATTTCTTCTCTTTTTTTCTGTAATTACTGTAACAGTCTCCATTTCTTTCCCCCCTTACTTCAACCGAATTCTTGGATCAACAACTGCATATACGATATCTGCTAAAAAGTTTGAAACGATTGTTAAACAAGAAAGAAACATCGTAAATGCCATCAATACTGTATAGTCACGGAAATTTAATGCTTCTAATTGAATATTACCAATCCCTGGCCAGTTAAAAATTTGTTCAATAATAATTGCCCCAGAAAACAATCCAGGTAATTCAAATGCTAATAACGTAATTGCCGGTAAAATTGCATTTTTTAATGCATGCTTATAAATAACCGTCTTCTCCTTCAAACCTTTCGCTCTTGCTGTTCGTATGTAATCTTGTCTTACAACCTCTAACATACTTGTTCTAAAATAACGAGTTAGCGAGCCGACCCCAAGAAGTGTCAAAATAAATACTGGTAAAATCATATGTTTTGCAACTTCTATCACGTAAGCAAATCCTGTTGAATTACTGCCAACATCAATCATTCCACCTATCGGTAATAACTTAAAGTCAACCGCAAACACCTTAATTAAAAACAAACCGATAAAGAATGAAGGAAATGACATTGCTGCAAAAACACCGATTGTTACAAGTTTATCGAATAAAGAATGTTGCTTCGTCGCCGAGAATACACCGATAATAAGTGCAATTAGCCAAATAAAAAACAATGCAATAATTGCTACACTAAAAGAATTCCAAATAAATTTATTTAATAATGATGTTACAGGTTCTTGATATTGAAGCGAAAAACCAAAGTCTCCTTGTAACGCATTACCTAGCCAGTGAAAATAGCGTTCAACAATTGGCTTATTTAATCCGTACAATTCCCGAAGCTCTTCCGCCCTTTGCGGTGTAATCTTAGGATTCGAATCAATATAATCCCCCGGAAGAAGTGCGAACAGGAAGAAGATAATAATTGATGTTCCAAACAGTGTAGGAATCATTTGTAGCAACCTACGAACAATATATGTTTTCACCCTTTTTCTCTCCAATCTTATGCTTAAAATAGAAGAACATTTTTTCGAATCAGCACATTACTAGCCGAATGAAAAAATGCCTCCTACTTATACATTCTTCTTATTATTTTTCAATAGATAATACTGGTGAATTAGAACTAATACTGTCGTACTTCTCAGGATCAATCCCTTTAATGTTTCCATTGTAAGCTGTGATGATTCTGCGATAATTTAATAAAATTACTGGTGGATCATCACTTAGTTCTTTATATAATTCTTTATAAATTGGTTTACGTTTCTCAATATCGACTGTACCAATACCTTTTTTAATTAATTCATCTACTTTTTCATTCTTATATCCTAAACTATTACCATCACCTTCAGAAAGATAGCTACTAACCGGTTCACTTGGATCAGTAGTAATCGGTGTAGATACTGAGGCCAAATCATAATCTCCTTTATTTACCTTCGAAAGCATTGTATTAAAATCCATAAACTCTGGATTAAAATCAACACCTAATTCTTTATAATTTTCTTTTGCTATCGGAATAAATAAATCGCCATCTTTTGCTGAACTTGCACCATAATATGTTAGTTTAAGTTTTTGACCATCTTTTTCACGAATTCCATCTGAACCAGCTTTCCATCCTGCCTCATCTAGTAACTTCTTCGCCTTATCTAAATTATATTCATACTTATTGATGCCCTCTTCTGTATACGCCCAAGATGTTGGATGAATTGGAACGTTAGCTACTGTACCGTATCCTTTAAGCGCTGTATCTACATATTTTTTGCGATCTAATCCATAAATAAGAGCTTGACGAACTTTCTTATCTTTTAAATACGGTTTCTTACTATTCATTCTTATATAACTAAATGATGCTGCTGTCTCTATTTCAACATTTGCAAACTGCAAACTCTTCACCTGTTCTAAAATTTCATCCCCATACCCAACTCCTGTATAATCTATCTCACCCGTTTGGAATAATTGGAATTTTGTATCTGGTGATGTAATTTTATAAATAAAGTTTTTGATTTTCGGTTTACCTGCATAATAATTTTCATTTGCTGTAAAACGAACTTCCTGTCCTGGAATATATTTTTCAAACTTATATGGTCCCGCAGCTATCGGTTTCCCATATAACTCTTTTAAATAGTCTAAACTAGTATTTTGTTTATACTCTTTTCCATAATAAGCTTTCGATAATACTGGACCACCTAAAGCAATTAGTGCTTGTGAGTTAACTTTTTCGGTCGTAATTTTAATTGTTTGTGGATCAACAACTTGAATTCCTTCAATAGATGTCACTTTTCCTTCTTTATATTCCTTTCCACCTTTAATCGCATATTGTGAAATATCATCGCCGCCTTCATACGCTTTATCATGTAGAAGTGATAATGTAAATGCTACATCGTCTGCAGTTAATGGCGACCCATCACTAAACTTTAAGTCTTTACGTAAGTGAAATGTATACGTTAATTGGTCTGAAGAAACATCCCATTTCTCAGCAAGATCTGGTATCGGTTTTCCTTGTTTATCTGTTGTAACAAGAGAAGCAAAGATAACTGATGTCACATTGCCATCCCAACCATTCTCTTGAAAGTAAGGCAAGAAAACTCCTCCAGGTTTTGAGATACCAGAAATAAAGGTATCTTTTCTATTCTTCGCCTTATCAGGTTCTTTCGTCTTATCTGTCGCAGCGATCTTTTCAATTTTTATATTTTTTAAATCCTGCTGTTTAACCGGTTCTGTAGAAGCCGTATCCTCCTGTCCCCCACAAGCAGATAACACAAGCGAACTACTCAGTAATACCGAAAATACACCAGCCCATTTTTTTGTCTTTTTCTTCATTGTCCCCACCCTAACTTTTTAATAGTTATACCCTTTGAACTTATTACCTTATGTATGCCTCCCACAGCACATTTATAGCCAATCGGAAAAGTCGGTTTTAATCGTAAAAAAATAGATGTTTTTGAGGGGTAACAATCCTATTCCGACCTTTCCGGTAGACTTTATGGTTATTAGCTTATATCGTCCGTTATATTTTGTCAATTCTTTCTAAATAAATATTTTGAGAATTTTTTAAAAATTATCGTTCTATCTTTAATTTAGGTAAACTTAACAAGATACCGTTATAGTTATCTTCTTGCAATCCTTGAATGCGCGCATGATGTGCAGACACAACCTTGCTATTATTTAAGAAGATTACAGGCGGATCTTCACTCAACTCCTGGTACAACTTTTTATAAATTTCTTTTCGTTTTTCAATATCTAATGTTTCTAGTGCCTGCTTCGCTAATTCATCTACTTTCGGATTATGGTATCCATCATAGTTTCGTTTACTTTTCGAAACAAACTCTTCAATCGCTCTCTTTTATTTCGTATAAAAAAATTTAAAATTCACTTCTATTCGTTCCTTATGAAACATAGAATACTAATAACCAATTACCAAAAAGGGGGCGAAAACATGGACAACCTATTCCAATACGTCCTGCACTATGTATTATTAACAATTATGATAGTTGGGGCGCTATTACTATTCCCATTCTTCCCAAAGTTCGTCCTCTTTTTAGCTTTTTTTATTATGCTCGGGGTCGCTATTATCATTTCAACAAGGGAAGATACGACACAAAAAGAAAACAGAGTTCAGCGCGTAAAGCTGTAACTCTGTTTTTTTTCAGTCGTAACGTATTCTTGTTAAACTAATTATGAAAAAGACTCCTGCAAATAAAATGAGTATACCAATATATCCTCCTATATCTGCCAATGTACCTCCCCTTACAATTAACTCCGTAAAGCCACGCATCGCCCAAGTTTGCGGAACAAAATTTGCTGCCGTCTGCATCCATGCTGGTTCAATTTCAATTGGCCAATACAGGCCACCAATCATGCATGTTGAAATCACAACGATATTACCTAATGCAGACTGTTGTTCTGTTGTTTTCACGATACTTGCTAATAATAAGGCTAGACCAATGACAGCTAATAATAATACGGAAACGAGTATAATAACCCCTAACAAATTTCCCCACTGCACATTAAATAAGGAATGCGTTAATATCATTAGAACACCAAATTGAATCCATCCTATTAAGAAGAATGAAAGGATATATCCCGTTAGTATTTGAACTTTTGAAACTGGTGCTTCTAATAAACGAGACCAAACACCAATTTGTCTAGCTTTCAAAATAGTCCCCGTCGCACTTAACATAACAATCATAACGAATAGAATTGAAAATCCCGCTGCTCGCCCTGTAACGTTATTTAACTTTTGATCATCATGTGAAATTGACTCTTTTTGAATCGAAGCAGGTTCTACTTTTGTATAGATTTCTTTATACATAGGTTCCCACGAAGCGTTACTTTTCTTCTCAAAATCTCTCGCTGCACTAACTTCTATCTCCATTTTTTTTAATGCACTTGCCAATACTTGCTCTACAGAAGTTCCACCAGTAAAATCAGCACTAGCTTGAAACTGAATATTTTCTACCCTTCCATCTAACATATTCTTTTGAAAGTCTTTCGGAATAAGAACTATGCCGGATGATTTTTTGTTTTCAATCTTCTGTTTGCCTTCCTTATACGTTACCTTCTCTATAGAAATTAAGTCACTTTTCTTTATGTCCTCGTAATACTTGTTAGATAATACAGAACCATCTTCATCTACTAAGCTAACATTTACTTTCTTATTCCCACTTCCACCTAAAAGTCCGCCGAAAATGAGTGTAAAAATAATAGGCATTCCAAACATAAGTATATAACTTTGTGGTTTTATTAAAATTTGTTTTAACTCTAGCCAACAAAGTGCCCAAACTTTCTTCATCATTTCTCCCTCCTATCTCGTATGTAAACGTAATGTTCCTATCATAACGGAGACAATTCCTGCACCACATAAACTAAAAATAACAGGGAGTAACACATCCCAAGATGTTCCCGACATAATATTTAAAAAGCTTGTAAGTGCCCATTTATTCGGAGCAACATTCGCAATGGTCTGGAGTGTATCAGGGAATACGTAAATTGGTAACATCGATCCTCCTAATATAGCCAGTATTTGAATACCAATTCCTCCCATTACATCTGCCGTTTTTTCCTCGCGAATAAAAGCGGCAATTAACATAGATAAACCCGAAACACAAATTGCATAAGACATTCCCACCGCTACTATTTGAGATAAGTCTCCGCCCCATTCCACATGAAACATAAAGTGTGTAGCAACTATAAATATCCCAAATTGTATACAAGCAAATAATAATGTACCTAAAAACTTCCCGAATAAAATTGAAAATGAGCTCGTCGGTGTACTGAACAAACGCGCCAACGTCTCAGTTCGTTGCTCTGTTACAACTGACTTTGCACCTACTGTTATGTTATATAGTAAAAACATGACTAACATCGCTGCGGCATAATATTGCATCGCTGCAACTGTTTTTTTACCTATCGTTCCTTTTTCAATGTTATCTGCACCCGAAGTTGCTACTGTTTGTAAATCCCCACTTACTTCTTTTGCAACTTGTTCCACATTACTATGCTGAGAATTTGCTAATTCCGTCACAACACTTTTAGTAGATACCGCAATTGTTTGAACACGCTCTGAAAAAGAGCGGACCATTGATTCAGCGATTTTCGCTTGTATATCTTTTGATGGGTCTATAAACACCTTTGGTTCTTTTAATTTTCCATCTTGTACTTGTTCGCTCCATTTATTCGGGATGACGATTCCCACATCGATTTTCTTTTCCTTTAACATATCTTCAAGCTCTTCCTGAGAATTAACTATCTTTACTTTCACATCATCTTTTAATTCTTTAGATTGCAATACGTCTTTTTGAAAGACATCTGCAAACTCATCATTTCCTACTTGATAATAGCCAATCACTGTTTTGGGTAGTCCACCATTATCAAATATATTACTTAACGCTGAACCTAAAATCGCTGTTAATAAAAGCGGCATAATTAACATCATCATAAATCCGCGCCGATCAATTAAACGTATTTTTAAATCTTTCCATGCAATAATAAAACTTTTCATCTCGCACTAACCTCCTTAATCACGAAGTGAACGTCCTGTTAATTGTAAAAAGAGTGCCTCTAAATTCGGTTCTTGCACTTCAAGCTTTAAAATTTGAGCGTTGTTCTCCACAACTACTGACACAACTGTACCAATGGACTCGCCACCATTTAGCCCAATATCAATCGTACTATTATCTTCATCAAAAATAATTCGTTCAACAACAGATAGTGCTTTCAACTTTTGTAGCAGTTCCGTACTATAACGATTTAATTGCAATCTCACTATAAACCCATCCGCCAGGCGATTACATAGCTCCCTTTTCGTTCCTAATGCAATTACCTTTCCATGATCAACAATTGCAATTCTTTCACATAAATACTCTACTTCTTCCATGTAATGACTCGTATAAATAACTGTCATCCCTTTTTCATTTAACTTTTTAACAGTCTCTAAAATATGGTTTCTCGATTGCGGATCAATCCCAACTGTCGGTTCATCCATAATTAACAACTCTGGCCCATGCATAAGTGCTGCACCAATATTAATACGCCTTTTCATTCCACCTGAAAATGTTTCAATTTTATCTTTTCCACGGTCCTGTAAACCGACGTAAGCTAATACTTCCTCCGCTCGTTCTTTTGCAATTTTTCCATTTAAACCGTACATTTTCCCCCAAAAAACCAAATTTTCCTTCGCTGAAAGTGTTGGATAGAGCGCAATGTCTTGTGGAACAATACCAATTTTCTTTTTCGCCTCTAATGGATATTCTTTTACAGATTTCCCACCAACTTTTATATCACCACTGTCGTATGAAATTAACCCGCAAATCATTGATATCGTCGTTGATTTTCCCGCTCCATTTGGACCAAGCAATCCAAATGTTTCCCCTTTCTTCACCTCAAAAGAAACATTCTTTATGATTTCCTTCTTACCAAATGATTTCGTAATATGATCTATGACTAACATACTGATTCAGCCCCTTTGCATTCATCTACACTTTCATTGTAGAAAAATTTCTTCTTCTCTCCATCATCCTTGAGATAGAAATACAAAATAAAAAAGCAGCAAATTCTGCTGCTTTTTCACACTTATATATGCCAAAAGTCATGTGTACATCGTGATGCCATACCTTACTGCGTATATGGCTGCTTGCGTTCGATCTCTCAGTTCTAACTTACTAATTAAATTAGAAACATGATTCTTAACAGTTCCCTCTGTAATAAATAACTTTTCCGCAATCTCTTTATTATTTAACCCAAGTCCAATTTCCCTTAAAACATCTACTTCTCGCTCAGTTAATTGCGCTAATTGTTCTGGTGTGGTGCACTCTACTGCTACTTTTGTCTTTTTTAATTCTTTTATGATTTGCGCTGTTATATCCTGAGGAAGCACAGCCCCTCCACTATGCACCGTTAAAATTGCTTGAGCGATTGCATCTGTCTCCATGTCCTTCAATAAATAACCGCTTGCTCCTTGCTCCAATGCTTCAAAGATAAGCTCACTATCACTAAAAGTCGTCAACATAAGTACCTTTATATGAGGGAACTGTTCTCTAACTAAACGTGTTCCTTCAACACCATTCATACGGGGCATCCGAATATCCATCAAAATAATTTCAGGATGTAACTCTTTCACCTTTTGTATCACTTCGTCTCCATCTGTAGCAGTTCCCACTACTTCAAGTTCCTGACGTAAATTTAATAACATCGCTAAGCCATCACGAATGAGTGATTGATCATCAACAATCATAATCCGAATCATACAGTTCCCCCTATTAACCACGTTTTCTCCTGAAGTGGAAATTCAATCTGTAACCGAAAGCCTTTTTCTATCTCACTCTCAAATTGAATAGTTCCACCATGTTCCTCTACTCGTTCTCTCATATTAAGTAAACCAAAACCTGGGCTTACCTCGTTAACTCCCACGCCATTATCCAAAATACATAGTTTAACTTGTTTCGCCGAACAAGTTAAACTCACTTCACATAAACTCGCCTTGCCATGCCGCTTTGCATTTGTTAAAGACTCTTGCATAACCCGGAGCAGTGTAGGTTGTAGTGACAGCGGAATCACAACCGGATCTCCTTGTAATTGAAACGATACTTGTACTTTCGTCGCTTTAGAATATCCATGTAACATTTCACGCATATTCTCTATTATGTTCCCTAGTTTAACTTCTTCTTTTAAGGCATGTACAGACGCTCTCACCTCTTGAAGTGATTTCCTGGCTAGCCCATGACATGTATGTAAAACCTCTTCCGTAGCGTCCGACTTTTGTTTCCACAAAGCCTCTGCCAGTTGTAATTGGACAAGTAAGGCTGTCATATTATGACCGACAGTATCATGAATTTCTCGGGCAATATCATTTCGCTCTCGAACGGCTGTCAATTCTTCTACCTCTTTGGCATATAGACGTAATTGTTCATGCGCTTCTTTTAGAGCTGTATGAGACAATGTCAATTCCTCATATTGCTCATCTACCATTTTCCGAGCAGCTGTAAGTTTTTTTATTAAACTTCCAGCTAAAGCACTAAAAACGATGAACATAAAATTAATGGCATTACTCTCCAATTCTAAACTACCTGTATGTTGATACGCATGTAATATATTTATAAACCAACAAAGAAAGAAAAAAGTAATAAAAAAGTACGTCATGCTTCTACGAAACTCATGAATAAATAGCCCTACTGCATCAATTCCAAATATAATTAAATATAAACATGTCTCGGGAAATAAAAAACCTAATAAAGCTGTGACTATCCCATTTGCTAATAGTGTATAAAAAACAAGTTTTTTACCTCCATTCACTTTTACTAGCAAAATATGATTCACAATATAAATAAAAAGTGCTGTACCTACAAAAAATTGCAAATGTGCTGTTTCACGTGAAACATGGTTTGCATAAACAAAACAAATCATGACGATTGTAACAATTCGCGCGTATCCTAACATAAAATTCTCCTCACATTTTAATAACCTAAAGTGCATCTCTTCATTATGATGACAAGAAAATTATACCAATTACTTCTCTTTCCTTACACACAAAAAAAAGCAAGCCCCCCTCAAAACATGAGAAAACAACTTGCTCTTTCATTCTAATCTCTTTACTCCACAATATTCTCTAACTCATTATATAACTCCGCTCGTAACAACTCTTTCTTCGTTTTTTCCTCATATAATTTTTCAAGTCTTTCAACATCAGCTACATGTTCCATTTCACATTCTATTGCATATATATCTTCTTCTACATGCATTAACTCATTTTCAATCTCTTCAAGATTCCTAGCTTCTTTCTCTTTTACAAGAACCGTTTCAACACTTTTTCTCCCTTGGCGTTTCTGCTTTATTACTTGCTTCTCAAGCTTTTCCTCCCACTTTTGACGAGCCCATGCATAGTTTCCTGCAAACTCAAATAATTGGCATCCATCAATCCAGTACGTCTTTTCAAATAACTTATTTAAAAAATAACGATCGTGTGAAACAGCTAAAATCGTCCCATTATATTGCTCAAGGGCTTCCTCTAAAACTTCCCTTGATTCAATATCAAGATGGTTTGTCGGCTCATCTAAAATTAGAAAATTGATGTCTTGATACATAAGTTGCGCAAGTCTTAACCTCATTCTTTCTCCACCGCTCAGTTGCGTTACTTTCTTAAACACCGCTGGACCATAAAATAAAAACTTAGCTAATATATGTCTCGCTTCTCCCTCTGTTACAGCTACATATTCTCTAAAAGCCTCTAATACATTACTCTTCATATTTCCGTACGCATGCTGGGATAAATAACCGATTTTCACACTACTACCAATTCGAATTTCTCCCGCGTCTGGTTCTATTTCTTCTAATAATAATTTTAGTAGCGTTGTCTTTCCTGTACCATTACGACCAACGATGGCCGCACGCTCTTGAAAACGAACATGTAAATTCACTTCGTTAAATAAGGGGTGGTCAGCAAATCCCTTACTCACTTCTTTCATTACAACAACATCTTTCCCACTTCTCTCTTGCCCTTCAAACTGAAGTCCCATTTGTTTTCGTTCTAAAATAGGTTTTTTTAGTTTCTCCATCCGTTCCAGTGCACGTTCCATACTTCTTGCTCTCTTATGCAATCCTTCATTCGGAGGATTCGCTTGATTTGCCCATTCACGTAGGCGCTTAATTGCTTCTTTCATTTTCTTTATTTTCTTTTGCTGCTCTTGATAAGCTTGAAACTCTTGAAGTAATCTTTCTTCCTTCTCCTCGACGAACTGAGAATAATTCGTATGGTACACGTGAATCTCTCCATCTTCCAAATCAAAAATTTTCGTTACAACTTCATCAAGGAAATAGCGATCGTGTGAAATAACCATAACTGTTCCAATATATTCTTTTAAAAATTTCTCTAACCATTCAACTGCAAACAAATCTAAATGATTTGTTGGTTCATCTAATAGAAGTAAATCTGGTTTCTGCAATAACATATATGCAAGGCTAACTTTCGTCTGTTCTCCTCCACTTAATTCCGTAAATACTCTTGGAAATAAGTCTGTTACTTGTAAGCCATTTGCTACCTTCATTATATTTGCCTCTATTTCATAACCACCGAGAAATGCAAATTTTTCTTGAATTATTCCGTACCTCTCCATTAGCTTTTGCAATGAAGATTGTTCCTGCTCCTCCGCCATATTTTTTTCTAGAGCATGCATTTCTTTTTCTAATTCCTTTTCTACTTTAAAAGCGGAACTCAATACATCATATACATTCATGACCTCATCAAACTTCGGAATTTGTGCGACATGACCAATACGTGTACCTTTCTTCATATGGATGGCTCCTGCATCCAAACTCTCCCTTCCCGTTAGAAGTCCAAAGATTGTTGTCTTCCCACTACCGTTACGACCAACTAACCCAACACGTTCACCATTCTTTATTTCAAGCGATATATTTTCAAATATGATGTTTCCACCAAAAGATTTCATTACATTATTTACACTACAAATAGTCATTTTCCGTACTCCTTTCAATATAAAAAACCATGAGAAAGAAACATTCCCCATGGTTTTCGGCATAGAAAAAGGAAGCCAAATAGCTCCCTTTTCACACGTTTATTAAAAATGGGTGAAGAGATTTCTATCGTTCAATAGTCACTATGCAATTGTTAAAAAAGGGCATACGTATCCCGTTAACAACTACATCATGAAAAATCGCACGACAAAAATAAATAAAATCTAAAAATTTGGCACGCGCAGCTAAAGAACGTTTCATCTCATTCACCCCTTTCGTACGGAATTTAATACTTACTTCTTTATTATACTTTCCAATTTCATGTTTGAACAGTCATTTTTCTGAAAATAATGAAGATAGACTAAACATTTCAATAAGTGACATCAAATCTTACAAAACTGTTATGTTCACGTAATGGAAAGCGATAGTACGAAAAGATGCCTCCCTATACAATAAAGATGTAAACAAGCGAGACAAACAAAAGGAGGAAACAAACATGATGAAAGAAATCGTAAAAGCAATCTTTGAGGTATTAGTGAACGGACAAGCAGTTGTAAACGAACTAAATGAACTATAAAAAGGAGTGAAGAAATATGATGAACATGGTGAAAATGATTTTACACGCTTTAGTCGATGCAAAAGCAGTTAGCCAAGAATTAAACCAACAATAAAAAGGGGTATATGAATATGAAGAAAGCCATTATTATAATTGCAAGCACAGCAATTACCTTATACACAATAAAAAAGAGAAAAAAGAAAAATAATGAAAATGTTCTATATTATCCATACACGCTATTAGAGAAAAAATAAAAGACAAGGTACCCTATCGTAATGAGGATATCTTGTCTTTTATTTTTCCCCTATTCCTTTAGAGGATTTCCTTCTCCTTTTCCCGAATGTATTAAGCGGGATTTTTACACATATTTTAAAGGGGCATATATACAAATGGATACACAACAACTATATTTTTTAAACGATATCGGTAAACAAAAACCAGAAAGTATTCGGAATAGAAGCGCTGCATGTCCATTTTGCGATAAAGAACAATTAACGGATATTTTAGCAACTGATGGTTCTATTATTTGGTTAAAAAATAAATTTCCTACATTACAAGATACATTTCAAACAGTGTTAATCGAAACCGATAATTGCGAAGATCATATCGCAACATATACCGAAGGACATATGAGAAAATTAATGCAATTTTCTATTCAACATTGGTTACACTTACAGAAGAACGAAGAGTTCGCATCTGTGATTTTATATAAAAATCACGGTCCATTTTCAGGTGGCAGTTTGCATCATGCACACATGCAAATTATCGGAATGAAATATGTAGATTATCTTGAAAATATTGAAGAAGAAAATTTCCAAGGGTTAATTATTCAAAAAAATGAATGCATTGAGCTTAATATTTCAGAGCGTCCCATTATTGGCTTCACTGAATTCAATATAATCATTGATAATATTTTATATATAGATGAAATGGCAAATTACATTCAGCAAACTGTACGTTACATACTGACAGATTTCCATAAAGGATGCAGTAGTTATAACTTATTCTTCTATTACTTAAATGGAAAAATCATTTGTAAAGTTGTACCTAGATTTGTCGTTTCACCATTGTATGTAGGATATAAAATACCGCAAGTTTCTACAAAACTAGAAGAGGTGAAAATACAACTCACGCAGTATTTCACGAAAGAAAAGGATGAAATTATTCATAAAAAAACAGAGTAGGTATAGAAAACCTACTCTTTAATTACACCTTTATTTCGATAGTACACATCTTCTAATCCGATGTTATACTTCATGTTATTATCCGTCCACTCTGGCCCTAAATTCCCTGGCCATCCAGATGTATTCGCTATATATTTCAGTAATGCAAAATCAGTCAAACCTTTTTGCACCCCACGCTTATATCCTTTCATTAAATGCGGCATTGCAATTTGCGCATTTGTACGTGGATCTTTCAGCTCATCATCAGTTAAATATTCTGGTGCAAGCCCGCCGCCGCGGTGTAGTTGAAACAATCCGAATGAAGTTCCATTATCTCCAACACTCCTTGGATTTAATCGACTTTCATGCTCGGCAATTGCAAGAGGTATCCATTCTGGAAGATTTACTTTCTTCGCTTCCTCTATAATGATTTGTTTCATCTGTTTTGCTTCTTCTGAATCAACATAGCTTGTTCCATTCACTAGCTTATCCATTCCTTCAGACTTTCCTTGGAAATATAAATATACTCCAAGAACAACTAAAAATCCTACAAAGAATTTCTTCACTACCTCTACCTCTTTCTCCGCTGAAATTTGTCCCCTTTCAGCCTTCCCTTTACAATTACCTACATTCTATTACTCTTTTATCATAGCAAATAACTATACATATTATCATCATGCTTTAGACCGATTTTGTGAAAAAACAGCTGGTAAATACGTGCAAAAATGTAACTTTCATAGACTATAACGCATTTATTGTATATAATTGTAAACTGAACTCTACATATAGAATAGGAGCATACAAAATGAAAAAATGCCTAACACTCTTGTTCAGCATTTTACTACTCATCCCTACCTACACCTCTGCACAAACATCATCAAAACCAAAAGTACTTGTTTTGTATAGTACACAAGACGATAAAGTTTCAAATAACGTCCAAATACTTAATACTCAATTAGGACATTTTACAAATGATATAACCGTAAAAAGCTTAAAAGAAGCAACTTCAATTAATAACGTATCCTCCTATACACATATTGTTTATATCGGTGAAACAAAAGAAGTGTTTTCCGATGAAACGAAACAATTTCTAGAAAACTTCTCCGGCCCTGTATTAGTATTAGGACAAAATGTTGAACAATTATCTAAGCGTTTTTCTTTCATTACATTGAAGAGTGATGATATACGAGTTAATAAAATTGAATATCCAGACAAGAAGCTAAAAAATACTTTAGAAGCGGAACGATTAATTCAATCATTTGATACGAATGGAACTGTGCTTGCTAGCGCCTTAAGCTCAAATAACACTAACCCACTAATCGTTCAGCATGAAACATCTTATTACGCTGCAACGCCAAATCTCTTTGACTGGATGTCTCATTACGTCGGTGAAATGTTATTTTCTTACTTCGGAAAAGAGCCAACGACAAATAAAGTAGAAGCTTATTTACGTCTTGAGGACGTTCATCCGGCCGCAGATATAAATCAATTAAAAGAAATTGCTGAATTACTAAAAGGGAAAAAAATTCCTTATATGATTACGGTCATCCCTGTATATAAAGATCCAAATACGGGAAAGACAATACATCTAAAAGATAAACCCGAACTAGTCGATCTTTTACGCTATATGCAAAATGATGGGGCAGCAATTATTTTGCATGGTTATACTCACCAATTTTATGACAGTGAAACCGGTGAAGGGTTTGAATTTTGGGACGTAAAGACAGATCAACCAATTCGCCAACCGAAACATGAAAAACCGAAGACAAAAGATGACTTTCCAAATATAGAGGCATATAACCAATATGTAAAAAAAGGGGAAGAGTTTGAGGAAAAATATACGAAAGATCATATCGAAAAAGGAATTCAAGAACTTGTAGCTGCTAAACTATATCCTGTTGCCTTTGAAGCACCTCATTACACGATGTCTCAAAAAGGATATGAAATATTATCAAGATACTTTTCAACTTATGTAGGACAACTACAGTTAAATGATACAACTTGGAAATCCATGCACTCACCATATTATACAAGTACTCCGTCATTTTTACATGGAATGAAAATATTGCCTGAAACAGTCGGATTTATTGAAGAAAATAAACCACAAACTATTGCTAAAATGAAAGAACGTGCTCTATCTGTTTCTAAATTATCCGATGGAGTTATTGGAGCATTCTATCATCCTTACTTAGGTGTGAAACCATTAAAAGAAGTGTTAAAGGACCTAGAAAGTATTCCAAATATAGAATGGATTGATTTACAAAAGGAAAAGAATGAAGTAAAAATGAAAGATATTCATATTACGACGAATAAAGACGGCATTCACGTTGAAAAACCAACCAGTGCGAATGACATAATTGATTATATAAAGCAATATGGCATCTTCCTTATACTAGGGTTCGTTATCATTGTCTTTCTTTTATTATTAAAACGTGCGAAAAAATTAGAATCCTAATACAAAACCACCGAGCGGAACGCTTGGTGGTTTTTTGTCCTATATCAAACCGTGGCATTTTATTAAATAAATTCAACTTTTACTTTTTCCGTTACATGATTAAAACTATAATTCTCCTATCCTTTCAAATAAAATCGACTTGTATTTTCATATATTGTTTCTGCGACCTTATCAATAGATATGTTTTTTATAACACTAATTTCCTTTAATACCTCTCGAATCATTCTTGGATGCGTTATAACATCCTCTTGAAATTCCCACGGTCCATCTGTTTCTACCATCATATATTCAAGTGGATAATACGAAACGATTTTTCTAATCTTCTCCTTATGTAAAACATCCGGTGTAATCGAAATATAATAACCATTCTTCATCATCCGTTTCATTGTTTCATCACTTCCTTTAAACCAATGGAAATGTGCACGTGAAACTTTATATTTCTCTAGCAAATCACATACAATGTCAGCATCTTCATAAACTGCATGTAATATAATCGGCAAATTATACTTACTAGCTAGTTCTATAAATTTTTTCAATACAACTATGTATGGATTTACAGCAATTCTTTCATCTTCTTTCCTCAAATAATAGGGCAAACCTACTTCACCAATCGCAACAATTTCCTCTGCGTTCTGTTCAATAAGTTTATAAATCTGTTCACACTCTTCTTTATGAATCTGTTGCTCTGGATGAAACCCTATCGCTGGATATATAAAAGGATAGTTCTTCGCTAAAGATAACGTTTCCTTACAAGATTGATAATTCATAGATACTGCAATAAGCCCCTTTATTTCATTACTATTTTCCACCTCTTTCAGTAATCTGTTCTTCTCTTCATCCTTATATTGATCAACATGTATATGACTATCAATCCATTTCATCTTTATGCCCCCATAAAAAAAACAAGAAAGGACTTCCTTTCTTGTTTTATCATCTATATTATTTAACAATTAAGTTTGTTATGATATCAAATAATCCAATACACACTACGGCAACAGTAAAGTAGCTACAGAAATCTTTAATTGGTAACTTCACTACTTCTTCTTTACGCATCCCATTTTTCTCCCTTCTTACTAGATCCCTAATTATTTTTCTATCTGTATCTATTATGCAAAAAATATGACAAATTTACTATCGAATTAACTTACGTAAACCTTACAATGTTGTAAGGTTTAAAAAAGGATCCTCATCTTTATTCAGATGAGGATTATTAAAAATTAGTTGGTTTTTCATTCTTCATTACAAACAGAAAGTAATACATTGAGACTTTCTAGTTACACTATATGAAAATTACTATCTTTTAACTATCGAATTACATTACAGAAGGCTTACATGTTTGTAAGTTATGTGTAATGTAATTCGATAGTTCTCCTTACTTATATTTCGTACAATAAAGTTAGAAAGTAAGCCAAATAAGAAGAACAATCACATAACCAAATTACATTGCTAGTAGCTACTCTTCTTATACCTTTCACCTATGCTACTACAATGTACCCCCTTCCCTTTTATATAATAAAAAAAGCCTTAGTCCATATTGAAGTGACCCCCGAAAGTTAGACAGGTCGTTTCATTAGGCAGCCTCTAGGGTATGAGCCCGGTATTGTACTGGGCTCATACCCTTTAATTTTGCCTTAATTCTTTTATGATTATAGTATTCTATATACTTTGCTAACTCTTGTTTGAAATGTGTTATACTTTCAAATTCTTTTCGATACAGAAATTCCGATTTCATGATACCGAAGAAATTTTCAATAACGGCATTGTCATAACAGTTTCCTTTGCGAGACATACTTTGAGTTATGCCACAATTCTTAAGAGAATGACGGTATTGTTTCATTTGATAGTGCCAACCTTGATCAGAGTGAATGAGGAGTTTATCCGGATCGGTTACACAATAAAGGGCTTGGTCCAACATCGTTGAAACAAGGGAATAGGTCGGTCTTGAACCAATTGTATACGTGATAATTTCACCATTAAATAAATCCAACATTGGTGATAGGTATAACTTCTCCCCAAATAACTTAAACTCCGTAATATCTGTAACCCACTTTTCATTTGGTTTTTCAGCTTGGAAGTTGCGATTTAAAATATTTGGTGCAATTTTCCCAACTGTCCCTTTGTAAGAGCGATATTTTTTCATACGAACCAGACATTTTAACCCTAATTCTTTCATAAGACGATACACTTTTTTATGATTTACTTTGTGTCCACGATTCATAAGTTCATCACGAATACGACGATAACCATAACACCCATCGTGTTCATTATAAATAGCTTGAATCAGTTCTTTTACCTCCGCATTTGGATCAGGACGATTAAAATGTTTCATCCAGTAATAGTACGTACTACGTGGAATGTTTGCGAGTTGAAGTAACTCCTTGATAGGAAATTCATGCCTTAACTCGTAGATTACTTGCGCTTTGTCTTGTTTGGTGATTTTTCTTTGTTTTGAACTAAGGCATTCAACTTTTTTAAATATGAATTTTCCATACGTAAACGCTCATTTTCCGCTTGTAAGGCTTCGATTGATCCTTCATCTACTGGTTTTATTTTTTTATCTTTCATGGTTGGACGCCCCTTTTTCTTTGATTGTAGGGCATCCAATCCTCCTGTTTCATAAGCTATTTTCCATTTCCGAAGTGTTTCATAAGACGGTATATTGAAAAGTGCCGCTGTTTCTCTGATAGATGTCCCGTGTTCATTCATATAATAAAGTACATCTAGTTTATACTGGGCTGGGTAGAATGTATAGCACTTTTCAAAGGCCTTTTCACCTGAAGACTCATATCGTCTAATCCACTCACGAAGTACGCTAGGGTTAACTCCTATAGATTTAGCAATTGTTTTTCCACTTTCTGTACCATCTAAATATCGTTTCACCGCTTGGATTTTTTCTTTTGAAGAAAATTTAGCCATAAAAAATGCACCTCCAATTGTTAGACTGTGTCTAACAATTGGGGTGCACTTCAATTAGCAGCAAGGCTCTTTTCTCTCTTCAATATGCTAGCCTTTTGAATAAAAACTAGTAATAAACTTCATATTACTACTTCTTATCCATTAGCAAGTAAGTAATCCATTTATTTTCAAAACGAATCTTATCTTATTCTACAGAGAAGATGAAAGAATACACTGGTTGGTTTCCAGCATGCACTTCTACTTCTGCATCTTCAAATTTCTCTTCTACAAATTCAACTAACTCCGCTACTTCTTCGTCAGTTGCATCCTCACCTTGTAGAATCGTTACGATTTCAGAATCTTCATCAATAAGCGCTTCTAGTAATTGCTTCGCAGCTCCTACTTTTTCAGCATTTGTAGATACAATTTTCCCATCTGCAATACACATGAAGTCATCTTTTTGAATTGCTACACCATCAATTTCCGTATCACGTACAGCATACGTAATTTGACCTGTTTTCACATGAGATAAAGCTTCTTGCATGTTTTCTTCATTCTCTTCTAACGTTCCAACTGGGTTAAATGCTAACATTGCTGCCATACCTTGAGGAACTGTTTTCGAACGAACAACAATAACTTCTTGATCTACAACTGATGCCGCTTGTTCTGCTGCCATTACAATATTTCCGTTATTCGGTAAAATAATGATTTTTTCAGCATTTGCTTCTTCAATTGCCTTCACGATATCCTCCGTACTTGGATTCATCGTTTGACCACCTTCGATAACTTTCGTTGCGCCGATGCTCTCAAATAAAGTTTTAATACCAGACCCCATAGCTACAGTTACGATACCATATGGTTGTTTTTCTTTCGATTGAGCTGGTTGTTCAGGAACCATAGTAGGTTCATCTAATAAAGCAGTATGCTGTTCACGCATATTTTCTACTTTAATCTTAATTAAACTACCGTATTTTTGCCCGTAGTTCATAGCGTCTCCAGGATGTTCTGCATGGATATGAACTTTTACAATTTCATCATCAGACACAACTAGTAGCGAATCACCATATACACTAATATCTTCACGGAATTTTTGTTCAGAGAAATTATGCTCTTTCACCTTTTCAGCCTCTAATTTCACCATGAACTCCGTACAATATCCATACTTAATATCTTCTGTACTCAATTGGCTTTGTACACTACGGTGATGTTCTGCGCGTACCATTTCATTCATAGATGGTTGCGTCGGTGCATCAGAAGAAATCGTTTCTCCTTTTAAGTCAGCTAAAAATCCTTCGTATACCACTACAAGACCTTTACCACCGCTATCTACAACGCCAACTTGTTTTAATACAGGTAATAAATCTGGCGTACGATTTAACGATGCGTTTGCTTCTTTCACAACGTCTTCCATAAACAAAACAAAGTCGCGCTGTTTTTTCGCAACTGTTACTGCATATTTACCCGTTTCTCTTGCAACCGTTAAAATCGTTCCTTCAATCGGTTTCATAACCGCTTTATAAGCCGCCTCTACTCCAGCTTCTAGTGCTGCAGCAAAATCAACTGTTGTTAATTCTTCTTTTTGTTCAATGGATTTAGAGAAACCACGGAACAACTGAGATAAAATAACTCCAGAGTTACCACGAGCTCCCATTAATAATCCTTTGGCTAAACTTACGCCGACTTTACCAGCATGCTGTGAAGGGTTTGCTTTCACTTCACGCGCACCTGAAGTCATAGATAAGTTCATGTTTGTACCGGTATCGCCATCTGGAACTGGAAATACGTTTAATGCATCAACAAGCTGAACATTGTTTGTTAAATTATTCGCTCCTTGCATGATCATTTGTGATAAACGTTTTCCATCAATTTTTTGAATTGACACAGATTTTCCTCCTTAATGCACATTACAAGTTTATTACTTTAACTCCTTGTACGTAGATGTTTACAGAATCTACTGCTAGTCCTACAGTTTGATCTAATGTATATTTCACTTTCGTCTGCACATTATGTGCCACTTCTGAAATTTTCGTACCATAGCTCACAATAATATACATATCAATATGTACTTCATCTTCATCTTTACGAACAATAACACCTCTAGTGAAGTTTTCTTTTCGTAAAATGTCTGTTAATCCATCTTTTAACTGATTTTTTGATGCCATACCTACGATACCGTAGCAATCTACCGCGGCACCTCCAGCAATTGTTGCAATTACATCTGTACTAATATCAATTTGACCGTACTTCGTTTTAATTTCAATTGACATCTCGTTTCCCCCTTCATAAATGGTGAAAGTGAGCTAGACTACTTTAGTTACTATCATATAATCTTTTTAAAGAAAATTCCATCGTTCTTTCTTTTCACTCTCATATTTTATGTTTTAAATTACACTTTTTTATGATGAGCAAAATAGTCCATTGTTATTATACAACATGTACCACTATAATATGTCAAGCAATTTTTATGGATTTCAACTTTTCTGCATTAACATATAGTGTCAAGTAAATTTTCTTGATTTCTTTTTTCTACGGTGTTGCATTCTCTTTTTAGTTGTGTTAAATTATAGTAGTGTTTTTAGCATCGCATAAAAGACTAACATTGAAAAATTACGTATGGTAAGGTATCAAGGGAGGGAAATATAAATGGCTCGTGTTTGTGCTATTACTGGAAGAAAAGCTCGTTCTGGTAACTCTCGTTCTCACGCAATGAACGCTACAAAACGTAAATGGGGCGCTAACCTTCAAAAAGTTCGCGTACGCATCGACGGAAAAGTTCAACGTGTTTACGTTTCTGCTAGAGCATTAAAATCTGGCAAAATCGAACGTGTTTAATAATAAAAAAAAGAGCCGATAGGCTCTTTTTTTACTATAACAATGGAAAAAGCACCGGTGATAGGTGCTTTTTTTAATCTTTTTTGAAGGTATTTAACATTGCACGAACTATTCCACCAAGAAATTTAGGTAACTTAATTGTATAAAATCTCATGGTTTCCCTCCTAATCCCCATTACTCCACTTGGTCACTATATGATGTAAGGAGCAAAATTGTTTCTTCAATCAGTGCTTCTTATCAACATTAATATGCCAGAAGTAAATGAAAAAGTACCTTTTTCCTCAACGAGTTCGTTACTAATACAAAGTGTTGATCCCCACTCTATTGTTTTATTAGTAAGAGGGTACTTAAAACCAAACAATGTAATCCCTTCCACTATTTCAGTAACTGGTACAAAAGATACATAAGGAAAATTTTTATTTTCTTCAATTATATGTGTACCCATTTTTTTAACTGTTATTTCATTTTTATTGTCCACAATACACATTTCTATCTCTACTTCTAACCCTTTTAAAAGCATCTGTATATTTGCCAAACCGTGATCAAGCCTTCCACCAGTAGCACCAAAAATACGAATTAGTGCCGGCTTCTGTTCTAATGCCCAGTTGATTGCAATTTCTAAATCCGTTTGATCTTTTTCCCGCGGAACAATATGTAATTCGTTCGTTTGCTGTCCCATCCATACTAATTCTTCTTCAGTAACTGAATCGTAATCTCCAAACGCAACAGCCGGGGTAATCCCTTTCTTTAATAGACGGTATACTCCCCTATCAACCGCTGCCCACACTACTTCCTCATTCTCGTATCGAGCAAAATCTGCGCAATATTCCGAAGGTCCTCCTGCCAAAATATGAATAATCATTTTTTCTTCTCCTTCCATTGTAAAAAGGCAATCTGCCATTCGGTAGATTGCCTTTTTACATATTTTTATCCTATCCTATAAATACCTTACTAGGATAAAAGTTCATCACTACCCACGAATTACGCGAATTGCTTCACCGCGGTCTTTTTGATTGTATACCGCTGACCCAGCTACAAGTACATTTGCTCCTGCTTCCACACAAAGTCTTGCTGTTTCAGCATTTACACCACCATCAACTTCAATTTCCACTTCTAGATTGCGCTCTTTCACCATGTCTGCAACTTGTTTAATTTTCGGTAATACAGAATGGATAAACTTCTGTCCACCAAATCCAGGGTTTACTGTCATAAGTAATACCATATCTACATCTTCTAATACATGCTCAATCACTGAAACTGGCGTATGTGGATTTAATACAACGCCCGCTTTAATACCATGAGATTTAATTAACTGAATTGTACGATGTAGATGCGGACACGCCTCTACGTGAACAGTAATAATATCCGCTCCCGCTTGTGCAAAAGTCGGGATATAGTTATCAGGATTTTCAATCATTAAATGTACATCTAATGGTAATGATGTAATCGGACGGATTGCTTCTACAATTAACGGTCCAATCGTAATATTTGGTACGAAATGTCCATCCATTACGTCAACGTGAATGTAATCCGCTCCGCCCTTTTCTACATCTTTAATCTCTTCCCCTAATTTTGAAAAATCTGCTGATAAAATCGATGGTGCAATTTTAATCATAACTAATACCTCGGCTTTCTCTCTCTAATTTCTTCTACGAATTGTTTATAGTTCTTATAGCGATATTCTGTAATCTTCCCTTCTTCAACCGCAGCTTTCACCGCACATTTCGGTTCAGAAAGATGTGTACACCCTCTAAATTTACAGTATTGGCTCGCTTCTTTCAACTCTGGAAAACAATATGTAAGATCTTCTACTTCTATATCAATGAAATCTAGTGAACTAAAACCCGGTGTATCTGCTACTAGCCCACTCCCAATTGCAATTAATTCTACGTGTCTTGTCGTATGCTTCCCGCGTCCTAAATGGGAGGAAATATCATTTGTTTTCAGCTCTAATTCTGGACGTAGCACATTAAGCATTGAAGATTTCCCGACACCAGATTGACCCGCAACGACAGAAACACAATTTTCTAAGTATGGTTTTAATATATCAATACTTTCTGACGTATTAATAGAAGTAAATAAAACATCATAACCCATCTCACGATAATCATTCGCATAAGCTTCAACAGTTGCTTTCATCTTTTCATCTACTAAATCCATCTTGCTAATACAAATAATTGGCTTAATGTTATGATATTCAATCAGCACTAAAAATCGATCTAACAGTCCAGGGTTAAAATCTGGTTCTACTGCAGAGAACACAAGGATCGCTTGATCGACATTAGCAATAGGAGGTCTAACAAGTTCATTTTTCCGATCAAACACTTCAAGCACATAACCTTCAGTTGGATTATCTGCCTGAAAAACAACTTGGTCTCCTACAAGTGGTGTAATTTTATTTTTTCTAAATACACCTCGCCCACGACATTGCGTAACCCCTTCTTCATGCTGCACGTAATAAAACCCACTTAAAGCTTTTATAATTTTTCCTTCTGGCATAGAATTCTCCTTTTTTGTATAAGGTGATGCTGAATTTAAAAATGAATGGATTTAATTTTTCCAAATAAAGATTTCAAAACCTACCATATATACTTTCGCTAATATACATTAAATTTCCCATTAAATGCAAAAAAATATTTACAGCTGCATCACTTTACTAGCTTTTTGAATCATATATTTTTGCCTGCTATACCGTCCACTTTGTAGACAGCATAACAGGCAATAATAATAATAATAATAATAATAATAAGTAGACTTTCACTATTATTGAGTTGGATATGGTACTTCTTTATCAATAATCGTTACTCCATCTCGTACAATTTTATAGTGTCCCTTTGAACCTTCTTGAATTACAAATTCTAAAGAAATAGTCGCTGATTCAGTAATTGTTCTCGTTTCAACCGGTCTATCCATTTTTTGCTGCATGTCTTCTTTATAAATTTCTATTGTTTGCGGTTTTTTTTCACCTGTTACAGCAGGCTCATATAGGATAGAGATATTGTCCACTTTTACCGTTTTAGTCACTTTAGGTTTTTGACCATCAGAGATAATAATAGTTACTTTATCTCCCTCTTTTAATGGTGTACCTGGTTTTGGAAATTGCGAAATTACAAGTCCTTTTTCGACTGTATCTGAATACTCTCGTTTTATATCTGACGTTAGTTTTCTCTCATTCAAATAACCAGTTACACTATTTTCAGTCCACCCCGAAAAGTCACCTGGTCTAATTTGATAAGGACCTTTACTTACCCAGATTTTCAGTTCTTGCTCCGCTTCTATAACCATTTGATCAGACGTCGGAATTTGCTCTACAATTTCACCTTTCGGCTTATCATTTTCAATATAATTTACTGTAACTTGTTTATATTTTTCTTCTAACTCAGCTTTTACACTCTCAAAGTTTTGCCCTGTGAAATTCGCCATCTTACTTTTCTTTTTTCCACCTGATTGATAGATAGTAATTTTAGCGTTTTCTTTTACCACTCTTCCTGCTACAGGGTCCGTTTTTATTACATCCCCAACTTCAACATCATCTGTATATACAATATTAGGCTCCGTCACCTCAAAGCCCTTTTCTACTAATGTATTTACAGCTGTCGTGTATTTCATACCAGCCACATCAGGAACTTTCACATCTTTCGGAATAAATAATCCTGGAATAACCGTAAGCGCTAATGTTATTCCTATTGCTAAAAATAAAAATGTTGAAATTAAAACTTTAAGCCACTTGTTACTCCTTTTTTTCTTCTTATCTAACTTAGCTGCTTCTGCTCTTACCGGTTCTTCCACCTTACTCCCTTTTAAAACAATTGTTTCATCACTTACATTTTCAAATAATTGTTCTTGTTGAATAATCGGAATCGCTTTCGTCGCTTCCATATCTTCTGGTATGTAAAATGGTTGCTCATTTATCCTCTCTGGATATAGCGCAGTTTCAATATCTCGCTTCATCGCATTGGCAGATTGATATCGATGGAACGGATCTTTTGCAGTTGCTTTTAATATAATATTTTCAACACTTTGCGGAATATTTTCATTCCATCTTTTTGGTGATGGGATTTCACTTTGTAAATGTTTTAAAGCTATAGCAACAGCAGATTCGCCAGAAAACGGTTGTCTTCCTGTTAACAATTCAAACATAACTATCCCCAGAGAATAGATATCTGATTGTTTATTTGCTATCCCGCCACGTGCCTGTTCTGGTGATAAATAATGGACTGAACCGAGCACTGAATTTGTATGTGTAATTGTTGTCGCACTTGTAGCTGTCGCAATTCCAAAATCTGTTACTTTTATTATTCCATCAGCTCGAATTAAAATATTGTGCGGCTTTATATCACGATGCACAATTTCAAAATGATGGGCATGTGCCATAGCGGATGTTAACTGCTCCATAATATCAAGAGCTTCTCCTATAGGTAACATCCCTCGCTCAATTATGTATTGCTTCAATGTTTGCCCTGGTACATATTCCATGACAAGATAGTATATACCATCTTCTTCTCCGACATCATACATATTCACAATATTTGGATGCGACAACGTTGTAACAGACTGCGCTTCTCGATGGAAACGTTTAATAAACTCTTCGTTATTTGAGTAGTCGAGTCTTAATATTTTTACCGCTACATCTCGGCCAAGTATATCATCATGAGCTAAATATACATTGGCCATTCCGCCACCACCAATCATTTTCAGCAGCTTATAACGGTCATTTAAGCGTTTTCCAATCAGCACGTTGCACTTCACCTACTTTCGTTTGTCGAACCCGCATAATCAATAAGAACAAGTGTGATATTATCTTCTCCACCGCGATCATTTGCCAATTGAATGAGTTGCTGCCCTTTACCTTCAAGCTGTTCATTTAACTGTAAAATTTGTCGCATATCATCAATAGAAACTTTGTTTGATAACCCATCAGAGCAAAGAAGTAATTGATCATCTTCCTCAATCACCAACGTTTTAACATCTAACCCAACTTTTTCTTCTGTTCCTAATGCTCTTAATAACACATTCTTTTTCGGATGATACTCTGCGTCTTCCTTCGAAATTTCACCATGTTTCACAAGCTCATTTACAAGTGAATGATCTTCCGTTACTAGAGTCATTTCTCCTTCTGATACCATATAGCAACGACTATCTCCTATATGCCCTATTGTCACAAAGCTTGGTGTACAAACAGCTATTATAAGCGTTGTTCCCATACCATTACATTCCGCATTTTGCTGAGCGTATTCATATATACGCTCATTAATAATCCCAACACTAGTATGTAACCATTGTTCTACTTTTTTCGGCTCATTCATATTATGTGTTTGCTTCCAATAATCATGGAATAATTGAATGGCCATCGAGCTAGCTACATCACCAGCTCGATGACCTCCCATTCCATCTGCTACTACCGCTAATACATTTCCATCTAAATTGTGAAAAACTCCTGCACTATCTTCATTATGTTGACGAACTTTTCCTTTATCCGATAGAAATACGGCTTTCATCTCGTCACCTCGTCTCTTCTTTGCGCTCCTTCGCACGCAACTGACCGCAGGCTGCATCAATATCATGACCTTGTTCACGGCGAATCGTTACATTCACTCCACGATCTTTTAACGTTTTCTCGAACAAGAAAATTTGTTCACGTGGCGTACGTACATAATCACGTTCAGGTACGTAGTTTACCGGAATCAAGTTCACATGACATTTTACACCTTTTAAGAGCGCAGCAAGCTCTTCAGCATGCTCTACTTGGTCATTTTCTCCTCCAAATAATCCATATTCAAAAGTAATACGACGCCCTGTTCTATTTACATAGTATTTAATAGCTTCCATTAAATCTGGTAATTTATAAGCACGGTTAATCGGCATTAATTTTGAACGTAATTCTGAGTTTGGAGCATGCAATGAAATCGCAAAATTAATTTGTAGATCTTCTTCAGCAAACTTATAAATTTTCGGGATAATTCCACTCGTCGAAACAGTCATATGTCTCGCACCAATATGAAGTCCTTTTTCATGGTTAATGATGCGTAAGAATCCCATTAAATTATCGTAGTTATCAAATGGTTCTCCAATTCCCATAACAACAAGAGAACTTACACGTTCTTCTGTTTCATCAAGCGCACGCTGAACTTCTACTACTTGCGCTACAATTTCTCCAGCTTCTAGGTTTCGCTTTAATCCACCAAGTGTCGAAGCACAGAACGTACACCCAATACGACAACCAACTTGCGTTGTTACACAAATGGAATTTCCATATTCGTGTCGCATTAATACCGTTTCAATAGAATATCCGTCATATAATTGGAATAAGAATTTAATTGTTCCATCCGAAGACGTTTGTTTTACTAACGTGTTTAAAGTAGTAATATCAAAGGAATTCGACAATTTATCACGCAATCCTTTAGAAAGGTTTGACATATCCTCATAATTTTTTACACGTTTTTTATATAACCAGTCAAAAATTTGTCCAGCACGGAACTTCGGTTCTCCTTGTTCCTTTAACCAATCTTGCATTTCATGAAGTTGTAAAGAGTAAATTGATGGTTTCTTCGTTTCTAAATTTTTCTTTTGTTTTCTTACAGTCGTTTCCATGATGCTACACCTTCTTCCTTAAACAAGCAATATAAAAGCCATCCGTTGCAAAATAATGCGGCAAAATTTGTACTTGACCTTCATCAATATACGGAGTTAATTTTTCTGGCATACGCTCTTTTAGCGTAGTATCCCATTCAAATTCAGGATGTTCTTGTAAAAACTTCTCTATTACTTGTTCATTTTCTATTTTCTCAATTGTGCACGTACTATAAACAAGACGACCGCCTTGCTTTAATAATGGTGCTATTTTTTCTAGTATTGCAATTTGAATCGTCGATAATCTTTCACTATCGCCTTTATCTTTTCCTAACTTAATATCAGGTTTACGTCTAATTACACCAAATCCAGAACACGGTGCATCTACCAATATTTTATCAAACGTTTCATTTGCAAAGTGCTCTTGCACTTTTCTAGCATCTAGCGCTTTAGTTTCGACATTTTCTAGACCCAGTCGCTCTGCTTGCTGTTTAATTAAACGTACTTTGTGTGCATGTAAATCAAGGGACATGACCTTACCAGTTCCCTTTAATCGTTCGGCGATATGCGTTGTTTTTCCGCCTGGAGCAGCACAACTATCAAGAACTGCATCTCCCGTATTCGGTTCTAAAGCACGTGCTACAAGCATAGAACTTTCATCTTGAATAGAAAGAAATCCTTTTTTAAATGCTTCTGTATGTGCTACATTACCTCTTTCAATCTGAATTGCATCATCTGACAAGTCACCACGTTTTGCTTCTATACCTTCACTTGCCAACAACTCAATCGCTTCTTCTACCGTTACCTTATCAACATTCACACGTGCTGTTGGTACAGGTGGTAACATGTTTACTTCGCACATTTTTTCTGCAGTTTCTAAACCATATTCTGAAGTCCACTCTTGGACAAGCCAAACTGGATGACTTGTTGTAATTGCAAGACGTTCTACTGGATCCTTGATTTCATCTACAGAAGGTACACCTTCTCTCTGAATCGAACGTAATACACCGTTCACCATACCAGCAATCCCCTTATGCCCGCGACGCTTTGCAATCTCAACCGCTTCATGAATAGCCGCTCTTTCTGGCACTCGGTCTAAATAAATCATTTGATATAAAGATAAGCGAAGCAATACTCTTACCCACGCCTCAACCTTCTTTTTTAAAAAAGGCTGTAAATAATAATCTAATGTGTCACGACGTTGAATCGTTCCATATACAATTTCAGTTAATAAACCAATATCTTTTCTATCAATTGTACTCTTTTCAATTAGATTATTTAAAAGTAAGTTACTGTATGCACCACTTTTTTCTACTTGAATTAAACCATCAAGAGCTAATTCACGAACATTTTGTCTCATGCATTTTCTCCTAACTTCGTTCCAATTTCAGGTTTTGTTCCACGTAAAAATTGTGAACAACTCATACGCTTTTTACCAGAAGGTTGCAATTCGGTAATTTTAACACCTGTTTCATTACCTGTTGCTACAACAAAACCATCTTCTTCGATTGCAACAATCGTACCTGCTTCAGCTGATTTCGTTACAGGTACTTTTTCTCCCCACCATACTTTAACAACTTGTCCTGCTAAAGTTGTATAAGCAACTGGCCATGGATTCAATCCGCGAATGTGATTGTATACTTCTTCACCTGTTTTTGTCCAATCAATTTTCTCTTGCTCACGTTTTATATTGTACGCAAACGTTACTTCTTCTTCGTTTTGTTTAATCGGTTCTAACTTACCTTGAATTAATAAAGGCACTGTTTTAGATAGAAGGTGTGCTCCTGCTTCACTTAATTTATCAAATAATGAGCCTGTCGTTTCACGCTCTTCAATTTCCACTTCCACTTGCGTTAAGATATCACCAGCATCCAATTTTTCTACCATATACATAATTGTAATACCTGTTTTTTCTTTACCTTCCATAATTGCATAATGAATTGGTGCACCACCACGAAGTTCAGGAAGTAAAGAAGCGTGGACATTAATACATCCATACTTCGGTGCTTCTAAAATTTCATTTGGTACAATCTGACCAAATGCAGCTGTTACAATTAAATCTGGCTCTAACGCCAATACTTTTTCATATTCATCTTTTTCACGAATTTTTAACGGCTGTAACACAGGGATACCATGTTTTTCCGCTTCAACTTTAACAGGTGTAGGGGTTAATACTTTTTTTCTACCTACTGGACGATCAGGTTGCGTCACAACACCTACTACCTCATAGCCATCTTCAATAAGACGACGAAGCACCGGCACTGAAAAGTCCGGTGTTCCCATAAATACTACTTTTATCATTTAAAAACCGCTCCTTTTAACACCTATTCTAGTTCGTTTTCTTCATAATATCTTGTCACTTTCGATGTAAATAAAACACCGTGTAAATGATCGATTTCATGTTGAATTGCACGCGCTAAAAATCCTTCCGCTTCTAATAAGAATACTTTCCCACGGCGATTTTGCGCCCTTACTTTAATATAATCGGCACGTTCTACTTCACCATAAAGTCCCGGGAAGCTTAAACAGCCTTCGGGACCTACTTGTTCACCACGTTTTTCTAATATTGATGGATTGATTAACTCGATTTTCCCAGTATCATCATCGACATCAACAATCGCTACTTGCAAGCTTACACCTACTTGAGGCGCAGCTAAACCGACTCCGTCCGCAATTAACATTGTTTCATGCATATCTTTCAACAATTTCACTAACTTTTTATCAAAGTTAATTACTCTTTCGCATGGTGTTTCTAACACTTCATTTGGATGCTTTACTATTTCTAAAACTGCCATATTTCCCTCCGCTACATTAACATTGTTGGATTAAAATCAATTGAGATTTGTAGCTCTTTTTGCATTTCTGCTTGATAATGTTCATTTACCATTTTGAGCACGTTCTTTAAGTTTGGTTCCCGTTTGTATTTTATCATGCATTGATAACGATATCTATCTTTTATCCTTGGAATTGCTGAAGCAACTGGTCCTAGCACCATTGTTTGCTGTGAGCAATGCGTTCGTAAATACGAGGCAATTTTTTCCGTCACTTGTACCGCTTTTAATAATTCAGGATGAGATACAGTTACGAGTACAACATAGTAATATGGGGGATATTGTCTCGTTCGTCTCATTTGCATTTCTTGATCAAAAAACACATCATATTGTTGGTTCTTCGCTAACTCTATACTGTAATGTTCTGGCGTATACGTTTGAATCACAACTTCCCCTGGCAATTCATGTCTACCCGCTCGTCCACTTACTTGAGTCAATAACTGGTATGTCTTTTCACTCGCCCGAAAATCAGGTAAGTGAAGCATCGTATCTGCAGTTAAAACCCCAACGAGCGTTACTTTCGGAAAATCTAATCCTTTAGCAATCATTTGTGTTCCGAGTAATATATCTGCTTTTTCTTCCCCGAACGCCTTTAATAATTTTTCATGCATTCCTTTTCGACTTGTCGTATCTACATCCATTCGAATGACTCGTGCCTCTGGAAATAGTTTTGTAATTTCTTCTTCTACCTTTTGTGTACCTGTACCAAAGAAACGAATGTATGTACTTTGACAAGCTGGACACTCAGTTGGCATATTCTCTTCGTAACTACAGTAATGACATTTTAAACGATGATTCATTTTATGATATGTCAATGAAATATCACAATGCGGACATTGGACAACATATCCACAATCACGGCACATTACAAATGTTGAATGACCTCTTCTATTTAAAAAGAGTACCATTTGTTCTTTCTTTTCTAATCGATCTGCTATTTTTTCATGCAGCGCCTTAGAAAACATTGATCGATTCCCGTCACGAAGTTCTTCTCGCATGTCAACAATCTCTACCGTTGGTAAAGCTTGTTCATTCATACGTTTTTCCATTGTTAATAGTTCATAAACACCCTTTTTCGCCCTTGCAAACGATTCAAGTGTTGGTGTCGCACTACCGAGAACGATAGGACATTTATGATATTGCCCTCTCCAGACAGCTACATCTCTTGCATGATACCTCGGATTATCTTCTTGTTTGTAGCTTGATTCATGCTCTTCATCAATAATAATAATCCCTAAATTCTCAAAAGGCGCAAAAACAGCTGAACGCGCACCAACTACAACTTTCACTTCTTTTCTTAAAATCTTACGCCACTCGTCATACTTTTCTCCAACAGACAACGCACTATGAAGAACTGCAACTTGCGAGCCAAACCTACCTTTAAAACGATCCACCATTTGGGGCGTTAGTGCAATTTCAGGAACAAGAACGATAGCTTCTTTTCCTTTCTCTAGCACTGCTGCTATAGATTGTAAATATACTTCTGTCTTTCCACTTCCTGTAACACCATATAGTAAAAATGGATTATAAGTTTCATTTGTAATTGATGATAAAATCGGTGTAATAACTTGTTTTTGTTCCTCCGTAAGTGGAAATGGTTTCGTTTGTTCAAAATCATCATCGTCATACGGATTTCGGTATACTTCCACATACTTTTCTGAAATGAATCCCTTTTTAACAAGTGCTTTTATTGGAGCATCTGTTATTTGTAACTCTTCTGTAATTACTTTCAACGGTGCACTTTTATAATTTTCCACAAAATAATAAAGTACATCTTGTTGTTTTTTACTTTTTAGTTCAAATGCTGCTAATTCTAATTTATCTTCTGGCAACTCCGGTTGTACGACTCTTTGCTTCTTCTTTTGTACCTTATCTTTCACTTGATAAACGACTTCAACCGTACCATTTTTAATTTCTTGTTGAATAGTCCGGTATAAATGTGGCTGTTGCTCGATTACTTCAAAATCAATTGCTTCTTTATCCTGAAATAAATATAGTATTTCAGGTGCTAGTTCTGCCTGTTTACAAAGTTGTAGACGTTTTTTATATGTTGCTTTTATCGCAGTTGGAAGCATCACTTGAAAAGCTGAAATCATGTAGCATAACGTTTCACTTGTAAGCCAATATCCAAGCTTTAATAATTCATCATTTAAAACCGGTGTTACATCTAATATTTCATGGATTGTCTTTAACTTCTTACTTTCTACATCCACCGAATCTTTAATCCCAATAATAAAACCTTGCAATTTCCTTGGCCCAAACGGAACTACTACACGCATTCCTGTCTGTACAATATCTTCCCATTTTTTAGGGATAATGTAATCAAATGGTCGATCTGTCTGACGGGCAGGTACATCAACAATTACACTTGCAAATTTCATAAACGATCATCTTCTAACATCATTTCAATTTGCTTCAATATTTCACGAGCTACCTCTTTTTTCATTAAAAGTGGCAACTCAATAACTTTTCCATCTTTTCTATACATTGTTACAATATTCGTATCCGTGCCAAATCCTGCTCCTTGTGCTTTTACATCATTCGCGACAATCATATCTGCATTCTTCTCACGTAATTTTTTCGTTGCATATTCCTCTACATTTGTCGTTTCAGCAGCAAAACCGATAAGTAACTGTTTATTCTTTTTCTGACCTAACGTTTTTAAAATATCCACCGTTCTTTCGAGTTCAATGACAGCATCACCATTTTGCTTTTTCATTTTATTATCATGAACATATTTCGGCCGATAATCTGCAACTGCTGCTGTTTTAATGACAACGTCTACGTTTTGATAATGTTGAAGAACTGCTTCTAACATATCTTGTGCAGATTCCACTTGCACTGTCGTTACATGCAACGGTGGATTTAATGCTGTCGGTCCTGAAATGAGTATAACATCAGCGCCTAAATTCGCTGCCACTTCCGCAATCGCATACCCCATTTTTCCAGAAGAAAAATTCGTCATAAAGCGAACTGGATCAACCTTTTCACGTGTCGGGCCAGCAGTTATTAATATTCTTTTTCCCTGCAATGGTTTGTGTTCTGAGAAAGCTTCCTCTAAACGTGCAATAATTGCTTCAGGTTCTTCTAGTCGTCCCTTCGCTACATATCCACATGCTAAAAAGCCTTCCCCAGGCTCAATAAATGTATATCCTAGCGTTTTCAATGTCATCATATTTTTTTGAACAATTTTATTTTCATACATATGCACATTCATAGCAGGCGCAATCCATACCGGAGCTGTAGTAGCTAACAAAGTAGTTGTAATCATATCATCTGCAATACCACTAGCTAACTTTCCAATACAATTGGCAGTAGCAGGTGCGACAAGTACAACATCCGCCCAATCTGCTAAATCAATATGAGCGATAACAGCTGAGTCTTTCTCATCAAATGTATCCGTATATACATCATGGCGAGAAAGCGCTTGGAATGTAAGAGGCGTAACAAACTTCATTGCCGACTCACTCATCATTACTTTTACAATCGCGCCAGATTGTGTCAATTTACTTGTTAACGCAGCTGCTTTAAAAACCGCAATGCCTCCTGTTACACATAGAAGTATCTTTTTCCCTTTTAGCATATGACTCGTCCTCTTTCTTTTTCAAACTTATAATACTGAAATAGAATTCTCAGCTCGTCAGTACCAATATTTCATTCCTTTCGTAAAAAAATAACAACCTACTTGTAAATAGGTTGTTACCGTTACATAGAAAATTATAAAGTCTATGTTTTATTTTGTCGAAGGCAAAGGCTTATTCAGCTACTTTATCTTCACTTGGTACGTAGCTTAATGCTTCTGCATCGATTTCTTCTAATGCTTTACCTACACATTTATGAGAAACAGGTTTTTCTACAACACAGTTATTAGCAAGTTGCATTTCACGTGCGCGTTTTGCAGCTACTGTTACTAATGTGTACTTAGAATCGATTTTTTGTAGTAATGAGTCAATTGATGGATTTAACATAATTATAGACCCTCCGTCATTTCTTTATAATATTTTGCTACCCTTTCGCGGCGGCAATGTTCGCCAACCACAATGGCTTTAATTCTATCACAAGCTAATTCAACTTGATCGTTTTCTACTACATAGTCGTAAGCGTCCATCATCTCGATTTCTTCTTTCGCTACAGTTAAACGATTTTCAATAACATCTTCAGTCTCTGTACCACGTCCGACAATACGGCTCTTTAGTTCAGATAAACTTGGAGGTGCTAAGAAAATAAATACACCTTCTGGGAAAGCTTTCTTAACTTGAATTGCTCCTTGCACTTCAATTTCTAAGAATACATCTTTTCCTTCTTGTAATGTTTTTTCAACATAGTCAATCGGTGTTCCGTAATAATTACCTACGAACTCAGCCCACTCAAGTAATTTTTCATTACGAATCATTTCCTCGAATTCTTCTCTTTCTTTAAAGAAATAATCCACACCATCTACTTCACCTTCACGCGGCTTACGTGTCGTTACTGAAATAGAGTACTGAAAACGTGTATCCTCATGGCTAAACAGCTCTTTACGAACCGTCCCTTTTCCAACCCCAGAAGGCCCTGAAAGAACGATGAGCAATCCTCTTCTACTTCTCATAAATATGTAAAACCTACCCTTCCTCACTTAAATCTTCTTTATTATTCAAACGATGTGCAATCGTCTCTGGTTGAATTGGACTTAATACAACATGCCCATCATCCATAACAATAACCGCCCTTGTTTTTCTCCCATACGTAGCATCAAGCAAAGCATTATGTTCGCGTGCTTCCTGTACTGTTCGTTTAATAGGAGCTGACTCCGGACTTACAATAGCAATAATTCGATGAGCAGATACAATATTTCCGTATCCAATATTTAAAAACCGCATGGCCATAGTTTGCGCCTCCTAGTAAGTCTATCCGATTTCTCCACCACGTATAACTTTACATATTTTTTGAAAGCTACTCAATATTTTGTACTTGTTCACGAATTTTTTCAAGGTTATTTTTCATTTCTACAACATATTTTGAAATTGTTAAGTCATTTGCCTTAGAACCAATCGTATTAATTTCTCTATGCATCTCTTGCACGATGAAATCCATTTTCCTTCCAACAGGCTCTTCAATCTGCAGTGTTTCACGAAATTGCTCTAAATGACTTTGCAAACGAACTAACTCTTCATGAATATCACAACGCTCTGCAAAGATTGCGACTTCTGTTAGCAATCTTTGTTCATCTAGATCTTGATTATGTAATTCTTTTAAGCGATTTTCTAATCGTTCACGATATTTTTGTGTAACAATTGGTGCATGTGGAATAATTGCATTTACACAATTGCTAATCTCTTGTAAACGATACGCTATATCTTTATGTAATCGTTCTCCTTCGCCATCTCTCATCGTTTTCAACATATGAGCAGCTTGACGAACAGCCTCATATAAACTGTTCTCAAAATGTTCATTTACATTTTCTATTTCTTCAATTGCTGTTACTTCTGGCATTGCCATTAATTGCTGAAGTGTAATAGAATCTTGTAATTGAAATTTCCCTTTTATATCTTCCATCATCGATTGGTACTGCTCAAGAAGTGACCAATTCACACTTAATTTTCTTTCAACAAGTCCTTCACCCGCTATACTAATAGACACTTCAATGCGTCCACGTCGAACTTGCTGTGCAATTATTTTACGAATTTTGTCCTCAAATACCATCATTTGCTTAGGAAGTCGAATACTCATCTCTAAAAAACGGTGGTTCACCGATTTCATTTCTACTGTAATTTGAAAAGTATCACTTTCTACTTTCGATCTTCCAAACCCTGTCATACTAGAAATCATTTTTATCACATCCAAGCCATAAAATAACTCAATGAAAAAGGTAATAGAGACAAGGCTCTACTACCTTCTGTAAATTATATCACATTTTCATAACATTGACTATTTCAAGTTTAATCCCTTCTTATATAACATCGACTTTTTCTTCTTAGCCTTTTTCCCTGTTAATAAAGAGCCTACTAGTAAGAAAGTCGGAATTGATGACAAACCTCCAATTAATAACCAATCTCTTGCTTGTATCGGCATTGTGCTAAAGATCGGTTGTAACGGTGGATAATATATAACCACTAGCATGAGTAGTAACGAAATAATAACCGCCCCTACTAAATACACGTTCCCAAATGGATTACGGTGAAAGACAGAATGCTCACTGCGACAATCAAATACATGAATAAGCTGAGCAAGTACCAACGTCGCAAACGCTACAGTTTGTGCATATTTCAGTTCATTTGGATGTTGGTTATACGCAATAATGAACGCTACTAACGTCACTGCCCCAATTAAAAAACCTCGACTTATTATTTTCCACGCAAGCCCTCTAGCAAATACCCCTTCTTTCGGGTGGCGCGGTGTTCTCTTCATCACATCTCCTTCAGCCTTATCCAAACCTAATGCCATCGCTGGTAAACCATCAGTAACTAAGTTCACCCATAAAATTTGAATAGGAACCATCGGCAGTGGTAATGCAAGTAACATCGCAAATAACATAACTAAAATTTCTCCAACATTTGACGCCAATAAGTAGCGAATGAACTTACGTATGTTCTCATATATATTTCTTCCTTCTTTAATTGCTGATTTAATTGTAGCAAAATTATCGTCTAGTAAAACAAGTGAAGAGGCTTCTTTCGCAACATCTGTCCCTGTAATTCCCATCGCTATCCCAATATCCGCTGTTTTTATCGCTGGAGCATCGTTCACTCCATCACCTGTCATCGCTACTATATGTCCTTGATTTTGCAGTGCCTTAACAATTTTTAATTTATGTTCAGGTGATACACGAGCGAATACATACGTATCTTCTACAACATTTTCTAATTCCTCCACATCCATATTCGCGAGTTCTACGCCTTCAACAACGCGTCCATCTGGTGGTAAAACTCCTAATTGTTCAGCAATCGCCATTGCTGTCACTTTATGATCACCTGTAATCATTACTGTTCGAATACCAGCTTCTTTACACTCTTTTACCGCCTGCGCCACTTCTGGCCTTGGCGGGTCAATCATACCTTGTATCCCAACCAACATAAAATCTTTTTCAACGTCTCTTTCATGTTCAATAGAATCCGTGACTTTTAAAGGCTTAAACGCAACTGCAATTGTTCGAAGCGCTTGACTACCTAAGCTATGAATAGCCGCCTGTACTTCTTTTCTATATAGCTCACTTAACGGCTGCTGCTTATCCCCCCATAAGATTGTTTGACTCATTTGCAAAAGAACATCAGGTGCTCCTTTCGTAACAATAAACTTTTTCCCCTCTCGATCTCGTACAATAACACTCATCATTTTTCGAGTTGAATCAAAGGGAAATTCACGAATAATTTCAAATTTCCCTTTCAACGCCTCACGTGTTATCCCAGCTTTCATTGCTGCAGCTACAAGCGCTCCCTCTGTTGGATCTCCATCTAATACGTACGCCTTTTTCTTTTGAATAATATTTGCATTGTTACATAGTGAACCAAATGTAAGTAGCTGATAAAGTGATTTTGTCTTAGCTGGATTCACTTCTTTTTCACCTTTCATAAAAGAGCCATTAGGTTCATATCCTTGCCCTGTCACTTTCCACAATTCTCCGCCTGACCACATATGTGTTACCATCATTTTGTTTTGCGTCATTGTTCCCGTTTTATCAGAGCATATAACAGAAGCGCAGCCTAACGTTTCTACGGCCGGTAACTTCCTTACAATTGCTCTCTTTTTTATCATACGCTGTACACCAAGTGATAAAGCTACTGTAACAATTGCTGGCAATCCTTCTGGAATAGCCGCAACAGCTAGCGATACGCCAGCTAAAAACATATGATATACTTCATTCCCTTGATACACGCCAGCCAATACAACGAGCGCTGTCAAAATAAGAGCTACAATAATTAATATTTTTCCGAGCTGTTCTAACCTTCTTTGCAGTGGCGTTTCCATTTGCTCTGCATTTTGCAACATATTTGCAATTTGCCCCATCGCTGTATTCATACCAGTTGCTACAACAACTCCTGTACCAGATCCTCGCGTAATCATTGTCCCCATAAAAGCCATATTTTTTTGATCCCCAATTGCAACATCTTGCCCTTGCAATGCTTCTACCTTCTTTTGTACAGGTACGGACTCCCCTGTCAAAGCAGACTCTTCAATATATAAACTTGATGCCTCAACAAGACGCACATCAGCCCCAATACGATCACCACTGGAAAACTTAATAATATCCCCTAAAACAAGTGCTTTAGATGGTGCTTTTACCCACTTTCCATTCCGCATTACAGTAACTTGCGGAGCGGCTAGTTCCTTTAAAGCTTCCAATGATTTTTCAGCTTTTCTTTCTTGAAAAAAGCCGAGAATACCATTGATAATAACAATGGCAACAATAGCAATAGAATCAATGTATTCACCTAAAAACGCAGAAACAATTGTTGCTCCAAACAAAACGAGTACCATGAAATCTTTAAACTGTGCTAAAAATACCATTAGTGCAGAAGGCCTTTTTGCTTCTTCTAATTCATTAGTACCAAATTTCTTTACTCGCCCTTCTGCTTCTTTCTCTGTAAGTCCAACCTTTACATTCGTATTCGTTCTTTCTTCCACTTCATGTGCTCGCATTCCATACCAGTTCATCCTGCTATCGACCTCCTGATTCCAGACATACTCTATTGAAAGCTTATTCAGCCTCGTCCAAAAAAATGCTATAATTAACATTTAGTTAGAAAGGAGTGTTCATTTATGGCATTCGATGGATTATTTACAAGAGCGATTACACATGAAATTGAAAATTTTCTTTACACAGGAAGAATTTCCAAAATATATCAACCTTCAAAATACGAGATTTTATTACATATTCGAGCGAATGGAAAGAACCAAAAACTAATTCTTTCATCTCATCCTACATATGCGCGTATGCACTTAACGAATCAAAACTACGATTCGCCAGCAATACCGCCGATGTTCTGTATGCTTCTTCGCAAACATTTAGAAGGTGGATTTATTGAAAAAATTGAACAAATCGACTTAGAACGCATTATTCAAATTACAGTTCGCAGTCGTAATGAAATCGGAGACGAATCATTAAAAACATTAGTAATTGAAATAATGGGACGACATAGTAACATTATCTTATTAGATACGAAAACAAACGTGATTTTAGATAGCTTAAAACACGTTTCATTAGCCGTAAACCGTCACCGAACTGTATATGCTGGCGCTGAGTACGTCGCGCCACCAGCCCAACATAAAATCAATCCTCTGCAAATTGAAACCGCAGATGATTTTATTAGACCGCTAGACTTTCTATCTGGAAATATGGATAAACAACTCGTGGGGGCCTTCATGGGAATATCCCCATTATTTGCAAAAGAAGTAGTAAAGAAAGCCGGTATGGTAAACGAGAAAGCATTATCAGAAGCATTTTTCTCTATACAAACACCATTACTATCTCATGCATATACACCAACAATGATTACTGCAAATGGAAAAGAATTCTTTTATCTTTTCCCTCTTACACACTTGCAAGGAGAAGAAAAAACATTCTCATCAGTGAGCGAACTGTTAGATCGTTTCTTCTTTGGCAAGGCAGAACGTGATCGTGTAAAACAACAAGCTCATGATTTAGAGCGCTTTATGCAAAACGAAAAAAATAAAAATGAGAAAAAACTCATTAAACTCGAAAAAACACTGCAAGATGCTGGAAAAGCAGATAAATATCAACTATTTGGAGAGCTACTTACAGCTAATATGTACGCTTTAAAAAAGGGCGATAAAGATATTGAGGTCGTTAATTATTACGATGAGAATGGTGGAACTGTAAAAATCACATTAGATCCTTTAAAAACACCATCTGAAAATGCACAACGCTATTTCCAAAAGTATCAAAAAGCAAAAAATTCAGTTGTTGTTGTAGAAGAACAAATCGAAAAAACAAATGAAGAAATTCTTTATTTTGATAGCTTACTTCAACAAATGGAAGCTGCTTCTTCAAAAGATATTGAAGAAATTCGTGAAGAATTAGCTGAAGAAGGTTATGTGCGCAATCGTAAAACAAAAAACGCAAAGAAAAAGCCTACTAAACCAGTATTAGATAAATATGTAGCAAGTGATGGCACAGAGATTTTCGTTGGTAAAAACAATAAACAAAATGATTATTTAACAACGAAGTTTGCCCGCCGTGATGAAATTTGGTTACATACGAAAGACATACCTGGTTCTCACGTTGTCATTCGTTCTTTAGAGCCTGCTGAAGAAACTTTACTAGAAGCTGCCAAGATTGCTGCCTATTACAGTAAAGCAAAAGAGTCTAGCTCTGTACCTGTTGATTTCACCAAAATACGCCATGTTAAAAAACCGAGTGGTGCAAAAATTGGTTTTGTTACGTATGACAATCAGCAAACCGTATATGTAACACCAGATGCTGATATTGTAATGAAATTAAAAGCGTAAATAAAAAAATGCGTTGCTTGTATGCAGCGCATTTTTTATATTCGTTCACACTAATTCATATACCCATTTACTAATTCATAACATCTTGCTTTTGTCATCTTATATTTCTCTTCTGAGGCTTCTATACGCCTCATCGTTCCATTATTTGTATCAGTACCAATTGCTTTAACTTTACTTTCTTTTTCTTTAACCCACGCAATTTGTTTCGTTTTTAACGACTGGAACGCATCAGCTGACATCGTACTTTTTAATGTACTGTAAATTTCATTTAGTTTATTATCCCACAGTTCATAATTTCCTTCTATTTCATTTACTATATCAGTGGTTGACATAGCATTCGTATGTTTTTCTTGTTTATCTATAGCAGCTAATTCGCTTAAAACATTTGCTCTATCTATCTTTGAAGAAGATTCTTTTTGCGATTGTTTCTCGTCTTTTGAGCCTGTATACGCACTGGAATCCTTTCTCTGTACTTGTTCTGTTTCTTGAATATTTCTTTCTTTCGTTAACTTTTCATACTTATTTTCATCTACATTGTATGAAATAAGAGATGTTTTCGCATTTACAGTAATTAATCCGTTACTATCTTTGAATATATATTTCTTATCGCCACTATTTTCTTCACTTACAAATGACACATTCTTATCGTCTGGCGTTTGTAAAATTCTATTTGCTTCTTCTTTTGTAAGTTTTAAATCTTCAGGAAAAACGAATGACCATTTATCCATTAACCATTCCCCTTCTTTATACACCAAATGAAATTCCCATTCTTGGGCCGCATGACCTATTTCATCTTCTAAACTTAATGTATGTACCGTTAAATTTTCTTTATCTTGTGAAGAAGAAAATCTTATTTCAGTTTGAAAATAATTTGGGAATGGTAACATATCAGTCTCTCTCGATCTATTAAAGTTATTAAGCAATTCAAGAAGCTGATTCTCTACAAATTTTTTTGAAACTAATCCCTTAACTCCTTTTTTAACTGTCTCTAAATCCCCAGGATTATTTCGGCTCCATCCATTTTCTTTTTCCATCTCACTAAACGCGTTTGCTATTCCATCTACACTCTTTCTTACAATCTTTTTTGCTTCTTTTTCTGTCACTTCTGGCGCTTCATCAAGCTGGTCAATCATTTTATTCACTTGAACTTTGTTTTCACTTGTTTCACACCCCGTTATAACAAGCATACTAGCGGCCAAACAAAATGACATTACTTTACTTAATTTCTTCATACATTCACATTCCTTAACCCAATTTTTTCGTTACATCTCTTTACCTACAAAAAAACGTAACAATCCCTTATTATACCAATTTTTTAATTTATTTATACAAAAAATATAATATTTAAATTAAAAAGATTTTGTTTGCAAGTTTACATTATTGTTCATTCACATAAAAACTTACTGTAAAAATTATATATATATATTTTACATCCGTCTAGTTTTTTTGACACACAGCTACCCTCTTCTCTTTTATTCTAAATAAATATATTGGCACAATTCTTGCTTTATTAATGTAAAAAGGAGGAATTAAAATGAATATAAGAATAACTAACATCCAAAAACAACTACATAATTACGGAATCGACGGGTTACTTATTACAAAGAAAGAAAACCGTCAATATGCAACAGGCTTTACAGGTAGCGCTGGCGGCGTCTTAATCTCTGCCGATCAAGCTGTTTTTATCACTGATTTCCGCTATGTAGATCAAGCGAAATCACAAATAAAAGATGCTGAAATTATTATGCATAAAGGAAATTTAGAAAAAGAAATTGCACATCAAGTATCGAAATTAAACATTCAAAAACTTGGAATTGAAGAAAACAACATGATATTGCAACAATATAAAAACTTGCAAAAATACGTACAGGTGGAAATGATTCAAGTGTGCGAAATTATCGAAAATATTCGTATCATTAAAGACACGCCTGAAATAGAAACAATGAAAATTGCAGCTAATATCGCGGACGAAGCATTTCACCACATTCTTACGTTTCTAAAACCAGGAATAAGTGAAAATGCTGTACGAGATGAATTAGAATTTTTCATGCGAAAAAAAGGGGCTACATCTTCTTCATTCCAAATCATTGTAGCCTCAGGCGTTCGTTCTTCACTTCCCCATGGAGTTGCATCAAATAAAATAATCGAACGAGGGGATATCGTTACATTAGACTTCGGTGCACTTTACGACGGATATTGTTCCGATATAACACGTACTGTAGCAATAGGGGAACCATCGGAAGAATTCAAAAAAATATACAATGTTGTACGAGAAGCGTTAAAACGTGGGACTGAAGCGATTAAGCCTGGAGAAACTGCGAAAAGTATCGATGATGTAACAAGAAAATACATTACAGATTGTGGATATGGTCAATATTTTGGACACTCTACTGGTCATGGTCTTGGGTTAGAAATACATGAACCTCTTCGCTTATCTCAAGAAAGTACGGCTACTTTAGAAGAAGGTATGGTTGTTACCGTTGAACCTGGTATTTACATTCCGAACTGGGGCGGTTGTAGAATTGAAGACGATATCGTCATTACAAAAGAAGGCTATGAAGTTATTACAAAATCAAATAGAGAACTAATTGTTATTCCTTGTTGAAATCACGACCTTTTTTAAAGGAGTTTTTCGTTGCATATAGAATTCTTTCTCTGGAGTCATCGTTTAAGAGGGGGAATTTAAATTGAATTTTGTAATTGATAAGATAGATGGGTTACAGTCTGAATTCTCAAATCTTGTTTCCATGATGAATTACGCTCGCTATACAACAATGCAAGCGGTGGAAGGTTTAACAATTGAGGAACTTGATTATTTATATGATAAGGACACAAATTTAATTGGCATGTTATTGTACCATATGGCCGCTATTGAATTTTACTACCAGATTCATACTTTTGAAGACCGTGAACCAACGGAGGCTGAATTAGAACGCTGGTTACCTGGCATTGAATTAGGCGATCTTGGACGTGAGAAAATAAAAGGAAACGCTATTGAATTTTACATCAATACATTACAAGAAGTACGTTCCAAAACAATCGAGACTTTTCAATCGTTACCTGATGAATGGTTATTTAAAACGACAGACTTTTGGTATGACAAACCAGCAAATAACTATTTTAAGTGGTTTCACGTTTTTGAAGATGAAATCAATCATCGTGGACAAATTCGTTTAATTAAAAAGATGCAAAAAGCTCATGCAGTAAAATAATGAGGAAATGCCACCGAATAAGGTGGCATTTTCTTTTATTCATTAACGAATAGCTTTTCGTTTACTATTTTAGTGACTACCACTACCAACATTAAAATGCATATTAAATATAGCATTTTCGCAATAAACAACCACCCTTGAAACATTACAATTCCATCTATTATCTCATTTCCTTTCCATAACAAAAACGGAATTGTGCTGATTATAATGACAAATTCGATGCTGAAAACCATTTTCTTTTTTCGACTATATGCTTTCCATTCATTCCAGCGATACATAGGAGCAAAATCAATACGCCTATACATAATATAACTGGTACCCATTCACTGTTAAGAAATTGTCCTGAAATAACTGATAATAGTAAACAAACTAGCACACCATAATATCCTATTTTTTCTCTCATTCGTACTCCCCCATTCCCCTTCTCCTCAAATCCCATTTTTAGGATTAATTGTATTGTATCATCCATTTTTTATTCTTATCATTACAGTACATGAAATTTCACTTTTTTCTTTTTCCTATACTCACATACTTTCACCGCTTTCATACAATACACTACACGAATGCCTAAAGGATGTGAATGTTATGGGAGTTGAATTAACGCTATTACACGCTCTCTACATTATTTGTTTACTCACTATTATTACCTTTTTTATTCTCCGAAAAGATACGACTATCATTTGTATCGTTTTTATCTTTTTATTAGCATTAACTGCAACAAGTTCTATCCCTCTTGCCATTAGCGGAATTTTTCAAAGTTTCATTTACGCCATTACTGAGCTATTACCAACTATATTAATCATCTCCATTATCGTATCAATGAGCAATTTACTCGTTCATACTGGCATAAATGATACGATGATTTCACCATTTACAAAAATGATTCGTACACCTACACTCGCCTACTGGATTATCGGCCTTTTAATGATGACCATTTCTTTCTTCTTTTGGCCTTCTCCAGCTGTCGCCTTAATGGGAGCTATTTTATTACCGGTTGCTGTACGTGTCGGCCTTCCTCCAATTGGGGTTGCAATTGCTATGAACTTATTCGGTCATGGGATTGCTTTATCCGGCGACTTCGTTATACAAGGCGCACCAAAATTAACCGCAGACGCTGCTGGTCTCCCTGTTTCCAGCGTCGTATCTGCAAGTGTTCCACTCGTTATCGTTATGGGCGTTGTGACAACTTCCGTCGCTTTTTTCTTCTTACGAAAAGAGTTTCATACAGGCTTAGCTATACAAGAATCTATTCTATCAACTGAGTCTTCTAAAACGCTCACTTCATTATCTCCTCGCACAAAGAAATGGCTCGCTATTTGTATCCCTATCGTATATATCATTGATATCCTTTGCATGATTCAATTTCAACTACAAGGAAGCGACGCAACTGCACTTATCGGTGGAACAACTGTTATTATGATTATCATCATTCCTCTCATCGCCTACAAAGGTAATGGACTGAATAAAACGACCGATTATTTCATAGAAGGGCTCCAATTTGGCTTTAAAATTTTCGGACCAGTTATTCCTATCGCTGCACTCTTTTATTTAGGAGATAGTGGCTTTGTGAAAATTATCGGGGACTATTTACCGAAAGGTTCACATGGAATCATTAACGACTTAGGCATCGCTTTATCTCAAACTGTTCCTTTAAATCAATATGTATCGGCAGGGACATTAACCATCGTTGGTGTCATTACCGGCTTAGATGGATCAGGTTTTTCAGGTATATCACTTGCTGGTTCCATTGCCAATCTTTTTGGAACAGCACTTGGCCATGGAACAGCTACATTAACAGCACTCGGGCAAATTGCAGCTATATGGACCGGGGGCGGGACGTTAATTCCTTGGGCACTTATTCCTGCTGCTGCGATTTGTAAAGTCGATCCATTTGAACTTGCACGCCGAAACTTTTTACCTGTTGTTATCGGTTTAATTGTCACCACGATCGTTGCGATGTTTATCCTATAACGTAAGCAAGTGTTCTCTTGCTTACGTTTTTTGCTTGTAAAATTCATCATGAATTATCAGTTTTCAAGAGGGATTTATTATTACTTAGCGAAATTATATTAGGAGAGTAATTATTTCAAAACGTTTACGAGAAACAGATTACTGCAATTAGAAAAGGGGACATACCTATGAATGAATTGATTTTCGTCTTATTAATTTGTCCATTATTTATCTTTATCGTATCTGTTATTGGAACACGCAAAACGAAAACGTATTACGTAATGCCGATTGTAACGTTTGCTAGTTTTTTAATACTAGGTGTTATCGCCTTTACTCCAAAATTTTTCTTTTGGGTCGGCATGTATAGCATTTTCTCATTTATTGTTTCTTATGTGACTCTATTGTTTGTAAGAGGATATAAGCTTGCAGAAAGCACTAAGTAGTTAAGGAGATTGTAATATGATTTTCTTTAATATTGATGGAACTTTACTTGAATTTTTAACAATAATATAAAAAACGACCGCGTTCCCCCGCGGTCGTTTTTTTGTATTACGCTGTGATCCAAGCTTCGTTAGCTGGATTTTTACGCCACTCTTGTAATTTTTTCGTTTCAGCTTGTCCGATCATACCTTTTTCTGCTGCAACTTCAGTTAATGCACTGTAATCACTTAAAGAATATGATGCTACGTTAGCTGCTTCTAGCTTTTCTTTTCCTGCTTCTAGCTCGTATGTGAAGATTGATACGATTCCTAATACTTCACATCCAGCTTCGCGAAGTGCTTCTACACATGTAATTGCACTACCGCCAGTTGAAATTAAGTCTTCTACTACTACGACTTTTTGACCTTTTTCAGCTTTTCCTTCGATTTGGTTCCCTTTACCGTGCCCTTTTGCTTTACTACGTACGTAGCACATTGGTAAATCCATACGATCGCTTACCCATGCAGCGTGCGCAATACCAGCAGTTGCTGTTCCTGCAATAACTTCTACAGTTGGGAAGTGCTCTTTAATTAACTCTTCTAATCCAGCTGCAATCGCTTGACGTACTTTTGGATAAGATAAAGTTAAACGGTTATCACAATAAATTGGTGATTTCATACCTGAAGACCAAGTGAATGGATCATTCGGTTGTAAAAATACTGCTCCAATTTCTAATAAATGCGATGCGATTTCTTTTTTCATACTGTTACACCTTCCCACTGTTGTTTTACTGTTTTATACGCTTCAAGCGGATTTTCTGCTTTTGTAATACTACGTCCGACTACGATGTAACTTGAACCAAGTTCCCTCGCACGTTTCGGTGTTGCTACGCGCACTTGGTCATTTACATCATCGCTTGCAAGACGAATCCCCGGTGTTACTGTTACAAATTCATTTCCGCATACTTCACGTAATTTTGGAACTTCAAGTGTTGAACAAACAACGCCATCAAGTCCACTTTCTTTCGTTAGTTTTGCATAATGAGCAACCGCTTCTTCTAACGTTTTCTCAATGCCAATCTCTTTTTTCATCATAGCTTCCGAAGTGCTTGTTAGTTGTGTAACTGCAATACAAATCGGTCTCTCTTTTCCTTCTTGCTTACCTTCCTCTAATCCCTCAATCGCAGCTTTCATCATGCTGCTTCCCCCAGCAGCATGAACATTTACCATATCGACATCTAGACTAGCTAGGCTACGCATAGCGCTTTTTACTGTATTCGGAATATCATGAAGTTTTAAATCTAAGAAGATCTTATGTCCCTTTTCTTTTAAGTACGTAATAATCGCAGGGCCTTCTTTGTAAAATAACTCCATACCTACTTTGACAAATAACTCTTCCCCTTCAAAGTGTTGTAAGAATTGTTCTACTTCTTGTTTCCCTGGAAAATCTAGTGCAACGATTAACGACTGTGACATGTTTGCTTCCAGCTCCTTCCTTGACATTCCGAAATGTGATCAAATCCTAACTCATCTAATAATGCTGGTAACTCTTCAATAATTGTCGGACATACGAACGGATCGATAAAGTTCGCTGTACCTACTGCAACTGCGCTTGCGCCAGCATAGAAGAATTCAATTACATCTTCAGCTGTTTCAATACCACCCATTCCGATAATTGGAATGTTAACCGCTTGGCTTACTTCATGGACCATGCGAATTGCTACTGGCTTAATCGCAGGACCTGATAATCCGCCTGTACGGTTTGCTAAAATTGGTTTAGCTGTTTTTAAATCTAGACGCATACCAAGCAATGTATTAATCATCGTTAAACCATCTGCACCTGCATTTTCAATCGCTTTTGCAATTTCCACTATGTTTGCCACGTTCGGTGACAATTTCACGTATACAGGCACTTCAGAAACCTCTTTTACTCGCTTCGTTAAATCAGCAGCAATTTCAGGATTTGTACCAAAGGCGATACCACCTGTTTTTACGTTCGGACAAGAAATGTTTAATTCTAGTGCATGGACATTAGGCGCTTTAGAAATTTCCTTCGCAACCGCTACGTAATCCTCAGCTTGTGAGCCTGCAACGTTCGCAATAATTGGAAGGTCAAATTGTTCTAACCATGGTAATTCCGAATTCATTACTTTGTCTAATCCCGGGTTTTGAAGTCCAATTGCATTTAGCATGCCGCCTGGTGTTTCAGCAACACGAGGCGTTGGATTTCCATAACGTGGTTGTTCTGTCGTCGCTTTAATCATGATTGATCCTAGTACACTTAAATCGTAAAACTGTGCATATTCACGACCAAACCCAAAGCATCCAGATGCCGGTATAATTGGATTTTTTAATGATAATCCTGGTAATTCAACTTGCAATCTGTTCATAGTACAACCTCCCCGATTGGAAATACTGGTCCGTCGCTACACACCTTCTTGTAAGAATGTCCACTTGGATCTTCTTGTAAGTGGCATACACATGCGAAACAAGCTCCAATACCACAACCCATACGCTCTTCTAATGAAATATAGGCTTTTTTCTCTTTGTAACGTCCTTCTAATGCACGAAGCATCGCTAACGGGCCACATGAGTAAAGAATATCAAAGTCGATTCCGTAATTATCAATTACATCTGTGACAAATCCTTTTGTACCGTGTGTACCGTCTACTGTCGCAACGTACGTATCACCAAGTTCTGCAAATTTTTCTTCATAGAAAACAACATCTTTCGTTTGAAAACCTAAGATGTGAATAACACGTACCCCCCTTGCAACGAGGCGCTGTGATAATTCATAAAGTGGTGGTACACCAATTCCCCCGCCTACTAATAAAGCTGTTTGGCCAGCTTCTGCTTCTTCTACGGGAAAACCGTTTCCTAATGGTCCCAGTACATCTACCATTTCACCTTGTTTTCTAGTTGCTAATGTTTTTGTCCCTTGTCCTTCGGCACGATATAGCATTGTAAATTCGTTCTTCTCTTGATCTACATTACAAATACTAATTGGGCGGCGCAGAAGGGGCGCAATGCCCTCTGCTACCTTAATGTGTACAAACTGCCCTGGTTCGTTCATTTGCTGTACTAACGTTCCTTGAAGCACTAATTCGTAAATATTTTTTGCGATTTCTTTTTGGTTAACGACGATCATATTTTGCTTTTGCATCATGCATGTACCACCTCGTGACGCTTTGTTTGCGTAATTTCTTTCATTGAATGAGCTGAGAATGTCATAGATTCTAATACTCGTAAGATTGCTCTCGTTGTATCAAGTGATGTTAAGCAAGCTACACCATTTTCTACTGATTCACGGCGAATGCGGAAACCATCACGCGCTGGTTGTTTTCCTTTTGTTAATGTATTGATTACAAACTGCGCTTTTCCTTGACGGATAATATCAAGTAAGTTGTAGTCTTCAGAATCAATTTTGTTTACAACTTGCACTGGAATATTTTGCTCCGCTAACGATTTTGCTGTTCCAGCTGTTGCTAATAAGTTATAACCGATTTCGTGGAAACGTTTTGCAATTTCCATTGCCTCTTCTTTATCTTTATCCGCTACTGTGATAATTACTGATCCGTGCGTTGGGATGTTAATTCCAGAAGCAACTAATCCTTTGTATAATGCTTTTTCAAGTGTTAAGTCTTTACCCATTACTTCCCCTGTTGATTTCATTTCAGGTCCTAATGTTGTATCAACTGAGCGTAGTTTCGCAAACGAGAATACCGGTGCTTTTACATATACTTCTTTCTCTTCTGGGTGATAACCAGTTCCGTATCCTTGCTCAATTAAGTCTTGACCTAAAATAACTTTCGTTGCAACATTCGCCATAGGTACGCCCGTAATTTTACTTAAGAACGGTACTGTACGACTCGCACGTGGGTTTACTTCAATTACGTACACTTGATCTTTGAATACTACAAACTGGATATTTAGTAATCCAACAATGTTTAAACCTTTTCCAAGTGCAATTGTATGTTCAATAATTTGTTCTTTTAGTTTTTCAGATAAGCTTTGTGGTGGGTATACTCCAATTGAGTCACCAGAGTGAACTCCAGCGCGTTCAATATGTTCCATAATACCTGGAATGAATACATTCTCGCCGTCTGAAATTGCATCTACTTCAATTTCTTTACCAACCATGTAACGGTCAATTAATACCGGATGCTCCGCATGAACTTTAACTGCATTTTTCATGTAGTGCAGTAGTTCTTCTTGACGATATACGATTTCCATCGCACGTCCACCTAATACGTAAGATGGTCTTACTAATACTGGGTAACCAATTTCTTCAGCGATTGCTACCGCCTGTTCTACAGTTGTTGCTGTTTTACCAACTGGTTGTGGGATACCTAATTGTGTTAGTGCAGCTTCGAATTTATCACGATCTTCTGCACGGTCTAGATCTTCAAGTGATGTTCCTAAAATTTTCACACCGTGTTCTTCTAGTTTCGCTGCTAAGTTAATTGCCGTTTGTCCACCGAACTGAACGATAACACCTTCTGGTTTTTCTAAATCGATAATGTGCATTACATCTTCAATCGTTAATGGTTCAAAGTATAATTTGTCAGAAATACTGAAGTCTGTTGAAACTGTTTCTGGGTTGTTGTTAATAATAATTGCTTCATATCCAGCTTCTTTAATTGCCCATACTGAGTGAACTGTTGCGTAGTCAAACTCAACACCTTGACCAATGCGGATCGGACCAGATCCTAGAACTACTACACTCTTACGATCTGTTACAATCGATTCATTTTCGTCTGCATATGTGCTGTAGTAATATGGCGTTGCAGATTCAAACTCTGCCGCGCAAGTATCTACCATTTTGAATACTGGCATCATATTATTTTCTTTACGCATATCATAAATTTCGCGCTCCGTTTTGTTCCAAGCTGCTGCAATGTAGTGATCGCTGAAGCCCATTTCTTTTGCAGTTTGTAGTACTTCCATATTTCCTACATTCGCTTTTACTTCACGTTCCATATTTACGATGTTTTCAACTTTTTGTAAGAAGAAGAAGTCCATTTCACACCATTCATTGATTTCTTCTTTCGTTACACCTTGGCGAATTGCTTCTGCTACAATAAACAGTCGTTCATCATCCGCTTTAATGATACGTTTTTTCATCGTTTCTTTATCAAGTTCTTTTAAGTGGTCTAATTCTAAGTGATAAATGCCAAGCTCTAAAGAACGAACTGCTTTTAGTAATGATTCTTCTAAGTTACGTCCGATTGACATAACTTCACCAGTTGCTTTCATTTGTGTTCCAAGCGTTCTGTTCGCTGATTCAAACTTATCAAACGGCCAACGTGGAATTTTTGAAACAACATAGTCTAACGCTGGCTCGAAGCAAGCGTAAGTTTTTTGTGTTACTGGGTTTACGATTTCATCTAACGTTAAACCGACTGCAATTTTTGCTGCTAATTTCGCAATTGGATATCCAGTTGCTTTAGATGCTAGTGCAGATGAACGACTTACACGTGGATTTACTTCGATTACATAGTATTGGAAGCTATATGGATCAAGCGCAAGCTGAACGTTACATCCGCCTTCAATTCCTAGTGCACGAATAATTCGTAATGAAGTGTTACGTAACATTTGATATTCACGGTCGCTTAGCGTTTGGCTCGGTGCTACTACAATCGAATCACCTGTGTGAACACCAACTGGATCGATGTTTTCCATGTTACATACTACAATCGCGTTATCATTTGAATCACGCATTACTTCATATTCAATTTCCTTACAGCCAGCAATACTTTTCTCTAATAAACATTGTGTTACTGGACTATGTTTTAAACCGCTTGTTACGATTTCAATTAGCTCTTCTTCGTTATGGCAAATTCCGCCGCCCGTTCCTCCTAATGTGAACGCTGGTCGAACGATTACTGGATAACCAATTTCATTTACAAATCCATATGCTTCATCAAGGTTATGAATAATTTCACTTGGTGGTGTTGGTTCATTTAAATCTTGCATTAATGTACGGAATAAATCACGATCTTCCGCTTGCTCGATTGCTGATAATTTTGTTCCTAAAATTTCAACTCCGCACTCGTCAAGTACGCCTGATTTTGCAAGTTCAACAGCCATGTTTAAACCTGTTTGACCACCTAATGTTGGTAGGATTGCATCAGGACGTTCTTTACGAATAATACGGCTTACGAATTCTAATGTTAATGGCTCGATGTATACTTTATCTGCTGTTGCAGTATCCGTCATAATTGTTGCTGGGTTAGAGTTAACAAGGATTACTTTGTAACCTTCCTCTTTAAGAGATTGACAAGCTTGTGTGCCAGAGTAGTCAAACTCCGCTGCTTGCCCAATTACAATTGGTCCTGATCCGATTACTAAAATTGTGTTAATGTCTAGGCGTTTTGGCATAACTCTTCCCCTTCTTTCTTGAAGTTTTCAATCATTGTTAAGAAATCTTCGAATAAATCATTTGCATCTTCTGGTCCCGCTGAAGCTTCTGGATGGTATTGTACTGTAAATGCTGGGAACTTCTTATGACGAAGACCTTCTACCGTTCCATCGTTTAAAGCAACATGTGTAATTTCAAGATCTGTATTTTCAACTGATTCTTCTTCTACTGCGTATCCGTGGTTTTGAGATGTAATTGCTACTTTTCCAATTGCAAGATTTTTTACTGGATGGTTTAAACCACGGTGACCAAATTTCAACTTACTTGTATTTGCACCTGATGCTAGAGCGAACAATTGATGTCCTAGGCAAATTCCGAATAAAGGAACTTTACCGATAATGTCTTTTAACATTTCAATTGCTTCTGGTACATCTTTCGGATCTCCAGGTCCATTACTTAACATAATTCCATCTGGGCTAAGGCGTAAAATTTCTTCTGCTGTTGTGTTGTAAGGAACTACAATTACATCACAGTCACGCTTATTTAATTCTCGTAAAATACCATGTTTCATACCGAAGTCTACTAGTACAACTCGGTGACCACGACCTGGGCTTGGGTATGGATCTTTCGTTGATACGCGTTTTACATGATCTGTAAATACTGTCGCTTTTAATTGGCTTACAATGTACTCTACATCTGCATCCATGTTACAAAGGCGTCCGCGTAATGTACCGTATTGACGAATTTTTCTCGTTAATTTTCTCGTATCAATCCCTGCTAATCCTGGAATATTTCTTTCTTTCAAGTAATCATTTAACGAAATTTCATTACGGAAGTTTGATGGGTGATCACAAATTTCGTTTACGATTAAACCATTTACAGATGGGTGAATGGATTCAAAATCGTCACGGTTAATGCCGTAATTTCCGATTAATGGGTACGTGAATGTTACGATTTGACCGCAATATGATGGATCAGATAATGTTTCTTGATATCCAGTCATTCCTGTTGTAAATACAACCTCACCTGACTTTTCGATTTCGCCTCCGAAACCTGTTCCAATTAATACTGTTCCATCTTCTAAGATAAGTTGTCTTTTCATACTAATGCACTCTCCTTTTGCCATGCGATCTTACCACCAACGATTGTCATTACCGGCCATCCTTGGCATTTCCAACCTGCGAATGGTGTATTTTTTCCTTTTGATAAGAATGTTGTTGGGTCAATCTCTTCTTCTTGTTCTAAATCAATGATTGTAATATCAGCTGCTCTACCTTCTTTTAGGCGACCTGCTTCTAAGCCGAATGTATCAGCTGGCTTTTCTGTTAAGAATTGAATTAACTGTTCTAGCGTAATGACTCCCTTTTTCACAAGGTTTGTGTATAGAAGCGGGAATGCTGTTTCAAAACCAGTAATTCCAAACGGTGCTCTTTCAATTCCTTGTGCTTTCTCTTCCGCTGTATGCGGTGCATGGTCAGTTGCGATCATATCGATCGTTCCATCTAATAAACCTTCAATTAATGCTGTATGGTCTTCTTTTCCACGAAGTGGTGGGTTCATTTTAAAGTTAGGATCAGCTGATGGGATATCATCTTCACATAACACTAGGTGATGCGGTGTTACTTCTGCTGTTACTTTAATTCCAGCGCGTTTCGCATCACGGATTACACGTACAGAACCTTTCGTACTTACGTGACATACGTGATAGTGGCAATCTGCTGCTTCAGCAAGCAGTATATCCCTTGCAATATGTACAGATTCACATACTGATGGGATACCGTTTAATCCGTGTTTCTCAGAAAACTTCCCTTCATGTACACAACCTTTATTAATAAGCGTATTCTCTTCACAGTGCGCAACTACTGCCATATCTAATTTTGCTGCACGTTTCATAGCCGCTAACATCATGCTCGCATCTTGTACGCCTACGCCGTCATCTGTGAAAGCAAATGCTCCAAGTTCTTTTAATGTTTCGAAATCTGTCATTTCAGAACCAGCTTGACGTACTGTAATTGCTCCGTATGGTAGTACGTTAACATGAGCTTTTTCTTCAATACGTTTTTGCAAGTCTTCCATATGTTCTCTGCAATCTGGTACCGGGCGTGTATTTGGCATTGCGCAAATTGTAGTGAATCCACCTTTTGCCGCTGCTAGTGTACCTGTTTCAATTGTTTCTTTATGTTCACCACCTGGTTCACGAAGATGTACGTGTACATCTACTAATCCAGGTGCGATTAACTTTCCGTTCACATCGATTACTTCAGCATTATCTGCCGTAATATTTTCTGCTACCTTAGCGATTTTACCGTCTTGTACGAGAAGATCCGTTGCTACGATTTTTCCTTCTTCATTCATATAACGACCATTTTTAAACAAATAATTCATGTTTCATTCCTCCTAATACATTTGGTAAGGCGCGTTTTAGTACAGCCATTCTTACGTAAACTCCATTTTCCATTTGTTTAAATATGCGTGAACGCTCACACTCAACAAGTTCACTTGCAATTTCAACATCACGGTTTACAGGAGCTGGATGCATAATAATGCTTCCTTCTTTCATACGCTTTTCTCTTTCTACTGTTAATCCGTGTTTCTCATGATATTCTTTCATAATGTCTGTTTCATAATGATCATGACGCTCATGTTGTACACGGAGTAACATCATTACATCAACTTCTGGAACAAGTTCATCTAATGGTTTGTATGTTCCAAATGTGTTGTCTTCATCTTTCCACTCTTCTGGACTTGCAAAGTAAATCGTTGCACCAAGCTTCGTTAATGCTTCTGCATTAGAACGTGCTACTCGGCTATGACGAACATCTCCTACTATTGCAATCTTCAAACCTTCAAATCTTCCAAACTCTTGTTTAATTGTAAGAAGGTCCAGTAGGCACTGTGTTGGGTGGTTTCCGCATCCATCTCCAGCGTTTAAGATTGGAATATTCACCTGATCTTTTAGTTCATCGAAGTAGCGATCTTGCTCGTGGCGGATGACCACTGCTTTTGTTCCGATTGATTCTAGTGTTCTTATCGTATCGTATAGAGTTTCTCCTTTTTGTACGCTAGATGCATCAGCTGAAAAGTTTAAAACATCAAGTCCTAATCTCTTCTCAGCAACTTCAAAGCTAAATCTCGTTCTCGTACTATTCTCAAAGAACAAGTTCGCAACAAAAGTTTGCTCTGTCGTTTTGCTCTCTTTTCCATTCGCAAAATCTTCTGCATCTTTTAGGATTTCTGAAATTTCTACTTCCGATAATTCACTCATCGTTAACAAATGGCTCATCGTCATCCCTCATCTTTCTGATTTTTATGTTACCACTTTTGAATTTTTATAACAACCTTTGCATAAAAATACCCTAGTCATGTGAGACTAGGGTGCAAGAAAGAAGCCACCCTTTTCGGTCTCACAGGACTGAATTAAAAGGTTATTATTATGAAGCAATCTGCTTAGATTGTTTTATTTGTTTCGTTTCCGGTAGTAGTAGATTTAACAGTACACCTACAATTGCTGCTAGTGCCATTCCTTCTACTTGGAATGATTCTCCTACGTGAAGTACCGCTCCACCAATACCGATTACTAATATTACTGATGCAATCATTAGGTTTCGTTTGTCACTTAAATCTGTTTTATCATCTACCATCATGCGTAATCCGCTTGATGCGATTACACCGAATAGTAAGATTGATACACCACCCATAACTGGTGTTGGGATCGAATGAATCAGTGCAGAAATCTTACCGATAAATCCGAACATGATTGCGAATACTGCTGAACCGATGAATAAGTATACACTGTATGCTCTCGTAATTGCTAGCACACCGATGTTTTCACCATACGTTGTATTTGGTGGCCCACCGATTAGTGACGCGATTAATGTTGCTACTCCGTCACCGAAGATTGAACGGTGTAAACCTGGTTTTTCAATTAAATCTCTTTTAATAACATTTCCAAGAACAATTTGATGTCCGATATGTTCTGATATTGTTACTAGTGCAACTGGTACCATCAAGAGTACAATCTTCCATGAAAACTCTGGTGTGTATGTTACAAATGGTACTGTGAAATCTGGTACAACAAACCATTTTGCCTCAGCTACCGGCTTTAAGTCTACTAGCCCTTGGAAGTAAGCGAAGATATATCCGCCGATAATGCCAAGTAACACTGGTATTATACTGAAAAATCCTCTTCCAAATATCGAGCATATAATTGTAATTGCTAATGTTACTAACGCTACTGAAAAATGTGTAAAGCTATATTTGCCATCCGCATCGTTCATCGCCATGTTAACTGCTGTATGTGCTAAAGCTAGACCGATTACCATTACTACTGGACCAACTACGATTGGTGGTAGTAATTTCATAATCCACTCTGATCCTGATTTCTTAATTCCGAGTGAGATTAAAATGTACACAAGTCCTGCTAGCAAACCACCAAGCATTGCCGCTCCCGGTCCACCTGCCGTTTTGGCTGTTATAATCGGTGCGATAAAGGCGAATGATGATCCTAGATAAGCAGGTACTTGGCCTTTCGTTATAAGAAGGAACGCTAACGTTCCTAATCCACTTGATATTAATGCTACTGATGGATTCAATCCTGTTAAAAATGGAACAAGCACTGTTGATCCAAACATCGCGAACAAATGTTGTATACTTAAAAATAACCATTTTCCCGGTTTCGGTACTTCATTAACGTCTAACACTGGCTTTTGTTCCATTGTTACATCCTCCTTCAGTTTAAATCTTTGCAATAAAAAAACTCTTTGTGCCTGTGCACAAAGAGTCCTACACTTTCGTATGCCAAATTTGACATATGAAAGCCAAGACCCTTTGGCAGCCTCACAGGACTACATTTAAAAGGGCTTTACTTATCGTATATGCTTACTCGATCTTGTTGATCTGTCTCTTGCAAATCAACTTCGATACGCTCTTCACTTGATGTTGGAATGTTCTTCCCTACATAATCAGCGCGAATTGGTAATTCGCGATGACCTCTATCAACAAGAACCGCCAATTGGATTTGAGATGGTCTACCTAAATCCATAAGAGCATCCATTGCTGCTCGAACTGTTCTTCCTGTATATAATACGTCATCCACAAGGATAACTTTTTTCTTCGTAATATCTACAGGGATATCAGAACCCTTTACAAGTGGTTCTTTATTTTTCGATTGTAGTGTTAAATCATCACGATATAACGTAATGTCTAACTCTCCAACTTCCATTTCTTTTCCTTCAATTTGACCAATTCGTTCTGCCAAACGTTGTGCAATAAAAATTCCACGAGTTTTAATTCCGACAAGAACACAATTATCGACACCTTTATTTCGTTCCACGATTTCATGACTAATTCGTGTTAAAGCGCGGCGAATCATTTGGTCATCTAAAACGACAGCTTTCTCTTGCATGCTCTACACCTCCAAGCTTTTTTCTTGCGTGAGAGTAATGGTATAAAAAAAGTCCTCTCAGCGTGTGCGAGAGGACTTTTGAAAAAAGGGTACAACATACCCTAAGTATTTCAAACCGTTACCTTCTCAACCTCACGGGGCTGTGTTAAAGGATCATTATTTAACTGTTGTCAGTATCTCAGTTTTCTTATGATTTGTCAATACTATTTTCGTAAAATATTTAATGCGTCTTCAAACACTTCTGGAATTGGTGCCTCAAACTGAATATATTCACCAGTACGAGGATGATCAAAGCCTAAAATACCCGCATGAAGTGCTTGTCCATTCATATCTAACGTTTTCTTCGGACCATACTTCGGATCTCCTGCAAGTGGATAGCCAATATATTTCATATGAACACGAATTTGGTGCGTACGTCCCGTTTCTAAGCGACATTCTACAAGTGTAAAGTCTTTAAAGCGTTCTAACACTTGGAAGTGCGTAACAGCGTTCTTACCATTTTCATCAACTGTCATACTTTGACGCTCTTTCTTATCACGAGCAATCGGAGCATCAATCGTTCCCTTATCATGCGGAATCACACCGTGTACAATCGCTTTGTAACGTCTCGTTACTGTTTTTGCTACAAGCTGATTTACAAGCGATTCATGTGCCATATCATTTTTAGCAACCATTAATAGTCCAGATGTATCTTTATCAATACGATGCACGATACCTGGACGCATTATACCGTTAATGCCTGATAAGTCTGTACAATGGTGCATGAGGCCGTTTACAAGTGTACCACTTGTATGCCCTGGTGCTGGATGTACAACCATACCACGTGGCTTATTTACAACAAGCACATCTGCATCTTCATAATAAATTTCTAAATTTAAATCTTCTGGTTGAATATCTAACTCTTCTGGTTCAGGAATTGTTACTGTAATTTCATCTTCTTCTTTTACTTTATAATTTCCTTTTACAGCTTTCCCGTTTACTGTCACAACGTCATCTTTAATCCATTGCTGCACTTGCGTACGTGACCATTCGTTATTTATCCCTGCAACGAATTTATCAATTCGCTCGTTTTTTTGCTCTGCTGCAACTGTTACTTGTACTACTTCACTCATTCAATTACTCCTTCGCTTTCTTGCCTTCTAATAATGTTTGAATAATAATTAATACAACACCAATACATAATGCTGAATCAGCTATATTGAATACTGGATAGTTGTACGAGAAAATATACACGTGAATGAAATCCACTACTTCTTGTCTAAATACACGATCAATAAAGTTACCAATTGCCCCGCCCAAAATTAGGCCTAACGAAATACCTAGAAGCTTGTCTGTTTTCGCATACTTTTTCATATAAAATACAATAAATACTACAAAAACAACTGTAATAATGTAGAAGAACCACATTTTATTTTCTAAAATACCCCAAGCAGCACCTCTATTTCGATGTGATGTTATGTATAATACATTGTCGATAATCGGAATACTCGTACCCAATTCCATGTTCTTTACAATTAACCACTTCGATATTTGATCGATAGCAATGACGAATAACGCTATTACATAATATATCATTTTCATTTCCCCCACAAAGACAGTGTACCTCAAAATTTTAGCATAGCTGCTACCTTTTCACAATGAACCTTTATAGAAGAATAAAATAAATTAAAAAAAGGTAATATAATATCGTTGTGCGTATTCATACATTTACCTTTTCATAGAAGAATTCATGAATCGTACGGGCAGTCGGCATTGTCTTCATTTGCTTTGTCGAAATTAATCTCCCCGTCTCTTCACAAATACCATACATGTCTATTTCCATCTTAAATAATGCGCGTTCTACATCCTTTAAATCCTCTTTTATATCATGTAATAGCAATTTTTTCTTTATCTCTTCCTTAATTTCATATCCAAGTTCTTGGCTGAACTCGACATCATATTTGTGCATTACTTCTTTAGCTAGTCTCTCTTGCAACTCTTTTCTCATCAATTGCAATTCTTCTTTTATTTCCATGTAAATTTCATTCACGTGTACATTCCTCCTAGCTGTAATGTACAGTTAGTGTGTCCGAAATTTATTTGCTTACCTCACACACATTTTTCCTTCACAGGAAAGAGTCTGAAAGTGATTTTGATATACCATCAACAAAAAAACTGACTGCATCAATAGCAGTCAGCTTTTTTATTATTTTACATAGTTTTCTTTAACAACTGTTGCACAACGCTCACATAATGTTTCATGTTCAGTATCTTTACCAATTGTTTCTGAAACTACCCAACAACGTTCACATGTTTCACCAGTTGCTTGGGCAACAACAACCGCTGTATGTTCATACTTCGGTGCATCTGCTGGCGCTTCATCCATCATACCACCAAGTTTATACTCAGAAACGATGAATAATTGCTTTAAGTCTTCGCTAATAGACTCCAACATAACTTTCATTTCTGCAGTTGGATATAGTGTAATGCTTGCATTTAATGACTTACCGATTACTTTTTCATTACGAGCTACTTCTAGTGCTTTTAACACGTCATCACGTAATGTCATAAATGCATCCCATTTTGTTTTTAACGCTTCCGCGTCATCTAATTGTACAGCTTCTGGCATATCAGTTAATTGTACACTTTCTTCTGTTACGCCTGGAATATATGGCCATACTTCATCAGCTGTATGCGGTAAGATTGGTGTTACAAGTTTCGTTAACGCAACAAGAACATCATATAATACAGTTTGAATTGCACGACGATCTTCGTGGTTTGCACCTTCAATGTATAAAATGTCTTTTGCAAAGTCTAAATAGAATGAACTTAAATCAATTGTACAGAAGTTATGAATTGCATGATACACAGCAGCGAAGTCGTATGTCTCATATGCTTCTTTAACTTTTGTAATTAAGTCATTTAATTTCACTAACATGTAACGATCTACTTCACGAAGTTCAGCTACAGCTACTGCATTTTCACTTGGATTAAAGTCGTCTAAGTTTCCTAATAAGAAACGGAATGTGTTACGGATTTTACGATACACTTCTGCTACTTGTTTTAAAATATCATCTGAAATACGTACGTCAGATTGATAGTCAACAGAAGATACCCATAAGCGTAAAATGTCTCCACCTAATTGATCCATAATTTTCTTCGGTACGACGATGTTTCCAATCGACTTACTCATTTTACGTCCTTCACCGTCTAGTACGAAACCGTGGCTTAATACGCCTTTATATGGTGCTTTACCTGTTACAGCAACTGCTGTTGATAATGAAGAGTTAAACCAACCACGATACTGGTCAGATCCTTCTAAATATAAATCAGCTGGACGCTGTAAATCTTCGCGCTCTTCTAATACCGCTTGGTGAGAAGAACCTGAATCGAACCATACATCCATGATGTCTGTTTCTTTACGGAATTCGCCATTTGGGCTACCCGGATGTGTAAACCCTTCTGGTAATAGATCTTTCGCTTCACGCTCGAACCATACGTTAGAACCGTGTTCACGGAATAAATCTGCTACATGGTTAATTGTTTCATCCGTAATAATTGGATCACCATTCTCAGCATAGAATACCGGAATTGGCACACCCCATGCACGCTGACGAGAAATACACCAGTCACCACGGTCACGAACCATATTATGAAGACGAGTTTCTCCCCATGCTGGTACCCATTTTGTTTCCGCTACAGCTTCTATTAATTCTTTACGGAATGCTTCAATAGACGCAAACCACTGTGCTGTCGCACGGAAAATAATTGGTTTTTTCGTTCTCCAATCATGTGGGTATGAATGTGTAATGAATGTTAGTTTCAGTAACGCGCCTACTTCTTCTAATTTTTCTGTAATTGGTTTGTTAGCTTTATCATAGAATAAGCCTTCAAATCCAGGTGCTTCATTTGTTAACACACCTTTATCATCGACTGGGCAAAGTACTTCTAATCCATACTTTTTACCAACAACGAAGTCATCTTCCCCGTGTCCTGGTGCTGTATGAACACAACCTGTACCTGCATCTGTTGTTACGTGATCTCCTAGCATAACTAATGAATCACGATCGTAGAATGGGTGTTTTGCAACTGTGTACTCAAGTTCGCTACCTTTTACTGTTTTCACAACTTCAGCATTTTCCCACTCTAACGTTTTTGCAACTGTCTCAAACAGCTCAGAAGCAATGATATATTTCTCATCATTTACTTTTACAATGCTATATTCAAGCTCTGGGTGAACAGAAATACCTAAGTTTGCAGGTAATGTCCAAGGTGTTGTTGTCCAAATGATGTACTTTTCATCACCTTCTAATACGTTCTTTCCATCTTTTACAGGGAATGCTACGTAAATAGATGCTGATTTTTTATCTTGATATTCAATTTCAGCTTCCGCTAAAGCAGATTCACTCGTTGGAGACCAGTAAACTGGTTTTTGACCTTTATAGATATAACCTTTTTTCGCCATGTCACCAAACACTTTAATTTGTTGTGCTTCATAAGCTGGCTCTAAAGTAATATATGGATTATCCCAATCTGCACGTACACCTAGACGCTTAAATTGTTCACGTTGACGTTCTACTTGTTCATATGCATACTCTGCACATAACTTACGGAACTCAGCAACTGTCATTTCTTTACGTTTTACACCTTTATTTGTTAAAGCTTGTTCAATTGGTAAACCGTGCGTATCCCATCCTGGAACATATGGTGCACTAAAACCAGTCATTGATTTATAACGAACAATAAAGTCTTTTAATACTTTATTTAATGCATGTCCCATATGAATGTCACCATTCGCATATGGAGGTCCATCATGCAATACAAATAAAGGACGACCTTTTGTATGTTCTTGTACTTTTTCGTAAATATTCATTTCAGCCCATTTTTCTTGCATTGCAGGCTCACGTTTTGGTAAATTCCCACGCATTGGGAACTCAGTTTTTGGCATCAGTAATGTATTTTTGTACTCCATGCTCAATTCCTCCTTACATGTATAAAAGAAATACTTAAAAAACGGAATAAAAAAGAGACCTTCTCATCCCAAAAAGGGACGAGAAAGTCTCCCGCGGTACCACCCTAGTAGATCATATACCTATGTATAGAACCCTCTTTATATTCTTAACGCGAATACACGCCTACGCTTACTCTATTTGTTCAGCGCGGAACTCCAGGGTGATATTCCCACTATCTCCTTATCCTGAGCTTACACCATCCTCAGTTCGCTATATAAGGTTTGAAAAGGTACTTATCCCTATCTTCGTTTTTCTTAATAAATATGTTGTTTAAAATTATATGTAATAATGAGAAAAACGTCAAGCTTACACTGTTTCTTCTTTTTTCAACAGTTCATCTACTTCGTCTTCTAATTCAATTAGTTTATCCCAATCATCGTTGTTTAACATCTCAAGCTGTGTTTCTAATAACATACGGAAACGAGTTCGGAATACTTTCGCTTGTTTCTTTAGCTCTTCAATATCAAAAGCAACTTTTCTTGATTTTACTAATGCTTCGTTAATAATACGATCAGCATTCTTTTCAGCTTCACGCACAATTAATTTCGCTTCTTTTTGCGCATTACGTTTTACTTCTTCCGCTGCTTCTTGTGCAACAACGATAGATTTGTTTAACGTATCTTCAATATTAGAGAAATGATCTAACTTCCCTTCTAACTGCGCAACTTTTTCTTCTAAAGCTTTTTTCTCACGAATGACCAATTCATAATCTTTGATAATTTGATCAAGAAACTCATTTACTTGATCTTCATCATAGCCACGGAATCCGCGACCAAATTCTTTGTTATGAATATCTAATGGTGTTAACGGCACAACGCCACCTCCAAGTAGTTATCTAAATTTCCTCTTTCAATTATATCTTTTCTTCGACAAAATAGGAGGATTTCCTTCTAAAAAACCAATCATTTTAGTATACCATACAAAATTCTCCATTTGTCGCGTTTTGTTCTACCTTCTACAGAAAATAATTTACTTCGGCCATATCCTCTAACAGAAAAAACATCTCCTGGATAACATTCATACGAAGTTTGCTCCACTGTTTTCCAATTGACTTTTACTAAACCATTTTTTATGAAAGGTTGTACTTTCTGTCTAGATAAATGTAACATTTCAGCTAACATAACATCTAAACGAAGTGAAGAAACCGTTCCAGATTTCTCTCCCCACGTTTCATGTATCTGTAGAATTTTTTCTCCTTGCACTGACGCTAAAGAGACTTTTACTTTCCCTATTGATTGTAAGTTCATCTCAATATACGATACAATTTCTTTCGCAACTACAATTTGGGCACGATTTTCTTGCAGCAAAATATCACCACATTTTTCTCTTGTTAAACCAAGAGACATAAATGTACCTAATATTTGCCTATGTTCTAGCGTATAAAACTTGGAAGGATAGTCAATTTCTAATACTTCTACTTGAAATTCTTCTTCATTTAATTCTAGATAGTCTGGATAAATAAGTGCTCTTTTACGCTCTGCATTAGGCGTTGCACCACCAAATTGCACAGCAACATCACCTTGTCCTATTACCATAGAAACAATTTGTTGTTGCCTAGGATCAAGAAAATCCGTTAACTTCACTTGATGGTACTCCGCCGCTCGCTTCCACTCTAGCACTTTATCCACAAAGACCTCCTCATCAGGCCTAAAATGTTCGTAGATGCTCATGTATTTACCTTCTTACTATAAGAAATAGCTTAATAAACTGAACAAACCAGTTTTAGCAAGTTTCAACGCAAAGATTGCAACGATTGGAGAAATATCAATCATTCCAAGCGGCGGAATAAAGCGGCGGAATGGTTCTAAATACGGTTCACAAATACGTGCCAGGAACTCTCCAAAAGATGATTCCTTTGCACCAGGAAACCATGATAGGAGAATGTAAATAATAAGTGCCCACGAGTAAATCTCGATAGCATAACTTAACACTATAAAAACTGTTGTCATGGCGTATTACCACCTCTTTATATTTGTTTCTTCTTCTTCACCGAATAACTCTGAAATTGCACCAACAATATCTACATTTTCAGGTGTACACATAAATGTTTTCGGTCCTATTTTTTGAATGTCCCCGCCTATAGCGTATACAGTACCACTTAAAAAGTCAACGATACGCACCGCTTGATCAGTAGACATTCTCTGCAAATTAATTACAACAGCTCGTCTACCTTTTAAGTGGTCCGCAATCCCTTGCGCTTCCGAATATGTGCGTGGTTCTAATAAAACAACTTTTGAAGATTGTTTTGCTGTTTCAATACTAACAACATTTTGCTTCGGTTGTGCTTTCGGAAACGTAACGTCTTGTTGTTCTGGTGGATCTTGCTGCTTTTTCATGTCTGTTTGCTCCTTTTCATAACCATATTGAGCTGCTTCTTTTTCTTCCGGTGTATCAAAAAAGAAGTATTTTACTTTTGACCAACTCATAATAAGATTCTCCTTCCTTTTACGCTTTTCCTACTAAAATCGTTCCCAAACGAATATATGTAGCCCCTTCTTCAATTGCAATCGTGTAATCGTTGGACATTCCCATTGATAATTCTTTACATGGCGCATGTAATAACTCTAGCTCCTGCACCTCTGTTTGCAGCATACGTAATTCCTTAAAACAGCGTCTGATTTCTTCCTCTTCTTCTGTAAATGGAGCCATCGTCATTAGTCCAACCACTTCAATTTTATCGAATTCTTGCAAACTTTGAATAAAAGAAACAACCTCTTCTATTGCCAATCCTTGCTTCGATTCTTCAGATGAGGTTTTCACTTGAATAAAGCATTTTACTTTCTTATCAGCACGTTTCTGAATTTCTTTCGCCAGGGAAAGACGATCTAACGAATGTAAATAATCAATTTCATTAATAATTTCTTTTACTTTTCTCGTTTGTAATGAGCCAATAAAGTGCCAATTAACTTTTGAACCGAAATGCTCGTATTTCTGTAAGAAACCTTCATTTCTATTTTCACCTAAATCGATAATTCCAGCTTCAATTACTTCGTTTGTTTTTTCAATCCCTACAGTTTTTGTAACTGCAACAAGTTTAATATCTTGCAACGAACGTCCAGCTCGAGCGCAAGATTCTTTAATAGCTTCGTTTACAATTACTAAATTTTCTTGTACTGTCACTTGCTTCCTTCCTCCTTAAAACCTATGAAACTCAACATTCTTCCTGTCTTACCTTGATCACGACGATGAGAGAAAAATAGTTGCTCTTCACAGCTTGTACAAAGAGATGACATTACAATATGCTCTTCTTTTATGCCTGCTTGTACACATAATATACGATTAATTTCTTTTAAATTAATTGCGTACTGCCCGTCAGAAATTTTTTGATGAGGAACAGCACCGCTAACTACTTCCTGTGCTGCTGTTAATACACGATCATCCACAACATAACAACAAGATCCGATCGACGGCCCAATTGCAACATGAATTTCATCACTTGAAATACCTTCTGCATCCCACTTTTGAATCATTTCCTTTGCAATCTCTTGTACAGTGCCTTTCCATCCAGCATGCGCAAGTCCTATCATACCATGTGATGGTGCATAAAAATAGAGCGGAACACAATCCGCGTAACAAGACGTTAACAGAACATCTTCATTACTCGTATAAATGCCATCTGTTTTTGAAATGCCGTCCTCATATGAATAGACGCCACTTCCCTTTTCCTGTTGCCCTACTTTTTCAACATGATGAGCATGAACTTGTTCAGAGCAAATCCAGTTTTCTAATGGTTTTTGTAACTTATTTGCTAAAATGCGTCTGTTTTCATGAACGTTCTCCACGATATCATTCACATGTAATCCTAAATTCATCGTATGAAAGGAGCCCGTACTTATCCCACCATCTTTTGTCGTAAATCCAGCAGTAATGTTTCCAAGTTCTTTCCACGCTTGTAAATACAGTATACCGTCCACATATTTAAATGGTTCTCTCATAATAAAGCGGCTCCTTTTAATTAAAATAACAGAAAAAAGCATGGTACTTCCTGTCTATTTTACCATACTTTTATTTTTTCATAATCCTAACAGAAAAAAAAGAGGAATTTGTAATATTCTTTATGAAATTGTCGGTGTTTGTATTGATTCTGTTACAGTATTAACAGGATTTACTCTTACAAGTATGACATCCTCTCCAATCTTCACAATTTCCTTCCAAGGAATTACAATCTCAACATCTTTTCCAAAAATACCTAGCATACGTGTCTGTTTGGAAATAATAACAGAACAAACTTTCCCTGTGTTCATATCAATTTCAATATCTCCAATATTCCCAATCCTTTTTCCATCTGAAATATTTATAACATCCTTCATCTGTAACTCTGAAATTCGTATCACCATTTTTATCCTCTCCCTTATATGACGAATTGGAAACTGTTTCTCATATTTACAGGAAGCCACCTATACGAAACACCATACTAGTTTCATTATATGAACACTAATCCCCTACTATGAGCACAAACTATATTACATATAAAAAGGTCTCACCATAATTGGTGAGACCTTATCCTTGAATCGTTTTATTCATTTGTTTAATGGCTGACTTCTCTAAACGTGATACTTGCGCTTGCGAAATCCCAATTTCTTCTGCAACTTCCATCTGTGTCTTTCCTTGGAAGAAACGTTTTCTAATAATCATTTTCTCTCTATCATTTAAACGCTTCATTCCTTCTTTCAATGCTAATTCTTCAACCCACTGCTCGTCCTTTTGTTTTTCATCACTTAACTGATCCATAACAAAGATAGGATCTCCTCCATCATTATAAATTGGTTCAAATAATGAAACTGGGTCTTGAATCGCATCTAAAGCAAATACTATCTCTTCATGAGTTACTTCTAGCACTTTTGCAATATCCATTGCTGTTGGTTCTTTTGAATTTTCTGCAATCAACTTTTCTCTTACTTGCAAAGCTTTATACGCAATATCTCGCAATGAGCGCGATACGCGAATCGGATTATTATCACGCAAATATCTGCGTATTTCCCCAATAATCATCGGCACAGCATACGTTGAAAATTTTACATTTTGGCCTAAATCAAAATTATCAATTGATTTCATAAGTCCGATGCAACCAACTTGAAATAAATCGTCAACATATTCTCCTCTGTTATTAAATCTTTGGATGACGCTCAGTACAAGACGTAAGTTTCCATTCACTAATTTTTCTCTTGCGCTTATCTCTCCACTTTGCATTTCACGAAATAATTTACGCATCTCTTCATTTTTTAATACTGGAAGTTTAGCTGTATCAACACCGCAAATTTCTACTTTGTTTCTCGTCAAAGTGTTCCCTCCTATCGGGAGTTGCTGTACAGTGTAAAGTATTTCCTTTGAAGGGGATTTTATGCATGTGGTTTTTTCACGATTTGTTATTTAAATTATCTTTCCTAATACAACTAAATAGAATAAGACCAGCCTACATAACGGCTGGTCTTATTCTTTACACCATTTTATTAAATTCTTTTCGTAATCTTTTTATAATTCTTTTTTCTAAACGCGAAATGTATGACTGTGAAATCCCAAGCATATCAGCCACATCTTTTTGCGTCTTTTCCTCTCCTCCAGCAAGCCCAAACCGAAGTTCCATAATTTGTTTTTCACGATCATTTAATTGGTGTAATGCTTTCATTAAAAGGTGACGATCTACAGTAGCTTCTAAATCTTTTGTAATAATATCATCATCTGTACCTAACACGTCAGACAATAACAGTTCATTCCCATCCCAATCAATGTTTAGCGGTTCATCAAAAGAAACTTCCGAACGATTTTTGTTATTTCGACGTAAATGCATTAAAATTTCATTTTCTATACAACGAGATGCATATGTTGCTAATTTTATTTTCTTTTCCGGATTAAATGTATTTACAGCTTTAATAAGGCCGATTGTTCCTATACTAATCAAATCTTCAATATTTATCCCTGTATTTTCAAACTTTCTTGCTATATATACAACGAGCCTTAAGTTACGTTCAATGAGTAATGACCTTGCTGCCTGATCTCCTTTTGGCAATTTATTCAAAAGAACTTCCTCTTCTTCTTTTGTTAACGGTGGTGGCAACGCTTCGCTTCCACCAATATAATAAATTTCATCGGTCTTAATTCCTAATTTCAGCAATACTTTATACCAAAGGTATACTAAATAAAATTTTAATTTCATCATATTATCCCGCCTCTCATTATTAAGCGATCACCATTTTTTGTGAAATCAACATTTTTGGATGCACAATACATTGATACTCCCCATTAGTAGACAGCTGTTGTGTATTTAATCCAATTAATACTTTGTTTACAACAATAGAACTACCTTCATGGTCAACTTGCACACTGTCAGGCTTAATTGCCCACAAAAATTGACTCTCTACTCCTACTGCACGGAAAGGAATTAAGCGTAATTTGGTCGCCCAACCAGAATCATTTTCTGGTATTTGAGGAATTTCTGTTTTGGAATAAATTTGCTCTGTTAACCAAGATGGTAAGCAATGTTCTAATGATGAAACATGCATAATCATAACGGGTGTTTTGGTTAATGGGTCGTAAAGTTGGTTCCCACTGTCAATAAGGCCTGCCAGTTCTAGTTCTTCTTCGGCTAATTGAATTTTTACTTTCACAATTTGATCATAGTGTATTTTCGTGACCTCTACGCTTTCAATACGCTTTTTAGAAAAATAATAAATTACTGGAAAACCAAAAATAACAAATAACCAACTAATTGGATCACCGTAAGAAATTGACTGAGATTGAACCAATCCATTTACCATTTCATTCGTTTGCAAAAAGAAATGAGTTCCAATTAATCCTCCGCCAACCATAAAGGTTACAAAGTAAAAAGTAAAAACAGTTTGTGCATAATCTCTAAATGTTGTAAACCCAAATGCTGTATACACAATAAGTAACGAGTACAGTAGTTTCATAATTGGATGTGTCATCATAGAAGCAAAAGGAGTAAAGGCAAAAATAACAATAGTTGAACCTATAAATGCCCCTAGCACAAGCCTCCATCTTTGGATTTTCTTTTTTAACACGGTAGCTGTTAATAAAAGCAAAAGAAAATCAATGCAGGCGTTTAACAACCAAACAACGTCGGCGTAAACAACCAAACAATTCACCTCTTTTTTCAAGTTGAGACTAGTATAATGCATATCCAATAGGAAAGTGTGTCAATTTGCGGAGGTGTTTTTTTGTTATTTTGTGATTTCTAGACATAATCTGTCGGTAAAAAATAAAAGTACAAATTCATAGAATGATATACTCTTATTTTCACCAACAAAATATATTGAAATATACGAAATAAAAAAAGACCTGCTTAGCAGGTCTTTTCCATTTAAAAAACAAAAAAGGAGCATGAAAGCTCCTTTTTTTATCGTCTACGACGGTTACGTAAAAATGCTGGAATATCGATATCATCTGAATCTGAATGACGCTCATGTACAACTGGCTCTTCACGCTTCATTTCGCGTTTTACTTCACGCTGTTTTGAAGGTTGAGCTACTGGTTGTTGCTGTTGTTGCGTGTGGTTCGCATTCGGACGGATAATTGGTTTTGGTGGTTGAGTTGCAATGCTATCATCAAAACCAGTTGCAATTACAGTTACAACGATATCATCTTTTAATCCTTCGTTAATAACAGAACCGAAGATCATATTTACTTCTGGATCTGAAGCTGAAGCTACGATATCTGCCGCTTCTTGTACTTCATATAAGCTTAAGTTAGCGCCACCCGTAATGTTCATGATAACACCTTGAGCTCCATCAATAGATGTTTCTAGTAATGGACTTGAAATCGCTTTTTTCGCAGCTTCTGCAGCACGATTTTCCCCGTTACCAGAACCAATACCCATTAAAGCAGAACCTCTATTAGACATAATTGTCTTTACGTCTGCAAAGTCTAAGTTAATTAAACCTGGCGTTGCAATTAAATCCGAAATACCTTGAACACCTTGACGTAATACGTTATCAGCTTCACGGAATGCTTCTAACATTGGCGTATTTTTATCAACAATCTCTAATAAACGATCATTTGGAATTACAATAAGAGTATCTACATTTTCTTTAAATGCTGCAATACCAGATGCTGCTTGCGTCGCACGCTTACGTCCTTCAAAAGTAAATGGACGTGTTACAACACCAACTGTTAAAGCACCTAATTCTTTTGCAACTTGAGCAACAACTGGAGCTGCACCAGTTCCAGTTCCACCGCCCATACCAGCAGTTACGAAGACCATATCCGCACCACGAAGTGCTTCTTGGATCTGTTCTTTACTTTCTTCTGCAGCTTTTTTCCCTACTTCAGGGTTTGCACCTGCACCAAGTCCACGCGTTAATTTTCCACCAATTTGCATTTTTGTTTCAGCTTTTGATAGATTTAATGCTTGTGCATCAGTGTTCACAGCGATAAAGTCTACACCTTGTACACCGTGTTCAATCATACGGTTTACAGCATTGTTTCCGCCACCGCCGACACCGATAACTTTTATATTCGCTAATTGATCTTGAGTAGTATCAAACTCTAACATGTCGAAATCCCCCTAGAACCTCATTTTTCGTGTCCAATTTTAATCCCATAAATAACGGAATACACGTTTTACTTTTGACATCATGCGGTCATCATTTTGATTATTATTGTTTTGATTACGAGTTTTTTGTTTCGCGGGTTGCTGTTGTACCGGCGTTGGTGCTGGTGCTGGTTCAAAATGCTCTTGCTTTTCCTGCACATTTTTCCCACGTAATTTAGCTTTTTGATAAGAATGTTTAATTAATCCAACTCCACTTGTATATTGGGGCTCACGCACACCAATATAATCAGGAGTTGCTACACGAACATTTTCATGTAAAATATCATATGCAAGATCAAGAACACCTGGCATAGAAGCAATTCCGCCAGTTAGTACATAACCAGAAGCCACTTGCTTTACTCCTAACTTACGCACTTCATCTTGAACAAACATTAAAATTTCCTCTACACGAGCCTCTATTATATCCGATAATTCCAACTGAGAATATTGTTCTGTTTGGTCGCTTCCCATAATAGGAACCGTAAACATCTCTTCTTCAGATGCTGTATCATAAAAAGCATGTCCATATTTCAACTTAATTTGATCTGCATTTTCTGTTGAAGTTTTCAACCCAATCGCAATATCTTTCGTTATATGGTCTCCACCTAATGGTAATACGCTCGTCGCTTGTAACTCTCCATCTTTAAAAATAGATAAAGTTGTAGATCCTCCCCCCATATCAACAAGGGCTACTCCTCTATTTTTTTCATCTGAAGATATAGCAACTGTTGCAGCCGCTAAAGGTTGAAGACAAATATCAACAATTTCAAGACCTGCTTTTTCTACACAACGAAGTAGGTTATGTAGTAAAGTTCTCGAGCCTGTAATAAGTGTACCTTCCATTTCTAATCTTACACCGATCATCCCGCGTGGATCGTTAATCTCGTCAAGACCGTCTACGATGAACTGTCGAGGTACCACATCAATAAACTCACGTTCTGGAGCAATTGACACAACTTGTGCTGCATCTAGAACGCGTAAGACATCTTCATTCCCGATTTCACGATCTTCATTTGAAACAGCGACTACTCCGTGACAAGGAAGTAGCTGTACCTGGTTTGCATTGACACCTACTACAACTTGCTCAATGTGGATTCCCACCATGCGCTCAGCTTGTTCAATTGCTTTTTTAATTGATCGAACAGTCTCATCTATATCAACTATCGATCCCTTCTTTAAACCATTTGATTTTACATTTCCAACACCAATAATGTTTAAGCTGTCATTAACCATTTCACCAATGATGACTTTAACATTGGATGTACCGATGTCAAGACTAACATATATTTCATTGCTGTTCATTCTTTGGCACCTCCTTCTTTATTTATACCATACAACTCAATATATGGAACAACAATCGCAACTTTACTATTTATAAGAAAAATATTCAACGTCTTTATACGTTTCCCTTTTTTAACCCTATATTTTTCTTATTTTTATTTAGCATTCAATTAAGAATATCGCAGTAAACTATGAATAACTGCTTATCTTGAAATAATTCTATTTCGAGTGTAAAGTTTACCGCCAAGTATAAGTCTACACTAAGATGTACTCATAGAAAAGTGAAACTTGTACCAATACTAGTATGAATCTAAGAATTTTTACATATTTTTCATCAAATGAACCATTCTTCTAAATTCATATACATATAACAGAACATTCGTTCTGTTTTTTTCTGCTATAACCAGCGAAAACTACCATTCTATTCTTTTTTTTCTTCCACACCTAATTCTTTCGTATATGCACCTACTTCTAAGTCAATTAATACCTTCTTACCTGGCTCAATTGTTTTTAAAATAAGCGGATAGGTTTCCATACGTTTTGCGAAATTTCGAATCGTAGTGCTCACTTCATAACCCTCATTCATATATAAAGTAAGATGATCTTCATTCGCATTCGTTGGTGAATAGCGAATTTCCGAAATAGATTTTAAAATAGCTGGTGTTAATTTTTCTAGTTCAGTGATTAACTCCTTCATTTTCTCTTCTTTAAAAGGTTCAAAAATCGGTGCTGCAACAGGAAGTTTTCCATTAGGTAGTACATCAAGCGTTTTTCCATTCTCTAATAACGGTTGTAATTTTCCCTCTTTATTTATATAACCAATCGTTAAATATTCTTCGATATGAATATCAATCTTGTTTGGAAAACGTTTTTTTACATTTACTGCTTTAATTTCTTTTCGCTTCGTTAAGTTTTCTTCAGCTTTATGTGCTGTCACTCGGAAATAACTTGTATCATATGTCACGCCCGAATCCTTCATTACTTGTTCATCCGTCATATAGTGATTTCCAAACACACTAATCTTTTTTATATTACTAAGCGGAGACCGAAAATAAATTAAAAAGAGCACTAATAAAAATAAAATTGATATGTATAAAATCAATCGATGATTAACATTTTTTTTGTTTTTTTTCTTTTGATTTTTCAATTTTGGTACACGATCTTGTAGTTTAATCACTTTACTATTATTCATGTACGATCCCCCTATGTAACATAAAGAACGGCATGTTCCTCATGCCGTTCTTATCTTCTTATTATAACATAAATGATAATGAGCGGAATGAATAACCGTTATCTTCCAATGATTTCTACTTCTGTGTGCATATCTACATCAAATTTATCCTTAATTGTATGTTTTATTAATTCAATTAAGGACAATACATCTTGCGCTGAAGCTCCCCCGGTATTAACAATAAAATTGCCATGCATTTCAGAAATTTGAGCTCCACCAATCCTATAACCACGAAGCCCTGCTTTTTCTACTAAATCTCCTGCAAAATGTGGGATTGGATTCCGAAATACACTTCCTGCACACGGATAATTCCATGGTTGCGTTTCACGGCGGTAATCTTTATTATTTTGCATGCTACGTACAATTTCTTCACGTTTTCCCGCCTGTAATTGAAACTCCGCCTCTAAAACAATACCAGGACGTTTCGTTTGCAATACAGATGCCCGATAAGAAAACTCCAGTTCTCTATTCGTTAACCAGTCAATTGTACCGTCTTCAAACAGAATGAGAGCCTTCGATAATACACTCGATATATCTGATTTATGTGCACCTGCATTCATATATACTGCACCACCGACACTTCCTGGAATACCGCTTGCAAACTCCAATCCAGCTAACCCTTGACGACTAAGTAAAGTTGACAATTTAATAAGAGGATATCCACTACCAACTCTTACCTTATGTTTTTCGACCTCTAAGTGATCTAATCCTTCTCCTAAACGAATAACAACACCTTCTATGCCTTGATCAGATACAAGAAGGTTTGAACCGCGCCCAATTACAGTCCACTTCGTTTTGTATTGCTTTACTAACTGTAATGTTTTTTCAATACCGGCTACATGCTTTGGCACAATTAAAATATCCGCTGGTCCACCTATTTTCATAGTTGTATAACGTGCTAACGACTCGTTAACTAAAACACGACCAACGTCTGCTTCTATAAGCTCATTTACTAATTGTTCCATAGACAATCTCCCCCATATTAAGTCTCCTTATGACAATAATATGCAGGGCGTTCACCTAACGTTATCCCTCTATTTACGGGCAGTACGACTCCTAAATCAAAATTCGGTAGAAACAAAGAAAGTAGGCGGAATCGGGATGCCCGTAAATATCCGATTAGTGAAGGGTAATAATCAATGAGAGAGAATCACTCCCCACTGATTAAAGCCTCACTTTATTTTTTTACAAGCTTATTCATTACTTCATACAGCTTATTTGCTGCATCTGGAATACCTAGTTGCTTAGCAGCTAGCTTCATATTTTGTAATGTTTGTGCATCTAATAAAATCTCATCAATATCACGAATAAGTGTTTCAGCTGTTAAATCTTTTTCAAGTAACATTTTTGCCGCTCCTTTATCAACAACTGAACGTGCATTCTTTTCCTGATGATTATTGGTTACATACGGACTCGGTATTAACACACTTGGTTTTCCTAACGCTGTTAATTCTGCAAGTGTTGTTGCCCCAGCCCTTGAAACAACAAGGTCTACACCAGTTAGTACCTCTGGCATATTATGAATGAACGGCTTAATAATAACATTGCTTGGGTTCCCTTTTTGCTTAACGGCTTCCATCACTTTGTCATAATGTACTTCACCTGTTACATATAGTATTTCGTAGCTTTTGTTCCCAAACTGTTCAATTGCTTCAACGAAGGCATCGTTAATCGGTCTAGCCCCACGACTTCCACCAAATATAAGTACAGACTTTTTAGGAAGAGAAAGCCCAACTGAACGTTTCCCTTTCATTCCATTTTGATCCATTACCTCTGATGCCCGCGGATTACCTGTCATTACCACTTTTGACTCTGGAAAATGCTCTATAGCTGCTTCAAAACAAACAGCAACTTTATTTACATAACGGCTTAAAAATTTATTCGTTACACCTGGTACACTATTTTGTTCGTGTACAATAGTTGGAATACCTAATTTGGCTGCAGCGTATACAACTGGCCCACATACATAGCCACCCGTTCCAATTACGATATCAGGATTAAAACGACGAATATATCGTTTACTATCCTGTACACCTTTTAGAAAACGCATTACTGTTTTCACATTATCTAATGATATTTTTCGTTTAAATCCACTTATAACAATAGATTGAAATGGTACACCTGCTTTTGGAACGATTGTACTCTCTAGTCCATTTTCCGTACCAATATATAAAAATCTTGCTTCTGGATTTAACTTTTTTATTTCTCTAATTAAAGCAAGAGCTGGATAAATATGACCACCAGTACCCCCACCACTCACTAATACACGCACTACTAACTCCTCCGCTTCTTATTTCCATTATATTTATTTCTATATACATATTGCATTTTTACACACATACGAAAAACCCTGTCTTATAAACAGGGTTTAGTAGCGAGAATGGCGACTTATATTTAATAATACACCTACTGCCATTAACATTAATGTCAAACTTGATCCACCATAACTTAAAAACGGCAAGGTAATACCCGTAACAGGCATCAGTCCTGTTACAACACCAACATTAATCATTACTTGAATCGCAATCATCGCCACAATACCTACTGCTAAAAACGTACCATATAAATCTGGCGCTCCTAATGCGATACGAATCCCGCGCCATAATAATAGACTAAATAATAATAACACAAATGAACCGCCAATAAAACCTAATTCCTCGGATAAGATTGCAAATATAAAGTCAGTTTGTGGTTCAGGTAAATAAAGGAATTTTTGTCTACTTTGTCCAAGTCCAAGCCCAAATAATCCACCAGGTCCAATTGCGAGTAATGATTGGATAATTTGAAATCCACTTCCGAGCGGATCTGACCACGGATCTAAATATGATGTAATGCGTTTCATTCGATACGGTGCTGATGCAATTAACCCTATAAATCCTGCTACACCAATCAAACCAAACATTGCAAAGTGAAAGACCCTCGCTCCCGAAATAAATATCATAATGATACATGTCCCAACCATTACCGTTCCTGTCCCAAGGTCTGGTTGTAACATAATCATCCCAAAAGCAAGAAACACAAAACTAAGTGCCGGTAATAAACCACGTTTAAAAGATGTAATCAATTTTTGCCGTTCTGCTAAAAACTTTGCCAAGAAAATAATCATCGCAAACTTCATAAATTCTGACGGTTGAATCGAAAATGCACCGATTCCAATCCAACTTCGTGCTCCTCCTCGAACAAGACCTACTCCAGGAATAAGAACGAGAATAAGAAGAATGAAGCAAACTAGCAAAATCACTTTTGAATACGTACGCCACACCCAATAATCAATTTTCATAATAAAAAACATAGCTACTACACCAAGACCCGCAAACAGTAATTGTCTCTTTGCAAAAAAGAATGAGTCCCCCATTTTATAAGAGGCCCAAACTGCACTCGCACTATAAACCATAATCATTCCGATTGTCAACAATGAAAGTGTTACGATGATGAGAATAAAATCAGGCGTTTTCTTCATTACCCACAAACACCACCTCTTTAGGCAGAACCTTTTGCCCTATGTAACAAAACATCAGTAGGTGTTAGCCTACTGATGTTTTGATTTACTTTATATAAGTTTATGCACAGCTTGTATAAAAATGTCTCCTCTTTCTTCAAATGTTTTAAATTGATCCCAGCTTGCACACGCTGGAGAAAGAAGAACGACATCACCATCTTTAGAATGAGCATAAGCTTTCACCACTGCTTCATCTAAAGTATCGACACTTTCAATTATATCTAATCCCGCTTTTTCTGCCGCTCTTACTAGTTTAGGAGCTGTTTGTCCAAATGTTACAATCGCTTTTACATTTTTGAAATACGGAATTAAATCATCGAATTCATTTCCTCGATCAAGCCCACCTGCTAGTAACACAATCGGTTGTGTAAACGCAGATAGTGCTTTCTCAGTCGCTAACATATTCGTTGCTTTTGAATCATTATAAAACTTACGGTTGTTAATCGTTGTTACATATTCCAAACGATGTTTTACACCCGTAAAACGTTTTAACACGACCGTAATTGCTTCATTAGAAGTACCTAATAATTTCGCAATACTCATCGCAGCTAAAATATTTTCTAGATTATGTTGACCAGGTAAAACGATATCGCTTACTTCAACAACTTTTTCACCTTTGAAATAAAGAGCGTTATCTTTTATACACGCGCCATCTTCAATTTCTTTCGTTGTCGAAAACAGGATTTTTTGACCTTTAGAATACGCAGACAAAGCCATCACATCTGCATCATCCGCATTTATTACACTATAATCATTTTCTGTTTGATTTTTAAAAATATTTGCTTTCGCTAAACCATATTCTTTCTTCGTCCCATGATAATCTAAGTGGGCCTCAAATAAATTTAAAAACGCAGCAATTTTAGGTTGGAACAATTCTACTCCCATCAATTGAAACGATGAAAGTTCTGTAACTACAACTTCATTTTCTTTTGCATCCTGTGCTACTTCACACGCTACAGTTCCAATGTTCCCTGCAATTACAGGATGCTTTTGTCCTTCTTTTAGCATTTCAAATGTCAGCATTGTCGTCGTCGTTTTACCGTTAGACCCCGTAATCCCAACAAATGGTGCTTCTGAAATACGATATGCTAATTCAACTTCCGTAACAATCGGAATTTGCTTTTCTTTCGCAGCAACTAGTATTTGATTAGAATACGGGATTCCTGGATTTTTTACTACAAGAGAAATATTTCTCTCTAATAATTCTAAAGGATGTCCACCGCATACAACGTCCATTCCTTTTGCTTGTAATTCTGCAGCAAGTACATTCTCTGCTAAAGGCTTTCCGTCATTTACAATAACATTTGCCCCTAACTTTTGTAACAATGTAGCTGCTGCATAACCACTTTTTGCAATGCCTAATACAAGAATATTCTTATTTTGAAATTCAGTTACAGTTTTCAATTACATCCACACCCCGATATAAATTCCTAACACAGCTAATAAAAATCCTGCAGACCAAAACGTCACAACAACACGCCACTCTGACCAACCACATAATTCATAATGATGGTGTAATGGACTCATTTTAAAGACACGTTTTCCTGTTGTTTTAAATGAAATGACCTGAATGATAACCGATAAAGTTTCCATTACGAATACTCCGCCAATAATTACAAGTAGCAATTCTTGTTTTAATAAAATCGCTACAGCTGCAATGGCTCCACCTAAAGCTAATGAACCTGTATCTCCCATAAACACTTTTGCTGGATTCGCATTGAATACTAAAAATCCAAGTACAGCTCCTACAACTGCCATACAGAATATCGCTACTCCAAATTGCTCTTGTGCCACAGCAATAATACTAAATGCTCCAAATGCAATAGCAGCTGTTCCTGATAATAAACCATCTAAACCGTCAGTTAAGTTAACTGCATTCGATCCACCAATAAGCATAAATAGTACAAGTACAAAATACGCCCAACCTAATTCAAACTTAACATCCGTTCCTGGAATCATGATGTATGTGTGGAACGCTTGCCCTTTTCCAATTAAAAAGAATGCAATAGCAATAACAAGCTGACCTACTAATTTTTGTTTTGATGTTAAACCAAGATTTCTCTTCTTAACTACCTTTATGTAGTCATCTAAAAATCCGATCAATCCGTAACCAAATGTCACTAATAGTAATAACGAAACCTCTGCACCTAAATGATTAAACTTAATCGCCATAATAAGTGAAGTTACCATCATAGATACGTATATGACGATACCACCCATTGTCGGTGTCCCTGATTTTTTTTGATGTGACTTCGGTCCCTCATCACGAATACTCTGTCCGAACTTTAATTTTCTTAAAAATGGAATAAACAATGGCGAAAGGGCAACAGAAATTAAGAATGCTACCCCAGCCGTTACTAATAAACCTTGCTCAAGCACATGTAGTCCTCCTCTCACGTTGTTACTCTTCGTTGTTTAAACGCCCTGTAATTGCTTCTTTTGCAACTTCACGATCATCAAAATGATGAACTTCTTTACCAATAATTTGATACGTTTCATGACCCTTACCAGCAATAATAATGATATCATCTGCTTTCGCTTTAGCGATTGCATGGTGTATCGCTTCTTTTCTATCAATAATCACTTCATAATTATTTCCACGTGCACCATGTACCATATCATCTAAAATAACCGCTGGATCTTCACTTCTTGGATTATCTGATGTGTAAATTGCATGAGTTGCATATTTTGTTGCAACACTTGCCATTATCGGTCTCTTCGTCCGGTCCCTATCGCCGCCACAACCAACGATACAATACACATCACCTTTTGCAAATTGTTTTGCAGTTTTTAATACATTTTCTAAACTATCCGGCGTATGTGCGTAATCAACAATAACTGTATAATTTTGCCCTCCATCAACAACTTCAAAACGCCCTGGAACCCCAGCTAGTTCCTTTATAACAGCAATGATTGTTTCTAATTTCACACCCGAAACAAGTCCTGCTGCTGTTGCTGCAAGTACGTTATATACATTAAATTTACCTATTAATTTCATCGTAACATTTACACTTTCATATGGTGTGACAAGCGTAAATGTAGTCCCGCCACTCGTCATAACGATATTTTTTGCCATAATGTCACTTGTTGTATCAATACCATATGTTACAACTGTTGCTGCAGTACTTCTCATATACTCTTCTGTTACATTATCATCGCTATTCAACACAGCGTACTTTTCACGATTATGATTATAACTATTGCCAAGCTGTGCAAATAGTAACCCTTTTGCATGTTTATATTCTTCCATCGTTTTATGATAGTCTAAATGATCTTGTGTTAAATTCGTAAACACCGCTACATCGTAATCACATCCGTGTACACGACCAAGATCTAACGCATGTGACGAGACCTCCATTACCGTGCTGTCCACACCTTGTTCAACCATTTTTGAAAACGTCTGTTGAAGTGTTAGTGCATCTGGTGTTGTATTTTTCACCTCAAATGTTTCATCACCGATTTTCATATTAATCGTTCCAATTAGCCCTGTTTTATGACCATGCGCTCGCATAATCTCATCCATAATATGCGATGTTGTTGTCTTTCCATTTGTACCTGTAATTCCGATTAAATGTAACTTGTGTGTCGGTTGACCATAAAAATAATCAGCTAAAACCGCTAACGAACGAAAAGTATTTTTCACAAGTACAACTGGAACGTCAACATCAATTGGTCTTTCCGCAACAATAGCAGCCGCTCCTTGTGCCGCTGCTTGCTTAGCAAAATCATGGCTATCAACCGTATATCCTTTCATACATACAAATAAGCTTCCCTCTTTCACTTTACGTGAATCAGCTTCTATAGATGTGATTTCTGGATTTTCTTTTGGAACAACTGGAAAATCATGCAAACATGATACAAGTGTATGCAACTTCATTTCACTAAACCCTCTCTACATTGTTTATTTATCTTTTTTCAGTAAGCAACACATTACCTCCTATATAAGGAGGTAAGTGCTACTGACCTATTTATGAATGAGACACTTACTGTCTCAAATTAAGTAACTGTTCTATAAAGAACTCACTTCCACCAATTGTACCATAAAACGTACTATGTTACCTTTAATTCCCGAAGTAAATTCTAATTTTTGAGCCTTCTTTTACTTTAGCTCCCGCTTCTGGTGATTGTTTAATTACTTTCTCTCCATCTCCACTTATATCAAGCTTCAAATCGACGAGTTGTGTTTGTAAGTCTTTCTTTTTCATTCCAATTAAATTCGGAACTTCTACAGTTGGTGTATCGCCCCATTTATATTCTTTCTCAACTTGTTCTTTTCTCGGTTTCACTCCCATAACAGGAAGCGCATCTCGAAGGATATTCCCGACAATTGGAGCTGCTACCACTCCACCAAACTGTGTAACCCCTTTTGGATTATCAACAGCTACATACACAACAATCTCTGGATCATCCGCTGGAGCAAATCCGATAAAAGATACTATATAATTATTCTCTAAATATTTACCATCTTTCACCTTTTGAGCAGTACCCGTTTTTCCACCTACACGATACCCATCAATATAAGCACCTTTACCAGAACCTTTCGCTACAACATTCTCTAATGCATAACGAACTTTTTCTGAAGTTTCCTTGGAAATAACTTTTCTTTTCTCAACAGGTGTCTTTTTACTAACAACTTGATTATTTTTCGGATCAATAAACTCCTTAGCTATATACGGCTGATACAATGTTCCACCATTTACAGCCGCCGCTACAGCTGCTACTTGTTGAATCGGTGTAACAGAAACCCCTTGGCCGAATGAAGTTGTTGCTTGCTCTACTGGACCAACTTTATCTAAATTAAATAAAATCCCACTGCCTTCACCTTGCAAGTCAATTCCAGTCTTCTGCCCAAAACCAAAATTACGAATGTATTTAAATAATCGGTCTTTACCAAGGCGATCACCAAGTTCAATAAATCCCGGGTTACATGAGTTTTGAACGACTTCTAAAAACGTTTGACTGCCATGACCTCCTGCTTTCCAGCATTTCAATCTAGCTCCACCTACTTCAGCTGCTCCATCATCATAAAACGTATCCTTCTCTAAGTCTACTAAATTTTCATTCAATGCTGCAGCTAATGTAATGATCTTAAATGTTGAACCAGGCTCATACGTACTCCATACAGGTAGATTTCTGTTATACACTTCTGGAGAGACACTTTGAAAATCCGCTGGGTCAAAACTCGGTCGACTAGACATGCCTAAAATTTCACCATTTTTAGGATTCATTGCAATCGCAATCATACCGTCAGGATTATAAGTTGACTCCGCAATATTCATTTCTCTTTCCATAATCCTTGTAATACGCGCATCGATTGTTAATCCTAAATTTAAACCAGCTTCTGGTTTTTTGAAATCATCACCAACATTAGGCATCCTTTGTCCTTTCGCATCTGCAAAAAAACGCACATGACCTTTGTCCCCATTTAGCTCTTTATCATAATATTTCTCTAGTCCCATAAGACCTTGGTTATCGCTACCTGCAAAACCTAATACATGTGATAAAAAGTTTCCAAATGGATAGTACCGGATAGAATCCTCTGCGATATACACGCCCTTCAAACTTAATCCTCGTACTTCTTTCGCTTTGTCATGTGATATTTTCCTTCCGCCTTTATCTAACCTTACAATTGATTCTTTTTTTGTAATCCTTTTATAAATCTCATCTTTTTCCACACCTAATACTGCAGCTAACTTCTCTGCAGTCTCTGCTGGTTTTTCAATTTGCCTCGGTACAACAAAGACAGTTGGAGCACTTTTATTCGTGGCAAGTTCCACACCATTTCGGTCTAAAATTTTCCCACGTTCGGGTTCAAAAGTAATATTACGACTCCATGAATCTTTCGCACGATCCGTTAACATATTCCCAAGAAAAAATTGCACATATCCAAGACGAATATCGATAATAGTGAAAATAAGTATACCTGATATAAGTATAAAAATAAGTCGTTTTCTAACTGTTACATTTGATACACGCATATCGGAACAAGCCTCCCTTACGCCTAGCTTGTTCCAATATATGCTTGTACTTATTTAATTAGAACTTATTCTCTTTTACCATTACGGCTTTTCTGCTTCTTGCTGTGGTTCGAGTGGCGGTACGAGTGTGACACCTAATTCTGTACCAGGTTGTAATAATGTTCCTTCCGCCACACTTTGTTCTGTTACGTATCCTGTACCAGAAGGTTTCAAGTTAAGCTGTAATGTCTTCGCTAAATTCATAACATCACGCAGTGCCCATCCTTGTATATTTGGCATTGTAGGCTTATCTCCTACCAAGAAGACTCGGTCGCCTTTTAATGTTTGTTCAGTCGCTTTTGGTACTTGTTGCTGTACTTTCCCTTCACCTAGTACGATTGGACGAAGTTTTGCTTTATCAATCGCTTTCCCCGCTTCAGCCATCGTTTTACCAGTTACATCTGGAACAGTAGTTTGTTGTTCTTTCAGATGTTTTTTCGGATCTTTCACTTCATTTGGCTTAATCTTTAAATACTCTAAACTATTTTTTGTTACATATTTAAAAATATCAGCTAAAGGTTGTGCACCGTTCTCATCATCTTTTAATTTCGGCTGTTTAACAGCTACATACACAACAAGTTGTGGATCGTCCATTGGTGCCATACCTAAGAATGAGAATATATAATTCTGTCTTCCTGTCATATAGCCCCCTTTTCCATCCGGAATTTGCGCTGTACCTGTTTTACCACCAACTGAATATCCATCAATTTTATAAGCTGTCCCTGTACCTTTCGGAGATGTAACAACACGTTCTAATAACTGTCTTACTTGCGCTGCTGTTTCCTTTGTAACAGGTTTTCCTACTTCTTCTGGCTTATGTTCTAATTTTACTTTGTCTGTTATTGGGTCTACAATTTTATCAATTGCATAAGGTTTCATCATTTTTCCATCATTTGCAATGGCCGTTGCAGCTTGTACAAGCTGAATTGGTGTTACAGTGGAACCTTGTCCAAAAGCTGTTGTCACTTGTTGTATTTGCTGATCAAATAAAATTGTATTCGATCCTTCACCTGATAAATCAATGTTCGTTTTTTCATCTAATCCAAAACTATGAATATATTTTCGGAAACGTTCTGGACCAAGTTTTTGATCTCCTAAAATTGCAAACGCTACGTTTGAAGAACGCTCTACCCCTTCATCAAACGTGATAGAGCCCCAACCAGCACCGCCGTTATGATCTTTTATTTTCCTATTTCCGACTTGATATGTCCCAGATTGATAATAATCTTGTCCTTTGTACACACCTTCATTAATAGCTGCCGCTAACGTGAAAATTTTCATTGTTGATCCAGGTTCAAATGCATTGGCAATTGCGTCATTGAAGAAATATTTAATTTGGCGATCATTAGGGTCATAACTAGGTTTAGTAGACATCGCTAATATTTTTCCGGTTTTCGGATCTGCAACAATCCCTATTAAACTTTCTGGCTCATATTGCTTACTTGCTGCTTTCATCGCATCTTCTAAATAACTTTGGACACGTTGATCAATTGTCAAATACGCGTTATCTCCATTTTTAGGTGCCTTTACATTAACTTTTCCACCATCAAGGGACACACCTTTACGATCACCTGTATATGCTACTTCTCCATTGGAAGCACTTAAGTATTTATCCAAGCTTTTCTCTATGCCAAATTGACCTACCGAGGTTCCATTCTCATTTGGTTTTGCATGACCTATAACGTAAGATGCAAAATCACCGTTTGGATACACCCTTGCATTTTCTGTAATAAAAGATATTCCCGGCAACTTCAACGCTTCTATTTGTTCCTTCTTTTCTTTCGTCAAATCCTTACCTAACGTTCCAAATTCGACTTGACTTCTACCTTCCTTATTTAAAGAAGCTAAAATATCCTCTTCGCCTTTTCCAAGTACTCCTGCAATTTCCTTTGCAGTATCTTCTTTATTCTCAACAGAGTTAGCTCCTTTTAGCGCAGCTACTATTTTATAAGAGTTTGCGTCTTGCGCTAACACATGACCGTTTTGATCATAAATAGTTCCTCGGTTCGCTTCAAGAACTCCTTTTTTACTATGCTTTTGTTTAGCAAGTGCATCTAAATCCTGATTATGAACTGTTCCTGTTGATTGTATGTAAAAAAATCGGGCTAATAACAGCAAAAAGAGCAGGAGGAAAAATATCATAAAATAACCTGCTCCCTTATTGGTATGAAATTTAGTCATATTCTTCTTCATCGTTCCTTCACACCTATTGCCTTATTTGAGGCCTTTCACATTATTCGCATTAATTTCTAGCCCGTGTTTTTTTGCAACTTCAGCGATTCGTTCATAGCGACTTAACTTCTCTACTTCAGCTTGTAATTCTTGATTTTCTTTTTGCTGCTGTACAATTTTTTCTTCTATCGTCGCTGCTTCTACATTAACTTGATAAAGGCCTGCTTTATTTCCAATAAACGCGACACAGGCATACAATAAAAAGCCAATAAACGCTACATACAACAGTTTTTCGATTCTTGTAATTTTCGCTTTAATCTTCGGCTTAGCCATCTGCTGTGGGGGCGTTTGAATTTGCACCTCTTCTTGCGCTTGTTGTTTGTACTTTACAGCTAAATTAGTCATACCTCTCTCTCCCTTTTATCGTTTTTCAGCGATTCTCAACTTCGCAGAACGCGCACGATTATTTTCTTCTAGCTCTATATCAGAAGGTAAAATCGGTTTTCTTGTAATAAGCTTTAATTTCGGCTTAAATTCATCAGGAATAATCGGTAATCCTGGCGGCAATTGTGGCGTTGTACTATTTCGCTTAAACGTTGTTTTACAAATACGATCTTCTAATGAATGGAATGTTATAACACTAACCCTTCCACCTGGCTTAACCATCTCAATAGCAGATTCCAATGCTTCTTCAAATACTTTTAATTCATCATTTACAGCTATACGAATTGCCTGAAACACTCGCTTAGCAGGATGCCCACCCGTTCTACGAGCTGGAGCCGGAATACCTTCTTTAATTAGCTCTACTAATTCTCCTGTCGTTTCAATAGCTTTATTCTCACGATAAGCTTCAATTTTTCTTGCAATTTGTTTTGAAAATTTTTCTTCACCGTATTGGAAGAAAATCCTTACAAGTTGTTCATATGACCAGCTATTTACAACATCATACGCTGTTAATGGGGCATCTTGATCCATCCGCATATCTAGCGGTGCATCATGATGATAACTAAAGCCTCGTTCTGGTGTATCTAATTGTGGGGATGAAACACCTAAATCAAATAAAATACCGTCTACTTCTGTTATACCTATTTCCTGCAGTTTTTCAGCTAAATAACGGAAGTTACTCTTTACTGTTATAAACTGTTCACCGTATGAAGAGAACTTTTCTTTCGCGTTTTGAATCGCTATCTCATCTTGATCAAACGCTATTAATTTTCCACCTTCAGTTAATTGGGATAATAAATAAGAACTATGTCCTCCTCCCCCCAGTGTACAATCTACATATGTACCATCTGGCTTTATATCTAAGCCGTCTACTGTTTCCTTTAAAAGCACTGTTACGTGTTTAAACATTGTTGCACCTACTCTTTTTCCAATTAATTATGTTGAATGTATCCCTTCCTCTAAACACATATTTCACGCTTAGAGAATGAAATAATACGAAAGAACGACTCATTTAACTTACCAACAAAGGCAACATACTATACAAATCGCTATTTTCTTTTATTATATACTAAATTTTATCATCTTTTGCGGGAATTTAAATAAAAAACTGTCGAAAAAGCGAATAATACGTTTACATTTTGTGCTATTTTGTCATATATTTAAGTATCCAGCACAATTACCATATCCAACATTTTTTGATTGATAATTCAGAAAAAAATCACTTCACAGTAAATTCAACGGAATAAAAATAAAATCCTGCTCCAAAGAGCAAGATTTTATAGTTTTATAACATGATGTTTTCCGTCCCAAGAAAAAGGGTTTTCCATTACACGATCAACGAAATCCAAACCAAACTGATTTAAATAATAACATACATTCCACACACGTTCTTGTGGTGCACCTAATGGACGAAGTGCGAATTGTATACGACGGAATTTATTTAGCTGAACCTCATACTTTTTCTCAACATTTCTTTTCAACATTCTTTCCAGCAGTTCAATTTGTTCATTAATTTTCAATTCGTTTTTCCCTGCAAACGCACCTAACCCTGGCTCTATTTTCTTTACAAATTGCTGTAAAGATGTATGAATATCAGCAATTTCTTTTTTCGCCTTTTCAAAATGATCATCAATCGGTTCCTCTATTTGATTGGACAACCAGTTTTCACGCAATTTATCGACATCATTTAAAAATGGATCACTTTCTCTCAATTGCAAATCAAATAAATCTGTCGCTATATCTCTCTCCATATAAGTAATTGTAAGACGAGGAACGACAGGTGGCATTTGAAAACCGACAGTATGGAATACTTGTTGTAATTCACTCCAATAAGCTAATTCTCCTGGACCTCCAATAAATGCGAGCGTAGGAAATACATACTCTTGCATAAGAGGACGTGTTACAACGTTATTACTAAAACGCGCCGGATTTCTCTCCATCTCTTCAATCAATTCTTCGTATGAAAAGGAATGCGCCCCATCCTTTCCAACAAACTTACCTTGATGCTCTTCAAGCAATACTCGTTCATTATTTATTTCCATGAATATATGCACTGCATGAGACTTCGTTTCAATAATCGGTTTGTATCCTAGTTCTTTAATTACTTCCTGCTGATTTCGAAGGCCCTCTTGTACCTCTTTATACTTACTTATAACTCGCTTAAAAAATGGAATTTCTAACTTTCTTAATTCAGGATGATGTGAATCAACAAGGATTAAACCAGAATTAGCAAAGATTTTCGTAATAAGATGAGCAAAGAAATCTACATACGTATTCGATTTTTTCAAAGCATCATCAACAAATTTTAATACATCCTTTGTAAAATTTGTTTCTGGGTATGTTTTAAAAATCTCTTCAATCCAATTTCTACAATCTTCAACAGAAAGTTCAGACTCAGAAGCACTCGCCTTTTTCGGATTACGGTCATAAAAAATTGTTTTTTTCAACTTTTTATTTTTTGCTACGAAAGTATGGTTAATCTCATCCATATCATGGTCTTCACCCGCAATCCAGAAGACAGGGACAACTTTAACTCCTAAACTTACTTCCTTTTCCTTTGCAAGCTGTAAAATTGAAATAACTTTATGAATTGTATAAAGCGGTCCAGTTAATAACCCCGCTTGTTGTCCAGCTATAACAACATATGTATTTTCATCTCCAAGCGCTTTTACATTTTGAATTGTAGATTCTCCCGCTTGTAATTTTGTATTATATTCTAATAAATGCGCTACTAAATCTTGGCGGAAAAACTCCCTTTCACGCAAATCATGTAAACGTTGTTTAAAAGCATCTTCTGTTAACACATAATCAAAACATGACTGTATCTCTTTTTTACCGTTCATATAGTCCGCTACAACACCTTGTTGCGGAACAGAGATTTCTTTTATCTCCATATAATTCTTCCTTTCGTATCCAGTTCTCTCACCAATCCACATTGTAGTCAATGTTTCACGTAAAAGCAAAGAATAACACTTATACTCTTGTTTCTAAACCTTTTATTGCATCGAACAAAAATTGAAGTGTCGGAGCTGTTCGTTGCTGTTTCTTAGCTTCTTCTAATACATATCCAACAATCGCATTAATTTCCGTCTGTCTATTCGCTCTTACATCCGCTAACATAGAGGATGTATTACGAGACGTTCCTTCACACACATTTCGTACCATTTGCCATATCATTTCTTTTTCTCCTCTAATAAGAAATGCGACCTCCTGGAACACTTGCTCCATCATTTGATAAAAAAAACGATTCGTGATTAATTCACCATTCTTAACTCCCAATAATGCTGTCAACGGATTGATACATACATTTACTACTAATTTTTTGTGCATAATCTCTTCCCAATCCGTTTCTATTTGAACTGGAAAATAAGCAACAGGAAAATAATTGAATATTTTTTTAAAATGTATAGATTGACCACAAACCACTCCAAATTTTGTTACCCCTATCCCAGTATGATGAACGATATGCCCTCCCTCTTTTTTCGCACCATGTTCTACAATACCAACAGCTATATTTTCACTCCCTATGTTCAGCATCTTTTGAAGATGCGACATTCCGTTTTGCAAAAAGATTAATGATGATGCCCCTTCCACAAACGGTAGTATGTCATCTATATGATATTGCTTCACAGCAACAAATATATAATCTAAATTTTGCGCTACCATACTTTCTATCGGTAAAACAGATGGATATACTGTTTCACATCTTCCATCTCTAATACAAGTTACACCTGTTTCCTTCAATTCTTCCGCCTGCTTAGCCGTCCTAGTAAACAACGTAACATCTTGGTTATTTTTTTGTAAATAAAATGTATACAATAGACCAATAGCACCTGGTCCGACAATTCCAATTTTCATTTTCACACAAGGAATTCACATTAAGTGCCCTTGCCTTCCCCCCTTTATATCTTTTTAAAGCACATGAGCACGCCCTATAATTCCGCTGTCCTTTGCCCAACAAATACACTCTCATTTTTCACTATGTATGTACTACCTATTAATACGCTTCTACTCTTAGTTTAGCAAATCCTCAAAAAAATAAAAAAAGAAATATACTATCTTCTTCATAAAAATAAAAAAATGAGTTATAATATTATTGTAAATATTTTTACTTTTCTGCATTCAACGAGACAAGAAAAGGATGTGATGTAATGGGATTCCCAAAAGTTGAGCGCTTGCTCATCAATTATAAAACGTTAGATGAATTCAAAAAATTTAAAGGGTGCGGAGCCCAGGAACTATCTATGCTGGAAGAATTACAAGCAAACATTATTGAAAACGACAGTGAATCTCCATTTTACGGTATTTATTACGGTGGATCACTAATTGCACGTATGAGTCTATATATGAAAAGAAATGGCGGAGAACCATTCGAAATTACAGGTCCCTACCTCGAACTTTATAAACTTGAAGTATTACCAACTTTTCAAAAACAAGGATTCGGGCAAATGCTTGTAAATCATGCGAAACAAATGCAATTCCCTATTAAAACGATAGCACGTATTCATTCAGCTGGTTTTTGGGATAAATTAAATTTCAACCCCGTATCAGTAACTGATGGAGATTTTTATATTTGGCATCCAGAAGCAAATTTGAATGCGGTTACAAACGAAGAATCAGCTTAAGAAATAAAAAAACAGCTGTATAACAGCTGTTTTTTTATTTCTTAAGCTTCTCTAACTTCTCATTCGAGCGAGCATTGTTTCTTTCCGCTACCATTACACTTCTTTTTTGATCGATATAATCAAGTAATGTTCTATACTCTTCTTCATATACTGATAACCGCTCCAGAAGACGCTCTCTTTCTGTTTGTAATGATTCAACTTGTTGTTGCAACACCGTTAAAGAGTTTTCATCTTTATAATTTTGCAAGAAATCAATAACATCATTCAACGTAATTGACATAGGTTCTAACACCTTTGTCTCTTTCACTTCATAATTTTCTACTTTACGAAGTTGCTTTGCTTCCTCAATACGTTCTTTAAATTGCTTTCTTACGTAAGAATTCCATCTAAACCCACATGCTGCTGGTGTACGAGATAAATTTTTTCCCACTTCCTTAAAGGCAGAAAGTTGTGTTCCACCTTCTCGAATATGCCGGAGTACTACTTCTGCCAGAAGCAAATCTTCATCATCAGTCCAAGCATCTTGTCTTGTTGTCGCCATCTCTCTAGTCCTCCCTATGCATTTTTTATTAAGCATATGCAGTTACTAGAAAAGATAGAATACAACAACTAAAGATTAAGACAAAAAAAATAAACGCAGAAGATATCTTCTGCGTTTATTTTCCCGCAATTACTTGCTGATTACTTCTTTACCTTTGTAAGTACCGCATGCTTTACATACACGGTGAGCTAATTTCGCTTCACCACAGCTTGGGCACTCTACCATACCAGGTACTGATAATTTGAAATGCGTACGACGCTTTCTTTTTACTGTTTTAGAAGTTCTTCTAAAAGGTACAGCCATTCTTCCCACCTCCTTAAAAGAAATAGTTATTTTCATATGAAGGCCTGAACCAGTCTTCCGATTATTTGTCAAAAAACTTTGCAAGTCCTGCCAATCTTGGATCAACAGTCTTTTCTTTGTCTTCTTCCGAAATCACTTGCCAGTCTTGACCTTGCGTCGGTGCTCCACCAGAAACATCATCACTGAAAATTTGCATTGGAATCTCCAAAAGTATATTTTCCTTGATTACGGGCAGTAAGTCAAGTACTTCTCCTTCTAAAGAGTGAATTTCAGCTTCAGTTTCAAATTCTTCTTGTGAAGTTTGGAACACCTCAGTTGTTTTAATGTCAAATGGTAATGTCACATCTACTAAAGAGCGAGAACATGGTAAAACCATGCTTCCAGTTATATGTAGATGAAACGTAAACTTACCGGAGCCAAAATCAACTCTTCCCGTTACATGAACAGGATTAATTTCACGAATATCTTTCTCGACCTCTTTTAGCTCACTTACATCTACCATCTCATCCAATGTCAATCCTTTATTTCTCAATTTATTCAATTGATGGATGGACCATTTCATATCATATCACCTCAAGGCAACAAACAAAATTATAGCTAGCCATTTTATATTTGTCAATGTTTTTTCTTTACACTATAATGAAGTCATCATAGTAAATAATATATAGAGTATCACGTTTTTCAAAAAGATGCTACATCGAAAGGAGAGATTACCATAAAAGCTGGTGGTATTGTTGTTGAATATAACCCTTTTCATAACGGTCATCTTTATCATGTGCAACAGACAAAAAAGTTAACACAATCCGATATAATAATTGCCGTTATGAGTGGTCCTTTTTTACAGCGTGGTGAGCCCTCACTCATTTCCAAATGGTATCGCACTAAAATGGCCTTAGCAAACGGCGTAGACCTTGTTGTAGAGCTTCCATACGTCTTTGCAACACAAAAGGCTGAAACCTTCGCAAATGGTGCTATTTCCATTTTAAATGCTCTACGTGTTTCTGAAATTTGTTTCGGTAGTGAGGATGGACAAATCGAAAATTTTTATAATACCATCTCCGTACAAAAAAACGAAGAAGAGACTTTTAACTGCCTTGTAAAACAATTCATGGGCGCTGGTAATAGTTATGCAAAAGCAACATCGGATGCTTTCTCACACATTTTAACATCCGAAAAAAACATAGATATGTCACAACCAAATAATATTTTAGGCTTCCAATATATGAAAGCAATCCTGTCACAAAATAGCTCTATACAAGCTCAAACTATAAAAAGATTTGCCGCTCATTATCATGATGAAACATTTAGTGACCAACATATTGCAAGCGCGACAAGCATCCGAAAACAACTCTTTAGCGAAGAAGGATCATTTACAGCAATTGAACCTTTTCTCCCACAGGCAACCACTTCGCTTTTAGCAAATTACAAACAAAACTACGGGATATTACATAATTGGGAACAATACTTTTCATTTTTCAAATATAAACTCATGACGATGTCTCCAGGGGACTTACGACATATATATGAAATAGAAGAAGGTTTAGAGCATCGTATTTTATCAAAAATACAAAACAGTTCCTCCTTCTATTCATTCATGGAAGCATTAAAAACAAAACGTTATACATGGACTAGATTACAAAGAGCTTGTACACACATTTTAACAAACACAACAAAAGAGGAAATACGTAGCGCAAATATAGAACAACACGCACCATATATTCGCCTGCTAGGCATGTCACAAAAAGGACAAACTTATCTTTCAAAAAACAAGAAAAAAATCGAACTTCCAATCCTTACTCATACAAAAACATTTGACCATGCCGCTTTAGATATAGAGAAAAAAGCAAACTCTGTATATTTCTCCATCATGCACGAACCGTTACGCACGCAACTATTAAAACAGGATATAACACACCATCCTATTCGCTATGATGAAACATCTACAAAATTCCTATAAAAAAACCTCTCTATTTCAGAGAGGTTTTTCCTTATCCATCTTTTCTAAATATGTTAACGCATCATCCAGCGTATCTACTGGTACAATTTTCATTTTTGTTTTAATATCCTTTGCAGTCTCAAGTGCATCTTTATAGTTCGATTTCTCCGCACCTTTTTCATTTGGCGCAAAGAACACTTCAGCCCCGGCATCGCTAGCAGCCACCACTTTTTGATTTATACCACCAATCGGGCCCACTTCTCCTTTTTCATTAATTGTACCTGTTCCAGCTATTTCATGTCCTTTGGTTAAGTCTTCTTCCACAAGTTGATTATATATTTCTAATGTGAACATTAAACCTGCAGATGGTCCACCAATTTCATGAGAATTAATTTTCACTTTCGGATCGACCACTAATTCTCTTTCCGTAACGATAGAAACACCTATACCGACACGTCCATTCCCATTAGGAATCGTCTTTACATTTAAATTCTCTTTCAATTGTTTTCCATTTCTCATGTACTCAATACTTACAGCATCGCTTTCTTTTTTTCCAGTCATATATTCAATAAATTGCTCCGTCTTTTCAAATGTCTTTCCATCAACAGCTATAATAACATCACCAAGCTTAAGCTTTCCTTCTGACGGCATTCCTTTTGCCACACCAGCAACTAATACACCTTTATTTTCAAAAGATACTGAGCGATTTGCACGTTTATATGCATTATAAATTGCTGCATTTTGTGAATCTTTCATCGCATAATTTTGGCGAAATTGATATTCTTCATCACTCTCACCTTTTTGCAATATTTCTTCCGCTTTCGAAATATGTGTATATTTATTAAACTGTGCCGCTATTAAATTCACCACATTTGCTGGTCCCATTGAAACCGTAACAAGCATAAAATCACCAGATTCTTTCGTTCCACCCTCAACTTGAACGTAAGGCTCTAATTTGGCAGCCATTCCTGGTTTTGTTACATAATACGGTAAACGTACGTAAACAAGTAACATCGCCAATATAACCCCTATTAAGATTGCATATATAAACCGAAAACGCTTAAACATTATGTTTCTCCTTCCACTGCTCAATTAATAAATAAATATTTGAAACATGTTTTTCTGCTTCTACTTCTCCAACTCGAATAATATCTTCAATGTTTGTAAAAGCACGTGAACTAAATTGCTCTACAGCTGGTCGCATCATTAAATCCGATGCAATTTGCCGATTCATTACAAGCTCATGCTGCATAATTTCAATACTTTGCATGATTACGTCATAAATGGACGTAACATCGCCATTCACCTTAATTGGAGATACATCAACAGCGATAACAATATCGGCCCCTAACTCTTTCACAACCGATACTGGGATGCGATCAATGACTCCACCATCCACTAATAATCGTCCATCTATTTTTTCTGGTACAAACACTCCAGGAACAGATATGCTAGCCCTCACCGCATCTGCAACTGGCCCACTTGTAAAAACCACTTTTTCCCCCTTCAATATGTCAGTAGCCACAACAGCCGTCGGGATATCTAACTCTTCTAAATTTTTATTATATGTAAACATTTTAATCATATCTTTGACACGTTTTCCAGCAATAAATCCCATTTTCGGTACCGTGAAATCTAAATAATACTTCCGCTTAAAAACAGATGCCAATTTATACAATCTTTCAACGTTACTACTTGCCGCATAAAACGTACCTATTAACGCCCCCATACTACTTCCTGCAATCATGTGAATAGGGATACCCGCTTCCCTTAAAACCTTTATTACACCAATATGAGCAAACCCTTTCGCTCCTCCAGACCCAAGTGCTAAACCAATCTTTGGTTCTTTCATTTTTCTCACCCTTTAATTTTTTTCATTCCTTTTTCATACTTATGGTCTAAATTCACTACGTATCCACGTATACTGAAATGAACGTTTTTTGGGACAAAGGGGGATTTACTTACATGTATGAAAAATGGAAAACCGCTTTCCTTACCATATCAACGCTATTTTTAACCTTTTCTCTTGTACTCCACCCCCAAGCCGCTTTGCAAGCTTCTATTCGCGGGTTAAATATATGGTGGGAAGTTGTATTCCCTTCACTACTACCGTTTTTCATCATTGCGGAACTTCTAATTAGTATCGGTGTTGTAAAATTTATTGGCGTTATATTAGAACCACTCATGCGCCCACTTTTTCGCGTTCCAGGGATAGGCGGATTTGTTTGGGCGATGGGAATGGCTTCTGGTTTCCCTGCAGGCGCCAAATTAAGCGCTAGACTACGAAAAAGCAATCTTTTAACTCAGATTGAAGCGGAGCGCCTCGTTTCTTTCACAAATTCTTCTAATCCACTTTTTATTTTCGGTGCTGTTTCTATCGGTTTTTTTAATAATCCGAAATTAGGAATTATATTAGCCGCTGCCCATTATTTCAGTAACTTTGCTGTCGGATTAATTATGCGTTTTCACGGCGATAATACCGCTTACAAAAATAATACACACACTACAAAAAAACGTCGTTTTCAAAACCCTTTTTTAATTCTCCACGAGACGCGCTTACAAGAAAAAAGACCAATTGGTAAATTACTTGGGGATGCAATTGTTTCTTCTATTCAAACATTACTTATGATTGGTGGATTTATTATTTTATTCTCTGTGTTAAATAAAATGATTACTGTATTCCACATTACAGCAGCTCTTTCTTTTATTATGCAATATATTTTATCATTCTTCCAACTAAGTACAGATTTTAGTATACCTATATTATCAGGTATTTTCGAAATGACACTCGGAAGCCAAATGATTAGTCAAATAAATGAAACACCGCTCTTACAACAAGCTATGGTAACAAGCTTCATTTTAGCATTTAGCGGTCTTTCTATTCAGGCACAAATTGCTAGCATATTAGCTGAAACAGATATCCGATTTAAACCCTATTTTTTCGCACGAATTATTCAAAGTATCCTTGCCCCTATTTTTACATTTGTATTTTGGACACCGTTTTATGAGAAAGTGAGTTCTTTCTCACCTATGCCACAAGATATTCCTGTATTTTTATCCAAGCACCCTTCTATACTACATGAAATTTGGACATCTTTTATACATTACGGACCAATTTTCACATTATTTTGTCTATACTTATATGTAATTTTATTATTTTTGCGCACGTATAAAGAAAAACCCCGTTCACTTTAACGGGGTTTGAAACTTTTCTTTTAAAGCACGCTCTACAATAGGAGGTACAAGATCTACTACACTTCCTCCATACCTCGCAACTTCTTTCACAATACTCGAACTTAAAAATGAATATTGGTTGTTTGTCATAATAAAAAATGTTTCAATATTTTCATCTAATTTTCGATTCATAGAAGTAATTTGCATCTCATATTCAAAATCAGAAACTGCTCGTAAACCACGTAATATTGCATTTGCATTACGCATCTTTGCATACTCTACTAATAGCCCACTATGCGAATCTACTTTTACATTCGGGATATCTTTTGTCGCTTCTCGAATTAGTTCTAATCGCTCTTCAACTGAGAAGAATGGTTTTTTTGATGAATTGTTTAAAACGACTACGTACACTTCATCAAATACTTTTGCTCCCCTTTTAATAATATCCAGATGCCCAAGGGTAATTGGATCAAAACTTCCTGAAGAAATAGCTATACTTGTCATTCTGTCCCCTCACCTTCATACTTATAAATCGATATTGCAGTAATCCCATAATTCTCAGCTCGTACTTTTACAAGCCTACCTATTGAATTAGGTAAAACCACATCATTACCATGCTCTGCCATAATTAATCCATCACTATGCAGCAATCCATGTTGATCCATTACACTAATTAAAGATACAATTTTTTGCTCTTTATATGGAGGATCTATTAATATAAGATCGAATGACATTTCACGTTTTATTAACGCCTTTACTGCACGTTCCGCATCATTTCGATATACTTCAGCTTGTTCCTGTATTCTACAACTTTCTAAATTTTGATGAATTACTTTTATCGCTTTACTATCCCGATCAACAAAAATTGCTTTATCGATCCCTCTGCTCAAAGCTTCAATTCCAAGAGCACCGCTACCACCAAATAAATCAAGGGCGATACCACCATCAAAATAAGGACCTATCATATTAAAAATAGATTCTTTTACTTTATCTGTCGTTGGACGTGTTGTATTACCAGGAACCGCTTTAAGTGGGTGTCCTTTACATTTTCCTGAAACTACTCTCATCTGTTGTCACTACCTTTATTTCAATCTATCGAGGGATTATTGAAAGCCATTTCCACTTCGGTAACCGCTAACAAACCACATTCACCTAACTATAGGAAAACTCGGCCTTAAATAACCTCTCGTTATTTATATATATTCATCTCATCATTCACTAATATGAACCCAATATGTATATTAGTTCCACTTTATCTTTTTTATCCTATCACAAAATAAAAAAAAGAAAAATAAAAAGCCCAACATAAAATTTAATTTCATTATGTATATCTTCATTTAGATTGGACATAAATAATTATAACAACATCACCTTCGATGTTGTTGCCAACCGCGGAGAAGACTTACGTTTCCCCATAAGTTCTTCCTCCGGTTTCTCCTCTCCCTTTGCCTTCTTACTAGTACATGCTAGTATAAGAAGGGCCCTGCTATGCAGGGTTTTTTTTCTTTGTGTGCTTTTCATTTAAAAAGTGAAATGGTACAGTAAAAGAAAGAGGAGGAAAAGATATGATTCAACGCTTTATAGAACTTGGAGAAGGCTACTCTGATTTATATGAATTACTTGAAATTGCCAAAACAAATCAAGAACGTATAGCACATATGTTACAATTTGAAACGATAAAAAACGATAAAAAAGTGTGTTCGCTTGTTGTAATATTAAAACCAACTACTACTGGTGATTTCCAACCATTATACATATGTCGTGAAGGCATTCCTTTATTTGAAAATAAAAAAAGTAAACGTGTCATTTTATTTGAAGAAACGGCAGAACAACTTGGGAAAAAAGTGGCTACCTTTACTGTAAAACCATCTACAACTTTCCCAGAAAAAGAACTATTTTTTAATCATTTAATTGGTATTTTACGAATGAACAATTTCATTCCTCCGATGAAATAACACGTTATTTCAAGTGAAAAATCCCCCGCTAAATTTAGCAGGGGATTTTTTCTATTAGCTATAATCGTATTCTTTTGCTCGATCAGGACGGGAATTTTCAAATTCCGTTTTTAAATACGGGCGATACGACTGTTCTATCTTTTTCACAAAAGGAAGTTTGTTCAACTTATGCATCATATGCTCAATTTGTTCCATATCACAATATACTACAGCATATTTTAATCGTTTTGATATGTAATGTATGTTACCATATTTCCTTAAAATCTTGGCATGTTTCAATGAATGTAAATAAACAATCATACTTTGTCGTTGCCCGAACATAATCTTCTCCATCTTCTCCTTTTAAAAACATATATTTTATATTCTATGAAAACCGATCAGAAATTTATAACATTACAGGACAAACTCTGTATACGTTTTCTTCCAACTTCTAAAAAACGGGGTACATCACCCCGTTTTTTTACAACCACAACCTCCGCCAGTACCACAACCTCCACCACAGCCACCAGCATCAAAGAATGGATTTCCTGTTGGCACTTTAATGGAAGCAGACACTTCCGAACCGATTGCTACACTAACTTCGTCTAATAACTTCTGCAAAGCAGTTTCTGCTCTTTTAAAAGCTGCAACCTTATCATGTAAGTCCACAGAACGCTTTAATTCTCTCATTTTCATCGAAACGGTAGTATAGTCAGGATGGTATTTTCCAAAACGCTGTACTTCCTCATACCGTTCTTTCATCGCTGTAAATTGCTGAATTAGCTTCTGAAGTTCCATATCTTCATGTAATTCTCTATAATACTTACGATAATCTTCTGCTATATCTGAACAGATAATCGCTTTTGCAAGCTGCTCTGCCTTATCTAATATTAATACGCTTTCTAGCGTCGCTACAATCATGAGAGACACCTCCGAGTATCCATCATACCACATTTAGATTAGAACTACTAATTGAAGTGACTTACTCAAAAGAAAGATATAATGAAACTATTTTTACACTATATCCGTACACACTTATACATTAATATGTTCCGCTATATTATATTTAAGAACATCCCATTTTCCACTATTTTGTTTCACATAACTAATGCACGCATTTTTTAATGGTGTCTTAAATGTAATTTCATCTGGTTCAATGGCATGTAAAATCGCTTTTATCGCGTGTGAGTGAGCAACAATAATAATACGTTTGCCAAAATGAGTTGTCGCAACATCTTCTAAAGCAGCAAAGCAACGAGCTACAATCTCTTCATCTCGCTCCATACCTTCTACTTTACCTTCAGCAATCAACTCTCTAACAGCCGCAACCGGCTTCCCTGAAGCTTCCCCAAAATTCCGTTCAACAAATCGCTCATCTAATAAAATCGATTGTAATCCAGCTGCCTTTGCAATTTCATTAGCCGTTTCTTGCGCTCTAATTAACGGGCTACTTATAATGATATCCCACGTTTCTTTTTGTAAAGCAGCTGCACTTTGACTCGCTTGCTTCTTACCAACTTCATTAAGCGGAATATCTTCTCGTCCCTGAATAATTTCTTGAAAATTCCAATCAGTTTGTCCATGTCGTACTAAACAAATTTCCGTCATGCTGCAACTCCTTTTTAAATAATCAATCTCTATTGTAACAAAAGTTCTGCATGACGGACATATTTTTCACTTCCAATTAGGTTGCATTTTGTTGCTTCATATACTGAAACATATCAATCATAATCGAAGCAACGGCCAATTGATTTTGAAACTTTTCCACTTTATCTGGTATTGTTTTTTTGAAATGTTGCATCGCCGCTAACTCAAAAGCCTCTTTTTCTTCAGGATTTCGTGTTAATTTTCTATACCAGTATGGTTGTTCTCTAATATAGCGAGATAAATCCTCATCAGCCTTTATAAACTCCATAATTTCTGCTCTCATCATCTTTCCCCCTAATCCTTTTGAAAGAAAAACGGGTTATTTTCTGAAGTACTTTGCTCTTGCTGCGTACGGTTACCTTGAAATTGCTGAATAACTTGTTGCACGCTCCCAATTGCACTCGTCACATTAGCTAAATGGTTCTGCATTTGTTCCACGTCCAACTTTTTAAAAAAAGAAAGCATTTGCCCCATCACATCAGCAGTTTTTTCCTCTTCAGTTCGATTATCTTTTTCTTTTTTATTTTCTTTTACCGAAGAAAACGCAGGCGCTCCATCCGGTCTATACGTTGCCCATATTGGGTCCTCTTCACCAAGTAAGTACCATTCTTCATAAAATTGTTGCCATGTTTTGTGACCACTTCTAACCTCATGAACCATTTTAGGGTGATGGTTTACAAATTCTTTAAACTGTTGAACCGATGGATGTAACGGTCCTTTTGTTGTTGGCATAATCCTCACCTCTCCATGTATATCTACTATATAGTAAGAAAAAAAAGGCGCATGGTTCGCCTATTTTTAGACGATTCATGCACCTTTTTTTCTCCTATTTGCATACGGTCAGATTCCCACCTACAATTCAGTGAATACGAAGTAACTAATTTGGTGATGTAACACCCCACCGCTTACAGTTTCGCTTTATTTTCGAATAAAGTTTTGTGTATAAAATTTATCGTATACACCAACACCTAATCCTGTAAATTGTTCATTTAATAAATTCTTTCTATGCCCCTCACTATTTAACCACCCTTGCACTGCCGCAATTCCATCACTATGTTGCGCCGCTATGTTCTCACCAGCAAGTTGAAATCCTACTTTCCCGCGCTGCAAACGATCTCCTAGCGTACCTAATGTAGGTGAGTCATGAGAAAAATAATTATTGTCTTTCATATCTTTACTGTGACCAACAGCAACATCTGCTGTTTCCTGATCCCATGTTAGTAATGGTAATTTATGACGACTTCGAATGATATTTGTTAAATCAAAAATTTGTTGCATATTCCCATTTTCTACTTGTTTTATTTTTTCCGGAGTCAATGGTTGTTCTACTATTAATTCACCTGAATAAACGAGCTGATACGGTCTTTGGCGTAATAAAGTTTCATCATCCATATAACGAACACCAACAAGCTCATGTGTAAATTGATCAAAATACAATTGCGCCCATCCATCTTCTACAGGTATTAACGGTTGTTCCATGACTTCGGTATCAGATAGCTCAAATTGATAACTATTTTTCCCTCTTTTTAATGAAATTTCATGCGAAAGCGGACTTTTTTTATATACTTCTTCATATTTTTCATTTATATAATAAGGTAGAACCTTAACTTGTTCACCAGCTGCGTACGCCGTTACAACTTTACGTTCAGAAACTCCAAATTGAACATACTGAGTTAAATCCTGGTTGTATACCCACCATTCATATCCGTATGCAGATGGCTCTATTCGAGAGGGTTCTCCCCACTTCGCTAATAAGTTTTCAGAGTCTTCACCAATCATATTTAAAACAGTATCTGGGGAGTCTTCCTTCATTTGCTTTTTCTTTTTCACAATTTTATTTTCTTGCTTTGATTGAGATGGGGTTAATATATATTGTGAAACGAGTAATTTCCCGTATAAATCAACAGCTAAAATTAAAAATGTAATCATTACGATACGCAATAATTTCTTCAAACGATATACCTCCTGAACAAAACATAAAATTGAGATATACACAAATCCATTTCTTTCTTTTTGTGTGTACCGTACTCTTTTCACTATATCATATTTTTGTGAAAAAAGTCTGGATTATCCCTTTTCTCTCAATATGAATTGCACTTTCTTATTATTCATACTATTATAAAAATAATGGTGTAACATTAAAAAAGGAGGTATTATATGCAATTTACAAATACGAAATTTAATGGAGCCGTCGTTGAATTAACTCTTTTAACTGAAATCATGGAAAACAACCACTTCGTACTTGCTGGACAGTGGGATTATGAACGGGTTACATACGATTATAAATTTGAAATATTAAAGGATGTTTATTATTTACGAGTACAAGGAGTTGCTATTGAAGGTGACATTGGCAGTAGACATGCTGAAGTAAAACTACTTCCCCCCTTATTAGGAAAACATTATTATCCTCACGGCGTTGAATATGGTGATGATGAGACTTTCCCAACGAATGTACTTCAAAAAAGCGAACAACTCCTACAAAATGTCGAAAAAGAGTTAAAAGAATTTCAAATTATTGATTAACAAAAACAAGCGCATCAATATGATGCGCTTGTTTTATTTCCCTTCCCTAAGAATGAATCGTTTTTTTTACTGGATATCCATAAATAGATCCATCTTTTACTTTAATCTCCTCTTCCCAAGGAACCTTATATTTACCTTCAGCTAAATCTTTTACAAACGTATATGGATTTTCTTTCACCCCACCAGGAGTTGCTACATATCCTCTTGAACCTAGATTATATATATTATTTTCCAATCCCCATCCTAATCTAGCTTGATCTGCTAGTTCTGGATATACTTCAGCAGTAACAATCTCCCAAGGATTTCGATGTCCCTGTACTAAAGTAGTCCCATCAAAATTACATACTTGTCCTTCACCAAAGTAATAAAATACACCATCATAACCCGCTAAGTTTACCGACAATGTATACATTAAATTCTGCCATGCATTTGAACGATTGGTTAGCATCCATTGTTCACTAACTTGTGTACTATATCCAGAAATACGAATTAAGACATTTGCACCTTTATAGGCCGCTTCACGAGCTACTTCAGGGAACATACCATCATGACAAATACAAACAGCTAATTTACTTCCTCCAGGTCCATCACAAACAGGTAAGCCTAAATCTCCAGCTTTCCAAGGCTCGACTGGCACCCAAGGATTTAGCTTACGATACTTCAAAATCATCTCACCTTGTGGATCAATAATAACTGCGGTATTATATGGCTCTCCACCATCAGGATTTTTCTCCATTATTGAAAAAACACCATATACTTTAGATTCTTTACATGCCTCAGCAAATAAGTCTGTTTCCGGCCCAGGCACTGTACATAAAAATTCTTCTGTAGTCCATTTTTTTGTATTTAGCCCTTGTGTACTATATTCAGGAAATACTATCAATTCTAATCCAGGGTAACCTGATTTGGTCGAATGAATTGTTTTTATGATTTGTTGAATTTGTTTATCAATGTCTGCACGTGACTCTACTACTGGTACTGGATATTGAATTAGTGCTGTCAAAAAACCACTAATCGGCTTTACCATACTTCCACTACTACCCATTTAAACTCCCCCTTAAAATAGTTCGTATTTATTAAATATAAAAATATATATTTGTAACTCTCTAAAAAACTTGCACTACACATGGAATTATTACGCATGAAAACTAGTAGTAAATTTTATATCCACTTTTAGTACACGCCTACACTAACTTAACATTAATAGTTGGAAAATTCAATCTTTTTAAAGTGACTAAGTAAAAAAGCGTATGGAATCCCATACACTTTTTTACTTAGTCTGTAAATATGGCGGCAATTGTTGCAACTGCTCCTTATCCTTTTCACGTTCTCTACGTGCCCATCTAAAGAATACATAACCTATAATTGTACCGTACACTATTTCCTGGACAATTTTCATTATGATACCACCAGTTTGCTGGTCTTGTACGACTGGCATCCAGTGCAAAAATTCTGGTCCCGTTATATTTAAATCAGATAAAGTACCCGCTGGTACACATAGTTCCATCGCTTTCATCCAAGCAGCCGGATCCGTATACGTTGCAAATAGCGGGGCTGTTGCAAAAATGATTAACGCACAAGCAGGCGTTAATAATATGCCGTTAGCAAACATATAACCAAGTTTCTTTATATCACTTAACGTTTGATATTCTGGTAATGGATTTAACATCGGCCACCACATCATGATTGCTGTAAAAAACAATATAGCGAGACAAATAGGATGAGCTATTTGACTTTGTTTTACTGTATCAAAAACAACTGGTAAATGATAAAAAGAAAACAGGCCGTTAAATACAAACAACGCAATAAGTGGTTTAGCAAATGCCTTTAATATAACTTGAACGAACTTAAAAGAAGTAATATAACGATATAACCAAATTGGTATACCAAGCAACAGTAACGGTGGAACCGCAATATACATGACTGCCATTTCAAACATATGAGCACTAAATATAATATGGCCAATTAAATCAATAGGCCCTCCCTTTACAAAATACAAAAGAACAATACCAGTCGTAAAATAAAAAATTTGCTTCTTACTTACCTTCGTCGCATTTTCAAATCGCATTCTATATGGCCCAATAATTAAGAAGTACCCAATAAGAATCGAAAGCATAAATAATAAAAAGATTGGACTCCATAAAGCCTGAAAACCAAATATCCACAAGTTACTCATTTTCACACCGACCTTCGTAAGGTTATCTCATAATATGAAGAGGGAGCTGTGACAACACAAGCTCCCTTATTTTTCACTTTTCAAATCCACACGATTGTCATAAAAGCTAAAATTGTAATTAACCCTATTAGCAAACCAGAGTAAAGAAAGAAACTTGCTGCTTCATGTCCTTTATGACTCATATGCATAAAATAATACAATTGAAAAATTACTTGTACCACTGCTAATAGTAAAATAAACGGTACAGAGAAAGTCGGACTAAAAGTTTTTGGATACGCCACTGCTACAAATGCAACTAATGTTAAAAAAATCATTAATGCAAACGTAATAACTTGATGCCTCATTTCCTCCGCACTTTTTCTCTTCCGATAAACAAGATCAACTTTAGGATTATTCGTTTGCTTTATCGCCATTGTTTATCCCACCATTCCCATTAAATATACTACAGTGAAAATAAACACCCAAACTACGTCAATAAAGTGCCAATAAATCGATGCAACATAAAACTTCGGTGCATTGTATAAATTTAGACCTCTCTTCGCATTTCTAAAGATTAATGTTAAAATCCAACATAACCCAAACAATACGTGGAGTCCATGTGTACCAACAAGAGCATAAAACGCAGAGCCAAAGGCACTACTTCTCATAGTATGCTTAAATTCATGTGTATAATGATAAAACTCATATATCTCAAACCCTAAAAACCCTAAACCTAGCAATACAGTTACTAGTAACCAAAGTTGCATTTTCTTAAAGTTAAAGTTTTTCATGTGATACATCGCATATACACTCGTTAAGCTACTCGTTAATAAAAGCATCGTCATAATAAAAACGAGTGGCATTTGGAACATCTCTTGAGATGTTGGTCCACCATTTGTAGAATTCTTTAACGCTAAATATGTGCCAAATAAGGAAGCGAACAACACTGTTTCGCCTCCAAGAAATAACCAAAAACCGACAAACTTATTTTTCCCTTCAAGGGTTGCTTTTTCAGGCTCTGCTGGAAATGTTTCATTCGTTAATTTTTCATCTACATGCATTATGCCTTGCCCCCCTTATCATCTAAATCTTCTTTATGAATATGATATCCATGATCATCGATTACTGAACGTAGGAACATTGCGCCAAATGTAATGATTAAACCAATAATTGCTACTAATAACCAAAACTTATCTTTTCCGCGCTGCATATACATCGCACCAAATGCCGCTATAAACAATCCGAAAGAAATGACAAATGGTGAAAACGAAGGATTTGGCATATGAATATCACCAACTGGTTCCGCTGCTGTCATCTCTTTATTACCTTCACGTTTTTCAATCCAAAACGGATCTAATCCGCGAACAAATGGTAATTGTTTAAAGTTATATTCTGGTGTCGGTGCCGGCATTGTCCATTCTAATGTACGTGCATCCCACGGATCACGACCAGCTTTTTCTTTTGATACTGTCGTTTTAATTACATTGAATAAAAGAACAATCGTTCCAAGAGCCATAAATACCGCTCCGATAGAACTAATCATATTCCCCATTTCCAACCCTTGCCCTTCAAGATATGTGTAGTAACGACGCGGCATACCAATCAAGCCAAGGAAATGCTGAATAAAGAACGTTAAATGGAAGCCGATAAAGAATAGCCAAAACGTTATCTTTCCTAATGTTTCATTTAATACTTTATTAAACATCAGTGGCCAATAATAATGAGCTCCTGCAAGTAAACCAAATACAACACCGCCAACGATTACATAATGAAAATGCGCTACTACGAAATAGTTATCATGAAATTGATAATCAGCTGGTGCAGATGCTAGCATAACCCCTGTAACTCCACCCATTACGAATGATGGAATGAAAGCTACTGCCCACATCATTGGTGTCGTGAAGCGAATACTTCCGCCCCACATTGTAAAGAGCCAGTTGAATATTTTAATACCGGTCGGAACTGCAATCGCCATTGTTGCAACTGAGAAAATAGCATTTGCAACTGGACCAAGCCCAACTGTAAACATATGGTGAGCCCATACCATAAATCCTAAAAATCCAATTAATACTGTCGCAAACACCATCGACGAATAACCGAATAATCGTTTTTTCGAAAATGTCGCGAAGATTTCCGAGAATATTCCGAAAGCTGGAAGTATAAGAATGTATACCTCTGGATGACCAAAAATCCAGAATAAATGCTCCCATATAATTGTATTCCCGCCCAGCGCTGGATTAAAGAAACTTGTTCCAAATAAGCGATCTAACATTAAAAGTCCTAATCCTACAGTTAACGGCGGAAAAGCAAATAATATAAGCGAAGATGTTACAAATGTCGTCCATGTAAACATCGGCATACGCATATACGTCATCCCTGGCGCACGCATATTAATAATGGTTACAAGGAAGTTGATACCTCCAATTAATGTACCAATACCTGAAATTTGCAAGCCAAGTACATAGAAATCAACCCCATGACCTTTAGAGGCTAAAGCTAAAGATGCATAAGATGTCCATCCTGCATCAGGTGCTCCACCTAAAAACCAACTTAAATTTAAAAATACTCCACCAAAGAAAAATAACCAAAATCCGAGTGAATTCAAAAACGGGAACGCAACATCACGTGCACCAATTTGAAGTGGTACAGCGGCGTTCATAAATGCAAACACGAGTGGCATAGCTGCGAGGAAAATCATTGTTGTACCGTGCATCGTTAATACTTGATTATAAGCATCCCCAACAAGAAAAGCGTTGTTAGGAATCGCTAATTGAAGGCGAATAAATAGAGCTTCTATTCCGCCTATTACAAAAAACAATCCACCTGCAATTAAATAGAGAATGGCAATCTTTTTATGGTCTACTGTCGTTAAATAATCCCATATGACAGCACCCATCCCCTGTTTTTTTGCTACAGAACTCACGTTTTCAACCTCCCCTTCGCGAATAATCCCTCTTTACTTTTCAACTTTTAACGTTTGTAAGTATGCATTTAATGCATCAATTTGATCATCCGTTAAGTTGCCATATTTGCCAGTCATTTTGTTTCCTGGCTTCATATTTTCAGGATCTTTCAGCCATTTTTTTAAGTTTTCTTCATTGTTTTCGGCAATACCGGCAACCATATCGCGATCCGCAAAGTTTGCTAAGTTTGGTGCGATACGAGCGGAAGGTGGTCTACTATCATTAGATCCAACTGCGTGACAACCAATACAGCTTTTATTAAATATTTCTTGGCCCTCTTGCGCCTTTGTTGAAGCTACTTCTTTCTTCCCATCAATCTTCTTCATATCAGCAAGCCATTTTTTGTACTCGCTTTCATCTAAAGCTTTCACTTTAAATTGCATTAAAGAATGTGATGGACCGCAAAATTCGGTACAAAAACCATTATAAGTGCCCGATTTATCTGCCTTTAACCACATTTTGTTCACATTGTCTGTATTTGTATCCATTTTCCCTGCTAAAGATGGAACCCAAAATGAGTGTTTAATATCGGCACCCTTCAAATTTAAATACACTTTCTTACCTGTGGGGATGACCAAATCTTGCGAAGTTACTATCTTTTCTGATTTGTAAGAAAATTCCCACCAATAAAGATTCGCTGTTACATCAACAACGATAGTATCTTTATCAATATTCTTTTTCTCCATCGCACTTACATCAGCAAGTTTGAATGTATATGTAACCGTTGGAACAGCTAAGATTAGTAAAAGAATAATCGGAATAACTGTCCATATAATTTCTAGCTTGTGATTCCCTTCAACTTGCTCTGGAATATGATCTTCCTGGCCTTTCTTTTGGCGGAAACGCACAATTACATACAAGAAAATAATAGTAACTACTAGCACTACTCCTACCATGATTGCACTCGCCAGTAGAAGTAAATCATATTGCATTTTTGCTACTTCTCCTTGCGGAATTAAAGTAGATTGAAAGGCTTTACCGCATCCCCCTAACAGTAAAGCCAGCAGTGAAACGAACGAAAGCAGTCGCCACTGTTTCTTCATACAAACAACCCCCACTTTCCTTGTGAATTAGATTGTACTTTATAGTTAAGTAAAGTAAATCTCAACGTAAAGAAATCCAATTATGTCGTTGTCTTAGAAGAATGTAACTACAATCATTGATACAAATAAGATTGTTAAATAATTTAGGGAATAAACAAACATTTGCACGGACCATTTGATGTCATCTTTCTTACGGAAGCCATAAAATCCTAAAACGATCCATCCGATGTTAAGCAGTGTTGCAATTACCATAAATGTTATCCCTAGTCCACTCATATAAAATGGTAGTGGTAATAAACATACTGTCCAAATCATAATTTGGCGTTTCGTAATTTCAAATCCATGAACTACAGGAAGCATTGGAATTCCTGCATTTCGATATTCATCAACACGTTTCATCGCTAATGCAAGGAAATGTGGGATTTGCCAAATAAACATAATTAAAAATAACATCCAAGCAATTGGATGACCTAAAGATGGATCGATTGCTGCCCATCCAATTAAAGGTGGAACTGCTCCAGATATACTACCTACAACAGTATTTAGTGTATACTTTCTCTTTGTCCATAAAGTATATAGGACAACATATGTGAAAGCACCAATAAATCCCATTAAAACTGCCATTGGTGTTGTTAATAATAAGAATACAAATCCAAGAAGTAATATAACTAGTCCAAATGTAAGTGCAAATCCTGGTTTATACTTTCCAGTAACCGTTGGACGTGTCTTTGTTCTTTCCATTAACGGATCGATGTCTCTATCGATGTAGTTATTTAAACAACATACCCCCGCCATAATTAATCCTGAACCAACGATTGTAAAAAATAGTTTATCCAGATTGTCCATCACACTTAATCCATTAAAGTGTAATGCCAACCAAAATCCTGTAAATACAGTAAGTGTATTTGAGTTTACAATCCCCATTTTAACGAGTGCTGATAAATCTTGTAACCGAGTTGTTTCCGGTACACTTGTAACAGCGGACTCATCATGCAGCTCACTTGTTGCATGGTTCATCACTCTAACCCCCTCTTAAAACTTTCATCTTTCTTTTTGCGCCTATTTCAAATGAAATAATTCGCTTCTATATAGCAATATTATTACAGTAGAAACATTGTTAACCCATTCTACTACTAATCTACGCCCATACTCCAATATATTAAATCATATTTCCCGAACATTTTGTGAAGAAAACATGAACTTTTTGTGTCGAATATAAAAAACTTCATTCTGACTTGTCCTTATCATAACATGATGTTACCTTCTATAATAAACTATTTTGTCCTATTTAACACGTATTCTCCCCATTTCTTTTCAAAATAGCCTATTTTCCAACCAATTTTTTCCTTGTGAACCCTGTTTTTACACCTATTTTCTCTCCCTTTCCTTCCCCCTCCATTTCTTTGCTATTTTATTATTTTTTATATATCATAGGAACTAGCGCGTTTTATTCTATACATAATGGAATGAAAATATTTCGCAATAACTTCATAGCAGAAAGATGGTGAAAGAGATTGCAACGCTTTATTAAATGGTTAGCAGTCATTACAAGCCTTGATTTATTAATAGTTTTATTAGGAGGCGCTTTAGTTACAAAAACAGGTTCTGGTCAAGGTTGTGGTAAATCATGGCCACTTTGTAACGGTGAATTTGTTCCATCTAATTTATCAATGGAAACTATTATTGAACTTAGCCACCGATTAACATCCGGATCAGCTGGAATTCTTGTCACACTCCTTTGTATTTTGTCCTGGAAATATTATAAACATGTGCGTGAAACAAAAACGTTAGCAATTTTATCCTTCGTATTTTTAGTTGCACAAGCATTAATGGGAGCAGCAGCAGTTGTTTGGGGACAAATGCCAGCTGTACTTGCTATCCATTTCGGTATTTCCTTAATTTCATTTGCTTCTGTCATTTTATTAACGTGTCTTATCTTTGAAATTGACCAAAAATTTGATGCACGTTCACTTATTATGGACAAAAAAATGAAATTTCATATTTATGGTGTAACAATTTACAGTTATATCGTCGTCTACACAGGCGCTTTAGTACGTCACGAACGAGCTAGCTTAGCCTGTCCAGACTTTCCTTTATGTAGCAAAAACAGACCTATGCCAACTCAACTACATGAATGGGTTCAAATGGGCCATAGAGTTGCAGCGATGTTAATTTTCGCTTGGATACTATACGCGATGATTCTCGCTATCCGCCATTACAAACAGCAACCTGTAGTATATTGGGGATGGATCATTTCATTTATCCTTGTTACACTTCAAGCTGTAGTAGGAGTTTTAGTTGTATTTACAAACGCTAGTTTAGCAATGGCATTGTTACATTCTCTATTCATTTCTTGCTTGTTTGCCGTACTATGCTATTTAGTTATGTTAGGAACAAGAAGTAAAGTGAATGCAAAAGAAGCCGAATCAACTTCTAAACAAACAAAATAATTTAAAACTAAAATCCCTTGCCAATTCGGCAAGGGATTTTTTGCAATAAGAAAAGAGCTGTATTTACACAGCTCTTTTCTTATTTTAGTGATCTAATTCAATAAGTAAATCACCTGTTTGAATTGCATCACCATCGTTAACATATACTTTTTTCACTTTACCATTAAACGGCGCTTGAACTGTCGTTTCCATTTTCATCGCTTCTGTAATTGCCATAGAATCGCCTTTTTTCACTTCATCGCCTTCTTTTACAACTACTTTAATTACCGTTCCTGGCATCGTTGCACTAATATGATTTGGATTCTCACGGTTTCCTTTCACACGTTGTGCAACTGTTGCTTTTACACTCTCGTCTTTCACGATAATTTCACGTGGTTGACCGTTAAATTCCAAGTAAAGAACACGGTGTCCATCCGGCTGTGGTTCTCCAATTGATACAAGTTTAACCATCAATGTCTTACCCTGTTCAATTTCTACATCAATTTCTTCACCTAGTCTCATACCATAGAAGAACGTCGGTGTATCAAGTACAGATACATTTCCATAAAGCTCAGCAACTTTTTCATAGTCCATAAATACTTTTGGATATAAAGCATATGCAACTACATCAAAAATCGTTACTTCGCGTCCAATTTTATGGAATAATTCTTCTTTTAACGCTTCAAAGTCTACTGGCTCTAGTAATTCACCTGGTCTTACTGTTAATGGCTCTTTTCCTTTTAAAATAATCTTTTGTAATTCTTTCGGGAAACCACCGTACGGTTGACCTAAATCACCCGAGAACATTTCAACAACAGACCCTGGGAAGTCCATCGCATGCCCACGCTCTAAAACATCCTGTTCTGTCAGATGGTTTTGAACCATAAATAATGCCATATCACCAACAACTTTTGATGATGGCGTTACTTTTACAATATCTCCAAACATGTCATTCACACGGCGGTACATTACTTTCACTTCATCGAAACGATCTCCTAAACCAACGGCTTTCGCTTGTTGCTGAAGATTACTATACTGCCCACCCGGCATTTCATGCATATATACCTCTGTATGAGGCGCATTCATACCACTTTCAAACGGTGCATAGTATTTGCGTACATCTTCCCAATAATGAGATAGTTTTTCTAAAGAATCTATATTAACATCTGGTTGTCTTTCGTTTCCGCCTAACGCATAGTATAGCGTGTTGGCACTTGGTTGTGACGTTTGACCAGCCATAGAACTCACTGCTACATCGACGATATCAACACCTGCTTCAATTGCCTTCGTATACGTTAATATACCATTTCCACTCGTATCGTGCGTGTGCAGATGAATTGGAATCGACACTGTCTCTTTTAATGCAGAAACTAAATCATATGCTGCATTTGGTTTTAGTAAGCCCGCCATATCTTTAATACCTAAAATATGAGCTCCTGATGCTTCTAACTCTTTTGCTAAATTTTTATAGTAATTTAAATCATATTTACTACGCAGTGGATCATGAATATCTCCTGTGTAGCACATTGTTGCTTCTGCAATTTTACCAGTGTCTCGTACAGCATCAATTGCAACTCTCATGCCTTCCACCCAGTTTAAGCTATCAAAAATACGGAATACATCAATGCCAGCTTGAGCAGAACATTCCACAAATTTTTGGATTAAATTATCTGGATAGTTTTTGTATCCAACTGCGTTTGAAGAACGAAGTAACATTTGGAATAACACGTTCGGCATTTTTTCACGAAGATCTAGTAATCGTTCCCATGGATCTTCTTTTAAGAAACGATACGCAACATCAAACGTTGCACCGCCCCACATTTCCGCTGAGAATAGGTTCGGTAACATTCTCGCTGTTGGCTCCGCAATTTGATGTAAATCTTTTGTACGAATACGAGTTGCAAGTAATGACTGGTGTGCATCACGGAATGTTGTATCCGTTAAAAGTACACGTTTTTGATCCTGTACCCATTTTACTAATCCGTCTGCTCCACGCTCGTCCAAAATTTGTTTCGTTCCATTTTGAATTGGCTCTGAATGTTTTAAACATGGAATACGAGCATCTGGGAATATTGGTTTTTCTTTTTTCCCTACTCCTGGGAAACCATTTACTGTTACTGTGCCAATATAATTTAACATTTTTGTTCCACGGTCTTTACGTTTCGGGAACAAGAACAGTTCCGGTGACGCGTCAATAAACGACGTATCATATTCCCCTGATAAGAAGTTTTTATGTTTTACTACATTCTCTAAGAATGGAATATTTGTTTTAATACCACGAATACGGAATTCTTTTAAGTTACGTTCCATTTTTGCAGCAGCTTGCTCAAAAGTAAGTGCCCAAGTTGTAACTTTTACAAGTAAAGAATCGTAGTACGGTGTAATAACTGCACCTTGGAAGCTATTTCCTGTATCAAGACGCACACCAAAACCACCGCCTGATCGATACGCCATAATTTTTCCTGTATCCGGCATAAAATTATTTAGCGGATCTTCAGTTGTTACACGAGATTGAATTGCAAATCCATGCACAACTACTTCCTCTTGCTTCGGCACACCTACCATTTTGCTATGTAATGAATGTCCATCAGCTATTAAAATTTGTGATTGAACGATATCTACTCCTGTAATCATTTCTGTAATCGTATGTTCTACTTGAACACGTGGATTTACTTCAATAAAGTAAAACTCATCATCTTTTACAAGGAATTCTACTGTTCCTGCATTTAAATAGTTTACATTTTTCGTTAACTTCACAGCAGCATCACAAATACGCTGACGCAAATCATCTGAAAGTGATACACTCGGTGCTATTTCTACAACTTTTTGATGACGACGTTGTACAGAACAGTCACGCTCGTATAAATGAACAACATTACCTTCTTCATCTGCTAAAATTTGTACTTCTATATGTTTAGGTTTTTCAACGAATTTTTCGACGTAAACTTCATCATTACCAAAGGCTGCTTTCGCTTCTGATTTCGCTCGATTATATGATTCTCCTAATTCCTCACTAGTACGCACAATACGCATACCACGACCGCCACCACCAAGGGACGCTTTAATAATAATCGGGTAATCATACTTTTCAGCAAATTTTTCGACTTCTTCTAATGAATCTACTGGACCATCACTACCAGGTATAACTGGAATTTGTGCTAGCTGCGCTTGTGTTCTTGCTTTCACTTTATCTCCAAACATATCTAAATGCTTACTTTTTGGACCGATAAAGATAATTCCTTCTTCTTCGCAACGTTTCGCGAATTGAATATTTTCTGACAAGAAACCATATCCAGGGTGGATTGCATCTACATGATTACTTTTTGCAATCTCAATAATGCCTTCAATATCTAGATAAGCATCAATTGGTTTTTTTCCTTCCCCAACTAAATAGGACTCATCGGCTTTATAGCGATGATAAGAACCACTATCCTCTTTAGAATAGATTGCAACTGTTTTTAATCCTAGTTCCGAACAAGCTCGAAACACACGAATTGCAATCTCTCCACGGTTAGCTACCAATACTTTTTGAATACGTTGCAGCTTTGTCATGATTTTCCCCCTCTACTTTCCTACCACTCTAGAGATAAAATATATACACACCTTAAAAAGCGTGAAGTTCTTCACTTTCCACATTATATTATACTTAGAAAGCTTCACTTTATTTTTATCCATCATACCTTATTTTTTAACAAATGATAAGTTTTCTGTACAATTTGTTTCACAAAAATAGTATAGCATACCTCCTCCTTTTCTAACAACTTAATTGTATATCACATTAAACTTAATGTGATATATTTTTTAACTGAAAGATATATTAATACATCACATTTAAAACTACTTAAAAATAAAAAACACATCATGCTCTAAGCACAATGTGTTTTTATTTTACAACTACAAGATGTGGTCCATTTTGTTCTCTTTCTTTCATTACACCATTCTGTTGTTTCTCTTGTCGTTTCACGTGACTAGCAATATTGAGTAGTATTCCCATTGCAAGTAGATTAGCTATTAAGGAACTCCCGCCATAACTAATAAACGGTAAAGGTACTCCCGTAAGCGGTATTAATCCAGACATACCACCAACATTAACAAAAGTTTGTACTCCTATTAAACTTGCAATTCCGATTGCAATTAAACTTCCAAAAGGATCGTTACATTTTTGAGCAATCCTGAATGAACGAATAATAATAAGTAGCAAGCAAATTAAAATAATAGCTACACCAATAAAACCTAATTCTTCAGATATAATAGCCATAATAAAATCTGTTTGCGGTTCTGGTAAATATCCATATTTTTGCACACTATTTCCTAATCCTCTACCATTAAGCCCTCCTGAAGCAATTCCAATAAAAGAATTTACTAATTGGAATCCATCATTTTGAGGATCATTGAATGGATCAAGGAAAACTGAAAAACGTGCCTTTTGGTATCCACTTAATTTATAATTAGCCAAAAAATATAGAGCTGGAATCCATACTATAGAAGTTAAAACAATTCGTTTAATCCATAAATTAATCCGTACTCCTGAACAAAGAAACATAATCCCTACTGTTGCTGCAATTAACAAATCGGTACCTAAATCATTTTGCTTTAAAATTAAAAACATTGCCATTCCAACAAAACCAAGTGTAAGTCCCGACCCTTTAAAAACAGGTGTATTTGTCTCTTGTCTCCTTGCAAAAAAGCGAGCTAATATAATAATAATCGATAGTTTAACAAATTCAGCGGGCTGTATACCTAATATCCAACCTTTTGCACCATTTATTTCCTTACCAAAAATCAAGGCTGCTGCTAGTAAAGCAATACTCCCTAGCCCCATCGCCGATAAAATTATTCGTTTCCTCCAAAACTTATAAGGTAACGAAGCTACAATCACTAACAATACCGTTCCGATAGCTAAAGTTATTAATTGTTTTTTAAAAAAGTAATTTGCCGGCCAGTTATGCCTCGAAATCGCAACAATGGAACTAGAACTATATACCATTATTACTCCCAGTACACATAAGATAACAAGAGGAAGTAATAATGAATAATCCATTGATTTCCATACTTTTTTCATTTCATTTCCTCTTTCTGTTTCAATTTAATTATTGTTGTATTCCATATGTACATTGATTCTTCCTGCTTTATTATACAAATAAAAAGCTCAAACTAATTTAGTTTGAGCCCCCTTATTTGAACCCGTTATTGTTGTTTGTTTGTAAACGCTTCATGAAGTGCAGATAACTCACGTTCGAGCTCACCTAACATTGCTTTCCCTTGTTCTTCTGCAATAAGACCAAGGCGAACTGCAAAATCGACCTCGCGGGATAGTCCAAACATTTGTGTGTCTAACACTTCTTCATATAATGGACATTGCGGCATTGTAAGATGGTCCATTTGCACCTTAATAAGTCTTAAAATCTTCTCTGCATCCGCTTGTAGAAGGGCTAGTGCCTTTTCCTGATGATTTGCTACTGTCTCAGACGCCAAATTGATTCCCTCCGTTTCCGTCCTACTCTCCTATATCCTATCTATTAATATTAGCGATAGTTTTAATAAATTGCAATAGAAACATTTTTTGTGACAACAGTGTCTAATACTATTATACTGAAAAGTGGGAGTATAACACAAATGGGGGAACAACAATGAGCGAAATTTTATTTATTAACGGAAAAGTACGTTTTCCAATTACTATTGATCCAACTGTTTGGATCTTTGATGATCGAAAAGTAGATTTGACAACTTACTTTGATGAAACTAGAGAAAACACGTCTGAACTAGAAACTTATTTAAAAAACACTTCAGAACATTGGGATCGCGAAATCCGTGATGGTGCCGCTTTTCCCCCAATACAGCAAAGTGTGAAGAAATATAAAAAAGAACAGCTGATTACTGGAACATTTGGTATACCACTTCATCCATTCCTTGCTAACGCTGAAATTTTAGAGGACGCTACGCAAGTTGAAATTGAAACAGTAGAACAAACATTAATACTTCCATTAGAAACTGTCGAAAATGCTATTCTTGGTTTTTCAAAAGAAGGGAAGCCATTAAAAGAGGATGGACCTGTTCATCTATATTACAATGATGGATCTAATAGACAAAATCCAATCCGTAACATCCGTAAATTTACAATTATTTAAAGAAAAGGAGTGAGCTTAAGCTCACTCCTTTTTACAATAAATCTGCTGCTAGTTGAGCTAAATTAGATCGCTCCCCTTTAACAAACTTCACATGACCACTAATACGCTGTTCTTTAAACTTCTCTACAACATACGTTAAGCCATTATTATATTCATCTAAATATGGGTGATCAATTTGCTGAGGATCTCCCATCAATACAATCTTACTCTTTTCCCCTACCCTAGTTAATATCGTTTTCACTTCATGCTTTGTTAAATTTTGTGCTTCGTCAATGATAATGAACTGATCTGGAATACTTCTCCCGCGTATATAAGTAAGGGCTTCTACTTCAATCGAACCCATTCCAGCTAAAATAGCATCTAACTCTCCTGGCTTTTTCGTATTAAATAAATACTCTAGGTTATCAAAAATTGGCTGCATCCATGGTCTTAACTTTTCTTCTTTTTCTCCTGGTAAATAACCGATATCTTTTCCGACTGGAACAATTGGTCTTGCCACAAGTAATTTTTTATATAATCCTAAGTCTTCTGTTTGCATAAGTCCCGAAGCTAACGCAAGTAACGTTTTTCCTGTGCCGGCTTTCCCCGTTAACGTTACAAGCGGAATATCTTCACGAAGCAACAATTCTAATCCCATAATTTGCTGCACGTTTCGTGGTCGTATCCCCCACACTTGTTCATTGTGAAAAATAAGTTTCTTTACCTTTTTACCTAAGTGATCCACAATGCCAAGCGCAGAACTAGAGCCTCCCAATGCATCTTTCATTACTACAAATTGATTTGGGTAAAAAGGATGATTCGCAATTTCAGATAGAGGCAATTCACCTTTCTCATAAAAATAATCCAATTGTTCTTTTGATATATATCCTTCTAAAAAGCCAGAATATATATTTTCTACTTCAATTACGCGATCACTTAAATAATCTTCAGCCTTCAAACCAATTGCATCAGCTTTTACCCTTACGAGTACATCTTTACTTACTAAAATAACAGACTTCCCGTCCTCTTTTTCCTGTTCTTCTAAAGATAGATTTTTTGCTACAGCTAAAATTCGATTATCATTTGTTTTTTCTACAAAAATATCTTGTAGTTGCACAAATGAACGATGGTTCAATTCAATACGAAATGTTCCGCCGTTTTCTAGCGGGATACTTTCATGCAGCTTTCCTATTTCACGAAATTTATCTATTAACTTAGATACATAACGAGCGTTTCGTCCTACTTCATCCATATAACGTTTTTTCGAATCAACCTCTTCTAATACAACTGCTGGAATCACTACTTCATTGGTTTCAAATGAAAAAATAGATAAAGGATCCTGCAAAAGTACATTCGTATCTAACACATAAATTTTATCCAACCTGTTACCCCCTGACTCCACTTTTAAATTTGTAGAACAAGGGTTTCATCCATAAAATATGGACGAACCATTGTTATAATTATATGTACCGTGTAAACGAGGTAGAATCGAAAATCATAGTCATTAAACCTTTTATTTATTCTTTATTCATTTCTATTCAATATATTACTTTTTATTATAATTATTAACGTTAAATCACAATAACCGATTACAAAAGTGAATAAACGAATTTCCTATTTAGCATCTTTATAATTCTCTTATCCCTACTAACACTTCATTATCCAGCTTTTTCGCTGCCCGAAGATCATATGTTTTTTCATATGTTGGTTCAATTGCAAGTTTCGCTCCATAAAACATAACATCACGCACTTCTTGCACATTTACTTCTATTACAGTTAATTTTAGAGAAATACCTTCCATTCTATCTGTCAAAATTTCACTTGCACCACTTATAGAAAATACGGATTCATTCGCCATTATAGTCAATACCACACCTGTATTATGACGTATATTTTCCACAATACGTGAACGTTGATCTACTGCAAATCGAATACTAGTTTTACTCACTGCATACACCCAAGAAATAGCACTTACGTTAGGAACTTGTTTTTCGAAATCTGTCGTTGCTATCATAACAATACACTCTTTACGCAACGTTTGTACTAAATCCTCTGTTAAGGTAGGCTCTACTACATTCGCCATATTTTCACCTCCAAACATACTTGGTATATCCTTATCATAACTTATTTTTTGAATTGCGAAAATATTATTTTTTCCCGCTATTATTCAAAAACATTATACTTCCATGATATACTTATACTGATAGAATTCGTATTGAGGTGACGAAATGAGAGTCAAATGTATGATTTGTGATAAAAAAGATATGTTAGATGATGAAAATCCTATGGCAAAAAAACTGCGTAATCGCCCTATTCATACATATATGTGCATGGAATGTTCGGAACGAATTGCAGAGCGTACAATGGAACGTCATGCAAGTGGTAATTTCCGATTATATCGTGATAAAAAAATCGAAGATGATTGGTAAAATGTAAATAAGTCCTTACTCATATAGATAAGGACTTATTTATATTTTTCTGGTTCACGATTCATCTGATCCAAAAAACAATCAATGGCTTCTAACGGAAACCTTGCTGATTTCCGTTCTCCATTTATTTCATATGTAATTAAATACATTTCCTCGTTCTTTTCGACTTCCACATTTCTTAATTTATGTTCTTCATATATCATATTTTGAAATAACAAATATGTTTCTTTTGCAGCACTATCATTTGGACGTGCTTCCGCAACTGTTTTAATTGTTAACCAATTATATAGTGCATCTTGTACTGAACGCATGAAAACTCCCCTTCCTCAGCCTGCTTTTTGTTGTTTCGCTTGACGCAAACGCAATCTATAAATTCCAAGTACAATTGCCGCTACAACTAGTCCTTCTCCAACAGGTAAAAACACAGCAAAAAAGGTTAATACTGTACATCCAATTGCTAATGATATGTATATCACAATATTTTTTAGTACAGACAACTTTCTAGCAAATCCTAAATTATAAACGAGACCACTTAATATAATAATCGTCCCATAAAGTAACCACATTCCTAACTCTGGATTTTCATCTACCTTACACAATTTTGCAAAAAAAGACATCCTTTCTAACACACTCTTCCCCCCTAGCAGTAAAATGCAATTTTCTTTATATACTTAATACAAGAGTAACTCGCAAAAAAAATACTGTCCACAAAAATGAGTAAATATTCTAAAAAATAAACAAAATAAAAAAACAACGACCTTTATAAAGGTCGTTGTTTTTTTATTTTTACGCTTCAACAGATTTCTTTTTCTTAGCAGCTCTTTCGCGCTCACTCTTATCAAGAATCTTTTTACGTAGACGAATTGATTCTGGAGTTACTTCACAGAACTCGTCATCGTTTAAGTACTCTAATGATTCTTCTAAAGTCATTAGGCGTGGTTTCTTCATTGTTGAAGTTTGATCTTTCGTCGCAGAACGAATGTTAGTTTGTTGTTTCATTTTCACAACGTTAACTGTTAAGTCGTTCTCACGAGTGTGTTCTCCTACAATCATACCAGCATATACTTCTGTACCTGGTTCAACGAAGATTACACCACGGTCTTCAACTTGCATAATACCGTATTGTGATGCTTTTCCTGTTTCAAGTGAAACTAGAACACCTTGACGACGTCCACCAACTTGTCCAGCGTGTACTGGTTGGTAGCAATCGAATGTATGGTTTAAAATACCGTAACCACGAGTTAATGTTAAGAATTCTGTTGTGTAACCAATTAAACCACGTGCTGGAACCATGAAAGTAAGGCGAACTTGACCGTTTCCGTTATTCACCATATCTAACATTTCACCTTTACGTGCACCCATAGATTCCATAATAGAACCAGTGTATTCTTCAGGTACATCGATTTGTACACGCTCTACAGGCTCACATCTTACGCCATCAACTTCTTTAATGATTACTTCTGGCTTAGATACTTGTAATTCATAACCTTCACGACGCATGTTTTCAATTAAGATAGATAAATGTAGTTCCCCACGTCCAGATACGATCCACGCATCAGGAGAATCTGTATTATCTACACGTAAACTTACATCTGTTTCTAATTGTGAACGAAGACGCTCTTCAATTTTACGAGATGTAATGTATTTACCTTCACGACCTGCAAATGGGCTATTATTTACAAGGAACGTCATTTGTAGTGTTGGCTCATCAATACGTAATAATGGTAACGCATCTTGATGTTCAACTGGACATACTGTTTCACCTACGTTAATGTCTTCCATACCAGAAACGGCTACTAAGTCCCCTGCTTTTGCTTCTTCAATTTCTTGTCGTTTTAATCCCATGTAACCGAATAATTTCGTTACGCGGAATTGCTTCACGCTTCCGTCTACTTTCATTAAAGCAACTTGTTGTCCAACCTTCATTGTACCGCGGAATACGCGACCAACTCCAATACGTCCAACGTAGTCGTTGTAATCAAGAAGTGCTACTTGGAATTGAAGTGGCTCTTCGCTGTTATCAATTGGTGCTGGAATATGTTCGATAATTGTATCAAATAATGATTTCATATTCTCTTCTTGATTTGCTGGGTTTGAATCTAAGCTTGCTGTTCCGTTCATTGCTGATGCAAATACAACTGGGAACTCTAATTGATCTTCGTTTGCACCAAGCTCAATGAATAAGTCGATTACTTCATCAACTACTTCATCTGGACGAGCGAAGTCACGGTCAATTTTGTTTACAACTACGATTGGAGTTAAGTTTTGCTCAAGAGCTTTCTTTAAAACAAATCGTGTTTGTGGCATACAACCTTCATATGCATCAACAACAAGTAAAACACCATCAACCATTTTCATGATACGTTCTACTTCTCCACCGAAGTCAGCGTGACCAGGTGTATCTAAAATGTTAATTCTTTTATCTTCATAGTGAATCGCTGTATTTTTCGCTAAAATTGTAATACCGCGTTCTCTTTCTAGATCATTTGAATCCATTGCGCGTTCTTCAACGTGTTCGTTCGCACGGAAAGTCCCCGCTTGACGTAATAACTGGTCAACAAGTGTTGTTTTACCATGGTCAACGTGGGCAATAATTGCTATATTACGTAAATCTTGTCGTTTTTTCAACATGTCCAACTCCTAATGTCTTTTTAATCCTTCTCTATTATAAGAGCGAAGGGGATACAATAGCAATTAAAATAAAAGCAAGAATGAAAATATAGTTGTATTCTTACTTTTGTGAAAGTAAAATGAGATTGGAGGGTGAAGAAATGGAACACATTCAATATCGCTTTTTATTAACTGCAATTATCGGTGTTATTTTCTTAATCGGTATCGGCATTATGATTGCTGAAAATAGTCCAATCGGTATTATTATTTGCATTATCGGCACATTTGTTACAGTTGGATACGGTTTTGTAACAAAAAGAAAAATGCGCAAATCACAATAACGCTAAAAAGTAAGAAGCTTATACACAGCCTCTTACTTTTTTTGTTGCTCTCATATAAACGATAACACTTCTTCATACACTCCTGGTTTTGCAACTAACACACTGCTCTTCTCTATGATAGAAAGTGGCGCTCCAGAGAATGTCGTCACCTTACCTCCAACTTCTTCTACAATTATCTGTCCTCCGCCAAAATCCCATGGTGATAATCTCGGCGTTATATATGCATCTATTCTTCCTGTTGCAACGTATACCATCTCTAACGCTGCACAGCCATATGATCTTGTGCCCCTTGCTTTCTTAACAAGTGCCATCATACTTTCCATATTAAGCAATGGATTATCTGTAAGCCATATCGCATTTAAAGCTACAATACCTTCCTCTACAGTTCCTTTTTTCAGTGGAGGAATTGATATATCATTACAAAAAGCTCCAGATCCCTTGACTGCATGATATAGTTCATCATGCACTGGATCATATATAAGTCCAATCTTTCCGATACCGTTCTCATAAATCCCAATTGAAATTGCAAAATTTCTTTTTTGATGAACAAAGTTCATCGTGCCGTCAATTGGATCAATTAACCAAACAACCCCGTCAGAAGACGTTATCTCGTCTCCATAACCCTCTTCTCCTAAAATACTATGATTCGGGAATGTTTCTTTAATTTTCCCAATTAAAAACTGTTCTATCTCTCGGTCCATATTTGTAACTAAGTCAGCTGCATTTGATTTTGTTTCTATAATAAGTGCTTTTTTCATTGATGCCATTAAATGCTCTCCTGCATCCCGAATCCACCGTTTGGCGTGTGCATCAATGTCTTTCCATACTTCTTGCATGTTTAAACACTCCGATCTATACTGTTCACAGAAAAAACGAACCCTTTATAAGGTTCGCACCAACTAATTTTTTATACATATACTATTATTACGCTTCTAAACGAATCATTTCAAGTCTTAACACTTCTAACTTTTGTACACACTCTTCTTTTTTCTGTTTATCATCTTCCATCATCGCATCATATAAAGTTGCTAATTCATAATCTAGCTCCAAACGTAGCACCGGTATTCTCTTTTCAGCATCTGTTCTCTTTAACGCATTAATCACCTGTCTCATATTATTTGCCTCCTCCCAATATTCGTCTGCCCTCGGACTAGAATTAATTCAATTTTCTGATTTTTTGTTTTATACTATACTATGTTGGATAAATCATCTATGCAACAAAATTATATTTTTTTATTTAAATTTTTTTGTGCTGTTTTTTTTATGAATAGTACAAGCTATGCTAAAATAAAAGCAAAATAGGAGTTGGAGGAACAATCATGACAATACAAACATTCAAGTCAACTGATTTTGATGTCTTTACAGTTGATGGTCTCGAAGAACGAATGAGTGCAATTAAAACGAACATTCATCCTAAGCTAGAAGCTTTAGGGGAACAATTTGCAGAATACTTATCCAAACAAACTGATGAGAACTTTTTTTATCATGTTGCAAAACACGCACGCCGCAAAGTCAATCCACCAAACGATACTTGGGTTGCTTTTTCAACAAATAAACGAGGATATAAAATGCTACCGCATTTCCAAATCGGCTTATGGGGTACTCATGCCTTCATATACTTTGGTTTAATCTATGAGTGTCCACAAAAAGTTGAGACGGCTCATGCCTTCTTAGAACATTTAAATGATTTAAAAACAAATATTCCAAATGACTTCGTTTGGTCCATTGACCATACTAAACCAAGTGTGAAATTACATAAAACACTTGAAACCGAAGACTTACAAAAGATGATTGAACGACTAGCTACTGTAAAAAAAGCAGAATTATTAGTTGGTATTCATATATCACCAGAGGAGTTTTCAGCAATGACCAACGAACAATTCCTTGCTAAGATTGAATCTACGATGCAATCACTCCTTCCTTTATATGCACTTTGTAATCGATAGTAGAAAACGGACAATTTATATTGTCCGTTTTTAGTTGTTATCACATTATATCACTTCAGTTTTTATTTTTCAAAATATTTTTTACATTTTTACAAGCTTTTGTTCTTCGACTTCTTTCGCCCTTTGAATAGCACGATATATAGAGTATCCACTTACTTCTTGAAATTCTTTATCAATTTTCTTTTCTTCTGCTTTCGATGGAACAATCTCTTTAAAACGACGATATAAACCCATTAATTCTTCTCTTACAATCCCTTTTTCATAAGCTTTCTCAATCGCTTCATAAAACTTAACAATTGTAACCATTTCCTCATTTGACCAATCATAATCTAACGGATATTGATATTCCATTTCGCACCTCATTTATCATTTCTTCTTGTTTCATTATGCTATCTTAAAGAGAATATTTTATTCTTCATTATAGCCACTCTGCATTATACACTATTTATTCATTTTAATGGAATTGTCTTCCTCTATTCATTAGTTGAGGCTAACTATTAAACATACTCACCTTAAAAACATTTTTTTCTATACATCTATAATTATTGGTGATATAATGCTTTTGTTTTATAGAAAATAAAGTGAAGCTACCATCTCAAAAACGATTTTTTGAATGGCAGAAAAACAAGCCTTATTCTAAAAAAGACTAAACTTTTTTAGAGCAGGATTATATAAAACAAATTACACTAAATATTATGAAGAAGAAGGGGTGTATAGATTGTCCCAATACGAAACACCATTGTTTACCGCTTTAGTTGAGCACAGTAAGCGAAATCCAATTCAATTCCATATTCCTGGTCATAAAAAAGGACAGGGCATGGATCCTACATTTCGCGAATTTATTGGGCATAATGCATTAGCAATTGATTTAATTAATATTGCGCCACTCGATGATTTACATCATCCAAAAGGTATGATTAAAGAAGCACAGGATTTAGCAGCCGCTGCATTCGGTGCAGATCATACTTTCTTTTCTATTCAAGGTACAAGTGGCGCTATTATGACAATGGTGATGAGCGTTTGCGGTCCTGGTGACAAAATCCTAGTACCACGAAACGTGCATAAATCAGTAATGTCAGCTATTATTTTCTCAGGTGCAAAACCAATTTTCATGCATCCTGAAATCGATCCGAAGCTCGGTATTTCTCATGGAATCACAATTCAATCTGTCAAAAAAGCACTTGAAGAGCACTCAGATGCAAAGGGCTTACTTGTTATTAACCCAACGTACTTTGGGTTTGCTGCAGACTTAGAACAGATTGTACAATTAGCACATTCTTATGACATCCCTGTACTAGTTGACGAGGCTCATGGTGTTCATATTCATTTTCACGATGAATTGCCGATGTCAGCGATGCAAGCTGGGGCAGATATGGCAGCAACAAGTGTTCACAAATTAGGAGGCTCTTTAACTCAAAGTTCTATTCTTAATGTGAAAGAAGGCTTGGTGAATGTAAAACATGTCCAATCTATTATTAGCATGCTTACGACTACATCAACTTCTTACATCTTGTTAGCATCCCTTGATGTTGCGAGAAAACGTCTTGCTACAGAAGGAACAGCACTCATAGAACAAACAATACAATTAGCTGAACATGTTCGTGATGCTATAAATTCTATTGAGCATCTTTACTGTCCTGGAAAAGAAATGTTAGGTACAGATGCTACCTTTAACTATGATCCTACAAAGATAATTGTATCTGTAAAAGATTTAGGTATTACCGGCCACCAAGCTGAAGTATGGCTTAGAGAGCAATATAACATTGAAGTAGAACTCTCAGATCTATACAACATACTATGTCTTATCACTTTGGGAGATACAGAAAGTGATACAAATACACTTATTGCAGCATTACAAGATTTAGCAGCAACATTTAGAAATAGGGCAGATAAAGGTGTTCAAGTACAAGTAGAGATTCCAGAAATTCCAGTGCTAGCACTTTCTCCCCGAGATGCTTTTTATTCGGAAACAGAAGTCATTCCATTTGAAAATGCAGCGGGTCGTATTATAGCTGATTTTGTTATGGTTTATCCGCCAGGGATTCCAATCTTTACTCCGGGGGAAATTATTACACAAGAAAACTTAGAGTATATTCGTAAAAACTTAGAAGCAGGTTTACCTGTACAAGGTCCTGAAGATATGACATTACAAACATTACGTGTTATTAAAGAGTACAAGCCTATCAGTTGATAGGCTTTTTTTTCACCTTTTCTCCTTTTCTTCATACGATACTAAAGAATGTAACGTATAGGTGGGGATACTATTATGATTGTAATAGGCCGTTCTATTGTACATCCTTATATTACAAATGAATATGAGCCATTTGCAGCAGAGAAACAACAAATTTTATCAATAATGGCAGGAAATCAAGAAGTTTATTCCTTCCGAACAGCTGATGAACTCAGCTTTGATCTCAATTTACGAGTTAATATTATTATCTCTTCACTAGAGCTTTTTCAAAGTGGGTTTCAGTTTCGTACATTTCAACAATCCTTTTGCAACCCCCAGTATTGGAAAAGAACATCCCTTGGAGGATTCGAGCTTCTTCCAAACATACCACCTTCTATTGCCATACAAGATATTTTCAAAAACGGAAAACTATATGGAACTGAATGCGCAACCGCTATGATCATTATTTTTTATAAAGCTTTACTATCATTGTATGAGGAAGAAACTTTCAATCGTCTATTTGCAAACCTTTTACTTTACACATGGGACTACGATCAAGATCTAAGACTCATAACAAAAAACGGTGGCGATCTTGTTCCAGGTGACCTCGTTTACTTTAAAAACCCACAAGTGAATCCAGCTACGATTGAGTGGCAAGGAGAAAACACAATCTATTTAGGAAATTTCTTTTTTTACGGACATGGCGTAGGTGTAAAAACAAAAGAAGAAATTATTTATTCATTAAATGAACGACGAGTTCCTTACGCTTTTATTTCAGCTTTCTTGACCGATACTATTACCCGTATCGATAGTCGTATAATGAGCCAATACGCTTCTTCTAGTACACCACAGACCTCCATAAGCTTTATTCCGATTAGGGATGATGCAATCGTTGCAACAGTTGGTCATACAACTACAATTTATTAAAAAAGCGCCTACACATGTAGGCGCTTTTTCTTATTATTAAGCTTTTGTATGTTCTTTATGGTCACATTCGCAATGAGATCCACATTTCCCGTATAGTACTGTTGATTTTTCATCTTCAAAATGTCCAATTGTTCCTTCACATACTTGGCATACGATTGTTCCCATTTTCATTTCCCCCTGAGTTTTAATAGTAATCTATTTATTTATCATTAAGCTTTCGCATTATCTTTTCTAGCACAGTCACAATTTGTTCCACATTTTCCGTAAAGTACTGTCGTTTTCTCATCTTCAAAATGTCCGATTGTTCCTTCACATACTTGGCATACGATTGTTCCCATTTTCATTTCCCCCTAAGTTTATGGTCCTAAAAACTTTTAGCTGTCCATTTCCTATCAATTATTGGGCTTTTGTATGCTCTGTGTGATCACATCCGCAAGATCCACATTTCCCGTAAAGTACTGTTACTTTCTCATCTTCGAAGTGTGCAATTGTACCTTCACAATCTTGACATACGATTGTTCCCATTTTTCATTTCCCCCTAAGTTTATAATCCCAAAAACTTTTTGTAACCGCTTAACTTTCTGTCTTTATTTTAATATGTTATACTTTTTACGTCAATAGGTTTTTAGTATAACACATTAAATATTTTCAATTTAAATTAGTATGCAATATTCAAATGAAAAAACAGCCATATTTATAAGTACGACTGTTTCACATTAATTATTCTTCATATTCCGCATGTAAAGAAGTTGACGGAACTAGAAATTTGAAAAATTGAGCTAACTCCTTTGCTTCCTCTTCTGATCCTAATTTAAAAATCTCCTGTATATATTGAACATTCTCTACATCATCTCGTCCGAGTAAAGTAGACCTTCCTGTTTGCATACAAACAATGAGCGGCTTTCCAAAAAACATATTTGTATAAATAACACCAAAATCATAACGTGTATCATGTGTCATAAACCCTAAAAATCGTACCTTCACACTTTCATGCTCATCATACAATTTTTCAAACATTGGTTTCCACCTTTCTATATCACGTTTCATTACTAGTATATTAAACAAAACATGTAATACTCCTTTTAATTGTCAAAAAATTCAGTAGGATGTAGAATGATAGTATTCTACTAAGTTAGGGGGAACTTATATGCAACACGCCTTTATTACGCTTGTACCTAAATCCAACCAACAATCAGTTTCAATAGATGATATAAAACAACTTTTTCATTATTATAAAACAGTTACTTCTAAAACTGGTGCCCAAATTAATTACACGTATACAAATACCGCTTTTCCTTATGAAATTTTAGATACATCTACAACAACATTAAAACTTCAATCCAATCACGACCGCTATGACTCAATTTATATTGGTGTTGGTATAGAAAATGAACAATCTTTCATCCAAGTTTCTTTACCACCTAATGCAACATTTGGTGACAAAGGGAAAGCAAATGAATTTTGCCGTTTTTTAGCGAAGAAATTAGAAGGAGAGTTACAATTATTTAATGGAAGAACAATGTATTTTTATAAACGCTAATTTAAAAAATAGATAATATGATTAAAAATAGTATACAATTTGAACATGTAAGAAATAAAGCTTGCTTTCTCACGTGCAATACAAAATATGCTATTACATAGGCTAGATATAGGAATACGAAAAAAAGAATAACTTTATAATGAAACTTATCACCATTCGATAATGTTAATACAGTGGAAAAGCCACTCCATAGTAGTAAATGATAAAATATAACATGTAATATTTTCATGGAACCTTCTCCTTTGACATGCTCTATTTTATTAATATATGGGGTTAAGTTTGAATCAATTACATATTATAGGATGATATACATTACCTTTGAAGTAAGTTACGCCTGAATCATTTGTTAAAGTATTATATATTCATTCGACAAGTACGTTTAAAGACCTTGCAGGTCATTTGATGAAAATAAAAATAGCCCCTCTCTTACAATAAGAGAGGGGCTATTTACATTACTTAATTATTTTACAATGTGAATTGGCATTCCAAGAGCAACTTCAGCTGCTTCCATTGTGATTTCACCTAATGTTGGGTGAGCATGGATTGTTTGAGCGATATCTTCAGCTGTCATTCCAGCTTCGATAGCTAAACCAATCTCAGAGATAATATCAGAAGCACCTGCACCTGCAACTTGAGCACCTACAAGAAGACCATCTTCTTTACGTGTTACAAGTTGTAGGAAACCGTCAGTGCTGTTTAATGATAATGCACGACCGTTAGCAGCGAATGGGAACTTAGATACAGTTACAGTCATTCCAGCTTCTTCAGCTTGTTTTTTAGTGTAACCAACAGATGCTAATTCTGGATCAGTGAAGCATACTGCAGGAATTCCGATGTAATCGATAGCTGATGCATGGCCACTAATTGCTTCTACAGCTACTTTACCTTCGTAAGAAGCTTTGTGAGCTAATGGTGGTCCAGGAACGATATCACCGATTGCATAGATGTTTGGTACATTTGTACGACATTGCTCATCGATTTCGATGATGCCGCGGTCAGTCATTTTAACTCCAACTTGCTCAAGACCGATTTCTTGAGTGTTTGGACGACGACCTACAGTTACTAATACGTAATCTGCTTCTACAGTTTGGATTTCACCGTTAACTTCAAAGCTAACTTTTACGCCAGTTTCTGTTTCTTCAACGCCTTTAGCCATAGCTTTTGTATGGATATTTACGTTACCTTTTTTCTGTAGAGCACGTTTAACAACAGAGCTCATAGCTTTTTCGAAACCAGCTAAGATTTCGTCGCCAGCTTCTACTACAGTAACTTCTGTACCGAAGTTAGCATATGCAGTACCTAATTCCATACCGATGTAACCGCCGCCGATTACAACAAGTTTTTTAGGAATTTCAGGTAAGCTTAAAGCACCTGTAGAGTTGATAACACGTTTAGAGTATTTGAATCCTGGAATTTCGATTGGTGTAGAACCAGTTGCAAGAACAGCATTTTTAAACGTATAAGTTTGAGCTGCATCTTCAGTCATAACGCGTAATGTATTAGCATCTACAAAGTAAGCTTCACCGCGAATGATTTCAACTTTGTTACCTTTAAGAAGGCCTTCAACACCGCCAGTTAATCTCTTAACTACGCCGTTTTTCCATTCTTGAACTTTTGTAAAGTCAACTTTTACGTTTTCTGCAGTAATACCCATGTCATCAGAATGCATTGCATTCTCATAACGATGACCTGCATTGATTAACGCTTTTGAAGGAATACATCCAACGTTTAAGCATACGCCACCAAGGTTAGCTTTTTCAATGATTGCTACCTTTTGACCTAATTGTGCTGCACGAATTGCCGCAACGTATCCACCAGGACCTGCACCAACAACGACTGTATCTAATTCAATTGGGAAATCTCCTACTACCATTGTTATTACGCCTCCATTACTAATAATTGTGGGTCATTCAATAGACGTTTAATTTGGTTTAACGCTTTTTGAGCAGTTGCACCGTCAATTAAACGATGGTCAAAGCTTAGAGATAATGCTAATACTGGAGCTGCAACAATCTCACCGTTTTTCACAACTGGTTTTTCAGCGATACGGCCGATACCAAGGATTGCTACTTCTGGGTGGTTGATAACTGGAGTGAACCATTGTCCACCTGCAGAACCAATGTTTGTAATTGTGCAAGAAGCACCTTTCATTTCAGCTGGAGCTAGACGACCTTCACGTGCTTTACCAGCAAGATCATTGATCTCGTTAGAAATTGTGAAGATAGACTTACGATCTGTATCTTTAACAACTGGTACTAATAGACCTTTGTCTGTGTCAGCTGCGATACCGATGTTGAAGTAATGTTTATGAACTACTTCTTGAGATGCATCATCTAAAGAAGTGTTTAACATTGGGTATTCACGTAATGCAGATGTTAAAGCTTTAACAACGTACGGAAGGTAAGTTAATTTAATACCTTTGTCAGCTGCTACTGCTTTGAACTTCTTACGGTGAGCAACAAGTTCTGTTACATCTACTTCGTCCATTAATGTTACGTGAGGAGCTGTGTGTTTAGAGTTAACCATTGCTTTCGCAATCGCTTTACGGATACCACTCATTTTCTCACGAGTTTCTGGATATTCACCAGCTGGGATTGGTTGTGCTTTTGGTGCTTCTTCTTTCGCTGCTGCTGGAGTAGCTTCTACTGCTGCTGGAGCCTCAGTTGCTGCTACAGTTTGTCCACCATTTGCAAATGCATCGATGTCAGCTTTTACGATACGGCCATTCTTACCAGTACCAGATACTTTATGAATGTCTACACCTTTTTCACGAGCGTATTTACGAACAGATGGCATAGCGATTACGCGCTCATTTACTACTTCTGCAGTTGCTGCTGGAGTAGCTTCCGCTGCTGGAGCTTCTACTGCTGCTTCTTCAGCTTTTGGAGCTTCATCATGATCGTCACCTTTAAATTTAAGGTTTTCGTATCCAGGAGCATCAAATTTAATTAATGTATCTCCTACGATTGCAACTGTTCCTTCTTCTACAAGTACTTCAAGTACTTTACCTTTAACAGGAGAAGGGATTTCTACTACTGCTTTATCATTTTGTACTTCAAGAAGTACATCGTCTTCGTTTACTTCATCGCCTGGTTTAATAAACCATTTTACGATTTCACCTTCGTGGATACCTTCACCGATATCTGGTAGTTTAAATTCAAATGCCACGGAATTCAGCCCCCTGATTCATTTCATTATTATGGAATATGTACAAAAGAAACCAGCATGTGCTGATTTCTTTTGCACATGAAAAGCTAAAAATTAGAAGTTCATTACTTTGTTTACAGCTTCAACAATATCTTTGTGGTTTGGTAACCATACGCTCTCTGCTTGAGAGAATGGGAATACTGTATCAGCAGCTGCAACACGTACAACTGGAGCTTCTAAGTTTAAGATTGCACGGTCGTTAATTTCCGCTACAACGTTAGCTGCAATACCAGCTTGTTTTTGAGCTTCTTGAACTACAACTACGCGACCTGTTTTTTCAACAGAAGCGATGATTGTTTCGATATCTAATGGTTGAACTGTACGTAAGTCAACAACCTCTAAAGAGATACCTTCTTTTTCAAGTTCTTCAGCAGCTTTTAATGCAGCGTGAACCATAGCGCCATAAGCGATAACAGATACATCTGTACCTTCACGTTTGATATCAGCTTTGCCTAAATCAATTGTGTAATCACCTTCTGGTACCTCTTGACGGAATGAACGGTACAATTTCATATGCTCTAAGTAGATAACTGGATCGTTGTCACGAATCGCAGAGATTAAAAGACCTTTAGCGTCGTATGGAGTAGATGGAATAACAACTTTTAGACCAGGTTGTTGAGCCACTAATCCTTCTAAGCTATCAGCATGTAGTTCAGGAGTATGAACACCACCACCGAATGGAGAACGAACTGTTACTGGAGCAGTCCAACGTCCACCAGAACGGTAACGCATACGAGCTAATTGACCAGAAATTGAATCCATTACTTCATAAACGAAACCGAAGAATTGGATTTCTGGAACTGGACGGAATCCTTCAAGTGCAAGACCAACTGCAAGTCCACCAATACCAGACTCTGCAAGTGGAGTATCCATTACACGATCTTCACCAAATTCAGCTTGTAAACCTTCAGTAGCACGGAATACACCGCCGTTTACACCAACGTCTTCACCAAATACAAGTACGTTAGGGTCATTTTTCATTTCAACGCGTAAAGCATCAGTGATTGCTTGAATCATTGTCATTTGAGCCATGGCTTACTTCGACTCCTTTTCTTTGTAGATTTCATATTGTTCAGCTAAGTTGTAAGGCATTTTTTCGTACATGATTTCCATTAAATCAGTTACTTTTTGTTTTGGAGCTTGGTCAGCCTTAGCAATTGCTTGTTTGATATCTTCTTTTGCTTCTTCGATTACTGTCTCTTCAACTTCTTGAGACCATAGGCCTTTAGCTTCTAAGAACTTACGGAAGCGTACGATTGGGTCTTTTTGTTCCCATTCGTTTTCGATATCTTTTGTACGGTAACGAGTTGGGTCATCACCAGCCATTGTATGTGGACCGTAACGGAATGTTAAAGTCTCGATTAAAGTAGGGCCTTCGCCATTTACTGCGCGCTCACGAGCGAAAGCAGTCGCTGCGTATACAGCTAGTGGATCCATACCGTCTACTTGAATTCCGTAAATACCTGCTGCTACTGCTTTTTGTGCTACAGTTTTAGCTGCAGATTGCTTTTCTACTGGAGTAGAGATTGCATAACGGTTGTTTTGAACAACGAAGATTGCTGGAGCTTTAAATGCACCTGCAAAGTTCATACCTTCGTAGAAGTCACCTTGTGAAGCACCACCGTCACCAGTGTAAGTAATTGCAACAGATTTTTTACCACGTAGTTTCATACCTAACGCAACACCAGCAGTTTGGATGATTTGCGCACCGATAATGATTTGTGGAGCTAATGCATTTACATTCTCAGGCATTTGGTTACCCATGAAGTGTCCACGAGAGAATAAGAATGCTTGGTATAATGGTAATCCGTGCCATACTAATTGTGGTACATCACGGTATCCTGGTAAGATGAAATCTTCTGCTTCAAGTGCGAAATGACTTGCTAATTGAGAAGCTTCTTGTCCAGCTGTAGGTGCGTAGAAACCTAAACGTCCTTGACGGTTTAAAGAAATAGAACGTTGATCTAATACGCGAGTATACACCATACGACGCATTAATTCTTTTAATTGATCATCAGATAATTCAGGCATAGCTGCTTCATTCACAACTTCACCGTTTTCATTTAAAATTTGTAATGTTTCAAATTGAGCTGCGATAGCTTTCATTTGCTCATCAACATTAAATAGGGTCTTTTTTGTTTTAGTACCCATTCCGTTCACCTCTTCCTCTCTTGAACCATATTCTGAAACGCTTTCACTGGCTATTTTCCAGTTTAAAAAGCGCAACGATGTAAACCAACATGTTTGTCTGTCGGTTGAGAATAATTTTGTGTACCTAACAATCTGTACTAATGTTTTTTCAGAAACATATTAATACAATCTTGATCACGTTTTTTAGTTTACAACTATTCTAATTACGATGTCAATTACTTTGAATACGTTTTTTTATAAATAATATGCAGGTTTCTACTACACAAACGTGTTTTTATTTTTTACATCTGTATTAGTAAGCATTGACCTACTGTTATATTATTCCCTTTTTCACTTATTTTTTCTCTTAGAATAATATGTAAACGATTTAATTCTCTTTAGTTTTTCTCTCTTCGTAACAAAAATATACAAACTACTCTTCCTTTTTTAGGTAAATACCTATACATTTCCACCCTCTCTTCCATACATTATAGTAACCGCAGTATTAGCGGGAAATGATAAAGGAGGTCATCTCATGTACGGATACTCATATTGCTATCCAACTTGTTCATATCCTTCCTACGGTTATGGCGGTTCTTGTGGCGGGTCTGGACGCGGCTTCGCCTTAATCGTTGTGTTGTTTATTCTTTTAATTATCGTTGGTGCTGCTTGCATTCGCTAATGTAAAACGAAACAACTATGGAAAGAAAAAGACGGCTTTGCCGTCTTTTTCTGTTTATCACATACATAAATACTCTATAATAGAACGATTTCCAAAATGCCTTCCCTTTCTTGCCGATGACTTTTTCCATCTCCTTTGGTAGACTAAAGAGGAAAGGAGAGATTACATATGCTTACAATGAAAGATGTTATTCGCGAAGGAGATCCTATTTTGCGCAACGTTGCAGAAGAGGTGTCATTACCGGCAAGCGAAGAAGATACAACTACCTTAAAAGAAATGATTGAATTCGTAATAAATAGCCAAGATCCTGAAATGGCTGAAAAATATAGTTTACGCCCTGGAATCGGATTAGCGGCTCCGCAAATCGGTGTTTCAAAAAAAATGATTGCAGTTCATGTAACCGATGCGGACGGTACATTATATAGCCATGCATTATTCAATCCAAAAATCATTAGCCATTCTGTTGAACGTACATATTTACAGGGTGGTGAAGGCTGTCTATCTGTAGACCGCGAAGTACCTGGTTATGTTCCTCGTTATACAAGAATTACAGTAAAAGCAACTTCTATTAACGGAGAAGAAGTAAAATTACGTTTAAAAGGTTTACCAGCAATCGTATTCCAGCACGAGATTGACCATTTAAATGGAGTTATGTTCTATGACCATATTAATAAAGAAAATCCTTTTGCCGCTCCTGATGATTCCAAACCTCTAGAGCGATAATAAAAAGGCGGAAGTTAACTTCCGCCTTTTTATTATGAAATGGGTTCCATATTCACTTACAGCAATCCAGCCCACTTTAGTCCATGATATATACCATCTTCACTAACATCCTTTGTCACATGATTTGCAAGTTTTTTTAAGTCTTCATGGCCATTTCCCATCACAATACCTGTGCCAACAGCTTCGATCATTTCTAAATCATTTAAGCCATCTCCGAATGCATACACTTGATCACGATTAAAACCTAACTTTTCAATATATTTCTCAATTCCTTTTGCCTTAGAACCACCATTAGGAATGATGTCCATTGAATATGCATGCCAACGAATAAAATGAAAATCTGGATAATGATTAATAAACTTTTCCTCTTCATTTACTTCACAAAAAAGTAGTGTTTGATAAATATTACGTTCCTCATAAAAATTAGGCTCATATGCTGGATGCTCAAAGTTTAAGCTTCCGAAGCCTTCTTTCACATAATCATGATATTCCACTGATGCTCTCATATCTTGATGGTCAAGGTATACAAGTGGATATCCTTCTTGTTTTGCAAACTGAGTAAACTTATGTAAAGCATCTGGATGTAACGGATTATCAAATATTACCTCATCTTCAAAGACAACATATTGTCCATTAAAACTAACATAATTATGTATATCAAGTTCCTTGCGAATATCTTCGAACATAAATGGCGCGCGCCCTGTCGCAATTGCTACATGTACACCTTTCTCTTGTAACTGTTTTACTGCATCTCGTGTAGATTGTGGAATTTTTTTATCATGATCTAATAACGTTCCATCAATATCAAAAAAGACAATTTTATCATTCATTTGTCAAAATCCTTTCTGGCACTCTATATTCCTATTTTGAATATCACTTTTCAAATTCTAAAAAAAAGTATAACATATTAAACATCTGTGAAGAAAGCGTTCCCTTTCTGACCTTATTTGTAAACTTTGCATATATATATATTAGTAAAACATGTGGATACTTGTTCGGATGAATTTTCTTTTCCATTCTTCCTCATACTATACCTATAACTAACGGCTACTAATCGTTACTATAGAATAACTTTCACTGTATGGGAAAGGACAAGATTCACCATTCACTTTTGTCCTATCTCTTATATCAGAGATAGAGTTTTCACTAGTAATAGGCATGTTTAAAATAAGGAAAGGAAGGAGTAATCATGCTGAAGAAGCTGAAGAAAAAGATCAAGCGTTATTTAAACGGTCTAGTCCGTAAAAAGACAATCGCTTAAATTATGCCCATTTAGGGCTTTTTCTTCATTCTCATTCGAAAAAACATGAAAATCGTGACTGTTTGCTTTATAATAAGTAACAGATAATGCAAAACATAGACAAGGAGAGGTTTTCCAAATGATTTTTAAAGTATTTTATCAAGAAAAATTAACTGAGGTTCCAGTACGTGAAAATACAAAAGTTTTATATTTAGAGGCTACGTCTGAAAAGGATGTTCGTACAAAATTAAATAAGTTCGCATATAATATCGAGTTTGTTCAGTCTGTTACTGGCGCTCATCTTGAATATGAAAAAGAAAACGCTGATTTAACATTAGCGGAAATCGTATAGCGATATGAAATTTCTAAAAAACGACCAAGTTGCTGTATTTGCTCTCGGTGGGCTTGGTGAAATCGGTAAAAATACATACGCTGTTCAATTTCAGGATGAAATTATTATAATTGATGCTGGAATTAAATTTCCAGAGGACGAACTTCTCGGAATCGATTATGTAATACCAGACTACACTTATTTTGTGCGAAATGAAGATAAAATTAAAGGGTTATTCATTACACATGGTCACGAAGATCATATCGGTGGAATCCCTTACCTATTACGTCAAGTGAACATTCCAATTTACGGTGGAAAATTAGCAATTGCGCTCATCAAAAACAAATTAGAAGAACACGGCTTACTTCGTAAAGCAAAACTTTACGAGATTCAAGAAGATGACGTTATTAAATTCAAAAAAACGTCTGTATCCTTCTTCCGTACAACTCACAGTATTCCAGATTCGTACGGCGTTGTTGTGAAAACACCTCAAGGTCAAGTTGTTCATACAGGTGACTTCAAATTTGACTTCACACCAGTTGGTGAACCAGCTGATTTAACGAAAATGGCTGAAATCGGTAAAGATGGCGTACTATGTCTATTATCTGATAGTACGAACAGTGAAGTTCCAAACTTTACTATGTCTGAGCGTCGCGTTGGTGATAGCATTCAAGACATTTTCCGTAAAGTAGAAGGACGGATTATATTCGCAACCTTTGCATCAAATATTCACCGCTTACAACAAGTTGTTGAAGCTGCTGTTGAAAACAACCGTAAAGTAGCTGTGTTTGGTCGAAGTATGGAAGCAGCGATTGAAATTGGACAAAACCTTGGTTATATTCGTTGCCCGAAAGATACATTCATAGATGCATCTCAACTAAACCGCTTACCAGCTAATAAAGTTGTTATTTTATGTACAGGTAGTCAAGGTGAACCGATGGCAGCACTTTCACGTATTGCAAACGGTACACACCGCCAAATTCAAATTATTCCTGGAGATACAGTTGTTTTCTCTTCTTCACCAATTCCAGGAAATACAATTAGCGTAAGTCGTACAATTAACATGTTGTACCGCGCTGGCGCTGATGTAATTCACGGTAAACTTTCAAATATCCATACAAGTGGACACGGTGGACAAGAAGAACAAAAGTTAATGTTACGTCTAATTAAACCGAAGTACTTCATGCCAATTCATGGTGAATATCGTATGCAACGTATGCATATGAACATAGCAAATGATTGTGGCATCCCTGAAGAAAATTGCTTCATTATGGATAATGGCGATGTTCTTGCTTTACGTTCGGATGAAGCTAGCGTAGCTGGAAAAATCCCATCTGGTTCGGTCTACATTGATGGAAACGGTATTGGAGATATTGGCAATATCGTATTACGAGATCGTCGTATCCTTTCTGAAGAAGGACTTGTAATTGTAGTTGTAAGCATTGATATGAAAGAATTTAAAGTTGCAGCAGGACCTGATATCATCTCACGCGGTTTCGTTTACATGCGTGAAAGCAGCGATTTAATCAATGATGCACAAACATTAATTACAACTCATTTAGAAAAAGTAATGGAGCGTAAAACAACACAATGGTCTGAAATTAAAAATGAAATTACAGACACATTAGCTCCATTCCTATATGAGAAAACGAAACGCCGTCCAATGATTTTACCAATCATTATGGAAATATAAGAAAAAGGACAATGCCATGAAGGCATTGTCCTTTTCTTTTCTCTTATCTTAAAAAGTGTTTAAATCGATCCACTTCATCGTCATGACCAATGACAATTAATATATCTCCTGCTTGAATACTCTCCGTAGCTCGAGGGGATACGATAACTTCTTTACCTCGTTTAATTGCTACAATATTCAATCCAAACTTCGCACGAATATCTAATTCAATTAAAGAGTGCCCATCAATTTTTTTATTCGCAATAATCTCTACAATACTATGCTCATCTGAAAGCTCAAGGTAGTCTAACACATTGCTTGATGCAATATTATTAGCAATCCTTTTTCCCATATCACGTTCTGGATGCACAATATGATCTGCACCTATTTTACTTAACACTTTTTCATGATAATCATTTTGAGCTTTTACAGTAATATTTTTTACACCCAGCTCTTTCAAAATCAAAGTCGTTAAAATACTTGAATTTAAATTATCTCCAATAGCAACGACTACGTGATCAAAATTTCGAATACCGAGGCTTTTTAATACCATCTCATCTGTTGAATCTGCAATTACAGCATGCGAAGCTATATTTGCAAATTCATTAATTTTATCCTCGTCTGAATCGATTGCCATTACTTCCATACCTAATTGAGCTAGTTCTCGGCAAATACTTCCACCAAAGCGACCAAGTCCAATGACAGCAAATTCTTTTTCTTTCTCACCCACAGGAATTCCTCCAATAACTTCAAGTACTATTTATTTTCAGTGTAACACACTTTATATGCGTCACAAAAACTGTAATTAGCTCTTATTTTTGTTTTTGTATATAAAAATATTGTTGCAAGTAAAAAGCGATACCAACAAGTAACATAGCAAATACAAATATATTTCCAAACGAACTAAATGTTTCAAAAACGAATAATAATGTTTCTTGACCAAAAAAGGCAAATAGAAGCTGTGTGAAGGCAAATAATAATGCCCATATGTAATGATGTTGATGGAATAAATAATGCGTTGCACCTAAAAAAGCAATAAATGAAAAGATAAAGATCCACCAGTTTTCTAAAAATAGTTGCCAATTAAAAAATTGATATCCATTTACTAATATCGCAATAAGCGCGATAACTGCCATCGTCGGCACACTCCAAAATAATGCCCGTCCTCTAAAGAAACGAGTGCCTTTAACGTCTCCTTTTTCATCTGCAATATATGTTAGTACTACTGTGCTTATATACAAAACAGAAAGAATTGTTAAAACGATAATGAGCCAAAAATGTAATTGATAATATTCATGCTCTATATTTGTCACGATTGCAGCTAACATGCACGGAATTAACATTCCCGTCCAACCATCTACTTTTCTTTCATTCCAAAAGACCGTATTACCAATCCTTATTCCTAACAACATAAAAATAATGATACCCAATACAAATAACGTAGTTTTATTCCCTACTAAACTCGTTGAGAAAGCAATTAATCCAATAAATAAAAAGAGCACAAACCCATTCATAATTTCTAGTACAGGTGATAAATATCTCTTTACCCATTTGTATGTTTCGTCATATTCATTATTATCTACTAGACGATAGGCATAAAAACTTATCCCAAAATAAACCGCCGCAATAATAACATACGCATATAAGACGAAACATAAAATCGCACTGCTAATTTGCACGTAATTCCCCACCCTTTTTTCTATGTTTCACATTGATTTTACACACTTTTCATACTAAAAGTAAACATATATAAGTTAGTCAGATAATTAATAATGAGCAGTGGCTAAAACCCCCTGCTCATTATTAAAACAGTACAATTAACTTTAATTCTTTTATTTGTATGTAAATGTCTAAAATCAATCTATACGAGCGTTACTTACACCTCAAAACAAAAAGTTTTTTGGAACCTTCATGAAAGCGGAAGTTTTATTTTCTATTCCCTTTCCACTTTACATATTGGCTTAGAAATGTAATTGCCTTTTCAATCACTTCTTCGTCTGGTTTTAATTTTGCATGATGTAAACCATATTCTGAATTTACTCCAAGCCAAAACATAAATCCAGGGATTTCTCGAAGCATATAACCAAAATCTTCACCTGTCATTGCCTCAGTACATGTAATAACATTCATATCAGTTTGTTTATGTACAAATTGCATAAACTCTCTCGTTAACTCTTCATGGTTATATACTTGATGATACATTGCTCCGTAATCTATAATCGCCTCACACTGGAAAGAAGCTTCGATACCTGCAACAATTGCCTCAATTCTGCTTTTCACACGCTTCATTGATTCCACTGATAATGTTCGAATCGTTCCTTCTAAACGAGATTTTTCTGCAATAATATTTTGAACCGTACCACCTGTAATTTTCCCGATTGTAATTACTGCACTATCAAGAGGATTTACATTGCGACTAATAACAGATTGAAGCTGTGTAACAAGATGACTCGCTGCAACAATCATGTCATTTGCAGTATGCGGATAGGCAGCATGGCCACCTTTTCCTTTTAAATCAATATATAATTCTGAAGTATTGGCAAATAACAGTCCTTCTTTCGTTGCAATTGTCCCTACAGCGTATTCTGGTGCAATATGAAGACCAAGAATTATATTTGGTTTCCATTCTTTTAACTCTTCACTTTCTAACATAGGAAGAGCACCGCCTGGTCCTTCTTCTGCTGGCTGGAATAGAAATACAAGGTCATCATCTATTCTTTCGCTCACAGCTTTCGTTAGAAGGCCTAAACCGATCGCTGTATGTACATCATGGCCACATGCATGCATCATTCCTTCATGAATAGAAGCAAACTTGTATCCAGTTTCCTCTGTAATTGGTAAACCGTCTATATCTGCACGATAACCTATTATTTTTTCGGGTTTTTTTCCATTTACTTTAACGATTACACCCGTTTTCCATGTCTTCACTTCCACAAATTCATGAGAAAGTGTTCCTATATAATCTAAAATATACTGTTGCGTTTTCCATTCCTTAAATCCGATTTCTGGAATTCTATGTAGATCTCTACGAATTTGGACAAATTTGCTTACTGTCATTTTTACACCTCTATCTATAAAAAGCGTAAGAGCCCATTTACGCTCTTACGCTTTTTTACTTTTTATTTCTCTGGGTTTAATTGACGAAGCTCTTGTTTAATTTCTGTTTTTGCTTTTGTCTTCTCATCAATTTCTTTAATTACACGTGCTGGAGTACCTGCAACAACTGTGTATGGAGGCACATCTTCTGTTACAACAGCTCCCGCTGCCACAACTGCACCTTTACCTACTGTAACACCCTCTAAAACAACTACGTTTGCACCGATTACTACATCATCTTCAACGATAACTGGTTTTGCAGAAGGTGGCTCAATAACACCTGCAAGTACAGCACCTGCACCTACGTGACAGTTTTTACCGACTGTTGCACGTCCACCAAGTACTGCGTTCATGTCGATCATAGAACCTTCACCAATTACAGCACCAATGTTAATTGTTGCATTCATCATAATTACAGCGTTGTCACCAATTTCAACATGGTCACGAATAATAGCACCTGGCTCGATGCGAGCTTTAATACCTTTTAAATCAAGCATTGGGATTGCAGAATTACGACGATCGTTTTCTACAACGTAGTCAACGATGTGCTTATTATTCTCATCAAGAATTGTCTTAATTTCAGACCATTCTCCGAATAATACACCTGATTTTTTATTCACAAATGCTTGTACTGTTTCAGGGAATGTTACTTCTTTTAAATCCCCTTTTATGTATACCTTTACAGGAGTTTTCTTTTCACTTTTTTGAATAAACGAAATAATTTCGTTAGCGTCCATCATTTTCATTCTTGTTGCCTCCTAAATCCATTTATAATGTTACTCTACCAAACGGAAGAGCGAGTAGCAAGATAATAATCTTATTTTTCTCTTTGAATTTCTTCTATAATTTCTAAAAATGCTTGTACTTGTTTCAACTGCCTTGCCGAGTCACTTGTTAACAACCATGTTTCTCTCGTCAGTTGAACAGGTGTTTTATACATATTTTCCTGTACTTCCTTTAAAACAGTAGAAGGTAAAAGGGCATAACCTATACCATTTAAAACAAGTTGTTTACATGTTTCAATTTGGTCAACTACAATCGTTCGCTTAGGCGGATTAGAAAATAAACCATACCACCAATTTTGTATTTGTCCATAATAAGTCGAATCACTTTTAAATTGAATGAACGGCCTATTTGTTTCTTTTAACATCGAAATATCTTTTATTTCTTTATCAACTAAATACAGTTCATCTTCAAATAATTGTTGCTTCTGACCTTTATATTCTTGTGTTCCCCTCAGTATAGCAACATGAACGTCTCCTTCATAAAACTGCTTTTGCACTTCACTACTCCATCCAGTAAACAGCGATATCTTTACAGAAGGATATTTATGCACAAACTTTTTCAAAACAGGAGGGAGCCAATATTGACCAATAACTGATGCAACAGCTATTTTTAACGTTCCATGAGTTTCCGTTCTAAAAACAGCTAGCTCACTTTTTATATCTTCTTCCCTTTGCAACATTTCTTTAGCATAATTTGCTACTTTTTCCCCTTCAGGTGTAATTGTCAATCCTTTTTGTGAGCGAATAAAAAACTTCATTCCCCATTGTTTCTCCATAGATTGTAATCGTTGACTCAGCGCAGGTTGGGAAACAAATAAACGTTCCGCCGCTTTTCTCATATTTGATTCCTGAGCTAACACAACCATCATTTGAAAATCATCAATTTGCAACTTTCTCCCTCTTTCCTTAGCTTCCATACACCTTATTTCAATAAGCTTTTCATCCTTAATTTAGCCGAATGCTTTCATTCAGAAAATACAATTTCCGAGCGCAAACTTCCTTATGTTTTATGTCTTTTTAAATATAATACATACACAAGTGATATGCACGAAAAAAAAAGTGACTTCTTCGTTTCTATGAAGTCACTTTTCTCACGTTATCGATTATGTTGCCTTACTTTCTTATTCAACAATTTTAAAATAGCCCGACGTGTTAAAATCCCCTCAAAATAGCCTTCTTCATTAACAGCACAAATAAAAGGATGATCAATTGTCATTTCTAAAGCTTTTGCAAATGAATCTTCTAATTTAAGAACAGGTATATCTTCCTTCATCACCTGCTCTACTTTCATATCATCAAGTCTTTCAAACTCAATACGCTCTAATCCTAACATACCATCTAATATCATGGCAGTACTAATCAAACCATGTAGTTTATACATTGGATCTAAGACAGGTATCGCCGAATATCCAGATTTCACAAGAACGAGTAAAGCATGTTCTAAACTATTTCCAATTTGGACATGAGCTACTTTTTCCGATGAAATCATTAAATCCTTCACAAGAATTTGTTGAAATTCGTCTTTCGGAATACTAATCATATTACATCCCCCATTTTCCCTTTTTCCTGCTTATGTTCACAACTCTATTCACATTTTATGACAGCGTTTTCATATTATTATTTTGTCCTAAATTTATTTTAATAAAAATACAATCACACAGCTATTTTAGCATACAGTACAAAAAAAAGACTACCATTCCGGTAGCGCTTAATACCCTTTATTTTTTAATCTGTAAAATAACCTTGTGATTTTTTTATATTGCATCACATCTGTCTGTTTCAAACCATTCTCAATATCTGTAAGTTCCACAGCTAAAATTTCACTTGCATAATTTTGCTGAAATAAAATATCTAGTAGCAAACTTTCTTCTTCCTTCGTTAAAACAACTTCCCTTTGCATATACCCCTCTCCTTACACTCGCATCGTTACTCTTATTATATAAAAAATTCAACCTATTTAATAGATGTAATATTCAGTTTTTACTAAAAGATATGTAGCAATCGTAAATAGACAAAAAATCATTTCGTATATCGATTTGCATAGCTAAATGCCGCATAAGCATCCGGCTTAATTTTTGCAGTTAATCCCATCGCTCGAATTTTTTCTGTCATATCTAAAATAAATTCTTTTGTTAAACCATCATTCCCAATGTCTAAATGAATTTCCATTATGAATCCAGCCCCATCTTGAGCATAAGGGTGCAATAACTCCCATATTGTTTGTATATGAGTAGGCGTAAATAGACATGCGATTTCTTGACTAAACTGTGTTTCTAAATATATTTTCTCACGTAAGGTTGTTGGCTTATCTTTTACTGATCTATGGTGTAAACAACCCCAGGCACCTTTTCCAACACGATGAATATGGATTGCTGTAATAAACCTCGTATCCTTTTGATGGGCTTGCGAGTCTGTCCCAATGGATAATCGATATAAATTTCGTGGATCCTTTTCAATGAAACTACAAATACGGTTAAAAACCATATCGAAATTTAAATGTCTCTCTGAAACATTGTAAAATTTATGTGCACCGTCCATAGAGTCACGTCCTTTCAATTAGACAGACTTTTTGTATTCTCATTGTATGGGACAAAAACTAAAATTATAACTTCCTATCCTTTATTCGTTTCAATATTTCGAATTATAAAGTGACAAACTTGGCACGTATAAATTACATTTTGATTAGATTGAGCCGTTAATACATGAATAATCTCAGCAGAACTTTGACAATTAGGACAAATCACAACTGGTAAACGTTCCATACGATAACCTCCTAGTTATATTTCCCCCGCTATTTGCAGAACCCAGCGATTGTGAGAAATTTAGCTTCACATATTCAACCGGTTGACGGGACTAATTATCCACATGGATAAGCAAACTTGCACGGATTAATTTTTCATTTTAATACCATTGTAGGAAAAATAAAAAACTTCTATACATTACGCCGGAAAGTAATAGAACTAAAAAAGGTACTGCCATGTGGCAATACCTTTTTTATATGTATCAAGAAATGATATCGTAAATCTCAATTGCAACCATGTCGATATTATCGAATTGATACACTTGAGGTTTTTCACCTTGTTGATACACTTCTAACTCATACATTTCACTTTTATCGAAAAATTTCACGCTACATTTGCGCTCACCGTTCACTTCAAAATAGCGTTGTGCTACTTCACCGCTTTCAGCTTGTTCTTGTAGACTAACAAGTCGAGTTAAAATTCCTTGGAGTAGAGACATGAAATCTCTCCTTTCTCTGATCTTCCTACCAATAGGTTTTACAGCTATACTCATTCTATCCGTCATAACAGAAAAAATGTTCCACACTCTAGGATAAAGGTTATTGGCCAGAAACTCAACTAAAAATTTGTCGAAATGCGAAGGAAAAAACAGAAAGAACATATTTCCCCTTCTTTATTGCGGTTTTTATATTGGAAGAATATAATAAAAAACAGAAAAAAGGAGGAATTACAATGAAAAAAATTGAGGTTTATACACAACCCGATTGTCCGCCATGTGTTATTGTAAAAGAATTTTTGAAGCATAATAACGTTGCATATGAAGAATTTGACGTAAAAAAAGACGCTGCTGCTCGCAATCGTCTTTTAAACGACTATGATTCTTATTCAACTCCAACAGTCGTAATTGATGGCGAAGTAGTTGCAGGTTTTCAAATTGAAAAGTTACAAAAACTACTCAATATAGAATAGGAATAGGTAAATACCTATTCCTATTCTTATCCCGCTATTTGTAGGTAATAAAACTCCCACCCAAAATTTAGCTACAGCAAAGAAGTTAGATGGAAGAGTAATCCCTCCCACTGATTAAAAGTTTCACTTTATAATTGTTGCAACCTTTTTATTTCAGTTAAAAGTTCCTGACTTTCATGATATCCTGCTAACTTCCATTTATCTTGATCCCTTTTCAATGTTACAATTTGATATTGTCCACTTTTTGTCCGCTCATATACATATAAATTTTTATGTTCTTCATCATACGACATTTTCGTTTCTGAATTAAAAGAAAACGGTGCTTCTTTTGCCGGAAGTAAATATTCACCACTTTGTTTATCACTTCTGCTATTTTCATCTGTAAATACTTGAAGGAAATTATCTGTAAAATACGGTGATAACATCTCTATCATCTTATTCATCGGCAAATTCTTCCCACGAATTGAAAATTGGGTTTCATAGCCTTTTTGTATCGTTGTAAATACTTCTTTCCGATCGACTTCCACTTCCTCTTTTCCTAAAACAGTCGTAACACTATAACCAACTAGAAAGGCAACACATACAAATAGAACAAGCCATATTCCATATTTCCTCATTTTTTCACCTTCCTTTTAAAAGAACTTGTCTTTGTAGTATTCATTGTAACAATGATTATGCAAAGAAAGGACAGGTTTCGTTCGTAAAATCTTTACAACGATAGACAGCATTTTCATCACCATTTTCACTATTACCAATTTATGATAAAAACAAACAAAAAATGCACGAATCTCTTCGTGCATTAAAATAAAACATCTTCTTCATATAAATATTCATAAGATAAATCTATAAATAAAAAGTTGTCATCATCAATCGGGAAAGAAAATGTTCGTACCATTTCTCCCGTTTCAATATCTGCATATAAATCTGAAAGCCTCGCCTTATTCTCAAAACGCATTTTCATGATATTCTCGAGAAAATACGGGCGCCAACTCCAGTTCTTCATATAATAATCCGGCATCACAATCCATTCTCCATCTTTTTTCATAACATTTCCTGATTGCTGGAAACCATCTTCATTACAAATAAATATACGAAAACTACACTGTGATACACTTTGACTAAATTGTAATAACCAATCATTTATATCTTCATTCTTTTTTTGTTTTGATAAAACATCGCCAATGCGATCGCGTAACATCTCTGTTAAATTATAAATTTTTTGTAACTTCTTCTTTTCATGCTGAATAAACTGATGACATTCATTACCAAGTCGCTCTTTCAAAACATTCGTTTCAATAAAATCAGGTAAACATTCTTTCAAATAATTACCTTGATAATATCTTCCGCCGTTCTTCCAAGCATATTGCAGTTGATAAAAAGCATCTATTTCTTCATATAACAAAGTTGCACCAATTCTTCTAGCAAGTAATGATAAAGAATATAAAATATCTTGATAAGATTGTAAAAGTGCTGTTTGCCTTAAGTTCGTTAAATCTACTTTTAAAATATCAGGTGCTAACACGCTAATACGCTCTAAATTACTTGTGCCCGTTCCGACTTTATTAATTGAAATTTGAATACCATATGTACGATAATACATAAGCAAATGATTAAATTGCTCTATATCTTCTTTACATTCATGCTCTGTAATCTCTAAAACAATTTGTTTTAAATTTAAACCTTGTTCTTCATACCTCAATAAAAGTTGAAGCAAGCTTTCATCATCATCATTCATTAATACATTAGCATTCCGATGTATAAATAATAATAATTTTTGATCGCTTTCTAAATAACGATTTAAAGCTTTTTCTACTATAATATTATCCGCTTCCAGTTGAAATTCACTTGGAATTGAATCATCGTGAAAGAAAGAAGCTAAACTTTGTATGCCCTCTTCTGTTTGAATACGTCCTACTACTTCGTATCCAATTACAGTATGCTCATCAGCACTAAAAATAGCTTGATAATAAGGAAGGACTTTATCCAAGTTACTCATTACATCTAATGCATCTATCAACGTGCTTCCCTCCCTTTACTTTTCAAAAATTATAACATGATATTTACGGAAAAATAATAAAAAATCCCTTCAGTTTTCCTGAAGGGATTAGAGGGGTAAAATGCTAAGGGGAATTAGCAATTCTACTATGAAGAAAAAAGAGGTCTTAAATATAACGTATATATGACCTCTTGTAAACACTTTTCTTTCATATGTCACAATTCCGTCACATTTAACCATAAAAAATGAATCAAACATTCATTTTTTTATCCCTTTTAAAATGGATATTGATGTAAATGTTGTCCTCCATCCATTGTCATGCAAGTTCCATTTATGTACGCAGCTTCATCTGAACATAAATAATAAGCTAGACCAGCGATTTCTTCTGGCGTACCCAGCCTTCCAAGCGGAACACTTTGTATCGTACGCTTAGCCATTTCTTCTGAAATCCATAATTTATCAGCACCGCCCGTACGTTCAATTGGTCCTGGCGCGATAGCGTTAACTCGTATTCCATATTTACGTCCCCACTCAACAGCGAGCGTCTTCGTCATCGCTAATACTCCTGCCTTCGCTGCAGCCGAATGAATAACTCCTGGACCAGCATCCCATGCATATGTTGCTACCATGTTAATGATATTCCCTTTTATCCCTTTTCCAATCCAATATTTTCCAACAGCATGGCTACAATAAAATGTACCGTTTAATACAATATTAATGACTGAATTCCAACCATTCACGGATAAATCTTCTGCTGGACAAATAAAGTTTCCAGCTGCATTATTTATTAAAACATCAATTCGACCAAACTTCTCATCAATCTGTTCAATCATTTTCTGAATGTCATCCGTATTTCTTACATCCATTTGTACAGGTAATACTTGCCCTGGAAATTGTTCAATTTCCAACTTCGTTTCCTCTAGTTTTTCCTTCGTACGTCCTGTAATAACAACTCGTGCCCCTTCTTTTGTAAAACGAGTCGCCATTCCTTTTCCCATTCCACTCGATCCACCTGTTATAATAACTACCTTTTCTTTCACATACATCCCCTCCAAAAAATGAATACATATTCATTTTATCACTTTATTTAATAGAAATCTTTATATTTTTAAAGTTTTCTGATATTTTAACGTAAAGAACTTTCTTTTCATTCATTTTTTTTCGTAACCTATACTAATTTTTTATTATGTAAAGTATATTTTTAAATAAACTGAAAGGAGATTTGAGTAGCCTATAAATGGAATAAAAACCTTGAGGTATACTCATATTTTTATGAAGCACATTACAAGAAGAACTTTTTTGAAAATTGGTATGCGTACTTGTCTCTATTCATTTATAACCAGTAGCATCGGATACTACTATGCTAAATATATAGAGCCCCATTTCATTTCTTTTACACAGCACACATTAAAATCACAACTCATCCCAAAAAGTTTTCATGGTATGAAAATTCTTCAATTCAGCGATTTACATCTCGGATACTATTTCTCGCTCCAGCATTTATCTCAAGTTGTTTCTAAAATTAATGCTGTAAATCCAGATATTGTCCTTTTTACTGGAGATCTCATTGATAATTATCAAACGTATACTGACACTCCTTTCGTCGCATCCATTTTAAAAAATATACAAGCCCCCTTTGGTAAATTCGCTATTTATGGTAACCATGATCACGGTGGATATGGAACTGAATACTATGAGCACATCATGCGTGAATCAGAATTTGAACTATTGCTCAATAGTGAAAAAAGAATTCGTCTAATGGATAATAGTGAAATTTCTATTTTCGGTCTCGATGATATACTACTAGGCAAACCAAAAATAGAGAAAACATTACAACATGCACGGCAAAATACTTATAACATCGTTCTTGTTCACGAGCCAGATATCGCACCGCAAATTTCCAAATATCCAATCAACTTGCAACTTTCTGGTCATAGCCATGGCGGACAAGTACAAATCCCTTTTTTAGGAGCTATTATTACACCATCACTCGCCAAAGACTATATTGAAGGCTTCTATACGATGCAGGATTTAACCCTCTATGTCAATCGAGGCCTCGGAAGAACACGTGTTCCATTTCGTTTTATGTCAAAACCTGAAATCACAATTTTTACACTCCAACATTCGTAATAATTCGCCTATTTTCTTACATATCCTTTCTTGTACGCGCTCATCCACGTTTTGTTTACCATATGATAAAAGTGAGTCCAATAAAGGAGGTATGTTCATGTATCCATATTATCAACCAATTCCAGTCCGTTCAGCACCTATTGGTCCAGTAGGCGACTCACGCTTCTTCCCGTTTTTTGGCGTTCCCTTTCTAGCTGGAATTGCTGGTGGATTGCTCGGCGGAGCATTAGCTTTCGGCCCTCGACCATTTTATCCACCTTATCCACCACCTTTCCCGCCGCCAGCACCTTATCCTTGTTACGGTGGACCATGTCAGCAACCATACTATTACTAAGTTAAAATAACGATTCTTTCAAATGTTATTCTCTCAACGAGCCACCTCATTACACGCTTATAATAAAACTATTGTTTCTACCCATCCTTCCATTTTTGGAGCATATGAGTAGAAAAAAGTAAAAACCTCTTATGGACATAAGAGGTTTTTACTTTTTTCATTATTCAGCGTCTGTATTTTGATACGCCATCTTAAACAACTTCACTTGGCTATCAATTTCTTCTGTACTACCATTAATAACATAATAGTAATCACCATCTTTATTTTGTTCACGTGTCTTCACATTATCAGCTAATGTAAGCTGTAAAATCGCCTTAATTCGTGCCTTCATTTCAATATCTAATATCGGGAAAGATATTTCCACTCGCTTCTCCATATTTCGCGTCATCCAATCAGCTGAAGATAAATATATTTTCTCCTCTCCATTATGATGGAAATAATAAATACGGCTATGTTCTAAGTATCTTCCCACAACACTAACTACACGAATATTTTCACTTACATTTGGAATACCAGGTCTTAAACAACATGTTCCTCGAACAATGAGCTCTACCTTTACTCCAGCTTGCGATGCTTCGTACATTTTTTTTATTAACGGTTTATCTGTTAATGAATTCATCTTAGCGATAATATATCCATTTCCATATTGTCTATGATAACGGATTTCTTCATCTATTAAATCCATAAACTGCTCTCTTATATCAAATGGAGCAACCGATAAATGATGAAAATGTGGCTTTGTTGTATAACCACTTAAATAATTAAAGAAATTGGTTGCATCAACCCCAAAATCTTTTCTTGATGTAATATATCCAAAATCAGTATATAACTTCGCTGTTGCATCATTATAATTTCCAGTTCCGAGATGTACGAACCTTTCGATTTTTCCGTTTTTTCTTCTTACAACTAACGTAATTTTACTATGAGTTTTCAAGTGACTTACACCGTAAATAACATGACAGCCTGCCTGTTCCAATTCTTTAGCCCAATGAACATTGTTTTCTTCATCAAACCTTGCCTTTAATTCAACTAATACCGTCACTTGTTTTCCCTTTTCAGCCGCTATTTTTAACGCCTGAATAATCGGTGAATCACCACTTACACGATATAACGTTTGTTTAATCGCAAGTACATTCGGATCGTCTGCCGCATCACGGACAAAATCAACTACCGGCTGAAATGATTCAAAAGGATGATGTAATAAAATATCATGCTCAATTGCTTTTTCAAATACATCTTCTTCATCACCTAAATCTTGAGGCGGTTGCGGAATAAGAGCCGGATATACAAGATGTTCATATAAAGGAGCTAGTTTTTTATATAAAGAAAACAAACATGTTAAATCTAATGGACCATCCATTATATATACATCTTCATCTTTTACTTCCAGAACCTCATATAATAACGCTAATACTCTTTCATCAATGTGTTCTTTCCCAACTTCTAAACGAACAGCAGCCCCCCACTTACGCTTTTTTAATTCTTTTTCAATTACCTTTAATAAATCTCTCGCACCTTCTTCATGAATCGTTAAATCTGCATTGCGTGTAATACGGAAACGAGTAACAGATGATACTGTATATCCCGTAAATAATTTATGAGTAAAGCTACTAATTACGTCTTCTAATAAAATAAATTTATGCTTTTGCCCTTCGCTCGGTAAAATTATGAAGCGCTCAAGTAATGAAGGAACTTGTACAATCCCTAACTTCGTCCTGTTTTCTTCTTCCGCTTGCTTCTCATCATATAAAAGAGTAGCCAAATTCAAACTTTTGTTTAATAACATTGGAAATGGGCGATATGCATCAATAGCTACAGGAGTTAACACCGGGAAAATTTGCTCGTCAAAATACTCTTCTATAAATTCTCGCTGCTCTTTCGTCAAATCATTGAATGTTAAACGTTCAATTCCCTCTAACTCAAGCGCTGGTAATACATAATTTTTAAATGTATCATATTGTACTGTCATTAGTGCATGGGCTTTTATCGCAATTTTATTTAATTGCTTTTTTGGTGTTAAGCCAGCTTTATTTTCTGGCTGATTAAATCCAGCACTCACTTGATCCTTTAATCCCGCTACACGTACCATAAAGAATTCATCTAAATTCGAACTAAAAATACTAATGAATTTCAATCTTTCCAAAAGTGGATTATTTCCATCTTGCGCTTCTTGTAGTACACGTTCATTAAATGCTAGCCAGCTTAACTCTCGATTATTGTAATAAGCTGTATCATTTAAATCTACTGCATTCCCCTTCGATAATTCCATTCTCTTCACACTTCCCCTTGAAACTTTTTTACTATAATTTAGTTAATTTCATTTTATCAAATTACAATATTACAAAGTGTAAATTTTTCGTAAAGACATCCGTACAACCTAATGTTTTAATTCAAATAATAAATTAATATTCGTTTTTAATACTCTTTCTAACTGTTTTTTTTGTTTTTCAGCTTGCACTTTTTCTGCTAATGCAGACTGTTCACATAAAACTTTAAACGTTAATCCCTCTTCGCTTTCTGTTATAGATATGGTATCAACAAGCGATCGTTGCCTTACATTTAAAGCAGCTGAAAATTGTAAAACAGCTCCTAATAGGCGGATTTTTTTTTGTTCACTTTTATCAAACCAACCTTCAAATGGAGATAAATGTTGTTTAAATAGCATTTTTGATTTATAAGATGCAATAAGTGCTAACCTCACTCTATCTTTATGCATCATGCCATCAATTGTCTTATTCGCTAATAAATAAAACGTATGTAAACGACTCGCTTCTTCGTCTATATATTTGCCTATATTAAATACTTTCGCTGCTTGATGGAACACTTCCCAGTCTTTTACTGACATAGAAATAAGCCCTATTTCCTCAAGTTGTTTGCAAATTAGTCTTCCATGTTTAATAAGTTGAATAACAAATTCCATGTCCATTTCGTATTCATATGATAGTAAATGCAAACTTTCTTCAACTACGTTCGGATAATATGAAATCCCCAAATCTTTTGTCAACTCTTCATAGAAAACACCTTCTCTTAACCCTTTTCTACTTAATACAAATGCCGGTGCCTCTATAACATTAACAAGTGTATGAAATACTTCAACCGCTGGAATAATCGTATCTGCTCGATCTTTTGCCAATCCTTCCAATTTCTGAAGTTCTATGAACGACAATTTTTCTAATTCCTCTTTTACACTTTCAATATCTTCTTCTTTCATCTTGTATAAATGTAATCCTGCTATAGGATAACATATTAAATTTTGATGGATTTTTACTAAGTTCCTAGCACTACCACCAATTGCAATAAGAGGCAATTTCTTATTGATTAACCATGGTAACGTTCGAAATTGAGACTCTAAATACTGTTGCATTCCCTCTAACTCATCTTTAATAGGAATATCACCTTTAATAAATTGTTGCTTTAAAGAAAGTGCCCCAAAAGGAAAACTATGGTACTCTAAAATCTCTCTATTTCTAAAGTATGTAACTTCCGTACTTCCCCCACCAATATCTACCGTTATTCCTTCTGAAAACGATGTAGAATTCATAACCGCCAAGTATCCGTAACGCGCTTCCTCATACTCTGATAATACTCTAAGAATAAAGTCTGTTTGTCCTTCAACAAGCTTTTTAATTTCCTCTTGATTCTCCGACTGTCTAATTGTTGCTGTTGCAACACAAAGTACATGATGCAACTGATGGAATCTTGTACTTTCTTGAAATTGAAATAATGTCTGTAATAATACTTCTATTCCCTCTTCATTCAACACACCATCAATTAAGTAATTCCTTAACCTCGCAACAACTTTCGTATTTTCAATCTCTTTATAATAACCTCCATTTTGCTTTTCATAAATAACTAAACGCATTGTATTAGATCCAATATCTATAATGGCATACTGTTGTTTTAATATTTCTTTCAAACTTCTCACTCTTTCATTATCAAATTTCAAAAACATATTCTATTACTATTATACAAAATAGTTGTTTTTTGTAACAATATTGCTTTAATATTGAAAATATATACAATCACTTTTTGCGTATAATAAATACCTATTTTATTTATGGTATAATAATGAAAAATTGAAAGGAGATTCAATATGAAACCTTCACAACCACAATCTCAATTACAAAATCAACATTCTATTAATCGACTAGCTCAATCTATTTTCGTTGTGAATCGTCATGCTAAAGCAGCTACTAATCCTAAATATTTATACTGGTTAAAAAAGACAGCTTTAGAACGTTTGATTGCTGAAAAAAAAGCAATTAAAGAAGGATTACATTTTTCTAGAAACCCACGTTTTAGCCAACAACAATCTGATGTCCTTATACGTTTAGGTGATTATTTTTTCCACATCCCTCCTACGAAAGAAGATTTTCGAATTCTACCGCATCTTGGTCATCTTGAATCCTCCTATCGAAATCCGAAAACAACCTTATCATTAACAGTAGCAAAAAAAACACTTCAAGATTATATTGGTCCTGAAGCATTAAAACAAGAAAAAAAATTAAGTGAACCTGTTCCATGGTATAGTCGTACTTATACAAAAAAATAAAACAGTTTGGCCTACACTTGGCCAAACTGTTTTATTTTTTCTCTTCTTTAATTTTAATATTTGCTTGTTTATAAAAAGCTACTTTTTCTGTATTATAAGACTTTGTGAATTCATTAAATTTATCTTTTTCTGACTCAATATCCTTATAAGACTGATTAACTACTTTTACTTTTTCACTAATATCTTTTAATTTAGTACCTTTATCTTGTAACATTGTATATAACTCTTTTTCTTGTTTTAAAGATTTGTCATAGCTGTCATACATTTTATTAAATGAATCGTGTCGTTTCTCATACGTGCTTTTCACTTTATCAGCTTGATCTTTCAATTTCTTATCTTCAATTTTCTTCACATACTTATCAGCTGACTTCACTTCTTCTTGCGCTTTATTTAAAACTTCTTTTTCTTTTGTAAGCACTTTTTCTCGTTCAGTTGTATTTTTCACTGCTTGATTCAGTTTTTCTTTAACAGTTTGATTATTATCTTTTCCTTCTTGCACAATTTGGTTATATAATTCTTGTCCTTCTTTCTCTAAAGTCTCAAGTTTTTTTGCATCTTCAAACATTGTTTTTTCTTGTTTAGCAGCGTTTTCAAACGCTACATATAATTCTTCTTCTGGTTTCGGACCGAAACAACCGGCTAATAAAATCATTGATAATGCAGTTACAATTGCTAATTTACTATATTTCAACATCTCTTCCTCCTACTTATAAACGACCATCGTGTAATATAAAAAAGTTATAAAATATGTAATTGTTCTATACACTCGCATCTTTTTTACGAAGATCATTAATATTGTTTGTACAAATTATTACTTGATATTACATTCTTCTTTTTGAATTATTTAGCAATTCCATATCCATCTTTAAGTATACTACTTCGTGTTTTTTAAGGCCTGTTCACACTATGTATTACTTTAATGTCCACGGAATTTCACCTCAGTCTTAATAAGACTATAATAATTCACCTGATAAAAGGTGATTACTCCGCTCTCACGTCTATCATTCCCTTTCCAGCTTTCTATCAATTAATCTCTTTGTTCATTTTACACAGTACAATCGATGTCTCGCAACAACTTACAAATATTCTTTTCATTTCCTAAAAAGGAAAAGTGTAGAGCTTGCTTTCCTCTACACTTTTAAAATAAAACACACTGTGCAAATTGCATTGGCATTACCATTATAATTATATGCTTATTTCATATATTTTTAAAGACTTTTATTACAAACGTGGCGTTTTTTGTAATAAAAGTCAAAAAAATGTTACAAACAAAACATCTTCCTATCATATATCTTCAAATCAAAGCTTCACTCATTTTCTTGCAAATTTCTATACTGGTACAATTGATTTTGCGACTTTCTCAACAGTTCTTCAAACGTTTTTCCTTCTACTGGATAGCTAGCTGCTCCAAATAAAAGAGTGACACTGAGTAAATCCCCTTCTATTTCACTTTCAATATTTTTCATTAATCGTTTTGTTATTGTTGATGTTTCATGACCATTATCAATTGCTACAATAACATACTTATTTTCATCCCACTTTGTAACAACATCGCCCTTCCGAATTGTCTTTACAATGGTATTCTCTAATTTTTGTACTAACACTCCCAATTTTTTTTCTTGCAACGTGTCTTTTAATCCTTCCCATTCTTTTACAGAAAGAATGTACACTGTAATATTACGAGAATCTCTTTCAGATAAAGCAGCTACTTTCCAAAAAAAATCAACAACAAAATCGTTGCTTGCCATTCCTCCTACTTCCACATCCATACGCTCGCTCGCTCTTTTATCGTACCAATGTCCAAAATAATAACTTAGTATCATTTGCAATATATAAATAATAAAGACGGTATAAAATGATCGTGAATCTAGTTTTGCAATTACATCCTGAAGTGCAATCCATTCTGTAACTGCCACAGTATTACCAAGCAATAATCCACTAATTTTCCCTTTATGTTTCATACTTTTCCCCCTTTTATACCAATATATGTTTCTATATCAATAATGTTTTTCTACAAAATAAAAAATGTACATATCCAATGTACATTTCCGCTTAAGCTTGTATACCTTTTCTACTCTATTTCATATATATAATATATAACTTTTATAGAAAGGAGTAATCTATATGCTACAAAAAGAGAATCTATCAGATGCTATGCGTTTACTAGCTGGTTTTCTATTATCATTAAAATTATTATTTACCTCTTTCGGCATACACTTTATTACAAACGATCAAATCGACGCTATTGTTAATGTTGTTTCATTTTTATTTATTCTATACTTTGGCTACAAAAATAACTATGTAGGAAAAAAAGGAGTGGAGCAAAAGAAAATACTCAAAAAACACAACCTTCACTAAAAAAGGAACCTTTTGTACAGGTTCCTTTTTATCATTGACGCACAACAACTTCATTTGTTTGCAATGGGCCATATGATACCTCTTTGTCTTGAAATGTATATGTAGCCTGAAAGAATACTTGTTTAAGAGCTTTATCTTTATTAGCTTTTATTTTACAACGTAGTTCCACCTTCTCATTTGGTAACAAATCATCAATTCGCCATCTTACAAGCTGGAATAAAAACTCACTTATCCCCTTATCAACTTTTAAAGAATTAGGAATATAAGCAAAGTAATCTCGAATCATATGACTTACAACAACTCTCGAAATCATTTCTAACCCTTTATTTTCCACTTCAATTCGCATAATAAGTATGTCGTTTACATCATAGGTCAATTCATACGAAAATTGTTCTGTATACATACTACCAATTTGTAATGTAACGGCTATTTGAGGAGGTTCGTTTTCCTTTTTCGATCCGTCAATCCACAATACTGGTTGTAGCGGTATTGAATACTTTCCTGTATCCGAAATTCTTCCCCATATTTTCATAATATATATTCACCTCATTTCAGATGTACCATACACACAATGAATTCCCCAGATTACTAAAGTTTGCTACAAGCAATGTTTAATATTTCTCTTCCTTTTATCCTATTCGACAATATGAAGAAAAAACCATTTTTCATCTATTAACAGAAGGTGTTCTTAATGAAAATTTTTTACAATTTACTTTATGGCAATATTCAGTATGGCTCACTTGCTCTCCACTCATATGAAAGAATATTTTGGCGGAAGAAAAAGTTTGCCTTATAGTCAAATTTGACTATAATATTCTTTATGGCATATTAGTGCACTTATGGAAAAGAAATTAAAATCAACTATACATTTAAATTTTTATCCACTGCACTCAAAACTTAATATAGTTTACTTATTTCTAAAGGAGGGTTATATTTGGAAACTCAACCATTAAAAAAAGACACCAACAAGACAAAATTTGTTGTTGCTGGTTTACTGCTTGGTATATTAATGGCCGCAATGGATAATACAATCGTTGCAACCGCAATGGCAACAATTGTTGGAGACCTAGGAGGATTTGATAAGTTCGTTTGGGTCACATCAGCTTATATGGTAGCAACAATGGCAGGGATGCCTATCTTCGGGAAACTTTCTGATATGTACGGACGGAAACGTTTTTATATTGGGGGCCTCATTCTTTTCTTATTCGGTTCTGCGCTTTGCGGAACAGCTTCAAGTATTGAGCAATTAAGTATTTATAGAGCTATTCAAGGTATCGGTGGTGGTGCCCTTATGCCTATCGCCTTCACAATTATGTATGATATCTTCCCACCAGAAAAACGCGGGAAGATGACAGGACTATTCGGTGCTGTTTTCGGGACATCTAGTGTATTCGGTCCTTTATTAGGTGCTTATATTACAGACTATATAAGTTGGCATTGGGTCTTCTATATCAATATTCCATTAGGACTTATCTCCTTTTTCTTCATTACTAAATACTACAGTGAGTCTCTAGAATTTAGAAAACAAAAAATTGATTGGGCTGGTGCTATTACACTTGTCATAAGTATTGTTTGCTTAATGTTTGCATTAGAACTTGGTGGTAAGGAATATGCCTGGAATTCCACTGTAATTATTGGCTTATTTACAACAGTAGTTATTACGCTTATTATTTTCTTCTTTGTAGAACGAAAAGCAACCGAGCCTATTATTTCGTTCCATCTATTTAAAAAACCTTTATTCGCAGCTAGTCAAGGAGTTGCCTTTTTCTATGGTGCCGCTTTTATTATCTGTACAGTTTATATTCCAATCTTCATTCAAGGCGTTCTTGGAGGTTCCGCCTCTAATGCTGGATTAATTTTAACACCAATGATGGTCGGTTCTGTAATTGGAAGTCAAACAGGAGGACAATTAGCTTCTCGAACAAGCTATCGTAACATTATGATGGTATCTGGTGTCTTCTTCGTTCTTGGTATTTATTTATTAAGTACTTTAACAATGGACACACCTCGTTTACTCGTAACACTATTTATGATTCTCGCTGGGCTTGGTGTTGGCTTCTCATTCTCAGTATTAAGTATGTCCTCTATTCACAAGTTGGAAATGCGGGACCGTGGTTCGGCGACATCAACAAACTCATTCTTCCGATCACTCGGTATGACTCTTGGTGTAACGATTTTCGGTACAATTCAAAATCATATTTTTACAGATAAACTAAACTCTGTATTCCCCCCTGAACTAGCAAAATTAGCTCCAAAAGGCGGAGACACAAGTTTCTTATTATCACCAGGCGCTACCGCCAAAATTCCTGCTGAAATATTAGCGGGTATTAAAGAAGCTCTCGCTACATCTATTGCGAACACATTCTTCTGGGCACTCATCCCGGCTGTACTAAGTATTATTTGTATTTTACTTATGGGAAATGAACGCCTCTTTACAGGTCCTAAAAAGAAAGAAAAACAAAAGCAAGTTAGTTAATATAAAAAAGAAGCGGCATATCCCTTTATGAAAAAGGATATGCCGTTTATAATATGTATAAAGTGAAACTTTAATCAGTGGGGGCATCCCCCCACTGATTATTAGCCCTCACCAATCGGGCTTTTACGGGCAGTTAATGCGGGATAAAGTTTTTATATACAGGAGTTGAGACAGCATGAGCATGAAATTAGTCATTCTCGGCTTGCTGCTCGAAGGAGATAAACATCCATATGAAGTGCAGCATATTATGAAAGAACGACAAATGGATTGTTACATTAAATATGCTAAAGGATCACTTTATTACGCCTTCGAGCAATTAGAAAAGCAAGGCGCAATTCATATTACAAATGTAATTAAAGACACAAATCGACCTGACAAAACAATTTTTCATATAACAGAAGAAGGTAAAAAACTATTTCACACTTTACTATTAAAACAATTCGAAGCCAAAAACCAAATATATAAACCTATTTATTCAGCCTTATCTTTCGCTCACTTTAGCAATGATCACGAATTAGTTCCTATTTTAGAAAAAAAGAAAAACGATACTCTTCAATATTTACATACTATGCAAACGATATATGATTGTAATAAAGGAAAGGTTTCACGTGCACAACTATATATTCTGCAAAGTGTAATTGAGCATATTACAGTTGAATTACAATGGCTAAACACCCTCCTTAAAGATGCTATAGCAGGCCGACTTTCAGAAGTTGCTATAGATGAAAATTGAGCTATGAAAGAAGACATCCTACTTCTTTCATAGCTCAATTTCTCTTTTTATACTGTAATATTATTAGTTAATCCAGAATAAAAAGTCATAATAATAAGAAATAAAAACTTTTGAATTTTCTTATTTTAAAACAGTAGACAAAATTCCAAAAATTGTGTTAGAATTTGTTTCAATATCATATCGCTTGTTAAATTCCTTTCAAAAGGAAAATAGGTACACGAAAGTTTCGTTTCGTGTTTAAAAGGGAAGCTTGGTGAAACTCCAACACGGTCCCGCCACTGTAAATGCTGAGATTTCTTTTTAGTGCCACTGTGAAAACGGGAAGGTGAAAGAAATTATATGAAGCATAAGTCAGGAGACCTGCCTGTTTTAACAACACTGATAGATTCACGGATGATGATGAGGTGTTAAAACAAAAAGGAAGGCTTATTTTCTATGCCTTTATACTTTTTGTTATAGGTATTTCCTAGTAAACGGAAGTGCTTACTTTTAATTAGGGAGGAATTTGAAATGGCAATTCAAACAAGTAACTTAGGTTATCCACGTATCGGATTACAACGAGAGTGGAAAAAAACATTAGAAGCTTTTTGGTCCAATAAAATCAATGAAGAACAATTTTTAACAACAATGAAAGAAATCCGCCTTCAACACGTAAAAGTACAGCAAGAAAAAGGGATTGAACTCATTCCAATTGGCGACTTTACATATTACGATCACGTTTTGGATACCGCTTATATGCTAGGATTTATCCCATCACGTTTTTCTGAGTTTACATCTTACCTTGATGTATATTTCGCAATGGCGCGTGGCTCTAAAGATCACGTAGCTTCCGAAATGACAAAATGGTTTAACACAAACTATCATTATATCGTTCCTGAATATGAAGAGGGATTACAAATCTCTTTAAAAGATAATCGTCCACTTCGCTTATACGAAGAGGCAAAACAAGAATTAGGCGTAGATGGCAAACCTGTTATTTTAGGACCATATACTTTTTTGAAATTAGCTAAAGGCTATACACAAGAGCAATTTGCTACTATTTTAAAACAGTTAGTTGCACCATACGTACAACTGCTTTCAGAACTACATGCAGCTGGTGCACCAGCCATTCAAGTTGATGAACCGATTTTTGCTTCTTTAACGAAAGAAGAAGTTCAACAAGCAAAAGAAATTTATGAAGCTATTCGTAAAGAAGTTCCAAATGCGACTCTTCTTTTACAAACATATTTTGATAGCGTAGAAGAAAACTATGAAGAAATTATTACATTCCCGGTATCCGGTATTGGATTAGATTTCATTCATGGTAAAGAAGGTAATTTAAATGCTATTTCAAAATATGGATTCCCAGCTGATAAAACTTTAGCTGTCGGTTGTATAGATGGCCGTAACATTTGGAGAGCTGACCTTGATGAAGTCCTTGAGCTATTTACAACGTTACAAAAACAAGTCCAAACGAAAGATATCATCGTTCAGCCTTCTTGTAGCTTATTGCATACACCAATCGATAAAACAGAAGAAACTCACTTATCGACTGAGCTGTTTGATGCGTTAGCATTTGCAAATCAAAAATTAGAAGAGTTAGTTCTTATTCATTCCGCTCTCACTCAAGGTACAGAAAGCATTAGTAATGAGCTGGAAACATATCGAAACGTACATCATACAATTCGTTCATCTGCTGCACGTAACCGAGAAGATGTCAAAGCAGCACGAACAGCACTAAAAGAAGAAGATTTTTCACGCCCTCTTCCATTTAAAAAACGATACGAATTACAGCAAGTTGCCCTGGAGTTACCGCTATTACCAACAACGACCATCGGTAGCTTCCCGCAAACAACTGAAGTTCGTCAAACGCGAAAAGAATGGCGTAACGGCGTTATTTCAAATGAACAATATGAACAATTTATTGAAAAAGAGACAGAAAAATGGATTCGTTACCAAGAAGAAATTGGTCTTGATGTCCTTGTACATGGTGAATTTGAAAGAACTGACATGGTCGAATATTTTGGTGAGCGCCTTGCTGGTTTCTCATTCACTAAAAACGGTTGGGTACAATCTTACGGTTCCCGCTGCGTAAAACCACCTGTTATTTATGGTGATGTAGCCTTCATTAACGGCATGACTATTAAGGAAACAGTTTATGCACAAAGCTTAACGGAGAAAGTTGTAAAAGGAATGCTAACCGGACCTGTTACAATTTTAAATTGGTCCTTCGTTCGAAATGATATTCCAAGAAAAGAAGTTTCGTATCAAATTGCACTAGCTCTTCGTCACGAAATTGAACTACTTGAATCTTCCGGAATTAGAGTAATCCAAGTCGATGAGCCCGCACTTCGTGAAGGAATGCCACTAAAAGAAAAAGATTGGGATGCTTATATTACATGGGCAGTACAATCCTTCCTTTTAGCAACTTCTTCTGTAGCAAATGAAACACAAATTCATACTCATATGTGTTACAGTAACTTCGAAGATATTGTTGACGCGATTCGCGCATTAGATGCAGATGTAATTTCTATCGAAACATCAAGAAGTCACGGAGAATTTATTGATACTTTAAAACATACAACATATGAAAAAGGCATCGGCCTAGGTGTATATGATATTCATAGCCCACGTGTACCGAGTAAAGATGAAATGTATAAAATCGTAGAACAATCTTTACAAGTATGTGATCCTAAATATTTCTGGATTAATCCTGATTGTGGTTTAAAAACGAGAAGAACAGAAGAAGTTATTCCAGCTTTAGAACATATGGTGCAAGCAGCGAAAGATGCTCGTTCCCTTTTAAAAACAAACGCATAACAAAAATGGGTTATCCTTTTCTCAGGATAACCCATTTTTTATTCTTTACTTTCAAAAAAGAATTCGTATTGTATTTTATATAATTCATCATCCGTTGGCTCTTCAAGAGGAATTGCTTGTAATACAACTGTATACTCACCATTTGGAATAGGTATTTGAAATTTATTAGAAAGAATACTCGTTATAACGATACTTTCATTTTCAACTGTAAAAGGAACCGTAATCGTTCTAACTACTTCTTCTTTTTCAATATGTTTCCCTGGGGTCACTTTCACTTCACAAGTATAATCAGAAAGCGCTTCAAAAATAACAGTTCCATCTGCCTTAGCATAACCTCTTTCAAAATCTTCATCAGTCCAATCTACATAAGGCTGCTCACCGTCATAGTTCATCAACATTAATTGCGAATAAGAAATCGTTAACTCCATAGTTCCCCTTCTCCTTCATTATGAAATATACAACTACTACTTCACTTCAAATTTTACTCGCGTACCATCTGGGTATTTATCTAACTTATTCCCTACCCAAGAGCCTGCTCCGCGGTTATCCGCCGGACTTATATATTCAATATGTGCTCCTTTTCCGCCTTCCTTGCACATCGCCATTGGCCATTCATCACGATCATACCCTTTTTTTGATGGATATGGTGCTAACGACAATTTCCTTCTATCTGCAGCACCACCACGATCGATTGTACAAACTTCTGAATGCCCTTCTTTTATAGCATCCGTAATATGTTTTCCTGTCTCTGGATAACGTTCTTTCGGAAATTCTAACACTTGATCATACGTATTCGTGTTCTTTACACTTGTTTCCTCTGGCACAAGTACTTCATAAACTGCTACTAAAATAGACAGAATTGCGATAATTGAAATGATAATACCTTTTAATTGCTTCATGTATACCTCCATGTTTCTACCAGTTTCTTTTCCTCCGTTATTATAACAAACTTCTTCTGTATATGTTTTCAGACATTATTGCAGCTCTTCTTCGCCATTCCGCCAAAAACTCTCATTTTTCTTCATCTTTTCACTAATGCTGTAGAAAACTAATAACCTTCCGACATTCTTTTTCAAAGGAAGTCCTCATAAAAGATTGAAATGATATATACGATACTTTTTGGGGAGGAAATATTATGGAAGCTACCTATAAAACGAAAGATGTCACGAATAAAACAGGCATCCCAAAACATATAGTTCGCAAATATAGTCAACTGTTAGAGGAACATGGTTATATGATTTCCAAAACAGCTGATGCTCGTATTTATAAGCTGGATGATTTAAAACTATTGAAATCTATTCATGAAAGAGCTGCTACACTGCAAGAAGATATTTCAGAAACGATACCAATTATTTTAAAAGAAAAAGAGGCCCCACCTGTACCAGTTATACAAGATAAACAAGAAATACAACCGAAAGAAAAAGAAGATGGGCGTAACTTTGAGGAGTTCATGTTAAAACTTGAAATGCTCGCTCAATTAAATGAAGCAATTATTCATCAAAATTCTACTCTAATTACACAAAATCGTTTAAAGGATGAGAAACTAGACGAATTGATGCAACAAGTTTATGTAAAAGAAGGCTCTCAAGAAAAAATGCTTCAAGAGTTAGTCGATCACGCCGCTCAAACAGATGCATTGCAAAAAGAAAAGATGGACTTATTAATGAATCATATGTATAAACGAGAATCCAAACAGGAAGAAAAAATGAATAAACTTGTTAGTCAAATTTATAACAAGGATAGTAACCGTGATGCACAGCTTATGCAAGTTATTCGAGAAATTCAAGAAACAAAAAGAATGGTTGCTGCCTCAAAAGAGCAAAGCTTCTTTCAATCATTTAAAAGTTTATTTAGCCGAGCAAAACAAGAAAAAACAAACGAATAAACAATATAAAATAAAAAGTTACCTTCCATCGGTAACTTTTATTCCTTATTTTGTACAGCTGGTAATATAATAATTGCTTCAGTGCCTTTTCCGCTCTCACTCTTATATTCCAATGTACCATTATGCGCTTGTAAAATACTAAATGTTACCATAAGCCCTAATCCTGTTCCTTTTTCTTTTAAAGAATAATATGGTTGCCCCAGCCTTGCTAACTGTTCTTTCGTCATACCAACACCACTATCTTTAACTCTTATTATGATTGTTTCGTCTTTTTGAATAGCTGTTACTTTTAAATATCCTTTATTCCCTTGAATTGCTTCAATACCATTTTTAACAACATTCATAATAGCTTGCTTCAATTTTGTCTTATCACCAATCGTATAAAGACTTTCTGAAATTTCAACTTGTAAATATACACCTTGCATCGCTGCAAATGACGACATAAGAGTGGTCATTTCTATTAATTGGGCTGATAAACAAATGTGTTCTTTTTTCTCAATTTGCGGCCTTGCTAAATTTAAGTAATCTGAAATAATTTGTTCCGCCCGATCCAATTCAGCTAATACGAGACGCATATAATCCTTATTCTTCACATCTTCCGTGCTTTCTAGCAATTGGATAAATCCACGAACAACAGTAAGGGGATTGCGAACTTCATGTGCCACACTTGCTGCTAATTCACTTACAATATTAAGTTTTTCTGATTTTTGCATCTCTGTACGTAGCAATGCATTTTCATTTAAATATTCAGTTAAATACACCTGAAATACCATTGTCATGACCATGATAAGCGAGGCAAATATAAATCCGCTATATATTTGCGAAATATACGGTGTAAATCCTGTTTCCAAAAGAACATTAATCATGCCTAATACTAAAGAAACAAGCACATAAAATGATGAAATCATAAATGCTAAAATTAATTTCTTATCCTTTGAAAAAAGAGACCATTTCTTTGATAAAAATAGCGGAACTATCAATAGAAATATTACTTCTAAAACTGGAAGAAAGCTCATTCCCTTTAGTAACCATTCATATGCAACAAAAATAACCGCTGGGATTAAACCAACAATCCCACCATATAAAAAACCACTGACAATTGGAATGGGGTGAAAGTTATACCCACACACATTGCCAAAACAAATAGAGTATGTCATGGAGAGAATGAGCGTAACGCTAGATAAAAACATAATAAAGTAACGATTTGGCTTCGGAGGCATTTCTTGATAGCGATTTAAACGAATCGCTTCATATAAAAATAGTGGCAAAATTATGATGGCAATTTGAATCAACAAATCACGGATAAGCTCCATAACCTCTCATCCCCTATATGTATTTTGATATGATTATATCATTTTATAGGTGTATTTGTTTTAAAATTTTGATTTTTCTTAACATATTTGTTAATTCTTTGTTAACAGCTCATAATAATTGTTACAGATTTTCGAAATGATTGTAAACCCTGTACCAAATTTCCTTCATGCAGTATACAATGAATACGGATTACAAAGAAAATATAAAAATACTTTTTTAGACGGACAACTATAGCAAAATACAGCATATAATCCATACTATCTATGTTTACAAATAAGTGATCATTACTTTAGTAGGAGGAAGATAAATATGGCGGGTACTACGCTTGTTTTAAAAGAAGAAAATTTGGTTGTTCTAGAAAATGTTGAAAAATCAGTATATGAAGAGTTACAGCATAAAGCGGGAGAAGAAAACTGCACATGTGCTGTGAACGAATCAGTTGTTCACCTTGGCAAGGTATCCTCTGTACTCTGGAATGAAGATGAAATAGATTGGGAATACGGATATTAAAAAGTCGCTTATAGCGGCTTTTTTTCTCTTTTCTCTCTCTTTCTAAATAACATATACAAAGCGTAATCATAGAAAATATGATAAAATGAACTTAATTTTCAAACGGAAGAAAGGGAGATACAATGGAACAATTCATTAACCCTAGAGTGAAGGACATCCAAATTTCTGGAATCCGTCAATTCTCTAACATGATTCAAAACTATGATAATTTGATTTCTTTAACAATTGGACAACCCGATTTCCCTACACCTTCTCTCGTGAAAGAAGCGGCTAAACGGGCTATTACAGAAAACTATACAAGCTATACACATAACGCTGGTTTACTAGAATTACGCAAGGCAGCTTGTAACTTCGTAAAAGATAACTACGATTTACATTATTCACCTGAAAACGAAACCATCGTTACAATCGGTGCTAGCGAAGCAATTGATGTTGCATTCCGAACGATTTTAGAGCCAGGAACAGAAGTAATTTTACCTGCTCCTATTTATCCAGGCTACGAACCTATTATTCGATTATGCGGTGCAACGCCTATTTTTGTAGATGTTCGTGAAACTGGATTTCGTTTAACAGCTGAAGCGCTTAAAAATGCTATTACAGAAAAAACAAGATGTATCGTACTACCGTATCCTTCTAACCCAACTGGTGTAACTTTATCCACCGAAGAATTAAAAGATATTGTAGATGTTTTAAAAGATAAAAATATTTTCGTCCTTTCAGATGAAATTTATAGCGAGCTTGTATATGAACAAAAGCATACATCTATCGCCCATTTCCCAGAAATGCGTGAAAAGACAATTGTCATTAACGGTTTATCTAAATCACATTCTATGACCGGCTGGCGTGTTGGACTTTTATTTGCACCAAGCTATTTAGCAGGACACATATTAAAAGTTCATCAGTACAACGTAACGTGCGCTACTTCAATCGCTCAATACGCTGCAATTGAAGCATTAACAGCGGCTAAAGACGCACCTAAAATGATGCGCCACCAATATAAAAAACGCCGTGATTACGTATATAATAGACTCACTCAAATGGGATTAACAGTTGAAAAGCCAACAGGTGCATTTTATTTATTCCCATATGTTGGTCATTTGACATCTTCATCATTTGATTTTGCACTTAATCTTGTTAAAGAAGCAGGACTAGCTGTAGTTCCTGGAACAGCATTCTCTGAATACGGTGAAGGCTACCTTCGCTTGTCCTATGCGTATAGTATCGAAACTTTAAAAGAAGGCTGCGACCGATTAGAAGCCTTTTTAAAGAAAAAAGCTAAGAGTTAAACTCTTAGCTTTTTTTATGCATAATGATCACAAGTTTGACGTTTTAGTAATTTATGAGGAATAATGATACACTTTGCAGTGGATTCTGCATTCTCTACTTTATCAACTAATGCTTTTGCTGCCTCATATCCTAGCTGATAAATATTCACATCAACTGTTGAAAGTGGAGGGCTTGCAATTTCTGATAATAAAGCATTATTAAAGCTTACAATAGAAACATCCTTCGGTACAACGAATCCTTTTTTAGAAAGAGCACTTAACACACCAAGTCCAATTAAGTCATCCGTTGCCATAATTGCCGTCGGCGGTTCCTGCAGTCCCATTAATTCCTCAACGGCTTGTTGACCACTTTCCCTCGAAAAATCAAAATGTAAAATATATTCTTTTGGTAATACAATGTCTGCTAATTTCAAGGCATCACTCATACCAGCTAAACGATCTCTCGTTACAAGTAAATCTGATCCACCACCAATGAACGCGATTTGCTTATGCCCTAATGAAATTAAATATTCTGCCACTTCTCTTGCAGCTGTATAATTGTCATTATCTACATATGTAATTTCATCTTTTCGATCATATGGTTTTCCTATTAAAACAAACGGGAAATTTTGTTCATGTAAATATTGAATAATCCGATCATTCTCTCTTGAATATAAAAGAATAATGCCACCAATTTGGCGTCCCTGTACCATCTTTACGACACCATTAAAAATTTCTTCTTCCGTTTCACCTGTCGACATGTAAAGCGCATAACCTTCTACGTGTGCAAATGAACTAATCCCTCTTATAACTTCTGGGAAAAATGGATTTTGAAAAGCTTTACTTGCAGAACTTGGCATAACAAGACCAAGTGTCTTCGTCGTTTGGTTCGCAAGATTTCTCGCATTTAAATTGGGATGATACCCTAATTCACTCATCACTTTCCTAACACGGCGCTTTGTCTTTTCACTTATACTTGGATTATCAGCAATTACACGAGAAACTGTTGATGGTGCAACATTCGCTTGCTTCGCCACATCTTTAATTGTAACTGTCATAAAAATCCCCTCCTCTCATTTCTCTGCCATTTTTCATATATTTTATCTCGCACTCATTGCAAGTCATAAACTTTCATTTCTTATATCTTGCAAAACTAATCCTATTCTCCCTCTTCATGTATTGTAAGGGATATAGCTATTTTTTCCTATACTATAATATACTATTTATTTCACTTCTTTTCACATGTGATGTCAAATCTCTTTTCATCTCCCTATAAACTTATTTATAGGGAGATGAAAAGAGAAATGGGACGTAATGTCCCATTTTTCATCCTTTTGTACCTCCAGCTGTTAAACCAGAAATAAAGTATTTTTGTAGTGATAGGAATAAAATTGAAATTGGGATTGCAATTAACACAGAACCCGCTGCAAACGTTGTAAATTCATTACCGAATTTTTTCGCAACCATTTCATATAATCCAACTGCTAAAGTATAATTTTCTGGTGTTCGCAAAATAATACTCGCTAAAATGAAATCTGTAAACGGACCAATGAAAGTAAATAACGCTACAACCGCTACGATTGGCTTTGCAAGTGGCATAATGATTTGCCAAAAAATACGAAAATGTCCTGCTCCATCCATACGAGCTGATTCATCCAGTTCTTTCGGAATCGTATCAAAATACCCTTTCATAAGCCATGTATTCATCGGAATGGCCCCGCCTACATAAATTAAAATTAATGCAAGATGTGTATCAATTAATCCTGTTAATTGAGCTAATACGTATAGAGCAATTAACGCTGCAAAGTTTGGAATCATTTGCAGAATTAAAAATGTTAATAAACCATTTTTTCTTCCAACAAAACGATATCTCGAAAATGCATAAGCAGTAAAGCTAATTGCTAACACTGAGAAAATCATCGTTAAAACACTTACTTTTAATGTGTTTTTATACCATAGTAAGTAATTACTATTCTCTAGATCTAATAACTTACGATAATGATCTAACGTTGCATTTTGTGGAATAATACTTGATCCAGATAAACTATCACCCGGATTAAACGATGAGCCAATAATCCATAATAACGGATAGAAAATGATGGCACACATTACGAAAATAACTAAATAACTTAATGAGAGACGTAACATCTTCTGTCTTTTAATATTCATTTACATCATATCCTCTTCTTGGAATGATTTTGTTCTCTTAAATTGCCATAACGCAACTGTAATAACGATTAACGATAATATCATTGTAAGAGCTGCTGCTTTTCCGTACTGCGCTGAAGTCATCGTTAACTTATAAATCCATGAAATTAAAATATCCGTTCCACCTGCGTCTTGTCCAGCTACAGCAGGACCTCCACCGTTAAATAGATAGATGATACTAAAGTTATTAAAGTTAAACGTATATTGCGTAATTAATATTGGCGCTGTTGCGTATAACACTAGTGGCAATGTAATTTTACGAAACTGTTGCCAAGCTGTCGCTCCATCTACTGTAGCCGCTTCATATAATTCTCCCGGAATCGATTGCAGTATACCTGTTGTCATCGCAAAGATAAACGGGAACCCAAGCCACGTTTGAATCATAATTAAAGCAATCTTCGCCCAAAATGGATCTGTCATCCAAGCAATCTTTTCAATTCCGAATAAAGCTAATACTTGATTGTTAATCGCTCCGAATGTTTCATTAAACATACCAGAGAACACAAGAATAGATACGAATGCTGGAACAGCCCACGGTAAAATAAAGATTGTTCGAATAATCGCCTTTCCTTTAATACCGGGCTGATTTACGATAATCGCTAAGAAAATACCAAGCGCAACTTGTAATGTTGTTGCAACGAATGTCCAAATGACAGTCCAAGAGAATACACTTACAAATGTCTCTCTCCACATCGGTAAAGTGAAAATATCAATAAAGTTTTTAAAGCCCACCCAATCTACTAATTTAGCTGGAGGAGAATGATATAAATCATAGTTTGTAAATCCAATTAAAACTACGAAGATGATTGGAAATACGACAACAAAGATAAGTAGTAGAAAACCTGGTGAAACCATTAAATAAGGAAAACCTTGATCTAACAAATTACGGTATTGCTCTTTTACAGAATTTAACGGTGTTCCGATATCACGTTTCTTTCCATTTTGGTATGCATCATATAAGTTAAATGCATATATGCCGAGTCCAAAAGCGATAACGATAAGGGCCAAGATTCCTTCTACTAATAGAAAGACAGAATGGTCACGTGGAACTTCTGTACCAAGCGTTACAATACCCCATAATCCCATATTTAATAAATCAGCAAAGGCTACAATAAATGAACCTGTTAATACTAGAAAAATAAGACCTTTTACAAATTGTTTATTATACATTTGGCCCACGCCTGGAATGATTGATAACATGGTTGCCATTTTCCTATGCTTAGAATGATTCAACCCATTTGCTGGTTCCATAGATGTTTGCATGTTCCTTCCCCCTTTTTTCTTCCTACATGGAAGGGAGAGAATTCGTGCCTCTCATATTAGAGGCACGAATTTCACCTTATTTTTTCTTGTTATGATTTGCCTCAATATTACCTTTAATTTGTTTCACTGCACTATCAAGCGCCGCTTTTGGTGCCTCTTTATCTGTAACAACTAATTGAAGCGCATCTCCAGCTGGTTTCCAAACTTCTTGCATTTCTGGAATGTTTGGCATTGGAATTCCATTTTCAGATTGCGTTGCAACTGCTTTTGCAGCTTCGTTATCTTTAATAATTGGATCTTCCATTACTGATTTTACTGGAGGAATTTCTTTTGTTTTTTCAAATCGAATTTTTGCGTTTTCTTCATTTGTTACCCACTCAGTGAATTTTGTAGCTAAATCATTTTGTTTAGAGAAACTAGTTACATGCCACCCTTTAACCCCAACGAACGTTTTCATTGGTTGACCATTTGGTAATTTCGGCATTGGAGCAACGCCATAATCAATTCCGTTCTTTTCCATTGCTTGGAACGCCCATGGGCCATTCATGATAGATGCTGCTTTTCCTTCATTGAATAACCCATCAGCAGCAGGCCCACCTGATTCACCGATAATACCTTTCGGGAATAATTTTTCTTTGTACCATTTTTGAAGATATTCAGCACCTTGTACTGCTCCGCTATTATTTAATCCAACATCACTTGCATTTGGCTTTCCATCTTTTTCACCAAATACATAACCGCCCATACCTGCCATGAATGCATTAGCAAAGTAGAAGTTATCTCCTAATGCTAAAAATCCGTACTTGCCATCTTTCGTAAATTCTTTTGAGAAGTTAAACAGCTCGTCCATCGTTTCTGGCGCTTTTGGCATTAGTTTTTTATTGTAAATAAAGACTGGCGTCTCAATTGCTTTTGGTAAACCATATAATTTTCCGTTATATGTCTGTGCTTTTATTGATGAATCAGTAAATTTACTCTTTACAGCATCATCTGCTTTCACTTCAGAAAGTAAACCTTCTGTTACTGCATTTCCGATTTGATCGTGTGGCAATGTTACAACATCTGGTCCAGTCCCCGCTGGCCCATCAAGGCGTAACTTCTTCACTTGATCTGTCATTTGCATTTCAACAACTTTTACTTTTACTTTATATTTTTCCTCAAAGCTTTTCACTGCTGCTTCTAAACCAACACCTTTTTTATCATCTTCCCAAACAAGAAGATCATAATCTTTTTTCGCTTTACTTTCCTCTTTTTTCCCTGAATCTTTCGGTCCACATGCAGATAACATACCAATAGATAATGCTGAAACCGTTAATAATGATAATGCTTTCTTCATCCCAAAAACCTCCCTAAATTGTCTATGTACCTCAGTAACTGAAAACGTTTGCATTTAATAGTTTAATTGAAGCGCAAACAATATCTCAATTTATGAAAACGTTTGCGCTATTTGTCTATCATTATACATTCTTTTATTCATTTTGCAAATATTAATTTAAAAATTATGTCATTATACTCTTTATACATTGACTTTATATGAAATGAATACTACTCTTATAAGCAATATTAAAGCTATGAGAAAGGCAATCGTTTGCAATATAAGCTTTATTATTACACTTAAGGGAATACTATGTATAGAGATATTGAAGGGGGATTTTCTATATGTTTAAAGAAGCCATTTATCATAGGCCGAAAGATAATTATGCATACGCTTATGATGAACAAACAATTCACATCCGAGTACGTACTAAGAGAGATGATGTTCAATGCGCCAATCTTATTTACGGTGATCCTTACGAATGGAAAGACGGGAAATGGATATCATCAAGTACACCCATGAAAAAAACGGGTTCTACTGCATTATTTGATTATTGGTCCATTGCAATCGAACCGAAATTTAAGCGCTTACGTTATGGATTTGAATTAAAATCTGAAACAGACACTCTTATTTATGCAGAGCGAGGATTTTTTTCTAGCATTCCAAATGATGATGTTGGTAACTTTTTCTGTTTTCCATTTATTCATGCAGATGATGTATTCAAAGCACCATCTTGGATTAAAGACACCATTTGGTATCAGATTTTTCCTGAACGATTCGCTAATGGCGATAGTACGCTGAATCCAGAAAACACCCTTCCTTGGGGAAGTGCGAATCCAACTACAACTAATTTTTTCGGAGGAGATTTTGCTGGTGTTATTCAAAACCTTGATTACCTTGTTAACCTTGGCATTTCCGGAATATATTTCACACCTATTTTCAAAGCTCATTCAAACCATAAATATGACACAATTGACTATATGGAAATTGACCCACAATTTGGGACGAAAGAAACTTTTAAAGAGCTCGTTGAAGAATGTCATAAGCACGGTATAAAAGTAATGCTCGATGCTGTGTTTAATCATAGTGGATACTTTTTCGAGAAATTTCAAGACGTACTAGAGAATGGTGAGAAGTCCGCATATAAAGAGTGGTTCCACATTCATGAATTCCCGATTATAACCGAACCACTTCCAAATTATGATACTTTCGCCTTTACACCGTATATGCCTAAATTAAATACAGCTCATCCAGATGTAAAAGAATACTTACTTGAAGTAGGACGTTATTGGGTACGCGAATTCAATATAGATGGCTGGCGCCTTGATGTCGCCAATGAAGTCGATCACAACTTTTGGAGAGAATTCCGAACTGAAATAAAGACACTAAATCCTGAAGTATATATTTTGGGAGAAATTTGGCACGATGCCCTTCCGTGGCTACAAGGCGATCAATTTGATGCTGTCATGAGTTATCCTGTTACAAACGCTCTACTTTCTTACTTTGCTAACGATTCCATTAAAGCAAGTGAATTCACGAAGCAAATTACAGAATCTCTACATTCCTACTCTATGAATGTAAATGAAGCAGCATTTCATTTATTAGACAGCCATGATACTCCAAGAATTTTAACAACATGCAACGGAGATAAAAATAAGTTAAAATTGCTCTATGTATTCCATCTTTCTTTCATCGGCTCTCCTTGTATTTATTACGGGGATGAAATTGGTATGGATGGCGGCATGGACCCTGATTGCCGTAAATGTATGATTTGGGATACTAAAGAACAAGATCATGCATTATTTACCCATATACAAACATTGATTTTATTACGTAAAGAACATAAAGCATTTGGAGGACATGGTACTTTTCAATTCATCGAAACAAATGATGAACATAATTATATTTCTTATACGAAAACATATGAGGATGAAACTATCTTTTTCGTTTTAAACCCTACTAATAGTGAAGTTACAGTTTCACTCCCTCTTCATGTTACTGGTAAGAAAATAATTAATATTTATACAAACGAAGAATTTTCAGCGGAAGCAAGTGTATTACAAGTTACACTTCCTCCATATGGATTCTCCATATTAAAATGGTAATCCAAAAAGCCTTATGCCAAGTTTGAAGTGGCATAAGGCTTTTTCTTATTTCAATTTGAATACTATCGCTTCATACGGACGTAATGAAATGTTATCTATCGATCCGATTTCTACATCGTAATTGTGTATAAATAACTCTGATTCACTATAACCAATATCCTTAGGCATTTCAAATACACTTTCATCCGCAGTAAAGTTTGCAATGACAAGTAGTTTTTCATCTCTATATGTTCTTACATAAGCAAAAATAGAAGGGTCATTATCTAATATTAAATCATATGATCCATATACAACTATTTCATTATTTTTGCGTAGTTCAATTAATTTCTTATAGTAATAAAAAATTGAACCTTCATCTTGAATTGCTTGTTTCACATTAATCTCTTTATAGTTAGGATTTACAGTAATCCAAGGTTCACCTTTTGTAAATCCAGCGTGATTCTGATCATTCCACTGCATCGGAGTTCTAGCATTATCACGGCCCTTTATATAAATAGATTCCATTACTTTTTCTATATCTTCACCATGGTCTATCACTTTTTCTTTATACATATTTAACGTTTCAATATCTCGATATTCATTAATCGACTCAAATCGGACGTTCGTCATTCCGATTTCTTCTCCTTGATAAATATATGGCGTTCCTTTCATCATATGAAGAACTGTCGCTAACATTTTTGCTGATTCAATGCGATACATTCCATCATTACCAAAACGAGATACAACGCGAGGCTGATCATGATTATTCCAATAAAGGCTATTCCATCCTGTATGCTCTAATGCTTTTTGCCACTTTGTTAAATTCTCTTTTAAAGTAAGAAGTGAGCATGGTTTTACATCCCACTTTCCACCTTCTCCTGAATCTAAATCCATATGTTCAAATTGGAATACCATTTGCAACTCTTTTCGTTCTTCTCCAGTATACAGTTGGGCTTCTTCTGTCGTTACACCTGGCATCTCACCAACCGTCATAATATCATAATGCGATAATACTTCTTCATGCATTTCATGTAAATATTTATGAATGTTTGGACCGTTCATAAAATGTTTATGACCTGAAACATAACCATCTTCATCTGTTTCAACAGCTGGTAGCCCTTCTTCTTTAGATATAAAATTGATAACATCCATGCGGAATCCATCAATTCCTTTTTCTAACCAAAACTTCATCATCTCATAAACATCTTGTCTTACCTTTTCATTATCCCAGTTTAAATCTGGCTGTTTTTTAGAAAACAGATGTAAATAATATTCATCCGTCATTTCATCATACTGCCATGCAGATCCACTAAAAGCAGCTCCCCAGTTGTTCGGTTCTTTCCCTTCTTTTCCAGGACGCCATATATAGTAATCTCTATATTTATTATCTTTTGATTTACGTGATTCAATAAACCAATTATGTTCATCAGATGTATGATTAACAACTAAATCCATCATCAGTTTCATATTGCGTTCATGCATTTCATGTAATAGCTCATCCCAATCTTCCATTGTTCCGAACTCGTTCATAATTTTACAATAATCGCTTATATCATAACCATTATCATCATTTGGAGATTCATAGACTGGTGATAACCAAATCACATCAATCCCTAATTCTTTTAAGTAATCTAGCTTTGAAATAATCCCTTGAAGATCTCCTATACCATCACCGTTACTATCCATAAAGCTACGAGGATAAATTTGATATACTACGCTTTCTTTCCACCATTGTTTTTCCATTATGCTACCCCATTTCATTCATTTTTCTCTTTTTCAAGGCGCAAACGTTTTCATTAATGAATGATAACAGATTCTATCTCAATTTAAAATAGCGCTTACAATTTTTATTGTTCTTTTTCTAAGAAAACATATGAAAATTACTAATAACTCTCCAATAAATGAAAACGTTTTATTTTTTTATTTATTTTTTGAATCTATTCGTTTATAATGAATTCAAAGAAAACGTTTGCATAATTATTTCTAGGGGGAAATACCATGGCAGAACTTAAATTAGAAAACATTTATAAGATATATGATAATAACGTAACAGCTGTAACTGATTTTAATTTACACATTCAAGATAAAGAATTTATCGTATTTGTCGGTCCTTCTGGATGCGGAAAATCTACAACATTACGAATGGTAGCTGGACTTGAAGATATTTCAAAAGGCGAGTTTTCAATTGATGGTAAACTAATGAATGATGTTCCTCCAAAAGATCGAGATATCGCAATGGTATTCCAAAACTACGCTCTTTATCCACATATGAGTGTATATGATAATATGGCATTTGGATTAAAACTTCGAAAAATACCAAAAGATGAAATCGATCGTCGTGTGAAAGATGCAGCAAAAATTTTAGGACTTGAACAATATTTAGATAGAAAACCGAAAGCATTATCAGGTGGACAGCGCCAACGTGTTGCGTTAGGTAGAGCAATCGTTCGAGATGCAAAAGTTTTCTTAATGGATGAACCATTATCAAACTTAGATGCTAAACTCCGTGTTGCAATGCGCTCAGAAATTTCTAAGCTACATCATCGCCTGGGAACAACAACAATTTATGTAACACATGACCAAACAGAAGCAATGACTATGGCTTCGCGTCTTGTCGTTATGAAGGATGGAAAAATCCAACAAATTGGAACTCCAAAAGAAGTATACGAAACACCAGAAAACATTTTCGTGGGTGGATTTATCGGCTCACCAGCGATGAATTTCTTCCGTGGTAAATTGACTGAAACCGATTTCGTTATAGATAATACTATAAAAATTAAAGTATCTGAAGGAAAAATGAAGATGCTACGTGAACAAGGCTATGTAAATAAGGAAATTGTTTTAGGTATTCGCCCAGAGGACATTCATGATGAACTACTATTTTTAGAAGCTTCGCAATCTACTGCCTTCACAACAAAAATTGAAGTCGCTGAATTATTAGGTGCTGAATCCATTTTATATATGAAACTTGGAAATCAAGATTTTGCAGCACGTGTAGATGCAAGACATACGTTTTCACCTGGTGACCAAATTAAATTAGCATTTGATATGAATAAAGCGCATTTCTTTGATAACCAAACTGAACAACGTATTCGCTAAAAAATTTATCTTTACTATACACATACAAAAAAACCGTCCACATATATTGAGGGCGGTTTTCATTATTATACTAGGGCTTCTACTGTATGAAATGATTGTCCTTTCGTGCTAATAATACCGAAAATCGGTAAATCACTAAGCACCACTTCTTCTTGCTGTTTCATAAAAGATGACGTTAATTGTTTTATCTCTATCCAAACGTCATTAATACAAAGTACATTGGAATCGTTCTCTTGTTGGCGAGAAAAAATAGAATCTATTTTATATAAACCAGCATTTTGAAAAAGCATATCAATGCGACTGAATGCATTCAAAGTAATGCTAATAACGCGTTGCCAATCTCCTTGCTTTCCCATATCATAGGATACAAAAAGTGCTTCTCCGCCTAGATTCATAATTTCCTCCACTGTTGCTTGTCCACTCTCTTGATCAATGTCCGTCACAATAACTTTTGCGCCTTGTTTAGCCAACAAAAGAGCTGTATTACGTCCAATACCGATGCCACCGCCAGTTACGATAGCAACTTTTCCTGCAAGCTTCATTTTCATTACCCCTTCTATAAGTCTTACCGTCATTCAGTATACTCCTTTATAAGAATAATCTGCAAGCAAGAAAAATCGCTATTTTATTTGTGAACGCTTACTTTTTATCCTTCTTTTTTCTTACTATTACGCTGATCAAAAACTAGACCGATAAAAATGAGAATACCCCAAAAAATTATGCTTCCTCCTGTCATTTTAACTTCCCCCTTATTATATAAAGTGAAATTTTACTCAGCTCCAATATAGCTTAATAAAGATATTATTTTTAATCATTATACCATTTTCTTAATTTTCAATCGATTATAAATGGAAATGACACATTTTAGCTTTTCCTTACTGTAAACATTCCCAATATACTTATAAAATCAAAAAGACCCTTTTATATATAAAAAGGTCTTTTTTCATTATACAAGACTTATTACTTTCGTTTTTGTCATTAAATCCTGAAAACCACAATTATCTTTGCGGAACAACATCATATATACATTACATATTAATGGAATTCCTAATAGCAATACGTTCGGTAATAACACTACAAAAAATCTTATAATTAATGTTTGCAACGTTAGCTTTTCACTCTTCAATGAAATTAATTTTATTCTCGTTACCTTTTTACCAAGAGTTACACCGTTCCAAAGAAAGGGTAATACAATAAAATATATCGCCATTAATATGAAAACTACTGCGAAATCATATCTAAAATCACCTAAGCTTATATTAAAGCGCTTAAACATAGCACTATAGTTTCCGGTCATAATAGCTACTACTGCACCATACATAACCGAGATTAAAAACATGTCAATTAGGGAAGCACCTATGCGATTCATTACAAGCGCTGGACGATGCATCTTTAACTTCATTTTATGTCGACTCCTTCATTTCCTTCTTTACCCGTCTCATCGTACCACTTCTAAAAAACATTGTAAACTAGCGTTTCTCTTACTTTTCTTGTACAATTTGTTACAATAGCATTATAAAGGAGGTTCCCATATTGAAAAAATGGATAATCCTATTCGTCGCCTTCCTATTAACTGGTTGTGCAGGAAACACAAGTCACTTAACTTATACGGTTAACGATGAATACGAACTCATACGTACTTCTGGAAATGCATTTGAACTTTTCCCCTCGCAAGATGCTGTATATGCCACACAATACATCCCTGCAAAAATTACAGACATTGCTTGGGATGATAAATACATTATTGCAAAACAAACTGAGGAAAAATCAGATCCAAATAACCCTGACGCAGCAATTGCAAATAGAAAAAGTGAACATTATTGGATTATTGACGTAAAGCACAATAAACGTTTCGGTCCCTACAATGAAAAGCAATTTAATGAACAAAAAGATGCGTTTAAAATTAAGGTGCCTTTTCAAAATGTAGATTTATACATAAAAGAAATAAAAAAACAGTCAGCATAATATTTGAATGCTGACTGTTTTGTCTTACATTATTTTAGTGAGATGTTAAACGTTTGTGGCTCTTTTACAACATCTTGTGTTTCTGAATCTCCTGCAAGTAAATCATCAGTTGTAAACTGAATATCCTTTACCTTGTCTTTTCCATCGTCAAGTATTAAACCAATAATACCATCTCTTGTTTCACCAGGCTTATAGTCTTCTCTTGATACATTTTTTGTACCAACTAACGTATCTTCGTCATATAAAAAGTTTTGAGTGGCTACTTTAAAATGTTGCTTACCATTAATCATAACATCATTCATAGAGAAAAATTGCATATTTTTATTTCCGCTATTCTCCACTTTATATGTAATCTCAACGTAACGAATTGTATTACTAATTTCTGTTCCACTTAGCGATGCATATAATTCTGCATCTTCTTGGCTTACTTTATCCCCTAATCTACGTTTTACTTCTTCAGGAGTTAGTGCCGTGTATACTTTCAATGTATTTTTTGCCTTTTCACTCATTTGTGATAAAGAGATTACTTTCACATCTTGTACGTAAATTTTCATTGGCGCTACTTCAAATGTTTGATTCACAGAATGCATCTGCTCTAACTTGAAAGTACCCCATCCTGTTTCTTTCACTTTTTGTCCCACTTTTTTCAGCTCACGCCCACCATATTCTTTCGTTTCAGGAATAGATTCTTTCTTCTTCGGTTCAGCTTTCTTTTCTTCTTGATGGAAGCAACCACTTAACATAAGAAGAAAACTACATAAAACAAAAATACTTTTCCATGCTTTCATCATTTCATTTCTCCTAACGCTATCATTCATGAATATAAAATTAGTCCCTTGCTTTGTAAACTATAGAAACAATGACAATTCCACAAAATGAACTTGTCAGTCCAGATACTATTATACCTCCAATTTGGAAAATATGAAAATAAGGATCTAAGAACGCATGCACGATAAATATAAAAGCTGTCACAATGATTATAGAAACCCAATACTTTCTTTTTTCTAAAGCTACAATCATATCTTTCCCTGTTTCATCTTTATACTTCCATAGTACGTATAATAGCAATAATAAGCCAACACATGTACTCCCATGTTGCATATATTTATACAATGGAATACTGCGTAATTCAATTTGTAACAATGGTATTTTCATAACGAAATAGCCTGTATTATGAGTAAATGCATCCCAAACGACATGCGTGAGCATACCGAATAATGCAGAATAGCAAAATACAAAGAATTCTTTCCAGGTATGTAGCCCCCACCTCTCATCTATTGCATATGAATAATAACCAGCAAACGGTTTAGGCAAATGCGTTATAAACGGCTTTTTTAAAATGTAATGATATATGTATGCGAGTAGAAATACAAGCGGTAAATTTAAATATAAGAACCCAAGCCATGTATGGCCAATAACACCATAGGGTCTAAAGTGTAAAAAATATTCAAAGTCAGGCGCCATACTACCTAATATAAGAGCCGTTACTGAAATATGTTTAGAATGCTTTTTCGCAAAAGGAAGAACTGCTGCTGGATGTGCAAATGTAAACGGCATACTTTAACTCCTTCTCACATTTTCAATAGAATACCATATATCATAACGAGAGAATGGATCTTCATGCAATATTTATTTTCACATTGGAATATGATAGTTTAAATGATATAATCCACATAAAATATTCAAAAAACAAGAAGGGATTCAGGTGTCATTAACACTTTTATTTGCTGCCTTTTTAAATTCAAAATCCGTTATGAATTGAGGTTTATATATTGATTGACGTACCCTTTTTACAAAATGTCACATTAAAAAAAGAAAATATCCCTAGTTTTTCCGCATATCCTTACTGTTTACCCGCTATTCGAACATTACAGTCACTAGCTTTCCATCCAAATGTAACATTCATTATTGGAGAAAACGGAACAGGTAAATCAACATTACTTGAAGGAATTGCAATTGCGTTAGGTTTTAATGCAGAAGGTGGAACGAAGAATTTCCGCTTTAGCACAAACGATTCACATTCATCTTTACATGAATACCTTCGAATTTCCAAAAGTTTCAATACACCAAACGACGGTTTCTTTCTTCGCGCTGAATCATTTTATAACGTTGCTTCTTATATTGATGAAATAGATGCTATAAAATCTTACGGCGGCGTTTCACTACACGAACAATCTCACGGTGAATCATTCTTTTCCTTATTTATGAACCGTTTTTCAGGACAAGGTTTATACATTTTAGATGAGCCTGAGGCAGCTTTATCACCGATGAGACAACTTTCCATGCTCATTCGAATGCATGAGCTAGCGGAACAAGGTTCACAATTTGTTATTGCGACGCATTCTCCTATTTTAATGGCTTACCCTGAATCTACTATATACTCTTTAACACAAGAGGGAATTCACGAATCCACATTAGAAGAAACTGAGCATTACCAAACGACGAAACTTTTCTTTGAAAATCGCGATCGATTATTCCATCATCTATTTAAGTCGTAAAAAAAGAAGCAGCAATAGCTGCTTCTTTTTTATAGTGCTTCTATAAATAAGGCAACCCCAATACCGCCACCAACGCATAAAGAGGCAATTCCTTTTTCTAAACCACGTCTTTTTAATTCGTGAATTAAACTTACTGTAATACGAGCCCCTGTACAACCAATTGGATGCCCAAGTCCTACGCCACTACCGTTTACGTTCACTTTTTCACGGTCTAAGCCTAACTCTTTCTCTACAGCTAAATATTGAGCCGCGAAAGCTTCATTAATTTCAAGTAAATCTGCATCTTCTAATGACCAATCTACTTTCTCTAATCCTTTTCGGATTGCTGGTGCTGGTCCAATACCCATAATTTTCGGGTCTACTCCAGCTACTGAATATCCAACAATTCTAGCTAACGGTTGTAAGCCTTTTTCTTTCGCTTTTTCTTCGCTCATTAATACTAGAACTGCACTTCCGTCATTCAGGCCAGATGCATTACCTGCAGTTACAGATCCATCTTTACGGAATGCTGGTTTTAACCCTGCTAATTTTTCCGCTGTAATATCTGCACGTGGATGCTCATCCTGCGAAAATACTACTTCTTTTCTACGTTCTTTTATTGTAATAGGAACAATTTGATCGTCAAAATATCCAGACTCGATTGCCTTCAGTGCCAATGTATGACTGCGAAGAGCAACTTCATCTTGTTCCTCTCTTGTAATTTCATATTGTTCAACTAAATTTTCCGCTGTTTCACCCATCATAATATGGTGAATCGGATCTTCTAACACTTCCCACACCGTGTCACGAATTTCTCCGTGCTGTAGACGTTGTCCCCAGCGGTGCTGTTTCAATGCATAAGGGCTCGAACTCATCGCTTCTACTCCACCTGCAACAACAACATCACTTACACCTAATTGGATTTGCATTGCAGCTGACATAATTGCTTGCATACCTGAAGAACATTGACGTTGGATTGTATATCCCGTAACTGTGTCAGGAAATCCTGCCGCTAATGCAGCTGTTCTCGCCGTATTTGCTTCATCAGTTCTTTGAATACAATGACCTAAAATTACTTCATCAACTTCATGTGGTTCTACCCCGCCTCGTTTTACAGCTTCCTGAAGTACAGGAACAGCTAATTCTACTGGCGTTACATTTTTTAGCGCTCCTCCAAAAGTTCCAATTGGCGAACGAACTGCAGCTGTAATAACAACATTATGCATTTTGTACTTGCCCCTCTCTTATGTACCCTAGTAAGTTTTTAGGTGAACTTCCATAAGATGTATATCTATAACTATCATACTATAAACATACTAAAAAATCAAAATATTTCATATAATAAAAATAGAAGGAATTAACCTTCTATTCTGTCAGTGCATATAAAAACTTTTGTAAAATTTTCTCTGTCGTTTCATTCAATTTTGGCAACTTATCTACTGGAAAATATCGGAGTTTCAACCCTTCATGATCGAGCTTTAATTCCCCACTCACATGATGTGCCTGATACAGATGAATGACATTGAAAATTTCATCGCCATTCGGATAACGGAAATATACTTCTTTTCCTGATAGAACACCAAGAAATTGCATTATTTTTGCAGTTAACCCCGTTTCCTCAAATAACTCTCTACGTGCAGTTTCTTCTGTCGTTTCGCCCAGTTCCATCGCCCCACCAGGTACACCCCAATTATATGTATCTGAACGATATTGAAGCAATACTTCTTGATTATCATTTAATATAATGATTGCTGATCCTACGAGAATAAGCGGCCTTGTACCAACGACTTTGCGTAACTCTTCAATATACCCCATATGTAAATCCCCCTTTCCCTAACCTCCCTTATCATAACAAAATTTTTCTCTTTTTGTTCATGTAATTTTAAAGAAAAAAAGAAGCTTTCGCCTCCTTTTTTTCACCTTTATTTCTTAAAACTTTCATATTTTACAGCTTCAAAAGCTTCCTCAATTTCATCATTACGATAATGGACATATGTAAAACGCCCCAATTCTACTAATCTTGCTATTTCCTGTAACGCTTTATGCTGCTCATATGTTTCTTTCAGCTTAATATGTACATAAAACTTCATTAAAGGATGTTCATATAAAGGTTCTCCTACCTCTACATATACATCTTCAACCCCTTGTACAACTCTTACATAACTCGCAAATTGATAAAGTGCTTCTCTGTCTGAAACGATTTTTAATGTATACATATATTCTCCCCCTTTCCTTTACTATATCAAAAAGACGACCACACCATGTTATAGAACTATGAAATTTTTTCGACTTGTCATCTATATATTCAATAAAGAAGGCGTTTATCCATACATGACATCTTTTTCCCACATATATTATAGGAAGAACTTTTTCATTTGAGGTGTTCCTTATGGATCCATACGTCAATATATGTATTTGCATTACTCCCGGCGCCGATATTTCTGATGACCGCATCGCAAAAGATTTAGCTGTTGCAGAATCAATTTGGCACCCCATTACATTTCAAATTCAAGAAGTAATTGTATTAAATGAACTTTTCCGTTTTTTTGACCGTGAAATCAGTTATAGAAATTCCATTCAAAGTCAAGAAAAGTTGGCATCCTTTTTCCAAACATGTGTAAATGAAGCTCCTGAATGCGACCTTTATATTTGTTATATTGGCAGTGATTATTTCAAAGAAACAGCAGTAATTGCCTGCGCTTACTCTTTAGCAAAACAACAGCAACTTACCGGCTATATTGTTTTAACAAATTCGGCTGCCCCTATGAAAAATATATATACGCTCGCTCACGAAATCGGTCATATTTTATTTACAAGACGTGTTCATGGAAAACTTACTCATGCAGATCCTCATTCTCCAACCGGCTCGGAGCACCATCCTTCTCCAACAAATCTTATGTATCCGATAGTCCCTCGTCCAGAAAACGTTCATATTCATTCCTTATTAACTGCAGAACAAAAAGCCCTCTCTTTACAAAGCTCTTTATTACAAAGAAAAAAACAGTAACCCTCATGTTACTGTTTAAAACAATTTATTCCGATCAAAAAACCAAATCCCGGCTGCTAGAAATAAAAATAGACAACTAAATATAAATGTAATCCCTCTAAAAATCCCTATATAATATTTCTTTGGAAATAATTTTTGATATATCCAGAGCAGCCGCTTTTTATTGAACTTCTAGTTCACACTTTTTCTTTCTTCAATTTTTAAAGACCATCTCATTAATCCATATATACTTCCATACATAAGTAAGATCTTTGCAATTCCCCAAAATACATTTCTTTCTTCTAAGTCTTTAAATAAGAACATAATTGCAAGAGGAACAATTAGTACCACAACACCTATCCAACCAAGAACATATACTTCACCAATAAGAAGTAATAAAAATATAGTTACTGCTAATATATATGTCTGCATTGTCGACAATTGTAAAATTGGCGTCCCATACCATTTATTCATAAACATTAATAACACCAATAATAAAATAGGTATCATCACTATTACATAAATAATTCCAAACTCTACTAATTTACTTTTAAAAGAAGAAATTCTAAACGCAACAATCGTTCCAATAATCGTAATAATTAAAACGATTGGATAACCAATTAACTGTACATTTGTTAATGTAAATTGTTGATTCGGATTTCCAAATAAAATATTTGTAAGTAACCAATATCCACCTATCCCAATTATCATTCCTAAGATACTTTTTATACTCCCGCTTTTATCCTTCTCCATCTCTTTCGCTAATTCTTCCGCATACTCTTTTGGTGAATCACCAAATATATCACTTACCGTCTTTCCCTCTTTCTCACCTTCTATTAAATGAAGCTCTGCATCTTCTAGAAAGGCGTCCACATCTTCTTCTTTAATTCCTTTTGTTATTAAATACACTTTCGTATCGATTAAAAACTTTTCCCCTTCTTTAGAAATCTTCATAATAATCCCTCCCTTATTAAACCGCTTCTCTTCTATTCGTCTTCATCATAATTTCAACGAAAATTAAAATAAATAAACTTCCATATAAACATATAATTTGAAATAACATTGGCACGAGATCTTCCGATGTAAATGTTTTAAACACTAACATAATTGAAAGTGGAATGATTAAATATAAATTTTTAAACCATCCTTCAAAATATATATTTATAGCTACTGTGATGATAAAAATCCCACCAGCCACTATATAACTTTGCACTTCGGTGAATGTGAGCATTTTTGTCGGATATATCACATCTAATATCGTAACAGCTCCTAATAAAAACATTGGAGTAATCATAACTAGAGACCACATAGAAAACCATGTTTTTGTAAAGCTTGTTACGAAGGTCATTTTGCGAAGTAGAAAATTAGGACCTATAACAACTAAAATAAATGAAAAACTATAACCGATACACTGAATAAGTGAAATCTGTAACATTCCGTTATTCACTATTAAGATAGAAGCAATAATCCAAAATGATACGATATTCATTACTGTAAAACCAATTTGCTTCCACGTTTCCCATCTATCCTTTTCCATTACCTTTACAAGTTCATTTGCATATTCTTTCGGTGAGCTTCCGAAAATATCTTCTACACTCTTCCCCTTACTCTCACCTTCTATTAAATGCAACTCTGCATCTTCTAAAAAGTTTTCAATATCACTTTCTTTTACACTCTTTGCCGTCAAAAATAATCTCATATCTAATAAAAACTTTCGTGCTTCATTTGATAGCATTATTTTTCCCCCCCTTCCCTTCAAGTAGACGTTCTACACTACTTTGCATCGTTTCCCAGCGATCCATAAATTCATCAAGTGCTTCCTCGCCTTTTTCAGTTAATGTATAATATTTTCTCTTTGGACCAGATGGAGATTCCTTCATTACGCTTGTTATTAGTCCTTCTTTTTGCATTCGTATTAATAACGGATAAATACTTCCCTCACTCGCCATTGTAAAACCATACTTCGCTAGCTTTTCACTCATTTCATAACCGTATATTTCGCCTTCAGAAATAATAGCAAGTAAGCATCCTTCTAAAATCCCTTTCAGCATTTGACTTGTCGACATAATTTAAATCCTCCTACTATCTTGTTTTACAAGATAGATAAGCGTAAGTATCTTGCTTTACAAAATAGTATAGCAAAGACTATTTTGCAAAACAAGATAGCTAACGATATTTTTTCCAAATGTTTGCAGGAATTTCATTGTAGCCTCTCTAAATAGTGCACTATGAAAACTTTATTATGAAGGGATGTTTTTCATCATGGTTACAAATCGAGTTGTCTTTTTAACTGGTGCTGCGAGTGGTATTGGTTATGAAATGGGAAAGGCTTTTGCAAAAGAAGGTGCAAAAGTTGTGATTACCGATCGGCTTGAAGAACGTGCAAAAGAAGCTGCTGAACAATTACAAAATGAAGATTTTCAAGCTATCGGTTTAAAATGTGACGTTACATCTGAAGAGGAAATTACAGCAGCAATTTCTCAAACAGTTGATCATTTCGGTTCATTAGATATATTAATTAACAACGCAGGAATGCAACATGTTTCACCCATTGAAGACTTTCCAACTGAAAAGTTCGAGCTACTAATTCAAATTATGCAAATTGCTCCGTTTATCGCAATTAAGCATGCCTTTCCGATTATGAAACAACAAAAATATGGTCGTATTATTAATGTCGCTTCTATTAACGGCCTTGTCGGATTTGCTGGAAAAGCTGCCTACAATAGTGCAAAACATGGCGTAATTGGATTAACAAAAGTTGCTGCTTTAGAAGGTGCTACGCATGGTATTACTGTTAATGCCCTTTGCCCTGGTTATGTCGATACCCCTCTTGTACGTAATCAACTACAAGACTTAGCTACTACACGAAATGTACCACTTGAAAATGTTTTAGAAGATGTTATTTATCCACTCGTCCCACAAAAGCGCTTATTACAAGTACAAGAAATCGCTGATTATGCTATGTTTTTAGCGAGTGAAAAAGCTAAAGGTATAACTGGTCAAGCTGTCATTATCGATGGTGGTTATACTGCTCAATAAAAAATAAAGTTTGCTCAAGAAGAGCAAACTTTATTTTTTATCGCGAGGATCTTCGTACTTTAGTAATTGCCGCGGGAGTTTCTCAATTGCAACAATTACCCCATCTAATTTACTTTCAATACGGTGAAGTAAATATAATGTTACAACAATTGGAAACCCTACATTACCTATCATTCTGATCCATTCTTCCATCTTTCTCTCCTCCTTTCACTATATAAATAAGGAATAATGGACCATTTAGGCATAAAAAAACAAGCTATTAAATTTCAGCTTGTCTTTCAAATAATGTCAGAATTTCTTTTTTATAGTCTCCACGTAAAATCCCTTTCTCAGTAATAATACCTGTAATTAATTCATTCGGCGTTACGTCAAATGCAGGGTTATAAACATTTGTTCCAATTGGTGCTACTTGTTTTCCAAAGATTTTCGTAACTTCTGTTTCATCTCTTTCTTCAATAATAATTTCGGCTCCAGTTTCTTTCGTAACATCAAATGTTGACAGTGGAGCAGCAACGTAAAATGGGATATTAAAGTGCTTTGCTAAAATAGCTAAATTCATTGTCCCTATTTTATTGGCTGTATCTCCATTTGCGACAATTCGATCCGCCCCCACAATAATCGCGTTTATTTCTTTCGTTTGAATAGCATGAGCTGCAGTATTATCTGTAATAAGGGTCACATCAATATTTGCTTGCTTCAATTCCCACGTCGTTAAACGGCCACCTTGTAAAACTGGCCTCGTTTCACACGCATATGCATGTAAACGCACACCTTTCTCTTTTCCAATATAAAAGGGAGCTAATGCAGTTCCATATCTGGCAGTTGCGATACTTCCAGCGTTACAGATTGTTAAAATATTATCGCCATCTTTAAAACATGTTAACGCATATTCCCCAATATTTCGACACACCTTTTCATCTTCCTGTTGAATACGAAGCGCTTCTTCTTCTAATATTTTTTGTGCTTCTTTTATTGTAGTAATCTCTCGAATAGATTCTCTCATACGATCAATTGCCCAAAATAAATTGACTGCCGTTGGGCGTGATGTCCCTAAATAGTTACAGTCTCTATTAAACTTCTTTTGAAATTCTTCGATATGTAAAGTATTATATTTTTTCGCTGCAAGCGCCAAGCCAAATGCAGCTACAATTCCAATTGCAGGCGCTCCGCGTACTTCTAACATTATGATACTTTTCCAAACCTCTTCAATAGTCGTTAATGTTTTGTATTCTGTGCTATGTGGCAATTTCGTTTGATTTAATACCGCAATTGCATCACCTTTCCAACTTACAGATCTCGGAACAGTAACGATTGTACTCATGCTTTTACACCCCTTGAAACTGTCTGTTGAAATAATGTTCGAAACAGTTGAATATCAGCACTTTTAGATTCATATTTTATTAGTTCTTTTCCTAAGGATAGCGCTTGTTTCTTAGCTTGAATTCTTGTTTCTTTATTTTCTATTTCATCTAAATCTGCTACATGAGCTAAACCAATTGTTCTACGAATTAGTTCACATCCGGCAAATCCAACTGCATCAGTAAAGATATTTTGCAAAATAATTGGTAACCATTGTTTTTCTTTCGTATATGCTTCTATACCTTCTCCAATCCATAACTTTGTAAAAGTTTCTACAAAATAACTCCACGTCTTTTCTATATGGAAAAATAGTACACTTCTTTTTTCTTCTTCTCTAGATAAAGCATTTAATAATAGATTTGCAATAAATTGACCTATGTCAAATCCAAATGGGCCATATGTCGCAAATTCTGGATCAATCACTTTCGTTTCAGAAGGTGACGAAAAAATACTACCAGTATGTAAATCACCATGAATAAGAGTTTCTTTTCTTGTTAAGAACTTATATTTATATTGTGCTACTTTTAGTTTTAAAGTTTTATCACTCCAAAGTTCATCAACCACGAGCTGTAAATCTGGCTCATAATCATTTGTATCATAATGTCCAAACGGATCTGTAAACACTAAATCCTCTGTAATTTTACAAAGGTCCGGATTTACAAAGGTACCTTCTAGTACCCTCTTCTCTTCTGACTGTAAACCAAAATCTGAAGTATAAAATAAAACATGTGCTAGAAAACGGCCGATATGCTGGGATAAAAGCGGATATTCTTCTCCGTCTATTAATCCTTTTCTTGTAATTGTTAGTCTTGATAAGTCTTCTATTACCGTTATCGCTAACTCTTCATCATGACTGTACACTACTGGAACATAATCCGGTACATACTGCGCAAAAATTTGTAATGCCTTGCTTTCAATCGTTGCTCTTTTTATAGACAATGGCCAGCTTTCACCAACTACTTTCGCATATGGCAGTGCCTGTTTTATTATAATAGACTTCTCACCATCATCTAATTTGAACACGTAATTTAAGTTTCCATCTCCAATTTCATGACAAATGACATTTGCCTTCGCTTCAAAATAGCCATGATCTTTCGCATATTGTACAGCTGTTATTTCTGTTAATGAATAATATCCCATCGTCTTCTCCCCCTTTTTAAATTCAGAGGTTTTTCTAACACAGAAAAACCTCTTTTCACTAAGAAAGAGGTTTGAAGTTTATCTTCTCCCCTCTTATCTGCCAGAAAGTTTTACTTTCTGCTGGAATTAGCACCGTGCCTTTTGGCGTAATAAACGCCCCATTTCACAATGGTATTACGGTCGGTTGCTGGGCTTCATCGGGCCAAATCCCTCCACCTGCTCTTGATAAGAGTTATATAATTTTTTGAATTTTTAACTTTATGTTGAAGACTATACCAAGAATAAAAATCACTTGTCAACATTTTATTTGTATAATTCTGGACGACGATCCGCAAAAACTGGAATTCCTTTACGTACTTCTTTAATTTTCTCGAATACAAGCTCTCCAAATAAAATTGATTCCTCTTCATTCGCCTCTACTACAACTTCACCCCAAGGATCCACAATTAAAGAATGACCTGCAAACACATTATTCGGATCCTTTCCTGCTCTATTACAAGCAACAACATAACACTGATTTTCAACTGCTCTTGCTTGCAATAGCAAACGCCAATGTGCTAAACGAACTAATGGCCATTCAGCTACAACAAATAATACTTTTGCCCCTTTAACAGTATGGACACGCATCCACTCTGGAAAACGAATATCATAACAAATTGTTCCAGCGCATTCAACATCATCTAGCTTAAATTCGCCCGTACCATTACCAGCTATTAAATATTTATGTTCATCCATAAGCTGAAATAAATGTACTTTACTATATTCATTAACTAGTTCTCCTTCCTTGTTTACAACATACATTGTATTTGTAACACCTTGTTCCGTTTGCTTCGCTATGGAACCACCAACAATATGTACACCATATTGTTTCGACCATTCTTTTAACTTTTCTTTCGTTTCCAATCCATCCCTATCTGCAATTTCAGAAAGTCTTGTTAAATCATATCCTGTTGTCCATAATTCTGGTAAGACGATAACATCTGGCCTTTCCTTCATAGCTTCGCTTATTTTATTTTTAGCATTCTCAATATTTTTTTCTACATCTCCAAAAACAATATCCATTTGAATACATGCGACTTTCATTTTGTCAGCCCCATTCTTATTTTTTCTTTACAAAATACTGGAAAGATTATATCATTTGTCACTAGAATTGTAACAACTTTCAAAAGAGGTGGAAAGTATGAAATTATTTCAACCTTCTGAGATAGTAACATCATTGCCGACACAATTTTTCGCTTCACTTGTTGCAAAAGTTAACAAAGTCGTAGCAGCTGGTCACGATGTTATTAATCTAGGTCAAGGTAATCCAGATCAACCAACACCGCAGCATATCGTAAAAGCTTTACAAGATGCTGCAGAAAAGACCATTCATCATAAATATCCGCCATTTCGCGGACATGAAAGTTTAAAAGAAGCCGTGGCAACATTCTATCAACGTGAATATGATGTAGTAGTAAATCCAAAAACAGAAGTTGCTATTTTGTTTGGGGGAAAGGCTGGATTAGTAGAGTTACCAGTTTGTTTTACAAACCCTGGTGATACTATTCTCGTTCCAGATCCAGGCTATCCAGATTATTTATCAGGAGTTGCTTTAGCAAAAGCACAATTTGAAACAATGCCGCTTATTGCAGAAAATAATTTTTTACCAGATTATACGAAAATCGATGACTCTATTGCCGAGCGTGCAAAATTAATGTTTTTAAACTATCCAAATAATCCGACCGGTGCTACTGCATCAAAAGATTTTTTTGATACAACCATTAACTTTGCTAATGAACATAATATATTAGTTGTTCACGATTTTGCTTACGGCGCTATTGGATTTGATGGTCAAAAGCCCGTGAGTTTCTTACAAGCAGACGGTGCTAAAAATACAGGTATTGAAATTTACACTCTATCGAAAACTTTCAATATGGCTGGATGGCGTATCGCTTTTGCAGTAGGAAATGAAAGTGTCATTGAAACCATTAACTTATTACAAGATCATATGTATGTTAGTATTTTTGGTGCAGTTCAAGATGCTGCCCGCGAAGCACTATTAAGTTCACAGTCTTGCGTAATAGACCTTGTAAATAGTTACGAATCTCGACGAAACGCTCTTATTTCAGCTTGTCACTCAATTGGTTGGAATGTAGACATTCCAACAGGGTCATTCTTTGCATGGCTTCCTGTTCCAAAAGGATATACCTCTGAGCAATTTTCTGATATTTTACTAGAAAAAGCACATGTTGCAGTTGCTCCTGGTGTTGGATTTGGTGAGCATGGCGAAGGGTATGTCCGCGTTGGTCTCTTGCATACAGAAGATAGATTACGAGAAGCCATTAATCGAATTGATAATTTGAATTTTTTCAAAAAGTAATTGACAACATAAAAAATATCTGACAAAATTCAGTTATCTTAAAAATTTAAACATTTCTAAATACTTCTTATCAAGAGCAGGTGGAGGGACGAGCCCGACGAAACCCGGCAACCGATCTACAATTGTAGACACGGTGCTAATTCTCGCAGCATTACGCTGACAGATAAGGAGCTGGTTGTAAAAAAACCTCTCCTTAGCTGAGAGGTTTTTTTATTTAACTAGGAGGTTATAACAATGAGCGGAATTATAGCGACATATTTAATTCATGATGATTCACATCACTTAGAAAAAAAGGCGGAACAAATTGCACTCGGTTTAACAATTGGCTCTTGGACTCATTTGCCACATTTATTGCAAGAACAATTAAAGCAGCATAAAGGCAACGTCATTCATGTTGAGGAATTAGCTGAACATGAACATACCAATTCGTATTTACGTAAAAAAGTAAAACGCGGAATTATTAAAATCGAATATCCGCTATTAAACTTCAGTCCAGATTTACCAGCGATTTTAACGACTACATTTGGAAAGCTATCACTTGATGGCGAAGTAAAATTAATTGACTTAACTTTTTCAGACGAGTTAAAAAAATATTTTCCTGGTCCAAAATTCGGGATAGATGGTATTCGAAATCTTTTACAAGTGCATGATCGTCCCCTTTTAATGAGTATTTTTAAAGGAATGATTGGACGAAACATTGGGTATTTAAAAACACAATTACGCGATCAAGCAATTGGTGGTGTAGATATAGTAAAAGATGATGAAATATTATTTGAAAATGCATTAACACCACTTACGAAACGCATTGTATCCGGAAAAGAAGTTTTACAATCTGTCTACGAAACATACGGACATAAAACGTTATATGCCGTAAATTTAACAGGACGAACTTTTGATTTAAAAGAAAATGCAAAACGTGCAGTAGAAGCTGGAGCTGATATTCTATTATTTAACGCATTTGCTTACGGACTAGATGTACTACAATCACTTGCAGAAGATGATGAAATCCCAGTTCCTATTATGGCACATCCTGCTGTAAGTGGTGCTTATTCAGCATCCAAGTTATATGGAGTTTCATCTCCATTATTACTTGGAAAGCTACTACGTTATGCTGGGGCTGACTTTTCATTATTCCCATCTCCATACGGAAGTGTTGCGCTAGAAAAAGAGGAGGCTCTTGCTATCTCAAAATATTTAACTGAAGACGATGCATTTTTCAAGAAGAGCTTTTCTGTTCCGTCTGCTGGTATTCATCCTGGTTTCGTTCCCTTTATTGTACGAGATTTCGGTAAAGATGTTGTTATTAATGCTGGTGGCGGGATACACGGACATCCAAATGGAGCGCAAGGCGGGGGTAAAGCTTTCCGTACTGCAATTGATGCTACTTTGCAAAATAAACCGCTCCATGAAGTAGACGACATAAATTTGCATAGTGCACTACAAGTATGGGGAAATCCCTCTCATGAGGTGAAACTATGAGTATTCAAGTATTTTGTGATTTCGATGGCACGATTACAAATAATGATAACATTATGTCCATTATGGAAAAATTCGCACCACCAGAAGCCGAAGAAGTAAAGAATAAAATTTTATCACAAGAACTATCCATTCAAGAAGGTGTTTCTCAATTATTTCAATTAATACCTACTAATCTGCACGATGATATTATTCAATTTTTAATAGAAACTGCTGAAATCCGTAGTGGTTTTCATGAATTTATACAATTCGTAAAGGAAAATAACATTTCTTTTTACGTGATATCAGGTGGAATGGATTTCTTCGTCTATCCACTCTTACAAGGAATCATTCCAAAAGAGCAAATTTATTGTAATGAAACAGACTTTTCAGCAGAGTTTATTACAGTTAAATGGCCTCATTCTTGTGATGATCATTGCCAAAATCATTGCGGATTATGTAAATCATCATTAATCCGTAAATTAAGTGATACAAATGACTTTCATATTGTAATTGGAGATTCTATTACTGATTTACAAGCCGCGAAACAAGCGGATAAAGTATTCGCTCGCGATTTTCTTATTACAAAGTGTGAAGAAAATCATATTGCTTATACACCGTTTGAAACATTTCAAGATGTGCAAGCTGAATTAAAACTTTTGTTGGAGGTGAAATTATGAAACAACTTTTTCGTCAATGGTATGACTTGAGCGAGATAAAAAAAGAATTAACAACACGAAATTGGTTCCCGGCAACAAGTGGTAATATTTCTATAAAGGTTAGTCATGAACCACTTACTTTTCTTATTACAGCAAGCGGTAAAGATAAAACAAAAACCACTCCAGATGATTTTCTATTAGTAGATCATGTAGGAGTTCCCGTTTTAGAGACTGAATTACGCCCTTCAGCAGAAACAATATTGCATACACACATTTATAACAATACGAATGCCGGGTGTGTACTTCATGTTCATACAACTGATAATAATGTCATCACAAATTTATATAGTGATGCAGTCACACTTCAAAATCAAGAAATTATTAAAGCTCTCGATATTTGGGAAGAAGGTGCAACAATTCAAATTCCTATTATTGAAAACCATGCCCATATCCCAACACTTGGAGAAAACTTCCGAAAGCATATACAAGGAGATTCGGGAGCAATATTGATTCGTAACCACGGTATTACCGTATGGGGCCGAGATAGCTTTGATGCAAAGAAGAGATTAGAAGCTTATGAGTTTCTATTCCAATTTCATATAAAACTGTTATCAATTCAAGGAGGCGTTTCTAATGGCGCAAATTCGTATTCATGAAGTAAATACTCGCATTGAAAATGAAGTGGAAGTATCTAAATTTCTACAAAAGGAAGGCGTTTTATATGAGAAATGGAATATTTCTAAACTTCCTACTCATTTAAATGAAAATTATTCTTTAACAGATGAAAACAAAGCTGAAATATTAGCTGTGTTTTCAAAAGAAATTGCTGATGTTTCAGCACGCCGAGGTTATAAAGCGCATGATGTAATTTCACTTTCAAATAGCACACCTAACCTTGACGAACTATTAATTAATTTTCAAAAAGAACACCATCATACTGATGATGAAGTTCGCTTTATTGTTAGTGGTCATGGCATCTTTGCCATTGAAGGAAAAGACGGAACATTCTTTGACGTTGAACTTGAGCCAGGTGATCTCATATCTGTTCCTGAAAATGCAAGACATTATTTTACTTTGCAAGATGATCGCCAAGTTGTAGCTATTCGTATTTTTGTTACAACTGAAGGCTGGGTTCCAATCTATTAAGGTAGTTAGTTGAATAAAAGGACTTGGATCCCCTTTTCCAAACTTTTATTCACTCTACATATATACATCCTCCTATGGAACAGGCTTATTTCATTTTGAAATAAGCCTGATTTTTTATTTACTTGAAAGTACCATTTCATCACAAATTTAACACCTTGATTTTTTCAAGTGCATTTTTTGAACATTTATTGAATTTTTTCTGAAAATTCTGTTTTATATGTGATATACTACAATTAACTAAGAAGGAAAAGAATATCGCAAACAGAGGGGGATAATCATGAGCTTACTTATCGCACTTATACTTGGAGTTACATGTGGAGCATTTCCTGTTATTTTAGGAGCTATTATGGAAGAGTTAGAAATTGGTGTTTTAGGATTTGTCGCATCTTGTGTAAGCGCTTTATTATTTGGTTTATTCGGCGCTATTCCTGTTTCAATTCTGTGTGCTTTTTATATAATACGCCATGCTCGTACAAAACAATTTGGTCCTAATCACATCGCACAAATTATCCCGTTCCCGGTTGAACGATGCCGCCGTGCTTCTAACTTATAATTATAAAAATTAAAGATGACTAAATAAATAAAAGTCCTCAAATGAGGACTTTTATTTATTTTCTTCTAGAAATTGAAACAATTCTTGTAGATGTAGGGCATCTTCACCATAGCTAACAGATACATGAAATATACCATCAATCTCAGCTTGCATATAAAGATCCACTCCATCACGATCATATTTCAATGCCAAATAAAACTCCATTTCTTCTAACATCTTTTTTGAGGTTCGAATTACATAATGCCCCTTCTCATCTCTTCCATATTCAAATTCTGGTTCAAAATCATATTTTTGTTTAAAAGCTTCTTTTTGTTTTTCATTGATTTGCATACAAGTAGCTCGCTGTAAAGTATCAATCATCTCATCAAACTTTTGAAAGTCCACCTCGTTTACCCCCTTATATATTTTTTATATAATACTTGTGTTCCACTATTTTCTTCGCCACCCTTAATTAACTCTTCATACAATTCTTTCGCCAAACTTAAGCCTGGAACTGGTAATTGTAATTTTTCTGCTTCCTCTAAAGCAATTTTCATATCTTTCATAAAATGCTTTACATAAAATCCTGGCTCAAAGTCTCCTTTTAACATTCGAGGAGCTAAATTACTTAATGACCAGCTACCTGCTGCCCCTGTTGAAATACTCTCTAACACTTTATCTGGATTCAGTCCAGCCTTCTTCGCGTAAGCAACAGCCTCACATACTCCAATCATATTGGAAGCAATCGCAATTTGATTGCACATTTTTGTATGTTGTCCACTCCCAGCCGGTCCTTGTAATTGAATGTTTGTCCCTAACTTTTCAAGTAAAGGTAAGCATCTATCATATATTTCTTTCTCTCCACCTACCATAATTGCGAGTTTTGCTTCTTTCGCGCCAACATCTCCTCCTGAGACAGGTGCATCTAACGTATATATTTTTTTGCTTTTTGCAACTTTATTAATACGTTTTGCTAAAGTAGGTGTAGATGTCGTAAAGTCAATTGCTATCGTACCTTCTTTTGCATGTTCTATAATTCCTTCTATACCAAAATACACTTCTTCTACATCATGTGGATATCCAACCATTGTCATTACAATATCAACTTGCTTCACTAACTCTTTTGGCGTATCACACCAATGTGCACCATCTTGTACTAAAGAATCTGTTTTTGCCTTCGTTCTATTATATACATATACTTTATGACCATCCTGCATTAAGTGATAAACCATACTTTTTCCCATTACGCCAATACCAATGAAACCTATTGATAAAGTTTTATGTTCCATTTTCTCATCCCCTTTGTTCTAATAAATCATTTACCATCTTTCGGAACTCTTTATTAAAGTCATCATCCATACTATTTTTCACATTTGAAAATAACATAACAAAAATTCCTTTTTCTTTATTAAAATTATTGAAAGTGTTCCAACCAGATAATACACCATGATTATGAAAATAATCTGGATATATATAAAAACTAAATGCATATTTCCGTTCCGCTGAAGGTGAAAACATTGTTTGTATACTTTGTTCTGAAAGAAGTTTTCCATTTATAATTGCTTCGTCTAATTTCTTCATATCTCCAACTGTCGTATACATCTCACCACAACCATATAGCCAATCCATGCCTAGCTTTTGTGCTGGTACAAGCTCTTGATTTTTTTCACATAACCCTTTGTAAAATTTTTATCTCCAGGCACCATATTTCCCATGCCGGATTCATACATATCTGCTTTTACAAATATATTTTCTTTTATGTAATCTCCTAAAGGTTTTTTCGATATATGTTCTATTATATAAGCAAGCACCATATAATTATAATCTGTATATCTCCAACCTGTTCCTGCAGGAAATTCTAAATTTTGACGTCCAATCCAATTAATTAACTGTAAACGGGAAGCAGCATTAACATTGCCTTTTGCGTGTTCAGGTAAACCAGAGGTATGCGTTAATAAATGATATAGCGTAATATTTTTATTCTCCGGAAATGAAGGAATATATTTATTTACATTATCTTGAATATTCAATTTCCCTTGTTCTTGCAACTGTAAAATAGATGTGGCAACCACTGTTTTCGTAATAGAACCGATACGATATTTTGTCTGAGGCGTATTTTCAATTTTATTTTGAACATCAGCATACCCATATCCTTTATTCAAAATAACATGCTCTTTATCTGTTACCAAAACTGTTCCATTGAATTGCTTTCCGACTAAATATTGATCTAATTTTTGAGATATGCTAGCATAATCAATTTGTTGCTCTTCTTTTTCTTCTATATTCCCTTGTACTTCCGATTCAATAGTAGGATTCACTTTAGTTGTTAATACAGTGTTTTCCTTTATATTGGGGCTAACAAGAAAATAGTATACCCCACCGCCAACTATAGCAGACAGTGAAGCCATGACCATTACTTTTTTTATCATATTGATCCTCCATAATTCCTTAGCTAAAAATTGTCCCCCTATTCTATTATCAAACAATAAAAAAAAATCGCAACAATTTGTTGCGAAAAATTACATTTTTTCTTTTCTATACACACATACTTGATTCTTCCCATTTTTTTTCGCTTCATATAATGCAATATCCGCTCGTTGCATTAATTCTTCTCTTGTAGTTCCTTGTTCATATAACGCAACTCCAAAGCTAGCTGTTAACTTTGAAATTCCAGTGAATTGCTTTGTTTCAATGAAGAATCGTAATGACTCCGCAACTTGAAATGCTTCCTTTTCTACTGTATTTGTCACTAATATAATGAATTCTTCTCCTCCCCATCTTGCAAATACATGTTGCTGCTCCACTTTAGATTTCATAAGCTCTGCAAGTTGTATTAATGCCAAATCGCCAAAATCATGACCATATGTGTCATTAACTGTTTTAAAATTATCTATATCAAATAAAATAATTGCTATTTTCTCATCAGTACGTATTACCTTTTCCCATTCTACCTCTAGTATTTGTTGAAACTTTAAACGATTATAAATCTCTGTTAATGAATCTATCATAGCAAGTCTTTCTTGTTCTTGATAGATTTCATCTAATTCTGTAATTTCCGTGCACTTTACAATAAATCTTGATAAATCTTCTGGCAATGGTGTCGCACGTAATAGAAAAGTAGATACTGTCCCTTCATAATTTAACATCTTAATTCTTCTACCGCTTGATAAAGTATCGTCTAGCCATGTTATATCATGCGTCGTCGAGTAGTATCCATTTTCTCTAATAAAATGTTCAGCAAATACTAAATGTTGCTCACGATAGGCAAACAAATTTTCATATCCGAAAAACGTTAAAAAATTTGTATTACAATCAACAATTTCATCATCTTCTACTATAAATAATAAATCATTTTGAAAATCAAACATCGTTTGAAGCAGTTCCTGTTGCAAACTAACTTGCCTTACTAAAGAAAGTTGATACAAACTCTTATTCACTTCTTCTAACACTGCTTGCGGAGTTACATGGGCTATTACAATATTACGTATTCCTAATGCGAGTACATCTGTAAATTCTTTTGTTATTTGTTGATCCCAAATGACAATAAATGTACTTTGCAAGGTATACATATTCTTTATATATTTTATTTGAGAATAATCTGTTACATACATAATTATAATGTGCGGTTTCGTTCTTTGAAATAATAATTCGCCCTCTTCAAAACTATTTGCTATAAACATACATTTTGGATGAATATTTTCTATCGTTTGTTGATGTTTACATCCATTTTCTATATAAAGGACATTTAACTGCAAATCTTGTAACACATTTTGGAAAACCGTATTCTCTAATAAAAAATGTAGTATGTTCATCACTAGTCTTCACTCACTTCATATATCTTGTTCTACTGAATTCCTCACAAACATTTTCAAAAGACTATTACCCAATAAACTTTAATTTGTGAGAGATACATATTAACAAGCTAATTGAGAATGTTATCTTCCCTTTTCACTCTATAAATTCCTTTTTTAGTGTATGATTATAGGAATTATATCGTTTGTATGAATGCCCTAGCTTATTTCTTAAAACTTGACAATTAAAATAAGGATATTATATTCTTAAATTCGATAACTTACAAAATGTAAGTAATATATATTGCGTTTTCCCGATAATTTTATATGCAATTTGGAGGATATATAATGACAAACGACAACTTTTTTAACGTTCTATATGAACGCACATCTACACGTGCATTCAACCCAAATAAAGAAATCTCATCTACAGAATTACACGAGATTTTAAAAGCCGCAGCACAAGCACCTTCCGCTTGGAACTTACAACACTGGAAATTCCTTGTTTTTCAAGGTGAAGATGTACAAAAACGATTACACCCGATAGCTTATAACCAACAACAAATTCTTGATGCTTCTGCAGTAGTCGCTATTTTAGGTGATTTAGAAGCTTATAAAAATGTTGAGCCAGTATATGGTCCAATTGTAGAACAAGGATTTATGAAAGAAGAAGCAAAAGAACGCTTAGCTAAAAATATTGAATCTGCATATGCTCGTGAACAATTCTCAAGAGATGCTGCCTTTTCAAATGCATCTTTAGCAGCAATGCAACTTATGCTTGCAGCTAAAGCGACTGGTTGGGACACTTGTGCTATTGGTGGCTTTAATCCACAAGCACTGACAGACGAATTTAACGTTTCATCTCGTTACGTTCCAATTATGCTTATTACAATTGGTGAATCAACTTTAAAAGGCCACCCTGCACCACGTATGAGCGTAGAGCAAGTGAGCGAGTGGGCAAAATAATAAAAAACGAAGGTAACTACGTTGCCTTCGTTTTTTATTTCCTGTCACACTTTTGTAATATTACTACAAATCATTCGACATTTATACTTATGGAAAAGTATATTCTATTCCCTCCTCATAAGTAAACGTGACGTTTCGTGTCGAATTTTGTTAAGGTGTTGAAATATACCCGTGTATTTTTGTTACAATTGTGATACAATGATAACAAATAGATAACAAGAGAGGGATTTTCATTGAGTTCATACGGAAGCTTTATCGCACTTTTATGCTACATAGTAACTGTACTGCTTCTATATTTTATTGGTGATGCCGCAAACATCTCCATTTTACAATTCCCAAAAGAAGAAGCATTCCAATTAGAATCAGAAAAACATACTGCACGATCCATTGTACCACTACTCCTAGCTCTTCCTGTATATATCATCGTTTTATATAAAAGTAAAAAAGTGTAAAGGCTACCCATTTCATTTATTTCGGTGGTTTTTACATTTTTTTGTTATATTACTCCTATTTTAAACATCATTCCATACTAAACACCCAGCTAGTCATTTAAAATGAGAAAATCCCCTAGAAAAAATTCCACTCTCTGTCCAGTCACTTACTACCGAACTTACATAGATTATAAGTGTGAAGGGGGTGATGAGGATTATGTTTGGATCATTTGGATGCTGTGATAACTTTAGAGACTGTCATCATCATGAAAGAGAGCGCGACCATCGTGAGAAGGAGAGAGAGGTTAAGCCACAACAACCAGCTGTATGTAACGTACTTGCTAGCATTTCAGTTGGAACAGAGCTTTCTCTATTAAGCGTTAAAGGTGTTGGATCTTTCAACAATGTAATTTTTGAAGGTTTCTGTAACGGTGTTGCTCTTTTCTCTGCTTTAGCTCGTAATAACAATGACAAAGACAATAAAGATAACAACAAAGATGATAAGCACAATCAAAACCGAAATACTTTTACTGGTATTTTACGTGTATGCCCATCTGATATCGTTGCTATCGCTATCTAATTCTGTACCTTATCCTCTAGTAAGAAAATAAGATTTACTTTTCTCATAGAAAAAACCTGAGACCGATTTCAATCGACTCAGGTTTTTTTATTACTTATATGCTTTTAACTAGTTCAACAACTTCTTCAGCAGTTGACATCATTAATGCTTTTTCTGCTAATGTTTCCATTTCTGTTTTTGACAACTTGCTTAGTTGTGTTCTTGCAGGAAGAATAGATGTTGCACTCATACTGAACTCATCTAAACCTAATCCTAATAATAATGGAATAGCAAGTGAATCGCCCGCCATCTCACCACACATACCAGCCCATTTGCCTTCTTTATGAGCAGCATCGATAACCATTTTTACAAGACGTAAAATAGATGGGTTATATGGTTGGTATAAGTAAGATACTTGTTCGTTCATACGGTCTGCAGCCATTGTGTATTGGATTAAATCATTTGTTCCAATAGAGAAGAAGTCAACTTCTTTCGCAAATTGATCTGCTAATACTGCTGAAGCTGGGATTTCAACCATCATACCAACTTCAATAGAATCAGAAACAGTTGTACCCGCTTCTACAAGTTTCGCTTTCTCTTCTAATAAAATTGCTTTCGCTTGACGGAACTCATCAAGAGTTGCAATCATTGGGAACATAATTTTTAAGTTACCGTATACGCTAGCACGAAGTAATGCACGAAGTTGTGTACGGAACACATCTTGCTCATCAAGACATAAGCGAATTGCACGGTATCCTAAGAATGGGTTCATTTCTTTTGGTAAATGTAAGTATGGAAGCTCTTTATCTCCACCGATATCAAGTGTACGAACAACGACTGGTTGACCCTCTTTTACACCTTCAAGAACTGCTTTATACGCTTCGAACTGCTCTTCTTCTGTTGGAAGATTGTCACGGCCCATGTATAAGAATTCTGTACGGTATAAGCCAACGCCTTCTCCGCCATTATCGATAATACCTTGTACATCATTTGGTGTTCCGATATTTGCAACAAGCTCAACGTGATGTCCGTCACTTGTTACAGTAGCTTGGTCTTTTAATTTTGCCCATTCAGCTTTTTGCTCTTCAAATTTCGCTTTCTTTTCTTCAAACGAACGAAGAGTTTCTTCTGATGGGTTTACAATTACTTCTCCATCTAAACCGTCAATGATAACGATATCGCCGTTTTGGATTTTTTCCATAACAACTTTCGTACCAACAACAGCTGGAATTTCCATAGAACGAGCCATAATTGCAGAGTGAGATGTACGTCCACCGATATCAGTAGTAAAACCTTTTGCATACTTACGGTTTAACTGAGCTGTATCAGATGGTGTTAAATCTTCAGCAATGATGATTACCTCTTCAGAAATTGTACCAGGATTTGAGAAGTTAATTCCTAGTAAATGTGCAAGAACGCGTTTTGTTACGTCACGAATGTCCGCAGCACGTTCTTTCATATATTCGTTATCCATGTTTTCAAACATAGAAATAAACATTGATGCAACTTCATCCATTGCAAATTCAGCATTTACTTTTTCGCTATTTACTTTATCTTTTACTGGGTTTACTAGTTCTGGATCATTTAACACTAATAAATGTGCTTCAAAGATCGCAGCTTTGTCAGCACCTAGTTCAGCAAATGCGTGGTCTTTAATAGCTTCTAATTCAGTTTTTGCTTTCTCAAGCGCAGCGTCTAAGCGTGCAATTTCTGCAGCTTCGTTTGTAATTGATTTCTTTTCGATGTTAAATTCAGGATTTTCAAGTCTGAAAGCCTTTGCAATAGCAATCCCACTTGATGCAGCGATCCCTTGAATATTAAGAGTCATTATTCTCCTAATCCTTCGTTTTTCATAGTTTCTTCGATAGCTGCTAGTGCTTGAGCTGCATCATCACCATTTGCAGTGATTTTAATTTCTGCGTTTTGTTGAATGCCTAAAGACATAACGCCCATGATTGATTTTAAATTAACGTTCTTTCCGTTATACTCTAAGTTAATGTCAGAACCGAATTTGCTTGCAGTGTTTACAAGTAGAGTTGCTGGACGAGCATGAATTCCTGAGTCGCTAGTTACTTTAAAGATTTTTTCCATGATAATTTATCTCCTTTAAATTACAGTATTTTTTAGTTGTATAGACGTGAGTACTACACCATCTATTGTATATAATAGGCGATGTTCGGTCAACCACATCGCCTATTATAATTATAAACATTTTGCGTCAAATTCCTACTGAATGTCAATAATAGCGGTTTCGCCCTTCTTAACATTTCCATCTTTTTTCAATTCGACTTGTTGCCCTTGTTGTAAGTTTGTAAAGACAATTGGTGTAATGATAGATGGTGCATTTTCTTTTACAAATGCAAGATCTACTTTTAATAATGGTTGGCCTTGTTTCACCTTGTCGCCTTGTGCTACAAGCGCTTCAAAACCTTCACCATTTAATTTTACAGTATCAATACCAAAGTGGATTAAAATTTCTTTTCCGCCTTCAGATTGAATACCAATCGCATGTTTTGTAGGGAATACATTGACAATCTCACCATTAACTGGAGAAACTACTGTTCCTTCAGTTGGCTCAATTGCAAATCCATCTCCCATCATTTTTCCTGAGAATACTTGGTCAGGTACTTCTGTAATCGGTAAGATTTTCCCTTCAATTGGTGATACAATTGTTTCATTTTCATCAACTTTTTGAGGAGTTTCTTCCACTTTTACAGGTTCTTCTTTTTCAACATGAGGTGTACGGCCTGACATAATATCATGAATTTGTGATTTTAATGTGTCAGATTTCGGTCCGAAAATAGCTTGAATGTTATTTCCAACTTCAAGTACACCAGCTGCTCCAAGTTCTTTTAAGCGGTCTTTGTTTACATTCTTTTGTTCGTTAACTTGAACACGTAAACGAGTAATACAAGCATCTAAAGAAGCAATGTTTTCTTTACCACCAAGTGCTACTAATACTTCACGAGGAAGTTCGCCTGCTTCTGCTTTTCCTGCGCCGTCATTTGCATTTGCCACTTCACGACCAGGTGTTTTTAGATTCCATTTACGAATTGCAAAGCGGAATCCGAAGTAGTAAATAACTGCTAGTACAAGACCAACAATAATTACCCACCACCATGCTGTACGGCCTGGTAGTACACCGAATAATAGGAAGTCAATTAAACCACCAGAGAATGTCATACCAATTTTAACACCTAAAATTTGCATTGTCATAAATGATAGACCAGCAAATACAGCGTGAATTCCGAATAATACTGGCGCTACGAATAAGAATGAAAATTCAAGTGGCTCTGTAATACCTGTTAAGAAAGATGTTAATGCTGCAGAACCTAAAATACCTGCTGCTAATTTTTTATTTTCTGGACGTGCTTCATGGTACATTGCTAAAGCTGCTGCTGGAAGACCAAACATCATGAACGGATACTTACCAGTTGTAAATGTACCTGCTGTTAATTCTACACCGTCTTTTAACTGTGCCATAAAGATTTTTTGGTCACCACGGATTAATTCGCCAGCTGCATTTGTATACTGACCGAATTCGAACCAGAACGGTGAATAGAAAATGTGATGTAATCCAAATGGAATTAATGAACGTTCAATTAAACCGAATATAAATGCTGCGATTGTTCTATTTGCATCAATCATTTGATGTGAGAACGTGTTTAAGCCACCTTGAATGTATGGCCAAATGAAGCACATGATAATACCTACCATTAAAGAGAATGTTGCAGTTGCGATCGGTACGAAACGCTTTCCTGCAAAGAAACCTAAGTATGATGGTAATTCAATGTTGAAGTATTTATTATAGCAATATGCCGCTACTATCCCGACGATAATACCACCAAATACTCCTGTTTGTAGCGTTGGAATACCTAATACGTTTGCATACGCTGGATCTGCAAATCCAATTTTTACTGGGTCTGCTCCAGAACTTGTTACTTTCACTAGCTTATCTACTTCTAAGAACACACTCATCGTTTTGTTCATAATTAAGTAGCCGACGAATGCTGCTAAACCAGCTACTCCGTCTCCACCAGCTAAACCAATTGCTACCCCAACTGCGAATAATAATGCAAGGTTAGCGAAAATAATATCACCAGATTGTTCCATAATTTTTGCAACCATTACGAACCAATCTGCTTTTAAAGCAGGAATAACATTTGTTAACTGTGGATTTTGAAATGCATTACCAAATCCAAGTAAAATGCCTGCCGCCGGTAAAATCGCTACTGGAAGCATTAACGCTTTCCCGACTTTTTGAAGAACACCAAAGATCTTCTTAAACATGGAAACCCTTCCTCTCCTATCTATATTGATACCTTCCGACAAACGCCAAAAAGACATGAGGAAAAAAAGATAGAACGATAGCTATACAAAGGGTAGTATATCCCTTTCTCTAGCTTACATTCCTTACTTTTCTCCACTCATGCCTGATCGAATCAGTAACACGTGTCAAAAATAGGTTTACGTATAAGTTCACTATAATTAAGGCAAACGTTTTCGTTACTCACCTTAATGTGTTTGTCGAAATTTGTATAACTTTGCAATAGTTATTATACATAACTATTGTAAGCGATTCAATCATTTTTTTTAACGTTTTCATTTTAGACAAAAATATATAACTTTTTACACATGCTCTGCCTTTACTAAGCGTTGCAAGTGCATCGTTAAATAAATACTTTCAGCTTCATATACAGGTAGTTGCAACTCTTTTTGCATGACCTTAACTAGCTTCCAAGCCAAGTTATAGCAAACTGGATACTCGGCCTTTAATAAATCAGCAAAACTTTGTGATTCCTCTACTTTTTCTCCTTTTTTCACCCTCTCAATAGCATATTGAAGATGACGAATAAGACGTAAATAATGAATGCTCTCTTGATCTAATGTAATTTGTAAGTTTGTCTCAATTAAAGATACAAGTTGTGCAATGAGACGGGAGTTTTGATTAACTGAAGATAAATCAGAATTTGTAAGCGAACTGTAAATGTGAAGTGCAATAAAACCAATTTCTCCTTCAGGCAATGCAATTTGCAAACGAGAATTTAAAAGTTCTACAACACCTTCCGCAATTTCATATTCCTCTGGATAGAGCATTTTTGTTTCAACTAAAAAAGGGTTATCAATTGTAAGTCCTTGTTTTAACCTTTTAATCGCAAATGAAATATGATCTGTTAACGCAATATGAATATGTTCATTTAGTGGAGATTTCGCTTTCCCTTGAATGTACAGCATAATATCGTTCATCAATTCAATTAATTTTTCACTAATATGCGGCACTAATAATTTGTACTGTTCACGATCACGTTCATTTTTTAAGACAAACATTTTTTCGATTTGTTCTTGCTCCAAGACATCTTTCGCTTTTTTCCCAAATCCAATTCCTTTACCAATCACTACTACTTCCTCGTGTTCCGGATGGCTAGCAATGATGACATTATTATTTAAAACTTTTTTAATTTCTAGATAATTACTCATATAACACCACCCTCGTACTTAAATAGCCTACTTTTATGTTACAGAATATTCTTCTTTGTCGTCAATGTAAAACATCTGCCATTTAATAAAAATTCATTTTTTAGACATGTTTATATATGATGCGTATAATGTAAGAGCAACTGTACATAGAAAGGGGATAACAGCATGATTAAAATGTTTGTAAGTGATATCGATGGTACAATGATGCAACACGGAGGTCTTATTGACGAACAAGATGTTGCGGCACTGCGCAGCCTTGCCGAGCAAAATGTTATTCTTTGCTTCGCTTCCGGAAGACTTGATAATGAAATTGCAGACTTAATGAAAGCTGTAAATACAAATTTTCATCGTATTAGTGTAAATGGTGTTTTTGTATATACACATGAAAATAAACAACTATTATCTGCAACTTTTGATTCCAGCATACTTCCCGATTTGTTAGCTATGACGAATGAAGATCCTTATTTCCGTTATGTAAGTGATGAACATAATTATTACATTGAAGAGAAAACACCTTTTATTCAAGAACTTGAACAACAGGTAACTATGACTTCTGTTGAAGAACCAAACTTACTACAGAAAATTGATGATACAATTTTCCCAAATAAAATTTCTGTCGGTGGAACAAAGGAGAACTTACAACTCCTTCAGAAAAAAATTGATGAAAAATTCCACGGGAAAGTTAGTACTTTCATCTCTGCAGAACAATGTTTAGATGTAATGCCACCAAATGTTAGTAAAGGCTCTGCCATTTCTGTTTTATTAAATGAGTTTCAAATAAAACCTGAGGAAATTGCTTGTATAGGGGATTCATATAATGACATTCCTATGTTTTCTTTAACTCCTCACAGTTTTGCTATGTCGCAAGCAGATGATGCAGTAAAAAATCACGCTCACTATGTAGTAAATCACGTCAAAGATGCTGTTAACCACGTAATTACTCATAATAAAAATACGACTCATTCCTTATAAGGATGAGTCGTATTTTTATTTCTTTACATGTTAACCATTTTCAATTCCACTGTACTTCACAAACTGAAATATACTATTTGTTACGTGCGATATTCGTAATAAATTTATAACGATCTCCACGATAAATACATTTCACGTACTCTAGCGGTACCTCACCTTCTGAATATGACCATTGACGCATGACAAGTACAGGCGCCTTTTTAGGAATATGCAGATGTTCAGCTTCATTTTCCGTCGCAACGGAAGCTTCAATTGACTGAGTAGCGCTAACAAGTTTAAAGCCCAGTTTTTTCTCTAAATGTTCATATAAAGATTGTTGCAATATCTCTTCGTTAATATCTTTTACAAGAGCTGGCGACAAATATGTCGTCTCAAAAGCAATCGGTTCATCATCAGCTAAGCGAATACGCCTCACTTCATAAACCGATTCCCCCTCCTGTATTCTTAACCGGTCTGCTATTTTAGCAGTAGCTGGAACTAGGCGGAAACTAAGTAATTGACTACTTGGATTCATTCCACGAGAAATCATGTCTTCTGTGAATCCCGTCATTCCTTGCAACTTTTGTTCCACTTTCGGAAGTTGGACAAATGTTCCAATTCCACGCTTCCGATATAAATAGCCTTGTTCCACTAAATTATTAATCGCCTGTCTGATTGTCATACGACTCACTTCGAACTTATCACAAAGTTCATTCTCAGATGGGATTTTATCTCCCGGCTTCCATTCGCCGTCCTCAATTAGCTGTTTCACCCACTCTTGAATCTGATAATAGATCGGAAATGGTGAATACTTGTCGATGTTCATCAGCAATCGCCTCACTGCATAAAGATAGAGCTTCTTGATCAGCGATTACGGTTACATTCGGATGACGTTGTAAAACTGTAGCCGGACACTCTTCACTATATTCACCTTGCAATAATTCTTTAACAGCTTCTGCCTTTTTAGAACCCATCGCAACAAGTAGAACTTGTTTCGCTTTCATAATGCTTCCAATTCCCATTGTAATCGCATGAGTTGGCACATCTTCTTCTTTTTCGAAGAAGCGAAGGTTTGCTTGGCGTGTAGATTCTGTTAATTCAACAATGTTTGTTGGAGAATTAAACGGTGTTCCTGGCTCATTAAATCCGATGTGACCGTTTTCACCGATTCCAAGAATCTGTAGGTCAACTGGGTTAGCAGCTAGAATGCTCTCGTAACGTTTGCACTCTTCCTCTAAATCACTTGCCATCCCGTTTGGTACATAAGTTTGTTTAAATGGAAGATGATCAAACAACTGTTCTTGCATGAAATAGTGATAGCTGTTTTTATCTTCATGTGGTAAATTTACGTACTCATCTAAGTTTACAGTGGTTACACGGCTTGTATCAAGTTTATTTTTTCGTATTTCTGCATAAATACCTAATGGAGAGCTTCCTGTAGCCATTCCTAATGTTGGATTTTCTTTTGTTTTTACAACTTCTTCAATTAATTTATAACCTGCTTCTGCTAATTCTTCTGGAGTTTTTACAACAAGAATATTCATTTAATTACTTCCCTTCCTTCATATGAATTCCTAAACGAACCGTATCATATACATGTAAATCTTCATTCATCACAACAAAGTCTGCATCTTTTCCTACCGCTAATGCACCTTTATTATTTAATCCAAACTCTTCTGCTTGGTTAACTGATGTCATCAGTACTGCATCTTCGATTGAACAACCTGTAAATTCAATTACATTTCGGAAAGCTTGATCCATTTTTAGAATACTACCAGCTAACGTTCCATCTTCTAATCGAGCACTACCATCTTTTACATGTACTGGCTGTCCGCCAAGCTCATATAATCCATCTTCAAGACCTTTTGCACGCATTGCGTCAGTAATAACACTTACTTTTTTCGGTCCTTTTAACTTATATGCTAATTTCACCATATCAGGGTGAATATGAATACCATCTGTAATTACTTCAACCATTACATCTGGATTTAATAACACATGACCAACAACTCCTGGTTCACGGTGATGTAATCCACGCATTTGATTGTATAAATGTGTCGCATGTGTAATCTTTCTATTTTTTAGTTGTGCATCAATTGCATCTGTATGCCCCATTGTGCCAACTACACCAGTTTCAGCAAGATATTGTTCAAACTCTAATGCTCCCTCTTCTTCTGGTGCATATGTTACTAATTTAATTAAATTCCCACTTGCTTCTTGCCATTGTTTAAATTGCTCAATATTTGCAGGAACGATATGTTCAAGTGGTTGTGCACCTGCACGTTTCTTTGAAACATAAGGTCCTTCTAAGTGAATATATTCGAAATGCGCTCCTTTTTCTTTTGCTTCTTTCGCAGCAGTTAGCGCTGCTTCAATTGCCTCTGGAGCTTGTGTCATTGTTGTTGGGAAGTAAGTTGTAACCCCTTCTTTTAACATTTCTTTACCTAGAGTTACTAACCCATCGCTATTTGCATCCATCGCATCAATATCGTATCCACCATGAATATGAACATCGATCATACCTGGAATTACAATCTTCCCTGTAGCATCAAAAACAGTTTCATTTTCTTGTGGTACATATTGAGCCATCAAACCAATTTCTTTAATGGTTTCTGCGTAACGAATAAATCCGTTTTCCACTATTTCTTGACCTGTGTAAATTTTGGCATTGATGACAATTTGCGTTTTCATTTTCATCGATCCTTTCCCATGAAATACCTACTTGTTATTATTACCTTATTCGCCTAGTTCCATCTTAATATATGCACGAGTAGTTGTCTATACATTCTAATGAAATTTCCTTTTTATTCAACAGAAAAGGAAATTTCTTACGTCCCTTATAATTATAATATATATTATTCATTTTTCCAAAAAGGGACAGTATCCACCCCTAATATAGAAATCACTTCAACAATGGCATTAACCCGCTAGATTTTAACATAACATGTTCACCATCTGTTTCTATTTCTACTGTACGTTTATTTGTTCTATATACCATTATACCGTGCCTTTTCAAGCGCTTTACTACACTTTGATGAGGATGTCCATACGGATTACTACTCCCGTACGACAGAATAGCAAACTGCGGTTCCACTTTTTTTATAAACGTTTCACTTGTTGAAGTATATGAGCCGTGATGCCCCACTTTCAAAACATCTGCATGCACATCAAATTGTTTTAATATTTCATTTTCTGTCCGTACATCCGCGTCACCCATTAATAAAAAATCCGCTTTTCCATATCGTACCTTTAAAACAATTGAGGATTCATTATTTTCATCTTTTGATTTCCCGTTGTTTAATACTTGTATAGAAACATGTGGATCCAGCGGTATATATTGTCCTTCCTTTACTGAAACGAAAGGTATCCCTCTTTTTTTAATATTATTCCGATACGTATGATAAGTAAGAGAACTATATGTTTTTCCACTATCTAATATAAGCGATACCGGCATTTGCTCTACAATTGGAATTAACCCCCCTATATGATCCATATCGGGATGCGTACTGACAATTACATCTAAATGATTAATCCCTTTCTCAATTAATTTCTGAATAATAACCTCTCCTGCTTCATAAGGTCCTCCATCAATTAACATTGTTTGTCCATTTGGCATTATAATAAGTGTTGCGTCACCTTGCCCCACTTTTAAAAAGCTCACTTTCATTTTACTAAGATGTTGCCGATGCATATGTAAAGGAGACGTAGTATGAATAGACATCATATACCTTTTAGCTGATGCGCTATTTAAAGAAAAACATAATAAAACAGAAGCTAATAATAGAATAATCCGCATACCTCTCATAACTCGTCTCCTTTTTTCATTTAGTATGGCACTGTAAATAATTGATATACAAAAAAAGCTTAGCAAAATGCTAAGCTTTTATTTCGATATCTCTTGTAAGGAACCGAAGAATAAATCAGCTTCATTCATTTGTTCATTCTCTTCAGAAAGCGGTGGTAAATCAGCTAATGTTTTCAATCCAAATGTGTCCAAAAATTCTTTTGTTGTTCCATATAAAATAGGCCGCCCTGGTCCTTCTGCTCTTCCCATTTCTTTTATAAGTAAATGGGAAACCAACGTTTGTAACGCCTTATCGGTTTTAACTCCTCTAATCTCTTCCATCTCAGTCCTTGTGATTGGTTGACGATATGCAACAATCGCTAACGTTTCGAGGGCAGCTTGCGAAAGCGAAGCAGCTGTTGGTGTATCCATTAATTTTTGATAATATGAAGCATGTTCTTTCTTTGTAGCAAAACGATATACTTTTGCATACTGTACAATTTGCAAACCACGGTTTGCACCTTCACATTCTTGTTGCATTTCTTCTAAAATATTAATTACTTCATTCATTTCAATTTCAAGAACTTTCGCTATTTGTTCTGGATAAATCCCTTCATCACCAGAAACAAATAAAAGGCCTTCAATAATTGACTTTTGTTCTTTCCTATCCATTTCACGAGCTCCTTCCTTCTATTTTTCCATAAAAATACACATCAAAAAACCGAATCACAATCAATGCGTTCGGTTCAATACTTTTTCTCTTGTTCCAAACGATACATTAAAACATAGCATGAGATAAAATGTTTCTATCCCATTTTCACATACTTGCTCTATGCAGATTTATTAGAGCTTGATACGAAAATTTCATCAAAATTATGTTCTTGCTCAATTGTGATTTGTTGATTTTTCATAAGTTCCAGAACTGCTAAAAATGTTACAACCATTATTTCACGTTCATCATCAACAAACAAATCATAAAAACTTTGGCGACCACCCTTTATTTTTAACTGCTTTAAAATATCAGTCATTCGTTGTTCAATTGGTATTTCTTGACGAGTAATACGTGTTGTTACAGGTTTTTTTGCCTTTTTACGGCGCATTAATTTTTGAAATGCTGCTAGCATATCATATAACGTAACATCAAGAGGTAAACTTGTCTCCGCTTCTTGTTCCAACGATGTAAAGTCAATTGGCGGACGTGTATATAGCTGTGCTCTTTCTTGTTCTCTTTCTTTTAACTCAGTAGCAACTTGCTTATATTTCTTATATTCAATTAACCTCTCCATCAATTCTTGACGAGGATCATCTATAAAATCATCACCGTTATCAAGTACATCTTCTTCATGTTTCGGCAACAACATCTTACTTTTAATTTGTAATAACGTTGCGGCCATTACTAAATACTCACTTGCAACATCTAATTGAAGTTCTTTCATCGTATGCACATAAGATAAATATTGCTCTGTAATATCTGCTACAGGAATATTATATATATCAATTTCATAACGATGTATTAAATGTAACAATAGATCCAAAGGCCCTTCAAAAGCCTCTACTTTAAAATTATATTGCACAAAGCATCCCACCACATTTTTTCTATAACAACATAAGTATAGAGCATACTCATGTTCTATCCAACCTTTTTAAGAAATTTAATTAAAAATAGACCAATGCCTATGTCATCATGCCCACCACTTCATATGATAACAGTGTAGTAAGAACAATGTAGGAGGTCAAAAAACTATGGGTCACGTTGATTGTGGTTTTAGCGGTGGGTTCGCATTACTTGTTGTACTGTTTATTTTACTAATTATTGTAGGAGCAGCTTGCTTCTGCTAATATGAACAATAACGGCTAGGGGGAAACCTCCTAGTCGTTTATTGTTCATATTTCTATGATACACTTATATGTATAACCGTTAGATAGGGGCGAAAAAACATGTATCCTACCGAATACATACAATTTTTAATTCATTTCCATGGAGATTATGACTATTTTGAATGTCACGAAATACTAGAAGAGTACTGGAAGACAAAACCAAGAGGTAATCGAGATCATTACTTAGTTGGTCTCATTCAAATTGCAGTTTCTTTATACCACCAAAGACGTGCTAACTGGAATGGTTCCACAAAAATGATGAAAAGCGCAATCACAATTTTAGAAAAAAGCGGTGTGCCTTTACAACGTTTAGGAATTAATCAAGTACAACTTCTTTCCTTGCTCAATGAAAGATTGCAATCTATCCATAAAAAAGAACGTTTTGTACCTTTATTTTTACCCTTATCAGATCCATTGTTAGAGAAGCAGTGCATAGAGTTATGTCAAAAACAAAACCTCTCTTGGAAAGACTTGAATGCTATCCCAGTTGAATATATTATAAACAAGCACACTTTGCGTGATCGCACAGAGGTCATTACTGAACGATACGAACAATTACAAAAAAGAAAGCAGAGATAATAAACTACTTATCTCTGCTTTCACGAATGTATATTTTGTTCTAGCCCTTTACATTTTTCGCAAAAACTTGCCGTTTGCTCATTTCCGCAAATTGTAAACTCAAGAAATTTACTCTTTAACTCTTGAACCATCTTCGTCCCAATCCCCACATGACGGTGAGACGGGTTCACACTCAAATGCTGAATTTCTAATACATAATTCTCTTTTTTTACAATCCCCATTATTCCAACAAAATCTTCATTTTCTTTCCACAAATACAATTGCCAATCATCTTTTGCTTCATATTCTTTCATTGTCAATTGTAATGTTTTCACATCTTTTTCAGTTGGCATAAACGAAAGAAGCCCCATTGCAATTTTTTCATAACTTTTTTTAAAACGAATTAACATAACCCTTATCCCTTCTTACAAAAGTTACAAACTAGTAATCCCCTCAATCACTCTTTTCATATCACATTCATTTTACAATATTTTCAACAGAGTGAGAAGAGTCTAAAACAACTTGATAATCATACAAAGCGAAAAGAAGAAAGTCAAATCTATGTTTCAGCACTATTCCTTTAATAAATAGAGTTAAAAAAAGAAAATTTTATATGGAATGGAAAGAAACACATCATTCAACATCACTTCATTCATAGTTACTCTAAAGCAGCACAATTCTAGCAAAATTAATATAACAAAAAATATTTGTTGAAACATATAATGTAATGTATTCTATGTAATTTGTTAAAGGTTTGTTCTCACAAGCAATATATTTTAGCAACAACACTACTTGTATGATGAGCTGTAGAAGAAGTACTCGATTTCATTAAAAATAAAAAAGAGAGCAAAAGCTCTCTTTTTCCTTACCTTATTCTTCCCAAACTTTAACTTCTTTCATTACATCGCCTTGACGCATTTTTAATACTGTTTCAATACCGCTTGTTGCTTTACCGAATACAGTATGAACACCATCTAAATGTGGCTGTGGCTCATGAACGATAAAGAATTGGCTACCGCCTGTGTTACGGCCAGCGTGAGCCATAGAAAGTGATCCTACAAGGTGTCTATGAGGGTTTCCATCAGTTTCACATGGAATAGAGTAACCTGGGCCACCTGCACCTGTACCTGTTGGGTCTCCACCTTGGCTTACGAAGCCAGGAATAACACGGTGGAATGTAACACCGTCATAAAATCCTTGCTCTGCTAATTTTTTAAAGTTTTCTACTGTTTTTGGTGCTTCTTCTGGGAAAAATTCCAAGTCGATTTTTTCACCGTTTTCCATTAATATGTATCCTAAAGTTTTCATACGTATATGTCTCCTTTCAACTATCTCAGCACTATATTACCACATTCATGACTAGAAACAAAAAGAATCCGACAATCTAGATACTTCTTTTTTGAAATGTGGAAAAAGTCAGGTGACAAATAAGAAATATATACTATAATAACTTTGTTGCCCGAAAATTTTAGAAAGAGAAAGGGAGCGATTTTTCGTGAAAACGAAATTACTAGCTCTGCTATTAGCTGTAACGGTATTTATGATGCCAACAGCTTCGTTTGCAGACATCATCGAGGGAGAATCAATTGTTACATTAGGAGAGAACTTATCTGAACAACAAAAACAAGATCTGTTAAAAGAAATGAAAGCACCGAAAGATGCTACAATTATTACTGTATCTAATGCGGAAGAACATAAATTTCTAGAAGGCATTGTTCCAAAAGCACAAATTGGTACGAGAGCAATTTCTTCTTCTATGATTACATACACAAAACCAGGATCTGGTCTTATTGTACGATCAAAGAACATTAACTGGGTAACAGATGCAATGTACACTAACGCTTTGATTACAGCAGGTGTAAAAGATGCAGAAATTCAAATTACTGCACCTTTTAAAGTTTCAGGAACTGCAGCTTTAACTGGATTAATGAAAGCATACGAAACTGCGTCCAATAAACAAATTCCTGAAGAAGTTAAAAAAGTAGCGAATGAAGAAATGGTACAAACAGCCCAGCTTGGTGATAAAATTGGTGAAGAAAAAGCAGTTCAACTTGTTGCAAAAATTAAAGAAGAAATTGCAAAAGAACAGCCAAAAACAACAGAAGATTTACGTTCATTAATTAAAAAAATTGCTGATCAACTCGGCATTACATTGACAGATGAACAGTTAGATAACTTAGTATCGTTATTTGATAAAATGAAAAATCTTAATATTGATTGGAATCAAGTTGGTAGTCAATTAAACAAAGCAAAAGAACACGTTTCTGCCTTCTTAGTTTCTGAAGAAGGACAAAGTTTTCTAGATAAAGTGAAAGATTTCTTCTCAAGTATCATTGATTTTGTTAAATCTTTATTCAAGTAAAAAGAAGCCCGTCAGTGACGGGCTTCTTTTTTATACAAGTAACGGTAATTTCATAACAGCCTCTTCAACCGAACGCACTATATGATTTGCTTTCTCCTTTACATATGGATGGGCATGATGAAGAGTAAATGAATGCGGGGTTACTTCAAACATAGAAATATCATTGAAAGAATCTCCAATACAAGCAACTTCATTTGCTTCAATTTGCAAATGGTCCATTAGTCGCTTTAGAGCACTCCCCTTACTCACCCCTCTTGGCATAATATCAACATAGCGTTTACCTGATATAAAAACTTCCGCTTCGCCTTGAAACGTATCTCGTAGCTCTTGATCTAACGTTACAATTTTCTCTTCTTCTCCAAAAACAAACAATTTTGCAGGGTGTACAGTCTTACCAAACTCTTCTTCTAACGCTTCAATTTCAGCAATATGCACGCCCATATACGCTTCAAAATTATGGTGATGTTCATTCTTCCTTTTTGTATATCGCTGCTCATTTCCACAAACAATATCCGCTAGTCCTTTTTTATGTATATATCGATATATTTCCTGGGCAACCGTATTTTCAAAACTCGATTCATGAAATAAATTCCCATCCGGAAGTAACATTGTCGCTCCATTTAAGCCAGTTGTGTAATATGGGAATGAAAACCTTTTTACAACTTCATCAATTCTGTGTGTAAAACGGCCAGAGGCAAAACAAATATTTGCCCCTTTCTCAGCTAACCAACACAGCGCACGTTCATCTTCTTTTTGCATATGATTCACATCGTAAACGAGCGTGTCATCTAAATCACTTACAAATAATTTAATCATGTCCTCTTCCCCTTCCATACACAATATCTACTCTAAGTGTACACAAAAAATGTTTGATTTTTGTTAAAAAATAATAAATTTTCGCTAAAAAAATAAACGGGTGTATAATCCCGTTTATTTTTGTCTTTTTACATTTTGAGGTCTTACAATACTTGGTCGTACTTTTAAACTAGACATCGTTGGACGGAGTAAAATTTTTGTTAACGCGCCCCAATCAAATGGTAAAAACGGCCATAAATAAGGTGTTTGTAAACTTTTTATAGACGTTAAAAATAAAATTAATATCGTCATACCAATTACAAATCCCATCTCCTGGAAGAGACCTGTCAAAATAATAACAAACAATTTTCCAACCTTATTTCCGAGTCCTAATTCATAACTCGGTGTTGCATATGCACCGATCATAGAAACCGCAACATACAAAATAACTTCTGGTACAAACAAACCTACATCGATTGCTATTTGACCAATTAATATGGCGGAAATTAATCCTGCTGCAGACGATAACGGCGTTGGAGTATGAATGGCTGCCATCCTTAAAAATTCAAGTCCGACCTCTGCCATTATTACCTGTAATAAAATTGGTAAATGCGTCATCTTAGTCGGTCCGATGAAAGCAAGATTTTCTGGTAAAAGAGTTGGGTCAAATACAAACACTAACCAAAACGGTAGTAAAAATAAGGAGAATAAGACACCTAAAAAGCGTACCCAGCGTAAAAATGTCCCGACAGCCGGATTTTGTCTAAACTCTTCTGCATGCTGTAAGTGGTGGAAATATGTTGTTGGAGTAATCATAGCACTCGGTGATGTATCTACTAGTACTAACACATGTCCTTCTAATAAATGATTTGCTGCTACATCTGGTCTTTCTGTATATCGAATAAGTGGGAATGGGTTATAGCTTTGCTTTACAACAAATTCTTCCACTGTTTTATCAGCCATCGTAATTCCATCGACATCGATGTTATTTAATTCTTGTTTTATAATCTTAACTAAATCCGGATTTGCAACATCTTGTACATACGTAATACAAATATCCGTTTGCGATCTATCTCCTACTCTAATCATTTCATTTCGAAGACGTGGGTCACGTATTCTTCTACGAATTAACGCTGTATTTACAACGATATTTTCAACAAACCCATCCCTTGCACCACGTACAACCTTTTCTGTATCTGGTTCTGTCGGAGTCCGCCCTGGATAACTACGAACATCTATTGCGAACGCTTCCGTTTCACCTTCCACAAATATAACGATGAGTCCTGATAATACTTGGAGCATTACCTCATCCATCGTTTTCACTTTACTTACTTGTTGATGAATTAAACGATTCTCTAGAAGCTTCACTGTATCTTCTTCTACATCCCTTATTTCATTTGTATCCACCGCTTCTTCTAAAATAGGGATAATATAATTCGTATCACAGAGTCCATTTACAAACAACACACCAATTTCTTTATTTAAAATTTGAAATTTACGAATGCCAACATCGTATGTAACACCCAGTCCAGCTGTTTGCTTTAAGTAATTTTCATTATCACTTATGAAAGATGAAATTGGGATATCCACTTTTTTAGGCTTCGTCATAAAATCCACTCCTTTCCAAAATTAATTGAATTGCTTTTTTTGTAATTGGTGATCCTCTCTCCCATTCATCATTTCCACACATCTTACCAATATCACCAATTCCAACGATGACAGGAACATTCAAATCGTCTAAACAATAAATTGTATCTCCGCTAATTCTGCCAATTTCACCATCTGGAAGTCCAAATTTATCCACACCATATTCGGTTAAGTTCCCGTTCCGATCTACATTTACATCTACGCGTGCCCATTCCCAATGATGCGTATTAGACGCTACTGCTAAAATGCCAAGCACATCAATTTGTTTATGGGTAGCCACATATTTTAAAGCCTTTTCACCAGATCCTTCTCCAATAAATCCACTGTCATCAAACATGACAAATACAGGGTCATATGGCGTTTGCATAATAAGCTCAACAACTTTTTTCCCTGTCAATTTGGTTGGATTACTTTGTGATGCTGAAATACACCTACCCCCAAATTCCTTCGTTAAAAGCTCAATTGTCCGCTTTGCATATTCATCTCCATCTGTGACCAAAACAACCCTTCGTCTCATTTGATTTATCCTTTCGGTTTACATATAAGTGCTATAAAAAATGAAAACAATATCGCTGCGGAAATGCCCGCAGACGTTAAACTAAACATGCCAATACCAATTCCTAAATATCCATGTTTTTCTGCTGCTTGCATTGCTCCGTGCAATAGTGAATGTCCAAAACTTGTAATAGGGACTGTGGCTCCAGCACCTGCAAACTTTATTAGTTTATCGTACAAGCCAAATCCATCTAATATTGCTCCGATGACTACAAAAGTTGCCATTAAATGAGCTGGTGTTAACTTTGCGAAATCTAACAATAGTTGCCCAATTACACAAATAGCTCCACCTACAAGAAATGCGTATATAAAGTCCACAATTCACTCTCCTTTAACTCTCTCAAATACAACACCATGTGCAATTGTTGGAATCGTCTCTTTCTGTTGCATCATCATCGGGCTTAATAATGCACCAGTCGCAACGACAAAAATTCGTTGTAAATTCCCTTTTTGCATCTCGTGTAATAAATGACCATATGTGACAACCGCTGAACAAGCGCAACCACTACCACCTGCAAACACTTCTTCTTGACTTGATTCATAAATCATCAATCCACAATCATTGTATATATGCCCAAGATCATAACCTTCCTCAAGTAAAAGTTGTTTCGCAATCGGCGTCCCAACAGCTGATAAATCACCCGTAACAATCAAATCATAGTCATCAGCACTTCTTCTCAAATCTTCAAAATGCTGTTGAATTGTATGAGCTGCTGCTGGAGCCATCGCTGCCCCCATGTCCAAAGGATTTGTGATTCCTAAATCTTGCACTTTTCCGATTGTAGCCGCCGTAATTTTAATTGCACTTTTTTCATTACTAATTAATATAGATCCTGCACCAGTCACAGTTGAATTTGCTGTCCCTGGCTTTTGTCCACCGTACTCTGTTGGATAGCGAAATTGTCTTTCAGCCGTTGCATTATGACTACTTACTGTAGCTAAGACACGATTTGCAAATCCACCGTCTATAAAAGCTGAGCCAACTGCTAAAGTCTCCATAGACGTCGCACAAGCGCTAAACATTCCTAAAAAAGGAATACCCCACTTACGCGCAACATAATTCGCTGTCACTGTTTGATTTAATAAATCTCCCGCTAAAAAGAAATCAATTTGCGATGTTTTTATATTCCCTTTTTGCACTGCTTGTTGAATTGAGTCCGACATTAACCTTCGTTCGGCGAGCTCCCAATTTTCCTCTCCACAATGTAAGTCATCATATGAAATATCAAATTTTTTTCCAAGAGGGCCCTCAGCTTCTTTCGGACCGACAGCAGTGCCCGTTGCATTTACATATATATCATTTTGAAATACCCACGTTTGTTTTCCGGTCAACCTCATACTAGCCCCTCCTTTAAGACATAAAAATTTTAAAGGTATACCTTATCAACCCAATGATATATGCACCAACAACTCCAAATACAATCACACTTCCTGCCAATTTAAACATATTTGTAGCAATCCCTAGAACAACCCCTTCGCTCTTATGTTCTAAGGCAGCGCTCGCCATAGAATTTGCAAATCCTGTTACCGGTACCGCTGATCCTGCTCCAGCAAATTGACCGATTTTATCATATACACCACATCCTGTTAAAATCGCTGATACTAAAACAAGAGTTGCAACAGTTGGGTTTCCTGCCTCTTGTTCACTGAAGTGAAAATAATGTATATACAATTTCATCAATACTTCTCCAACTGTGCAAATGAGTCCACCTACAAGAAATGCTTTGATACAATTTAGTAAATAGTTTGGCTTTGGATGATACTTCTTCACTTTATTTATGTAATCATCCTTCAATTTCTGACTTGTCATTTATATACTGCCTCCTACCTTACGAAATAAATCCAGTGAAACAACGACCCTATTACTTTCCCAAGTACAAGAGCAACGAGTAAAACAATAATCTTCCCCTCTACCCCTACTCGTTTCGCTAAAATAGGTAGAACATTTAACACCTCTGTTAATGCCGCAGCAAGCATTCCGATGAACGTGCCACAAAATATCCCTAATATAACGAGCCAATATTGCGACGTTTGAAATGTAATATTTTTCAAACTGCACCAAGCCCCTGTTAACGTACCTGCAATGACCGCCCACTCAAAATATTGAATATGCTTTCCACTTCTCGTTAATTGAGCTAAACGGGGGATTATACCAAGTACAGCTAAAAATGCGACATATCCGCTACCTACCGCAATCCCTCCAGCTAAACCAATTAAAATAACAAATCCAGACTCAATCATCGGTAAGTTGTTTCATATTATCCTTGTTTTCATTAACGATTACATATTGATCAAGTGACTGTTGGTATTGAAACATCTCAACTTCTAGCGGACTTGGCTCTTCATTAATTCGTTTTTGAAATACATGATTAAAGAATAAAATCATTCCTAAGCCAAGGCCTAAAGAATAAGGAATTTGAAATAAAAGTGGTTGCGCATTAAATTCTCCAGTAATCATGTAATATAACCGTTGATGTACTTGTTGCATACTTACATCTTCATGGAAATAAATGATCGCAAGGGCCGCTCCAATGAAAAGTAACAACCATACAAGTCCGAAAAAAATTGGTTGTGCCTTCTTTTTTTCGTATATAATTTCAACAAGAGTTTGTCCAGAACCGAGTAAATTAATTTGTACATGAGATGCTTTCTGTTGAATAATCTCAATTACTTTCATAACATCAATTACAACATGAGTCTTATCATGCACTGTTATTTTGTAAACTATCTCATTTTGTAACAACTCAACTACGGAAGAATCTCCGGCAAGTTGAGCAACATCACCCAGCTTTACTTCATAAGTAGGAGAAACTTTTAAACGATTGCGCATTTTAATATAAATCGTTTGTTCCAACTTTCATTCACCCCTTCACTCTTCCTCGTAGTTGTAGTATGGTTATTGAATTTTTTTCTAATACAATTTTTTCATAAAAAAACATCTGCACCATTTCGGTACAGATGTTTTTACTTATGCCTTTTTCTTAAATAAGTTTGCAATACTTAATGCAAGCCCTCCCCAAATGACTACGATTCCAATAACCATCATCATAATCGCTGATCCACTCATTATGAAACACCTCGATCTTTCCATTCTTTTTCAAGCTTTGCAGAATCCGAATGTATTTGTGCATCCCATTTCTTTAGACTAATAATTAGCGCAACAATAAGGAAGGCTACTGCTATCGACCAACCATACGTTACAACAAACTCAGTCGGATAATCTCCGTAGTTCTTTTTAATATTTTGGATTGTACCATCAATTAGCATATACCCTAACATAAGCGGAGTAATAACGAGTAAACTCACTCTCCAAAACGTTCCTAATTTAATGTCAGATACAAAGTTTGCATGATTTTGATAAACTGGTAAACGACGTAAAATGAGCCCTATCGTCACTACTTCCGCAAGCGCAATTGTAATTAATCCGAAATTATTAGCGAAATAGTCGACAACATCTAAGAACATAAGCCCACCACGTGTTGCAAAAGCAAGAGAAACTAACACGAGAAGGGTTCCCATAATTCCAATGGTTTTTTCCCGACTTAAACTGAATTTTTCAGACACAGCAGCAAAGCATACTTCCGCGAGTGAAATAAGTGATGTGATTCCAGCAACCGTTAACGATAAGAAAAATAATACACCAAACAACGGTGACATCGGTAATTCATTAATAATTTGCGGAAACACTACGAACGCAAGCCCAACGCCAGCACTTGCTACTTTATCAACCGGTACTCCCATATTATTTGCCATAAACCCAAGAGCTGCAAAGACCCCAATACCTGCTAATAATTCAAATCCTGAGTTTGCAAATCCAGTAATAAAGGCATTATTTGTTGTATCCGAGTTTTTCGGTAAATAACTAGAATAAGTAATCATAATTCCAAATGCTAAAGATAAACTAAAGAATATTTGACCATAAGCAGCAAGCCATACTTTCCCATCAAAAATACGACTCCAATCTGGTTTAAAGAATGCATCTAGTCCTTGCATAGCACCTTCCATCGTCACTGCACGAACGACGATAATAAGGAACATAACAACTAATAAAGGAATAAATATACGGTTAACCACTTCGATTCCTTTTTTAACTCCTTTAAATGCAACGCCAAGCACAATAATCCAAACGAGAGCTAACGGAATTAATACTTCCGGTACAAGTCCTCCAAATTGTCCTGGCTTATCTGCAACATGTAAGTACTCTTTAAATAAAAATGATTGCGTGTCTTTTCCCCATGCTCCAGTAATTGCAAAGTATGTATACGATATAGACCAAGCAATAATCACTGCATAATATGTTGAAACGATAAATGTTACGCACATTTGCCACCATCCAATAAATTCGGCACGCGGGCTAATACGGAAAAATGTAAGTGGTGCTGAACCACGATGACGATGACCAAGGGCAAACTCAAACGCTAACAATGAAATACCAGTCGTTAATAATGCAAATAAGTACGGTAAAAAGAATGCTCCTCCTCCATTTTCATACGCTGTATAAGGAAAACGCCATATGTTTCCTAATCCAACGGCAGATCCGACCGCTGCGAAAATAAATCCAGCTCTCGTTCCCCATTGTTGCCTCGTTTCCATGTTTCCTTCCCCCTTTATGACAAGTTCATACTTGGATTATATTTTAAATTGAATAAATTATCAATAAATTCTGTTAATTCTTTCGAAAATTAACATCTCTCTCCTATTAACGGCATAAAAAAATCGAATAGACAATTATTCGTCTATTCGATCTTTCATCTGTTTTAATATTTTCTTTTCAAGTCTTGAAACTTGTACTTGTGAAATGCCTATGCGCTCTGCTACTTCTAACTGTGTTTGATCTTTATAGTAACGCAAGTATACAATTAAGCGCTCTCGTTCATCTAGTTCTCTAATCGCTTCTTTTAAAGCAATTTTATCGAACCATTTCGTTTCAGATTGATCTGCAATTTGATCTAAAATAGTGATTGGATCGCCGTCGTTTTCATATACAGTTTCATGTATAGATGAAGGAGCACGGCTCGCTTCTTGCGCTAGAACAACTTCCTCTGGCGTTAGTTCTAGTGCCTCTGCCACTTCATTAATCGTTGGAGCCCTTCCGAACTCTTTCGAAAGCTCATCTCTCATCTTTCGAATTTTGTTCCCTGTTTCTTTTAAAGACCTACTAACTTTCACTGATCCATCATCACGTAAAAAACGTTGTATCTCTCCAATAATCATGGGAACTGCATATGTTGAAAATTTCACGTCGAAAGATAAATCAAATTTATCTACCGATTTTAAGAGCCCAATACATCCAATTTGAAATAGATCGTCTGGTTCGTATCCTCGATTAAGAAACCGCTGTACAACCGACCAAACAAGACGCATATTACTTTGAACGATTGTATCTCTTGCCTGTTGATCTCCATCTTGACTTTTTTGAATTAACGCTTTTAGCTCGTGGTCCTTTAACTGAGGTTTCTTCTTCTCATTTTTGACCTCTATGTCCATAGGCTATTCTCCTTAATTGCATAGAGCGTTACTATTTGATAAGTATTTTGTCAAATGGATTGTTGTCCCGAAAGATTCGTTTGAAATAACTTCTACTTCATCCATAAAATTTTCCATGATAGTAAATCCCATTCCGGAACGCTCTAATTCAGGTTTAGTTGTAAAAAGGGGTTGTCTCGCTTCATCTAAGTTAAAGATTCCAATCCCTTCATCTCGAATCGTGAGTTTCACCATTGCTTCTTCCAAAATTACAGAAATATAAACAATACCTTCTGCATTTCCTTCGTATCCATGAATAATTGCATTTGTAACCGCTTCTGACACAACTGTTTTAATCTCCGTTAATTCTTCCATCGTTGGATCTAGTTGTGCAATGAAAGCCGCCACTGTAACGCGAGCGAACGATTCATTTTGACTTAATGCTGAAAATTGAAGGTTCATTTCATTTCTCATCTATGCCACCCCCAACGTCGCGAGCGCGTGCGCTTCACTTTCTTCTAAGCGAACGATTTTGAATAAGCCCGACATTTCAAATAAACGCTTAACAGGCGGTGAAATTGCACAAACAACCATTTCTCCACCTAATCCCTTTACGTGTTTATATCGGCCTAATATAACACCTAGACCAGAACTATCCATAAACGATAAGTTCTCTAGGCTCAAAACAATATGATGAACACCATGTGTCTCAATCATATCTGTTACTTTCGTTCGCAACTCTTCAGCCGTATGATGATCTAATTCACCCTCTAGTCTCACACATAGGACGTCACGTTTCACTTCTAATTGCATGGAAAGACTCACACGATTTCCTCCTTATGCTCAAACTTTACTTTTTCACATACATAAAGATTTTCGTGATACAAAATAAGAATCCTTCCTGCTGACAAAAGAAGAACTATTTCGTCATAAAGTGAAACCTTTCAGCATTATTCACTTACATACGAATAGAAAAGCGGCAAAATATTTGCCGCTATTTTGATGTTGAAAACATCCCAAAACTTCTTTTAAATAACTCCCACCAGCTCGCTGCAGCAACATCTTCTTTTGCTACAATTGTTTGTTTTAATAAAACATCTTTATCTTTTTTAATAACAAGTGTACCAAGCGCGTCACCTTTTTTAATCGGTGCTTTTACTTTCTTTTCAGCAATTACTTCTTGTTTTACCTTGTCCATATTCTCGCCCTTCTTCATAAGAAGAGAAACATTATCTGATGCAACTAAATCTACTTTTTCTTTTTTCCCTTTCCCTACTTGAACTGTCTTAATTTTTTCGCCGCGCGTATACAATTTCTTTGTCGTATATTGTCCAAATGCATAGTCAAGAAGCTTCGTCACTTGGTTGTTCCGTTCTTTTGATGTTGGTGCTCCCATGACAACTGAAATGACACGCATGCCATTTTTTTGAGCCGATGCTGTTAAACAATATTTCGCTTCTGTCGTAAAACCTGTTTTTACTCCATCTACGCCAGGATAAAAACGTACTAGCTTATTCGTATTAACGAGCCAAAACTTTTTATCCGTATCTTCACGTAAATAATCTTCGTACTTACCTGTGTATTTACGAATAAGTGGATACTTCATCAATTCTCTCGCCATTATAGCCATATCATTTGCTGTGGAATAATGGTCTTTAGCCGGAAGACCTGTCGGGTTTTGAAAATGTGTATTTTTCAGCCCTAGATCTTTCGCCTTTTTGTTCATCATATTTACAAATCCTTCTTCTGAACCTGCGATATGCTCGGCTACTGCAACAGATGCGTCATTTCCAGATGCAATTGCAATACCCTTTAACATCTCATTTAGAGTCATCTCTTCCCCAGGTTCTAAAAAGATTTGCGATCCACCCATTGAAGCTGCATGTTCGCTCGCTCTAACTTTATCGGTCAGTTTTAGTTTTCCTTTTTCAACTTGTTCCATAATTAAAAGCATTGTCATAATCTTTGTCATACTAGCAGGTGGTAATTTTTCATTTGGGTTTTTATCAAATAAAACTTTACCTGTATCTTGCTCAATTACGATTGCTGACGACGCTTGTTCCGCTAACTTCGGTGTTGTTTCTTCTGTTTTCTCCTGCTTCGTTTTCTCAGATTGTGCGAAACTCACTGAAGTTCCAGAAAGCAATAACATGAAACAAACAAGTATTCCAAAAACTCGCTTCATGACTAACCCTCCATTCTATATCAGACCTATTTTTTCCAATTTACTCTTTTTTAATACCAAATTTTTCTAACATTTTCAGTTGACAAACACATTCATCCCCTATATTGTATTAAGTGTATTACACGAAGTAGTACACTTAATACATATGAGGAAGGAGACATTGCTCTTGCATATTCAACTTGATCCAAGAAGCAACACTCCGATATGGGAACAAATTGTTCAAAATATAAAAGAACTCGTATTGAAAAACATGTTGGCTCCAAGTGATAAACTTCCTTCTGTACGCGAACTCGCTTCTTTACTCGTTATAAATCCAAATACAGTGAGTAAAGCGTATCAAGAGTTAGAGCGACAAGGAATTATTGAAACGTTACGAGGAAAAGGAACATTTGTATCTCAATCGATTACCCCAACATTAGACGAAAGGAAAATCGCTATGGTTGAAAAGCAATTTCATCAATTACTATTAGAAGCCTCTTATCTTGGTGTTACGAAAGATAAAATTCATGATTGGATAGATTCATACTATAAAGAGATTGGAGGGAATGCGGATGTTGAAAGTGACAAACTTGAAGAAAACAATTGATAATCAAACAATTTTAGACGATGTTTCTTTCACATTGCAAAGAGGGAGTATCATCGGATTACTCGGAAGAAACGGCGCGGGAAAAACAACTTTATTGCGAACGATGGTCGGTATTTTAGACCCAGACGAGGGAACTGTTACATATGAAGATACAAACATTCATCAGTTTCCTGAAATAAAGCAAAAAATTGTATATGTTCCTGATTCTACTAATATACTGAACGGCTATACGATAAAAGAAATCGTAAAGTTTTATAAAGAAGTTTATACCGCATTTAATGAAGCATATTTCTATGAACTGTTAGAACGTTTTAACTTACCAAACAAACGAATTCGTAGTTATTCAAAAGGAATGAAAGCACTGCTTGCCATCATTTTAGCTGTTGCTGCACAGGCAGAATATATTATTTTAGATGAACCAACAAACGGGCTGGATCCTATCGTTAAAAGACAGATTTTACAGTTTCTCGTTGGAGAAGTTGCAGAAAAAGAAATTACCATTTTCATCTCCACTCACCATTTAGATGAAGTAGAACAAATTGCAGATACAATTATTATGTTAAAAGGACATACCGTATCTTCTATTACATCATTAGACGATGCAAAATCACAATTTGCTAAAATCCAAGTAGCCTATGAACGCTCATTACCTCAAAAACTAGAAAACTTAAGCAATATTAAAATATTAAACCAAACGGGAAAAGTATATACAATCTTAATTGAGGGAAATGTAGCTACAACACTGGAGAAGTTTTATAAAGAGCAACCTATACTCATTGAAGAATTAACAATGTCACTTGAAGATGTCTTCGTTACGACACTGGAAGAGGATGGGTATGTTTCATAAGGCGTTGTGGATGTGGAATTGGAAGCGCGGGAAATATGCTGCGTTACTTTTTCTCTTCAGTTCACTTTATTTTTTATCTTTCGAATACTATCAAGCAGCAGAAACTCAACAGTCTCTCTTTCTCCATCCAGAAAAAATAGGTGAAGAAAAGTTCTACTATCATTATTCTTTTTATTCTTCTAATAGCTTTTGGTTAGGTATTATTACAATTATCCTATCCTGTATATTAATTGGCTGGGAGCGAAGTAATCAAAATGGAGATTCACTTATGACATTTCCATTTAAAAGACGTGATATGTTCTTATCGAAATGGGTTTTCGGTGGATTTTTCATTGTACTATCATTTCTAATCAATTGGGGTCTTATGTATTTTATTTATAAATCTACGATTCACTTTGAATATCAATCTTTCGAACCGTTTCATCGATATTTCCTGTATGCAATTTTCACATATATCGCTATCTATACTGTCTCTTTATGTATAGGTACATTTACTGGCAGTATTATTTCACAAAGCATCTTCAGCATTACTTTTTGCATAATGGGAATGGGAATCTTTTCACTCTTACTCCTTTTCTTTACAGCTCACGCTGAGGCAATACAGGGGAATAAAAGTTATACGAATTTCGAAAACATTTATAAATTCAATAAAAAGACCAACATTTCAAGCGCTATATTAGACTTTTCAATTAGTTATAATTACCACCCTACTGTCCAATCAGATGAAGATCATGGAAAAGTAATACAAAGGGGACCTACTTTTCATAGTTATTACTCTGCAAAAATAATACTTGTTCCTATCTTCTATACAATTTTCAGTTTACTTATCGGGATGTTTCTCTATGCAAGATCACCTAATGAACATAATAAGAAAATTTTCCTTTTTCCAAAATACAACTCACTCTGGATGTGGGGTACTACCTTTTATTTTGCATTAATAGGTGGGCAAATGTTAAAACGTTTTGATTTATTATTTAGTTACTATGTTGGATTCTTTTTATTTGGAATCGTCACTTATTTTATATTATCACGTCTTACAAACTATAAAGTTTTTTAAAGGAGAGATCCTATGTTTCAAAAAGCATTATGGGTGCATACCTATAAACAAAGTAAATATACTGTTTGGCTATTTTGGTTAGTAAGTTTTTATGTACTATCATATAAATACTATTTAGCAGCTGCCGAGCAACTAAAACATTTACATGAACATAATGAATGGAAATATATATACCGGTACAATTATCACCTTTCACTTCCCGATGCTATCATAGTTCAAGGAGGACTCCTTATTATATTAGCCTGCATTCTTATTGGATGGGAGCGTCAAAATCAATCAAGTGACATTTTATGGTCTATGCCATTTAAACGGAAACATCTCTTCATGACAAAATGGCTTTTTGGTGTGTGTAATATTGTAGCTATCGTTATATTGAATTGGGGACTTTTTGCTATTATGAAAAAGACTACTTTTCATAATAAGTATCAAATATTTTCACCATTTCATACCTATTTCTTATACATGTTTATCATCTTAATTGCTATATACACACTTGCATTATGCATAGGAACCATTGCTGGTAATATGATTTCACAAGGATTCTTCAGTGTTGCTATACTTGGATTCCCTTTTATTTTGCCGACTCTAATTGCCGGAGCTATTTCTATTCATACGGTTGGACTTACTTCCAATCATACCGTCTATACGGAGGATAATATAGATCGTTACGGTTCAGTAATAGAAAAAATGAGTATTTTAGCGCCCGTTCGCGGATTCACTATTAATTTTAATTACGATCCTCAACGTGCTTATACTGATCAACAAGGCGTACGTCATGATGAACCTAATTTTACGTATATTCCTTCAGCAACAAAACTTACCGGTCCAATTGCAAATATACTTATTCTATTCCCTTTAGGAATGTACTTATATACAAGATCACCTAATGAACAAAACGGAAACTTCCTATTATATCCAAAGCTTAAAACACTATGTATGATATGTTGTGTAATCTTTATTGGAATGTTTGGAGGAATGGCAGCGGGCGGAAGTGATTCTATCTTAAATTATTATATTGGTTTTATAGGGACCAGTACGATAGTCTACCTACTATTATCTCGCTTATTAAAATTTTCTTGGCGTGTGAAATAACCTCCTTTTGAAGGAGGTTATTTCACATTCTCTCTCCTATCCCCATACACCATCTCTTCTTTCATCCCAAATCCATCACCATTTTGCACAATTTGCTCTGTCGGTGCAACTATACTTTCGGCAATTTTCCATTCCCCACGCTCTTTCACGAATACTTGTAGAAAATAGTTCATGCCATCTAGTTGATATGCATTTTGTTTTTTCACATTATAGTGAATCGCAATGTAGTACACTTGAATGTTTTCTTTTCCTATTTTTGATACGTATTGCGATAATCTCGGTATATAGAGGGCCGCTTTCTGAAAAGATAGTTGCTTCGCTTTAACAAGCGATGAACTTGTTACATTACGTAATGTGTCCTGATTACGAATATTATCGCTATGGTGGAATAATACTGCGTTTTGCATAGAACGAACCCATAATTTCGAATATAAAACTGTATTGTCGTTTTCAATATACTTCACTTCTTTTCGCACCACTTGGATAGGCGTATCTGCGTACGTGAATGTTTGAAAATAGAAAAAACCACCAAATAAAATGGTAAGTGCAGCAATATATTTCATAATCTTTCCTCCGATCTTTTAATTAAAGTATCGGATTTTCAAAATATTTTTATTCAAAAGAAAAAGGATAGGAATGCTTTCGCTTCCTATCCTCATTTATTATAATACGCGGCCAAATAGTTCTAAGACCATTTCTATTTCTTGGTCGCTCCAACCTTTAAATCTCTCTTTATAATATTCTTTACGCACAGCTTCAAGTTTTTCAGTTACTTCTCTTCCGTGCTCTGTAATTTCTAAGTACACGATTCGACGATCTGAATTAGAACGTTTTCTTTCTACTAATCCTTTTCGTACGAGACGATCTGTAACAGCTGTAATATGACTGGAGGTTACGTTTACTTCACTCGCAATTTGCGAAGCCATCTGTGGACTCTTTAAAAATAACGCACGTAATACAGAAAATTCATTATATGGCATATGTTCTGCAAAACGTGTATTAATATCATTTTGTAATAAACGTATCATTTTTCGAAATGATGCAGATAAATCTAAAATCAGCGTTTCTCTTTTTTCGTTCAATAGCCTCGTCCCTTTTTTATCATATTTACACATATTATAATCTATAAATACCTATGTTGTATATGCTTTCTTTCCTCAACATTCTCATTTATGTAACTTTTTTCATATAAATTTCTTTTTTGTTCACACATATACATATAAAAAGGATGGTGATGGAAAATGCAGGGTGGAATGAATCCTTATTTACACAACGTACGCACAGCTAATACTGGTAAAGAAGCTACTATTACTGTACAAGGCGAAGGCATTGTCAAAGCAAAACCGAATGTTGTTATATTAACGCTTGGCATTCGAACAGATGATAAAAATGTAAAACAGGCTCAAGAAGAAAATGCAGTGCAATCCAAACAATTGCTGGATGCACTTAAACAGCTTGGTATTGCCGATAAAGATATAGAAACGATTTCTTATACGATCACTCCTCAATACGAATATGTAAATGATAAAGCATTGCTACAAGGATACCGCGTGGAGCATTTGTATGAAATTACCGTTTTAAATGTACAAAAAGCTGGGGAAGTATATGATATAGCCGTTTCAAATGGCGCAAATGTAGCAAAAGGTTTACGTTTCCGAGTATCTCATCCAAATAAATATTATGAGCAAGCTCTCATTCAAGCTCTGCACCAAGCAGTAGAAAAAGCTCGTGCTATTGCGAGTACATATAATTTAAATATTAATCCTGTTCCCCTCTCATTCGTTGAAGAATCTGCCCAATTACCAAGGGAGGTTACGTCTTATGCTACTTTACATGCACAAGCAGCCCCGCCCATTCAATCGGGTGAATTAGAAATCATTTCATCCATACGGGCTATTTTTACGTATTTATAACGAATTCTCTTTATAAGTAAACGTTATCATTTTACTTGTTGTAAAAACATGATGTTCTGATATAATAAAGAACGGTGAGCTCTTACAAAAGAGATATCACGGGTGGGAGAGGGATATGAAAAAGAAGGTTTAACATGAAAGGAATACTTGAAAGAACATTTAAATTAGGTTTACACGAAACATCACCAAAACAAGAAGTTTTAGCTGGAGTTACGTCATTTTTCACAATCGTATATATTATGATTGTAAATGCGTCAATCTTATCAGATGCTGGCATTCCTCTTGAAGCTGGAATTTTAGCAACTGTTTTTAGTTCATTTGTCGGATGTCTACTCATGGCATTTTGGGCAAATGCACCTGCTATTCTTGTCCCGGGTATGGGTGTAAATGCATTCTTTACGTACACAGCTGTGCATACGCTTGGACTAACTTGGCAAGAAGCATTGGCTGCTGTCTTTATCTCTGGTATTATTTTTGCAATTGCCGCTTTTACACCAATCGCTCGCGTGCTATCAGTATCAATTCCAAAGTCATTAAAGGAAGCGATTACTGTCGGCATCGGATTATTTTTAGCGTTTATCGGATTGCAAAAAGGTGGTTTAGTCGTTTCGAACCCAAATACTGCTGTGGCAATGGGGAAATTAAGTAATCCTGTCGTTCTTGCGACATTACTTACTCTTATCATTGCACTTGTATTATTTATTCGTAACGTACGTGGAAACTTTTTATGGACAATTGCAATAGGAACTGGTATCGCATGGCTATTTGGTCTTGTGGATACGAGTCAAGTGGGAAATAGTTCATTCTCATTCGCTAATTACGGTGATGTGTTTGGAGCTATGTCATTTGAGAAACTTTCCTCCTTACCATTTTGGATTGCAACATTCTCTTTAAGCATGGTGCTTATTTTTGAGAATATGGGACTTCTGCACGGTTTATTAGAAGATGATCGTAAATTCCCACGTGCTTACCAAGCCAATGCAATTTCAGCAATGACATGTGGTCTATTTGGCACAAGTCCTACCGTTTCAACAGTAGAAAGTGCCGCAGGTATTACTGCAGGTGGTAAGACAGGTCTGACGTCTATCGTTACTGGGTTGCTATTCTTTGCATCACTGTTTGCTCTTCCATTTGTCAAATTAATTCCTGATAGTGCCATTGCACCAATCTTAATTATTATTGGCGGTCTAATGATTACAAGCATTCAACAAATTCCTCTGAATGACTTTTCAGAAGGATTTCCAGCATTCTTAATTATCGTTATGATCCCGCTCACATATAGTATCGCTGATGGCATTGCGTTCGGATTTATTGCTTACCCTATCTTAAAAGTTGCTCTTGGAAAGCGTAAAGAAGTCGCACCATCTATGTATATCATTACATGCTTATTCTTAGCTATGTTTGTATTACATGCTATTGGTTAAGAAAAAACACCGAGGAAATCCTCGGTGTTTTTTTACTTAAACCATCCTTTTTTATAAAACCAGGCCATCATTCCCCCGCCAATTAGTGCCATGATAAGTAGACAAATAAAATAACTATATTGTCCACCAAGCTCTGGCATATGCGTAAAGTTCATTCCATATACTCCCGCAATAAATGTTAATGGCATGAAAATAGTCGAGAATACAGTTAATGTTTTCATAATGTTATTCATATGATGTGAGTTTAATGAAAAATAACTATCCCGAATATCTGCTGTTAACTCTCGGCTTGCCTCAATCATTTCTGTTAGTTTAAGCAAATGATCATGTATATCTTTAAAGTAAATTTCATGATCGCTTATACCGTAAAAACGAGTCGAATTTAAAATACGATATAATAAATCACGCATCGGAATGATTGTACGCCTTAGCTTTGATAAATCTGCACGTATATCAAATACCTCTTCTAATACACTTCCTGCTGTCTCCCCCGTTAAATTATCATCAATTGCATTTAAATGATCCTCAATGTAATATACAGGCGCAAAATAGTCATCTACAATTTGGTCGATAATTGTATGAGCTACGTGTAAAGGACTATTTTTAATACGCTTCTTTTCTCCAAGTGTTTTCCATACTCTTTCGATTGCATTGTTATGAGAAAAGTGGAAAGAAACAATATAACGATCACTAATAAATAAATCGATTTCGTGCGGTTCTAGTCCATCTTCCCCAAATGCATGAAGAACTAAAAAGTTATATCCATCATAAAAATCAACTTTTGGCCTCTGTACATATTCTATACAGTCTTCAATTGCAAGGGGATGGAACTTAAAATGGTCTTGCAGAATATATGTATACTCTTCTTTCGTTGGCTTATATAAATCTAGCCAATACCATACAATATGGTCTTTCTTTGTTTCTTCTAGAGAAACATCATATAATACTTCATCTGTTTTTGTTACTGCACAAATTCTAATCATAATTTCACCCATTATTATTATAAACAAAAAATAGTAAAAAAAGCCAAGGAGAAATCTCCTCAGCTTTTTTTATTACTTCGTTACGATACCGTGTACTAAAGTTGGTGCATCTACGTGTTCTTTAGAGATCTTCATGTTCTCATAAATTTTCGCTTTTACATCTTCAACATTTTCGCGGTTTGCGTAAATTGTAACAAGAGATTCACCCTGCTTCACGCTATCGCCTACTTTTTTGCGCAGCATTAGACCAACTGCTAAATCAATTTCAGACTCTTTCGTTGCACGTCCTGCTCCTAAAAGCATTGCTGCTGTTCCGATTTCGTCTGCAACGATTTCTGATACATATCCGTCTTCTTTCGCTTCCACTTCAATTTTAAATTGTGCTTGTGGCAATTTAGAAGGGTCATCAACAACAGATGCGTCGCCGCCTTGCGCTGATAAGAACGTTTTAAATGATTCTAGCGCTTTTCCGTTGTTCATTACTTCAATTAGCTTTTCACGTGCATCTTCTAAAGATGAAGCTTGTCCAGCAAGGTACACCATTTGACTTCCAAGTGTTAAACATAGCTCTTCTAAATCTTTCGGCCCTTTACCTTGTAATGTATCAATTGCTTCTTGAACTTCTAATGCGTTACCGATAGCTTCACCGAGTGGTTGACTCATATCAGAAATAACTGCCATCGTATTACGACCAACGTTATTACCGATGCGTACCATTGCTTCTGCTAAACGTTTTGCATCTTCATCCGTTTTCATAAATGCACCTGCCCCAGTTTTTACATCAAGAACAATTGCATCTGCACCAGCAGCAATTTTTTTACTCATAATCGAACTTGCAATAAGCGGAATTGAGTTTACTGTTGCTGTTACATCACGAAGTGCATATAGCTTTTTATCAGCAGGTGTTAAGTTACCACTTTGGCCGATAACAGCGATTTTATTTTCATTTACAAGACGCATGAATTCATCGTTTTCAATTTCCACATGGAATCCTGGAACTGCTTCTAATTTATCAATTGTACCACCAGTATGTCCTAAGCCGCGTCCAGACATTTTCGCTACTGGTACATCTAAAGCAGCTACTAATGGACCTAATACAAGTGTCGTTGTATCACCAACACCACCTGTTGAATGCTTATCTACTTTTACACCTTCAATAGCTGATAAGTCGATTGTATCACCGCTATTTACCATTGCCATCGTTAAATCCGCACGCTCTTGATCGTTCATATCTTGGAAGAAAATTGCCATTGCAAGTGAACTTACTTGATAATCAGGAATATTACCATTCGTATATCCTTCAACAATAAAGTTAATTTCTTCTGTCGTTAATGCATGTCCGTCACGTTTTTTTGCAATTAGGTCCACCATTCTCATTGTGAAGTCACCCCTTCATTTGTTTTACGATTGCTTTTACTAATGCTAAGAAGTTAGCTTTAACACGTTCTGTCGTTTCAATTACTTCATCGTGGTGAAGTGGTTGATCTAAAATACCAGCTGCCATATTTGAAATACAAGAAATACCTAATACTTTCATACCAGCATGACGCGCTACAATTACTTCAGGTACTGTTGACATACCAACTGCATCTCCGCCAAGTGTACGAAGCATACGAATTTCAGCAGGTGTTTCATATACAGGACCTGTCATTCCTACGTATACACCTTCTTGTACTTTAATATTTAAGTCTGCTGCAACTTGTTTCGCCATTTCGCGAAGTTCTACTGTATATGATGTAGACATATCAGGGAAACGTACGCCCATTTCAGAATCATTTGGTCCGATTAATGGATTCGTACCCATGAAGTTAATGTGATCTGAAATTAACATAAGATCGCCTGGCTCAAATGATGTATTTACACCACCAGCTGCGTTTGTTACAACTACTGTTTCTACACCTAGTTCTTTCATAACACGAACTGGGAATGTTACTTTTTGCATGTCGTATCCTTCATAGAAGTGGAAACGTCCTTGCATTGCTACTACTGTTACACCTTGAAGTGTACCAAATACTAGTTGACCTGCATGGCCTTCTACAGTTGATACTGGGAATTCAGGGATTTCACTGTAAGGTACTGTTACTGCGTTCTCAATTTCGTCTGCTAATACACCTAGTCCTGACCCAAGGATTAGTCCTACTTGTGGTGTCTCTTGAAATTTCTCTTTTAAGTATGAAGCTGATTTTGTAATAAGTTCACGATTCATTTGTTTATCCCCCTATTTCTTTAGCTCGTTTAAGAAGCTTGTTCCGTATTCTGGCATTTTCACACCGAAGTTTTCTGCTACTGTTGCACCAATATCAGCAAATGTTTGACGAAGTGGTAACTCTTGTCCGCCTTCTTTCATGCTTGGGCTATATGCTAATAATGGTACATATTCACGTGTATGGTCAGTACCAGGGTGAATTGGATCATTACCGTGGTCTGCTGTAATTAATAATAGATCATCTTCTTTTAGTTTTGCGAATACTTCTGGAAGACGTGCATCATATTCTTGCAGAGCTTCTCCGTATCCTTGTGGATCACGGCGGTGGCCGAATAATGCATCAAAGTCAACTAAGTTTAAGAAGCTAAGACCTGTAAAGTCCATATTTAATGTATCTACAAGCTTATCCATTCCATCCATGTTAGACTTCGTACGAAGTGATTCAGTTACCCCTTCACCATCATAGATATCAGAGATTTTACCGATAGCAATTACATCGTAGTCACTATCTTTTAATTCATTCATTACTGTACGGCCGAATGGTTTTAATGCATAGTCATGACGGTTTGGTGTACGTGTAAAGTTTCCAGGTTCACCAACGAATGGACGAGCAATAACACGACCTACCATGTATTTCTCATCTAATGTTAATTCACGTGCAATTTTACAGATTTTATATAACTCATCAAGTGGCACTACTTCTTCGTGTGCTGCAATTTGCAATACGCTATCAGCAGAAGTATAAACGATTAAAGAGCCTGTTTCCATTTGCTCTTGACCAAGTTCATCAAGAATCTCAGTTCCAGAAGCTGGCTTATTACCGATAATTTTACGGCCTGTTTTTTCTTCTAATTCATCAAGTAATTCTTTCGGGAATCCTTCCGGGAACACTTGGAATGGTGTATCAATGTAAAGGCCCATGATTTCCCAGTGACCTGTCATTGTATCTTTACCAGTAGATTTCTCTTGCATTTTTGTGTAATATCCAAGTGGTTTCTCTACTTTAGAGATACCTTTCATTTCTCGAATGTTACCAAGACCTAATTTCACCATGTTAGGCATTTGTAACCCATTCATATGTTCAGCAATGTGACCAATTGTGTCAGATCCTAGATCACCAAATTGCTCAGCATCTGGTGCTTCACCGATTCCCACAGAGTCCATTACGACTAGGAATATACGTTTATATTTATTCATAACTGCGACCTCCTATAAGTTCAGTTCTACTTCTTGTAGTATGTTCAAAACGCTATAAAGTGAAACTGTTATCCAAAAGAATTCTCATTGTCAAACAGTACTTCTTTAAATCATTTTCTAACCTATTTCGTTTACTTGAAACGATTCAAAAACATTTCTAGTTTTTTCTAAGTCAGATGTCAGACATCTGATACTGATATCATAACATGTTTACGCTTTCTTTTTAATACATTTTCGTAGAATTTCTCATTTTCTTCACACTTCTATTGTAATCCATTCTGCAACGAAGTGCTAATTTTTTTATGATTTATTTCTTCATATTAAAAATAAAAAGTAGCTCTAAAGAGCTACTTTTTATTTTACTTCTACCGTTTCTTCTTTATGTTCATGCAATTCGCCTTTTCTTACATGTACTTTCACTTTGTAAGCACCGTTCTCTTTGAAAGTATGTTTCGTTTCATACTCTCCTTTATTCCCTTCTTTCGCTGGAATAAATTCGTGTTTTTCAACACCATCTTTCCAAATCTCTAGTTGTACTTCAGCACCAGTTAATGCTTCTTCTTTTTGCTTCAAATGTACTTTCATTGTAGATTCAGCATTTGCCTTTATGTCTCCAGCCATAAGATGGATCATTGTGTCACTTTTATGATCTCCATGTCCTGCACTGTGATCACTATTTTCTTTTTTCGCATCTTCTACTTTCGCATTTCCTACAGCAACTTTTACTTCTGGCATAACGTGCATTTCACGTGCATTTGTGTGAGCGATAATATGGTATACTCCATCCGTTTCGAATGTTTTCTCGACTGCATAAACACCTTTCCCTTTATGCTTACCATCTAACATCTCGTGTTTTTCGTCGCCATCTTTCCAAATTTCAAACTTTACATCATCAGCATCCGTTACTTTTTCTTTTCCTTGTGTAACAAGTGCTTGTACTTCTGTTTTTTCACCTGGTTTAATTTCTTTCGGATTTGTTTGGACTGCTACTTTTACAGCTTCAAGTTTCTGTTCTTTTTTCGGCTCTTCTTTGTTTGTATTACAGCCAGCCAATGCTAGCATCGCGATAAATAAAGTCATAATCAGTTTTTTCATCATCATTTCCTCCTTTATACTTTATTTAGTATAGAGGAAATACATTGTAATATTCCAGTCTTCTGCTGAAAACAATATACGAAATGTTTGTGAAGTTTCTGTGAAACAGTCTTCCCCTCTTAATCTATAAAAAAAGAGCATAGTAACTATGCTCTCGGATGAAACTGTTTATATACATCTTTTAATCTAGTTTTTGAAACGTGCGTATAGATTTGAGTCGTTGAAATATCTGCATGTCCAAGCATTTCTTGTACAGCACGTAAATCTGCTCCATTTTCTAATAAGTGCGTAGCAAACGAGTGACGCAACGTATGAGGTGTAAGCTCTTTTTCAATATTTGCTTCTTTCGCTAATCGTTTTAATATTTTCCAAAATCCTTGTCTTGATAATCGATTACCATGATGGTTTAAAAAGAGTGCATCTACTACTTTTTTCCCCATTAATTCTCTTCTTCCTTTTTCAATATACTTTTGAATCGCTTCCGTTGCTAAACTTCCTAGTGGAATAATTCTTTCTTTATTCCCTTTCCCTATGCAACGAACAAATCCCATCGTTAAATGTACATCTTCTAAATTGAGTGCAATCAATTCTGAAACACGAAGTCCTGTCGCATACAGTAACTCTAGCATCGCCTTATCACGAATCCCAAAAGCACTTGTCATTTTTGGTGTTTGAAGTAACGCCTCTACTTCATCAACTGATAATACTTTTGGTAATTTCCGTTCCCCTTGTGGCGTTTCAATATGTACGGATGGGTCGTGTTCTACCGCTCGTTCACGCAGTAAAAATTGGTGGAACGAACGAATTGATGCGATATGACGCGCCAATGTTTTCGAAGATTTTCCGTTCTCTTTTAAATACTGCAAAAAGTTAACAATGTGTAAACGGGTCACTTCATGAAAAGTTTTCGTCTGTTCCACATTTTGCAAATACTTTACGTAGCTTTTTAAATCCCGTTCATAAGATACTACTGTATTCTTTGCTAATCCTTTTTCGACAACCATATAATGAATAAAATCTTTTAATTGATCTTCCACTCTACACTACTCCCCATTTTCATAGAAAAACATCATTCTATTTACGAAAGCATCCTTTGCCGGTTCTTCATTCCCTGATACTTTTTCTACAGTCTCTTCTTTAGGTTTTTCATAACGATGATAGCTTTCATATTCTTCATTTATCCATAGTATAGCGAAATAAAACAAAATCGTACAACTTGTAAATAATAAAAATACTTTTATTCCATCAAAAGTTAATTTTAAAGCTCGGCGCATTGTAAATTCCTCCAAAATATAAGTTATTACAACATATGCCAAGCTTTCACCTATTTATACCTTATTCAAATAAAAAACCTCTTCCTAGATAAATAGGAAAAGGTTATTTTTCATCCGTTTCATTTTCTTGACAATTTTTACAAATCCCATGGAATGTTAAACGATGATCTTTCACCTTAAAGCTCCAGTCTCGTTCTACTTTCCTTTCCACTTCACCAAGTAAATCTTCTTGTATTTCTTGTACAGCACCACATTGTGTACAAATCAAATGATGGTGGAAACGCTGCGCACCTTCTTGGCGTAAGTCATAGCGTGAAACACCGTCTCCGAAGTTAATCTTATCGACAACTTTTAACTCAGATAATAGTTCTAAAGTTCGATAGACGGTTGCTAATCCGATCTCTGGCGACTTTTCTTTTACAAGGAGGTAAACATCTTCTGCGCTTAAATGATCTTCTTCATTTTCTAGCAGCACACGAACTGTTGCTTCACGTTGCGGTGTTAATTTGTAGCTCGCTGCATGTAATTGCTTCTTAATTCGTTCAATTCTTTCTTCCATTCGGTACTACTCCCTCCTCGCCACTCTTACACCATTATATCAGAAGAAGGGCTTCTGTCAAAAGAAAAAACAATAAAAACAAATTGATAATTATTCTCAAAAAGTATTTATTTTTTATTAATAGCCTCAACGACTTCTTTCATTAAAACTGGTGATGCGTAAGCCTCCACACTAGAAGCAAGTGCTAACACCACTCCAATTACGAGAAAGAAGCATGTATAACGGATTAATAATGGTAATAGTGGTTCGGTTATTTTTCTAATAAATTGATGCCTAATCATCCGTAAAGAAAAACTTGCAGCAATGGTTGTCATAACGAGAAAGACTGGAATGATAATTAAATTTTGTGGCAAAACAGATACAAATGCTAATAATAGTCCATTCCATCCATGCTGACTTACTAAAAAACCAACTGTAAATCCGACGACAACTCCTTTTACAAATAATAAAATAAAAATAAGTGGTAATCCAATAATTGAAATTCCTAAAATCCAAATAAATCCGATGTATTTTAATTGCGAAAAGTAACTTTCTCGAAACATTTCGCCCGCAATGGCAAATTCTCCTTTAGAGACTTGTCCAAAAAAACGTTGTAAATAAAATGATAAATCTTGTTTTTGATTGATTTGTAAACTATTCACAAGAATGGCTCCGAATATTACTCCCATCAATAATAAAACAGCGTTAAATATATATAATGAAGAGTTTTCCTGTATGTGAGACATTACACGGTCTTGCCAATTTTTTCGCCACATTTTTCTTCCCTCCGTTCACGCTCTTATTAAAAATGTATGAAAGAAAGAAAAAAGTATGACGAATTAGCATTGAAATTCCGCTCTACTTTGCTAAACTAAAAAGTAGAGAATAGGAGGGATTTCTCTTGAAACCATTATTATTAGATTTTCCAACATTATTTCAAACTGAACGCTTGCAAGTTCGTAAACCATTTCCAGGTGATGGTGCCGAAGTATATGAAGCAATCCAAGCTTCTCTAGAAGACTTAGTACCGTGGATACCAATTAACGCTGAAACAGAAGAGAGTGCTGAAGAAATTGTTCGCGAAGCTCACGGACAGTTTTTACTTCGTGAAACACTTGATTTTCACTTATATGATAAAGTATCTGGTACATTCATCGGAGCAATTACACTAAAGCCTGAAAACTGGGATATTCCAAAGTTTTCACTTCACTTCTGGCTACATAGTGCCTATACAAAACAAGGCTATATGACCGAAGCTGTTAAAGGTGCGATTCAGTTCGCCTTTGATAAACTAGGCGCTAGAAGAATTGAAATTCGTACTGATGCAACAAATATAAATGCATGTAGCTTAGCAGAACGTCTAGAATTCATTCTAGAAGGTACAATGGAAAATGATTTCCTAGCACCAGATGGTAGCTTACGTGATGCACGTGTATATGCAAAAATCAATTAAAAAACACTCGCCTTTGGCGAGTGTTTATCTTTGTAGTTGTAAATATTGTACTGCAAACATCGTCTTCGCATCATGAATACGAAGATCTTTCATAAGAGTAATCGCTTCTTCTAACGATACTTCCATTAATTCCACAAACTCATCTTCATCTAACTCAGCTTTATTTTCTTTTTTTGTCAAACCTGTCGCTTTATATACATATAAAATTTCATCTGCGAATCCTGGAGATGTATAGAAAGAAGTAATGAGCTCCATATTTTCACATACATATCCTGTTTCCTCTTCTAATTCACGAACTGCTGTCACCTCAGGTTTTTCACCGGGTTCTAACTTGCCGGCTGGAATTTCTATAATCGCCTTTTCAAGCGCTTTACGATACTGCTCAACAAGTACCATTTTCCCCTCATCAGTAATAGCAATAATAGCAACTGCACCAGGGTGATTTACAATTTCACGTTTACTCATTGCTCCATTTGGTAATACTACATCATCAACACGAACTTTTATAACTCTACCATCAAAAATTGGCTCAGTTTTTACTGTTCTCTCTGCAAGATTACTCATACTACTTCATCTCCCTGTTCTATTTCCTATTCTTTCCTCATACATTTTACCACATTGAAAGGAGCGTGATAGAAATGAAAGTTTATATTTTACCAAATCGCGTCACTTTAGTCGGAAAAGCATGGCAAATTCGCCATAAGCTAAAACAATATGGCAAAGAGTATACAACTGTACAAGAGTGGATTACAGCAAATAAAAAGTAAACGTTTGTCAACCTCTTTTCCCTTTCGTACAATAAAGGTAAGGAGGTTGACCTATGAAAAAACGTCAATTAGGAAACTCAGATTTATTTGTGACAGAAATGGGACTTGGCTGTATGTCTCTCGGTACATCTGAAACAGAAGCCCTGCGTATTATCGATGGAGCAATCGATTTAGGAATCAATTTTTTTGATACAGCAGATTTATATGATTACGGATTAAACGAAGAATTTGTTGGAAAAGCATTAAAAGGAAAACGAAACCAAATTGTTCTTACAACAAAGGTTGGAAATCGATGGACAGAAGAAAAAAACGGCTGGTCCTGGGATCCTTCTAAGAATTACATAAAGGCTGAAGTGAAAGAAAGTTTACGTAGACTTCAAACTGATTATATTGATCTTTATCAACTTCACGGCGGAACGATTGAAGATCCTATAGATGAAACAATTGAAGCCTTTGAAGAATTAAAAAAAGAAGGTATCGTTCGCCATTACGGTATTTCTTCTATACGTCCAAATGTCATCCGTGAATATGCACAACGTTCAAATATCGTTAGTGTACTAATGGAATATAGCCTTTTAAATCGTCGTCCAGAAGAATGGTTCCCCCTTCTGAATGAACACCAAATTAGCGTCATTGCCCGCGGGCCACTTGCAAAAGGAATTTTAACTGACAACAATGCAAGAAAAATAGAAAGAGTAAAGGAAAAGGATTATCTCTCTTATTCTTACGATGAATTACATACAACTCTAGCGAGTGTAAAAGAAACGATTGGAGAGCGCTCTTTAACAGGAACAGCTATTCAATATTGCTTACATAATAAGACTGTTGCAGCTGTTATACCTGGTGCAAGCTCTATTCAACAATTACAAGAAAATGTACAGGCTAGTAAACAAACACAGTTAACAACAGAAGAATATATACAGCTTCAGCAAATCGCTAAATGTGATACCTACGCTTTACATCGTTAAAAAGACGCTACCAGTATGGTAGCGTCTTTTTATAACGTATCATATTTATCAGGATTCGTTCCTACATGTAAATTACGATTTAACGTATTAATTTGAGTCATCTCTTCTTCCGTTAGTGAAAAGTCAAAGATAGAAAAATTCTCCTGAATGCGAGATGGTGTAACAGATTTAGGAATGGTCACAATCCCGCTTTGAATATCCCACCTTAATATAACTTGCGCAGGTGTTTTTTCATATTTAGTAGCAATGGCCTGAATAATCGGGTGCTGAAATACTTCTCCGCCTCTCATTAATGGACTCCATGCTTCCATTTGAATTTGCTCACCTTGACAGAAATTACGCAACTCAAATTGCGTCAACATCGGATGAAGTTCCACTTGGTTTACCATCGGCTTTATTTTGCAATTAGGTAATAGCAGTTCTAAATGTTGTTTATGGAAATTCGAAACACCAATCGCGCGCACTTTACCTTCTTCATACAATTTCTCCAAAGCTCGGTACGTATCAACATACTTCCCTCTTACCGGCCAATGTATTAAATATAAATCTACATAGTCCATTTGTAATTTTTTCAAACTCTTTTCAAACGCCTCAAGTGTTTCCTCGTATCCTTGATCGTCGTTCCAAACTTTTGTTGTAATAAAGATGTCTTCTCTCGGAATTCCTGATTCACGAACCGCTTCTCCGACACCGCTTTCATTTTCATATACAGTTGCTGTATCAATCGAACGGTATCCAACTTCTAACGCTGTTTTTACTGCTTGTTTTACTTCGTCGCCTTCTTTCGCTTTATAAACGCCTAAACCAATCATCGGCATTTTTACGCCATTATGAAGTGTAGTTGTTGGAATGTGCACAGTCGTCTCCCTTTCATTATTACATTTTTTATAAGCCACCACTTTATTTGAACAAGATTCAACCAAAAAGTCAAAACATATGTACAGTTTACATAATAAATTTATACATATTCAAAAATAATGCGAACTCATTCATTCACGTTATTTTCTATCCATTTCTTCGCTTTTTCATCAACATTACGTACAAACTCAGTTTTCCCTTCTGAATATAACGCACCATCATATGTATACTTTTCAGCTAATTCTTTCTTTAAAGTTGCATATGCCTCAGCTTCTTCACAATGAGCCATCATATAATCACGAAATGCTAAATGCCTTACTATCTCTGGATTTCCTTTTTCAAACACGTGTAAATGATACGAGCGTTTTTCTTCAGTTCCATGAATAAAATACCGGCGTCTTGGAATACCATTTTCCCCTTTTACGATGTAACCAAGCTCTATAAATCGTTCATTCCACCTATCTACTCTATCGATACTCTCTACTTCCATAATCATATCTATAATTGGTTTAGCTGCCAGTCCTGGCACTGACGTACTTCCAATATGATGAATTTTCACTGTTTCTGGCATCGCAGATTTTAATCTTTCAGCCTCTATTTGAAACTTTTCACCCCAATGATTTTCATGCGGAACAACTACAATTTTTCTCATTCTAACTCCCCTTTTCTTACAAGCTCGTCAAAAAAATGATCAGCGTTATTTCACTGATCATTTTCGTTATTATTTAAAGTCTTTCCAAGTAAGGTTACTTTCACTTAACAGTTCTTCAAATGATTTATTCTTTTCACGTTCTTTTTGTTCTTGACGCTTTCTTTCCAGTTCTGCTGCCTCTTTTTTCTCTTCTCTCACTTGCAATTCTTTCTTCTTACTCTTTAATTGCTGCATAAGTGAATCGTTTAATTGATCACCTAATGTAAGAGATTCTTTCTTTGGTTGATTCACTTGCGATTGTCTTTGCATTTGTCTTTGTTTCTTTTTCTTCATGCTGCTCACCTTTTACTTTTTTCTCCATTATAGTAGATACACCATGAAATCGACAACAAAAAAGGGACGTTACTCTATTATTCACTTTTTGTAAATATGTTAATTTTTTGAAAAAACTAAATTTTTATATAGATATACTCCTATGAATCTATTAAAATTATGTCGTATGATGTCAGATTATAAAAAAAGGAGAATTATATTATGTGGAAAAAAATCATTCCTGCTGTTGCCGTTTTAAGCACCATTACTTTTTCAACCGTATTCGCCGCTCCCCCATCTCAGAATCCAGCTGAACAAAACCGCTACATAGACGTACAAATGCTTGGTATTAATGATCTCCATGGACAACTAGATACTGTTAAAAAAATCAATAATAAAGAAGCTGGTGGCGCTGATTACTTAGCTACTTATTTAAAAGAACATAAAAAACAAAACCCTAATACACTTCTCGTACATGCTGGTGATATCGTCGGAGCTAGTCCACCAGTTTCAGCATTATTACAAGATGAACCGACGATTGAATTTTTAAATGACTTAAAATTTGATGTCGGTACAATCGGGAACCATGAATTTGATGAAGGCATTGATGAAATGAAACGCCTCATTTACGGTGGATATCATGAAAAAACAGGGAATTTCAAAGGTGCTAACTTCCCCTATGTAGCTGCTAACTTCTATAACAAATCAACTGGCCGCTTATTTTTACCACCATTTACTATAAAAATGGTAGATGGTGTTCCTGTAGGATTCATTGGGGTTGTTACAACTGATACACCAAATGTCGTTATGCCTACGATGCTTAAAAATGTACAAATTACTGATGAAGTAGAAGCAATTAATAAATCAACACAACAATTAAAACGCCTCGGCGTTAAATCTATCGTCCTTCTTGCTCATGTCGGTGGAACAACCGATGAGTCTGGGATAACAAATGGCGATCTTACTCGAATTGCAAATGAAACAGACTCAGAAGTTGATGTTATTTTCGGTGGACATAGTCATACGTATGTAAATGGTACAGTAAATAATAAACTAATTGTCCAAGCAAATTCATACGGAACGGCTTTCTCAGACGTGGATGTAACAATTGATCGTAAAACAAAGGATATTGTAAAGAAAAAAGCTGAAGTTGTTACAACGTATCATGAAGGTGTAGAACCTGATAAACAAGTAAAGAAAAAACTAGATCAATATAAAGAAAAAATCGCACCACTTGTAAATGAAGTAGTCGGAAAATCTACAGCACCTATCGACCGTAAACAAAATGATGCTGGTGAATCCACTCTTGGAAATTTAGTTGCCGATGCTCAGCGTCAAACGATGCAAACCCAAATCGCCCTCATGAATCCTGGTGGCATTCGTAATGACTTAGATGCTGGTGATATTACGTGGGGTGAGTTATACGGCATTCAACCTTTTGGAAATCAATTGATTAAAGTAGATTTAACAGGTCAAGACATTGGCGATATTTTAAATCAGCAATGGCAAAAAGGAACAACAAGAATGCTTCAAATTTCAGGTATTCAATATACGTGGGATGCAAATAAACCAAACGGTGAAAAAGTTACAAATATACGTTTAACAAACGGAGAAGAATTATCTCCATCTACAACGTATAGCGTAGTTGCAAATGCCTTCTTAGCTTCTGGCGGTGACGGATTTGTATCATTTAAAAATGGTAAAAATGCAGAAACTGGTCCAAACGACTTTGAAGCGTTAGTCGATTACGTAAAACAATTAAAAGAACCCATTCAGCCAGTTATTGATGGAAGAATTCAAAAAGTAAATTAAGTGTTTCTCTAATAATAAATTTCATTTTTCACACCATAAAGGATTTGTACTGATCCTCTATTTTATACGTAATATACATCATAAAAAGGATACTCGTTCTTCCAATGAACATAGTATCCTTTTCTTTAGTTATCAAAATGTGATGCTTTGTCAACTTCATATTGCTGTAAAAATTGTTGCAACGCTTCTTCTACAAGTTTAGATTTTTGAATTCCTTTCGATTCTGATATAAGGTCCAATCTTGCTAATATTTCTGTATTAATAGAAAAGGTTCGTCTCTTTTTCTCTGTACTTTTACTCACAATTGGTGCAATTACTTCTTCTCTTTTTCTTAATAACTCATAAATGCTTTGTAATTGCTCATAAATTAATAATTGATAATCTGTTTTCTCATATTGAAGGGCGGTCGCTTCTTGGAGTTGTAAGTGACGTGGTTCTTCTCCATCTCCTACAAAAATACGTTTCTTCTGCTCTCCATCATATTCATATCCAATCAATCTTAATTTCTTCGATAATGTATACGGGCTTATTTCAAGACGCTTTGCTATAATAGCGATGGATTCCCGTCTATTTAAACCATCTATAATTTCTCCAATCGTCACAATTTCCCTCCTCCCGTGTTGAAATGACACTAGTATGGTATGTTACAATGATTTTCTAACAGTATATGCAAAATGAATAGCCTGTGCGATTCATACGATTTCACAAAAGGAGGTTTTCAATATGCTTTTTCGTAGCTACACCCCTCAGTTCTATAACGAAAACAAACAACTCATTCCTAATAGTATCGCTACGATAGAAAGCGTTATGATTAATAATCGAAAACAAACTCTCCTTATGCGTGGGCAAAACGTAGAGCAGCCTATTTTATTATGCTGTCACGGCGGACCTGGGATGGCACAAATCGGATTTATTCGCCATTTTCAAAAAGAATTAGAGAAGCAATTTATTGTTATTAATTGGGATCAGCGCGGGGCTGGTAAATCCTTTTCAATGAAAGATTTCGGAGCAAATTTCACAATCGAACAATTCGTTTCCGATGCAAAAGAAGTGATTCAATATGTACTTAAAAGGTTCAACAAACAAAAACTATTTCTCGCTGGTCATTCTTGGGGAAGTATTATTGGGCTTAACATAGCACATCAATATCCAAAGTATATCCAGGCTTACATCGGTATTGGGCAAATTGTACATATGAAACAAAATGAAGAATTGCTATATCAACATTTAATTCATTCTGCCAAAAAACATGATCATAAAAAAGCATTAGCTTCCCTTTTAAAATTAGGCAAACCACCATTTTTAGATACGAGACGTCTCATTATTCAAAGAAAGTGGCTTGGCACATTTGGAGGCGCAATCCAAAACGGATCTTCCTTCTCTTTCATACGAAAAGGTTTCTTTTCTCCTGAGTATACGCTATTAGATTGGTTCAAGTTTCTCGCAGGAAATTTAAAATCTGGCGTTTTATGGGAAGAAATGCTGACAATCGATTTCTTTTCTTCTATCTCAAGTTTATCTATTCCAGTTTATTTTTGTTCTGGTCGCTATGATTATCAAACTCCTTATGCACTCGTTCAGGAATATTGCGATATTATTGAAGCGCCTATAAAAAAGATGATCTGGTTCCCAAATTCAGCACATTCTCCTGATTTAGAAGAACCAGAATTATTCGCCAATTCTTTGCAATCAATTAAACAAGAGCTAGCTTTTCAGCATTAGTAACAAAAGGCTCTTTTACATTTCATAGAAAACATTTTATAATAATATGTCGCAAGTATGTATAAACATAGCAAAATGTTTCATATTTACTTGTCTTAACAGAATAAAAATTTAGGGAGATTACATTTATTATGAACGCTGTACTCGTCGCAGTAGCAATTATGCTATTGCTTAGTTTGTTACGTGTCCAGGTCATTGTCGCCATCATTGTTGGAGCTTTAACAGGCGGAATTATCGGCGGACTCGGTATCTCAGAAACAATTAACACTTTTACAACTGGTCTTGGAAACAGTGCTCCAATCGCTTTAAGTTATGCAATGCTTGGTGGTTTCGCTATTTCCCTTTCCAAAACAGGACTTCCAGATGCTATGATTCAAACTGCATTAAAATGGATTGGCAATGAACAAGACACGAAAAAACAAATTTATTCTAAAATACTTATTTTATTCATTATTTTAACGATGGCTTGTTTCTCACAAAATGTGATTCCTGTTCACATTGCTTTCATCCCCATCTTAATTCCAGCACTTTTAAAAGTATTAAATGAGCTGAAAGTGGATCGCAGACTTGTCACATGTATTATTACATTTGGATTGATTACTCCTTATATGTGGATCCCTGCAGGGTTCGGAAAAATTTATCATGACGTATTACAAACCAACGCTGCGCAAAGCGGCCTTACATTCGATGTCACACTTATTCCAAAAGCAATGACTATTCCAGCAATCGGTATGATTATTGGATTATGTGTAGCGGTATTCATTACGTACCGAAAACCTCGTACGTATGAAACAGAACAAATTCATACTACCGAAAATGAAATCGTTCCCTATACAAAACGTAGCATTACTTTCGGGTTATTATCTATCATTGCTACATTAACTGTTCAATTAACTACAGAATCAATGATTTTCGGTGCTTTAGCAGGTATTATCGTCTTATCAGTTAGTGGCAGTCTACCACTTAAAGAAGCAGATGCGATATTAACAAGCGGAATGCGTATGATGTCCTTTATTGGCTTTGTTATGATCGCTGCCGCTGGATTCGGCGCTGTTCTTCGAAAAACAGGACATGTTGAATCTCTGGTGCAAACGAGTGCACATATAATCGGAAATAACAAACCACTCGCTGCATTTCTTATGCTCGTTATTGGACTTCTCGTCACGATGGGAATTGGTTCATCCTTTTCAACCATCCCTATCTTAACAACCATTTTTGTACCTCTTTGCATTCAGCTTGGATTTAGTCCAATGGCCACAATTGCAATTATCGGTACAGCCGGAGCGCTAGGTGACGCAGGATCTCCAGCATCGGATAGTACCCTTGGACCAACATCCGGTTTAAATGCTGATAGTCAGCACCATCATATATGGGATACATGTGTACCCACTTTTCTACATTACAATATACCGTTACTTATATTTGGCTTTATTGCCGCAATTACATTATAAAAAGGTGCGTATAAAACGCACCTTTTACTTTTTTATTTTTCCTTTTAATTGTTGAAAAGCTACTTTTCCGTTATCTTTGACACTGCTTTCAATTGTCGATAGTGATGAACCTATCCATTCACACTCTATGCTCCCATTCGGTCCAACAATTTTTAATTTATTTGGTATATGTATATTTAGAAATCTCGCTGACCGAATTAACTCAATAGCAATCTGATCACTTGAGGCTACAATTCCATCTATATACGGATTGTTTTGCAATAATGTAATAAATTGTTTATTTGTATACCCTTGTACACATTCTTCTCGATAAGAGATTCCTTCATCCCAAACAGCGTCTAAAAACCCTGCTATATGATTTTCCATTTCTTCACTTTCTTCTCCCCCACCGAAATATGCAAGAAAGTGACACCCTTTCTCTTTTAATAAAGAAACAGCTCTCTGTCCACTTTCATAATAATTTCCATGTGATTGTTGCTCATCAATCACAACAAACGGAAATGGAATTTCTCCTATACTTTTAAAAACTGCTCTTGTCAAAATAACACCTGCAATATTATTTTGCTTCAGCATATGTATGTATCTATCTTTATTCTCTATATTACAAATAATGATTTGATAGCCTTCTTTATATGCTATTTCCTCAATACAATGTAGCAAAGTGATGTTTGATGGATTACTTAAATTATCTACAAGTAATGCAATTATCGTTGAATTCTCTTTAAATAGTGGCTTCGCTGCACTGTTTGGCCTATAACGTAATTCTTCAATTGCTTCCTTTACTTGTTTTACTGTGTCCTCATGAACGTATCCTTTTTCATTAATAACTCGTGAAACGGTTGCGACTGAAACACCTGCCAATTTTGCAACATCACGTATAGTTGCCACATCGTCACCCCTTAATATGGTAATAGATTACAATTTTACGGTAACCTAAATTACACTCACCGTCAAGATTAATGACTTATATTTCTGAAAATTGTTACATCATTTCACTAAACGATACTCCAACTGAATTTCATGTAAAATTGGGATATTATCATATCCAATACGTGGAATTTCTTTCTTTATTTTTCGTGCCTCCTCTACCGCATTCACATATAAATTAGTCATTACAAAATTACGTTTTTGGTAAAATCGTAACGCATTCATATTATCATTTGTTGTAATAAGCCAGACCTGGCTGCACCGTTCTTCTTCTGCAACTTGTAATACACAATCCACAAGTTTCGTCCCTATTCCTTTTCTTTCTTCAAAGCTATCCAGCGATACAATTTCGCACATATTTCCGCTCACTTCATACGTTACAATTCCGATTATTCTGTCATCTAAGAGCGCAACAAAACCTGGCAACTCTTCTAACTGATGTCCCTTACCACGTGAAATCATCAATGAACTTCCCCAGTTCTCACACATGAACATTCGGATTGTTTCTTTCATCGCTGACGTAATTTTTTGTATATGCAGCATTTCCTATTTCTCCCCTTTTATATCATTGTGATACAATATAAGTGTATCACATGTAACGGTATTTGGAGGATGAGGTAAAGTATGAAACGTTTTTTTGCAGCATTGTTTACTATACTAGGTGCAATAACTGCCCTTGGGATTTTCTTTACAAATAAAGTGATGTACTTAAAGAAAAAAACAGAGGAAGAAGTACTCGAAAGAGAAACGAAAAAACATTTTCGTATAGAGGATTTTGATGCTCTTCATAAAGAAGAAATTCATATCCCTTCTCAATTCGGATACGACCTTCACGGATATTACATTCCTGCTGGTCACTCCAATAAGTTTATGGTTTTTTGCCACGGTGTAACTGTAAATAAAATAAACTCTGTAAAATATGCAAACTTATTCTTAAAAAGGGGATATAACGTCCTCATTTACGATCATCGTCGTCATGGTAAAACTGGCGGAAAAACAACAAGCTATGGATACTATGAAAAACATGATTTAAAATCCGTAGTTGACTGGCTAAAAAACCGTTTTGGCACCAATATTACACTTGGTATTCATGGTGAATCTATGGGAGCTGCAACACTTCTTCAATACGCAGGACTTTTAGAAGATGGTGCTGATTTCTATATTGCAGATTGTCCTTTCTCTGATTTTCACGGACAATTACAGCACCGTTTAAAGGTTGAATTCCATTTACCAAAATGGCCTTTATTACCTTTAGCAAACGCATTTTTGAAAGTTCGTGACGGTTATACAATTCGTGAAGTTTCACCAATCGACTGTATAAAAAATATTAACAATCCCGTTCTCTTTATTCATAGTAAAGATGACGACTATATTTTAGCTGATATGACAAAAGCGTTATATGAAGCGAAAGAAAATAATAAACAACTTTATATTGCAGAACACGGTGCACACGCTTGCTCTTATAACGAAAATAAAGAAGAATACGAAGCAGCCGTCGATCAATTTTTAAACACCTATGTGAAAGAAACAAAAAACAGGCTTGCATAAGCCTGTTTTTTATTGCGCTAAAACGTCTGTAACTTGTTCCATATTTTCAGAAATCCATTGCATTGCATCATCTAACGTTGGGAATTCTGTCGTTTGAAATGTTACTTCATCTTGAAGTAACCAAACATCCTTTGCCTCTTGCCCTACACCTGCAATGGACCAATGTAACAAACTATATGGATGATTATCATTCAAAAATGATGCCCACGTGCGCTCATTTGCAATATTTCGTAATGTATGTAATTGTTTATCCATCTCTCGTCACCTTACTCTAGTCAGTTATGAAAACTATTATAACACTCTCTTCTTTCTCAAACAAAGTGCTCTTTTTTCCCCGCTATTTGCGGGCAGTAAAACTCTCACCTCAAAATTCGGCTGAAACAAAGAAGTTAGGTGGGAGATTAACTGCCCCTAAAAGCCCGATTGGTTCAACTAATAATTAGTGGGGGATGCCTTCCCCACTAATTAAAGTTTCACTTTATATTGCCAAGCACTTCCCTTGATTATATGATGAAATTAAGCGTTTGGGAAGGAGGGATAACGTTGGCAAAAGTACAAATTAAAGTAAATGATAATGGCTCTTTTCGCGTTACAGGGGACGTGGAATTAGTCGACTCACAAGGGAATGTATTCCCAGCAAAACCGGCATTTTCTTTATGCCGTTGTGGTTTATCAAAAAATATGCCTTATTGCGACGCTTCGCATAAAGGTAAATTCGAGTCTGTTGTTAGAGCACCAGAGGCAGAATAATTTTACATGTGACATGCACATTTTTTTGTGCATGTTTTTTCTTTTTAGCAACTCCGTTATATCCCTTCTCCTTACAACATTTCTAATACTTTTATTTCCATTCCAGCCTGCATATATTTTCACACAATTCTTCACATTCGAATATTTTTTACTAGCCTTTTATTTTTTTTGTGCTATAATTTGAGCAAACAGCATCCTTCGGGGTCGGGTGAAATTCCCAACCGGCGGTGATGAAGTGAAAACTTCTAAGTCCGTGACCCGTTTTCAACTCGAAAACGGTGGATCTAGTGAAACTCTAGGGCCGACAGTATAGTCTGGATGGGAGAAGGATATGTTTCTAGTTTTTTATATAGTGAATACACTTTTATTTCAGTATGCATATTTTTAAAGATTCATTTTGATTCTTTATATATGTTTAATTTTCTATACTTATTTTTTATACTGAAATAAAAAGAGACAACTAGCGTTTAAAAATTCGATATTTTGCTAGGTTTTTTCCTTATGCAGAAATATCAATTATCGTTAGGTTTCTTTCCTATGCTTTCGTATTCAAACTATATTTCTAGAAATCACGTCTCCCAAACCCCAAGGATATTAAATCCTTGGGGTTTTTTGATTTTTTTAGGAGAGGTGAAGAAAATGACAGATCAAGAATATATGAGGATTGCCCTGCAGTTAGCAGAAGGGACATCAGGACAAACAAGTCCGAATCCTATGGTTGGTGCTGTTGTTGTAAAAGATGGAAACATCGTTGGTATGGGCGCTCATTTACGAGCTGGTGAAGAACACGCAGAAGTTCATGCCCTTCAAATGGCTGGTCAGAACGCCAAAGACGCTACCGTTTATGTAACACTGGAACCGTGTAGCCACTTTGGAAAAACACCACCTTGCTGTGAATTGCTCATTGAAAAAGGAGTTAAGCGTGTTGTAATTGCTACTCTCGATTGTAATCCGCTCGTTTCTGGTAACGGAAAAAGAAGATTAGAGGAAGCTAGAATTGAAGTAACTACCGGTATTCTTGAAGCAGAAGCGCTTTTATTAAATCGCTACTTTTTTCACTACATGAAAACGAAACGCCCTTTTGTAACAATCAAAACAGCAATGAGCTTAGATGGAAAAATAGCAACTGTAACTGGTGAAAGTAAGTGGATTACAGGTGAAGAAGCACGTGCTGATGTTCACCAATATCGCCATACACATGATGCAATTCTTGTTGGAGTGAATACAGTTATAGCTGATAATCCTCATTTAACAACAAGAATTCCAAATGGTGGGAAACATCCTATTCGCGTTGTTTTAGATACCCATTTACGAACGCCACCATCTTCTCATGTTATAACAGATGGTTTAGCACCGACATGGATTATTGTCGGTAAGGATGTAAAGAAAGCGAAGATATCTTCTTATGAATCTAAAAATATAGCTATATTCCAAATGGAAACGAAGTATATAGAAATCGAGGACCTTCTTTCCTTTCTTGGAGAGAAACAAATTCTTTCTCTATTCGTTGAAGGTGGCCAATCAATTCATGCAAGTTTCTTAAAAACAAATAATTTTAATGAAATTGTAACCTATATAAGCCCGAAATTAATTGGTGGGAAAGATGCTCCTACTTTATTTGGAGGAAATGGTTTTTCAAAATTACAAGATGCGCTTTCCTTGAAAATTCAAGAGATGAAACAAATTGGTGATGATATAAAAATCGTTGCGAATGCCCGAAACGAGGTGACGAAATGTTTACAGGAATTGTAGAAGAATTAGGAACGATAGCAAACATGCAACAAAGCGGAGAAGCGATGAAATTAACGATTCATGCAAAGAAAATTTTATCAGATGTTCACTTAGGTGATAGTATCGCGGTTAACGGTATTTGCTTAACTGTAACAAGCTTTACAACTACTTCATTTACAGTTGATGCAATGCCTGAAACGATGCAGTCGACATCACTTCGCATGCTTAAACCGCACTCTAAAGTAAATTTAGAGCGAGCAATGGCTGCAAACGGACGATTCGGTGGACATTTCGTTTCAGGACATATTGATGGCATCGGAACGATTTTAAATAAAAAACAACATTACAATGCCGTCTATTACAAAATAGCAATTTCTGATGAACTGCTGCACTATTGTTTGCAGAAAGGGTCCATTGCTGTTGATGGAACGAGTTTAACGATATTTGATATAGACGAATCTTCCATAACGATTTCACTCATCCCGCACACAGTAAGCGAGTCTGTCATTGGAGAAAAAAATGCCGGAGATATCGTAAACATTGAGTGTGACATGATTGGTAAATATATCGAACGCTTTATTACTAAACCTACAAAACGAGTAGGTTCAATGACTGAAAGCTTTTTACAAGAAAACGGATTTCTATAAGGGGGAAGAACAATGTTTCATCGTATTGAAGAAGCTCTAGAAGATTTAGAACAAGGTAAAGTCGTTATCGTATGTGATGATGAAAACCGAGAAAATGAAGGCGATTTTATTGCTTTAGCAGAGTACATTACACCAGAAACAATTAATTTTATGATTACACATGGCCGTGGTCTCGTTTGTGTACCGATTACAGCAGGGTACGCAGAACGTCTACAATTAGAACCAATGGTATCTCATAATACAGATTCACATCATACTGCGTTTACAGTGAGCATTGACCATGTTTCTACAACAACAGGGATTAGCGCTCACGAACGTGCAACTACGATACAAGAATTGTTAAACCCTGCATCAAAAGGCACTGATTTCAATCGACCTGGACATATCTTTCCATTAATTGCGAAAGAAGGCGGTGTCCTGCGTCGTGCAGGTCATACAGAAGCTGCTGTTGATTTAGCAAAGCTATGCGGTGCCGAACCAGCTGGAGTTATTTGCGAGATTATAAATGAGGACGGCACGATGGCACGTGTACCTGATTTAATAGAATGCGCAAAACAATTTGATATAAAAATGATTACAATAGAAGATTTAATTGCTTACCGCCGCCATCATGAAACACTTGTGACGAGAGAAGTGGAAATTACATTACCTACAGATTTCGGTACTTTCCACGCAATTGGCTATTCTAACTCATTAGATACGAAAGAACATATCGCACTTGTAAAAGGTGATATTTCAACAGGTGAACCGGTACTTGTACGTGTTCATTCTGAATGCTTAACAGGAGATGTATTCGGTTCACATCGCTGCGATTGCGGACCACAACTCCATGCAGCACTTGCTCAAATTGAGCGTGAAGGAAAAGGTGTTCTTCTTTATATGAGACAAGAAGGAAGAGGCATTGGGCTTCTTAATAAGCTTCGTGCTTATAAATTACAAGAAGAAGGATTCGATACTGTAGAAGCAAATGAAAAACTCGGCTTCCCTGCTGATCTTCGTGATTACGGTATCGGTGCTCAAATATTAAAAGATTTAGGTTTACAAAGTTTACGATTATTAACGAATAACCCAAGAAAAATTGCTGGCTTACAAGGTTACGATTTAGAAGTAGTCGAGCGTGTACCGTTGCAAATGCCGGCAAAAGAAGAGAATAAATCGTATTTACAAACGAAAGTAAACAAATTAGGACACTTACTAAACTTATAATTAAAGGAGAGATTTATTATGGTATTCGAAGGTCATTTAGTTGGTACAGGATTAAAAGTTGGAGTTGTTGTTGGACGTTTTAACGAATTTATTACAAGTAAGTTACTTGGCGGCGCTTTAGACGGATTAAAGCGTCACGGTGTAGAAGAAAATGATATTGATGTTGCTTGGGTTCCTGGTGCATTTGAGATTCCTTTAATCGCTAAAAAGATGGCTAGTAGCGGAAAGTATGATGCTGTTATTACATTAGGTACTGTAATCCGAGGTGCTACAACTCACTACGATTACGTTTGTAATGAATTAGCAAAAGGTGTTGCGTCATTATCACTACAAATGGACATCCCAGTTATTTTCGGCGTATTAACGACAGAAACAATTGAACAAGCGATTGAACGCGCAGGTACGAAAGCTGGTAATAAAGGATATGAATCAGCTGTTGCTGCAATTGAAATGGCTCACTTATCAAAACAATGGGCATAAAAAAAGAGGCTGCGGCCTCTTTTTATTTTTTTACCTTTTTTTGTACATCTTTTATTAATTCATTCATCGTTTTTCCTTCTGTTTTTATATGAAGAGCTTGTGCTGTTCTCCATACATTCTCTCTTTTTTTCGCTTCTTCTATAATAGTAATTTCTTTTCTAACTTCCTTTAAATCTTTTCCTTCCGTTTTCAATCCAAAATGTTCAGCTTTCGTTCGAAAGTGTTGTTCGATTCTTTGTTGCATCTCTTTTTGTTCAGGATTTTCAGCAGCCTTAACTGGATCAGAACTTATTGCTTTTATTAAAATTAAACAAGTCATAATCGCTAATATGTATTTGTACATGTAAAATCCTCCAACCCAATATAAATTACATATTTACTATGTACAACTAGGGCTTGGAAAATTCGTCCACAAAAATTCTTTTTTTCGTTCAAAAACCAATAGCATCAAGCGTTTACAACTATTTATTACATTTTATTTACAAAAAAAGCAAACCCTTTTACAAGTTTGCTTTTTCATCTATCCTATAATGCACATTCTTCAATCTCAAATCCTAAATCTGCAATCATACCCCAGTCCGCAGTCGGCTCTTGTCCAGCTGTCGTTAAGTAGTCCCCGACAAAAATAGAATTTGCTGCAAATAAACCGATTGGCTGTACAGAACGTAAATTGATTTCACGTCCTCCTGAAATACGAATTTCTTTTGTTGGGTTTACAAAACGCATCATTGCCAGTACTTTTAAACATTCTACTGGTGTTAACTCTTTTTGCCCTTCAAGAGGTGTCCCCTTTACAGCAACAAGGAAATTACAAGGGATAGAATCTGCATCTATACGTTGTAATTCAAATGCAATTTCAGCACGCTCTTCAATTGTTTCTCCCATGCCAAAAATCGCTCCAGAGCATGGTGAAATACCAGCTTGTTTTGCTTTTTGAACTGTATCAACACGATCATCGTACGTATGAGTTGAACAAATACTATCGTAATTATTTGCATGTGTATTTAAGTTGTGGTTATAACGATGCACGCCTGCTTCCGCTAAACGTCCTGCTTGATCTTCATTTAAGAAACCTAAACAACAACAAATCTTCAAGTCTGTCGTTTCACGAATTTCCTTAACTGCTCCAATTACGTGATTTACCTCTTTATCCGTCGGACGACGACCAGACGCTACAATACAATATGTACCTGCTTTACGGCGTATTGCTTCATGTGCCCCTTCTACAATCTTCTCCTGCGTTAACCATGCATATTTATCAATCGGTGCTTCTGAAATAATAGACTGTGAGCAATATCCACAATCTTCAGGACATAATCCAGATTTCGTATTAATAATCATATTCAATTTTACTTTCTTACCAAAATGATGATGGCGAATAATGTAAGCTGCATTCATAATTTCTAAAACTTCTGTATCATCAGCTTCTAATATCGCTATTGCATCTTCTTTCGTAATCATCTTCTCTTCCACTACGTCGTATGCTAGTTTTTTCCAATCCTTTTTTGTTTGCACTTGTTTCATTTCATCTCTTCCCCTCTTTTGTTATATGCATAAATAAAGCATGATACGTTGCCATTATCCCTTCATTTCCCGTGAAGTCTCTTTCGTATATGCGTAGCATCGCACGAAAGAGTGAGGGACTTTGACAATATGATCCTTCATTGCTATTAGTTGCTCCTACTTTTCGAATAGAATGCAGAAACCCCTTAACTTCTGTAAAACTCTCTATGTAACATGTTTCAGAAACATGCACCTCCCCTGTTTCTATCTTGCATATATGAAGCAACTGATCTTTTGAATAAAAACGTTGACCAATCGATGTTTCATTTTTTATATTTCTTTCTTCTTTCGCACGTTGGAACGAAGCATGCAATTCTTGAAATGTTTCATGTCCAAACGTTGAAAAGAGTAATATCCCATCTATAGACAAATGTTGAAATAAATTTCTTAACACTTGTTGTAAATTATTTAACCATTGAAATGTAGCATTTGAAATAATGACATCATATGATTCTTCTAATCGTAATCGCTCAATATCTTCACAGTGAAACGTTACATTTTTTACATTTTGTCTAGTTTGCGCAATCGCAATCATACTTTCAGCAAAATCAACTGCTGTAATATGTGCTTTCGGAAATAACTTTGATAATTGCTCTGTTACATAACCCGTCCCGCACCCCAGTTCTAAAATACGTATCGGTGCCGTTTCACTATATCGTTCCTTTAAGATTGAAAGTAATGAATGTGCCATCTTTTTTTGTACATTTGCATATCGATCGTAAGATACGGCTGCCCCATTAAACCGTTTTTGTAGTAACGTTTTGTTGATCATGTCGTATCCCCTCTACAAATTGAATTATCTCATTTGCGCAATATTCAAAATTCGTTACACATAATGCATGCCCTGCTTCACTTACTACTTTCAGCTCGCTGCTGCTATTCTCCGTCATACTACGTGCCGCAGACAATGGGCATATTACATCCTGTTCTCCGTGGATAAGTAGTATAGGTACTTTAATTTCTTTTAGTTCTTCTCTCATATCTGTTTCTATTAAATAATCCAAACCTAGTTGTAAAGACTGAATAGAATCACCTTTAAAATGTTCTACAATGTCCTCAAAGTTTTTGTTCTCTTTTAGCTCATCTTTCGTAAACATATTTTCATAAAACCGCTTGAGCGTATCTTCTTTCCTTCTCGCCAAATTCCTTTTCAGCCGTTCTACATGCAAAGCATTCCATCCATTACTATAGTCGCTCGTATTTGTAAATTTAGCGGTCCCACCAATTAATACGATACCTTTTGCCTCAATCTTTTTATAAGCTTCAACTGCTGTTAACGCTCCTAGTGACCATCCAACTAAAATTACGTTGTCGTTATGCGCTACATCTATAATTCGTTCTGTAAATTCACTTCGTTCTTTCACATTACGCCAATCTATGCATTCAACAGGATATCCTTTAAAATACGGAAGTACTAAATCCCAAATATTCTCTTCCATTCCCCATCCGGGGATAAAAATAATCTTTAGCTCGTTCATACGAAAATCTCCTCTTCTTTCGCAATGTGAATAATTCGGTCAATAGCCCATTTTAAATCAGCTATTGTATGTTGCGATGTAACTGCAAAGCGAATTCGAGAACTATGAACCGGCACAGTTGGCGGACGAATTGCAATGGCCGCAATCCCTGCCTCTTGCAACCTTTTACTAAATCGTAAAGCATGTTCATTTGAACCGACTACAATCGGTACAATATGAGTTGAACTATTCCCAATATCAAAACCAGCATCCCTTAATTTAGTTCTGAAGTATTCTCCGTTTGCTATAAGGTTCTCTCTTCTTTCGTTATCTTCTTTTACAATTTCAATTGCTTTTTGCACTGCTCCTAACGTACTTGGTGGTAAAGCCGTAGTAAAAATAAAGCTTCTCATCATATTTTGTAAATACTCTATATAAATTTCATCGCCTGTCAAATACGCACCATAACACCCTAAAGCCTTGCTAAACGTCCCCATATGTATATCAATTTTTTGAGCAAGTTTTTTTTCTATATGAGATAACCCAGCTCCGCCGATTCCATATATTCCACTCGCATGTGCTTCATCGACTATAATGATTGCCCCGTATTTCTCTTTCAGCTGTACTAAATCTCTCAAATACGCAGTATCACCATCCATACTAAAAACGGTATCTGTTACGATTAATTTCCTTTTTTTAGGCGAAGCCATTTTCAACAGCTTCTCTAAATGATCCAAATCATTATGACGATACCTTTTATGCTCTGCCCCGCTTAATATGATTCCATCAACAATACTTGCGTGATTTAACTTATCACTAAAAACAATATCGTGCCGAGAGGCTAAAGAAGATATGGCACCTATATTTGCCGTATACCCACTATTTACAATTAAAGCTCTTTTAGTACCTTTCCAGTCACATATGCTTCTCTCAACCTCCTCATATAATGGATGATTTCCTACAACGAGACGAGAGGCAGTCGCTCCAGTTCCATATCTTTTTGTACAGGCAATAGCAGCTTCTTTTAACCTTTCATCTCCAGCTAACCCTAAATAATTATTTGACGCTAAATTTAACATCCTTTTTTTATCTCGAATAAGCCAAGTCTCTTCTGCCTTCTCTGTTACATGCAAATCACGATACTGCCCTTGCTCATGTAATTGTTGTAATTTAGATTGAAGGTGCGCCCGCCAATTTTGATTCATTTTGGATAAACTCCTCTAATTTTGAAATCATAATATATTCTTTTGCAGATTCTAATACTTCTTCTTTCGTAAACTCACCTTCAAAGAATGGTAATAATCCTAAAACTGGTACCCCGCTCAGCTCTTCAATCATTTCTTTATTTTCTTGCACTCTTTCCATTTCACATTCTTTGCAACCTGATAAAATGACACCCGCTACGGTTAAGCCATGCGCCTTTGCGTAAGCAATCGTTAACACTGTATGATTTACTGTTCCTAATGTAGGACGAGCTACTACAATAAGAGGCAACTGTAATTCTTTTGCAAAATCAATTACTAAAGCATCTTCTGTATATGGGACAGCAAGCCCACCTGCTCCTTCTACAAATAAGCTATTAAACTCTTTTAATAGTTCATTATAGTAATCAGTAATTTCTTTTAACTTTACTACTCTTCCAGCTCTTTTCATGGCAAGTCTCGGAGCAAGTGGTTCTTCAATAGAATAAGGGCAAATTTCATTTTCTTGTGTCGGTACACCTGATAATGCTTTTAACCTTGCTGCATCTCCCTCAGGGTTTGATGCAACATGCCCACTTTGTAACGGTTTATACACCCCTACGTTATATCCTAATTCTCTAAATACACCTGCTATAGCACCTGCAACTACTGTTTTTCCAACTTCAGTATCCGTTGCTGTTATGAAAAAACCACTCATTATTCTCCCTCCGTAACATCCGAGATTGCCTTATATAAAATGCGTAACATATCATCAATCTCTTCAAAAGTAGAAGCAAGTGGCGGCATAAATACAATCGTGTTACCTAGCGGTCGTAAAATCATACCCAGCTCTCTTGAGCGTTTACATACTTGAACACCGATCCTCTCTGTCCAGTCAAACGCTTCTTTCGTTTCCTTATTCTTCACAAGCTCAATACCAACCATTAATCCGCACTGACGAATATCTCCTACATGTTTATACGCAAAGAGCTTTTCTAATTGCGCTGCCACATAATCCGTTTTACGTGCCACTTCTTCTATTAAATTTGTTTTTTCATATAGTTCTAGATTCGCGATTGCTACCGCACACCCTAACGGATTGCCTGTGTAGCTATGTCCATGAAAAAATGTTTTTTGTTCTTCATATTCTCCTAAGAAGGTATTATATATTTCATCTGTCGTTACCGTAACTGCAATTGGTAAATATCCACCTGTTAAACCTTTCCCAGCAGTTAAAATGTCTGGCGTCACATTTTCATGTTCACACGCAAACATTTTCCCTGTACGCCCAAATCCAGTCGCTACCTCATCTGTAATAAATAATACATTGTACTTAGTACATAAATCGCGCAGTCCTTTTAAATATCCTTTTGGCATTGTAATCATCCCGCCAGCACCTTGCATTAATGGCTCTACAATGATGGCAGCTACTTCTTCATGCTTTTCTTTCAACAATTCTTCCATTTCTTCTAAATGGCTTTTTACAATTTCCTCCTTATTATTTCCGTAAGGAGAACGATATGTATATGGATACGGCATTTTAATCGCATCAAATAAGAGCGAACTATACACTTGGTGAAACAAGTCTATTGCTCCTACCGAAACAGCTCCAATTGTATCACCGTGATATGCTTCTTTTAATGTAACGAATCTTTGTTTCTTTGGTTTCCCTTTATGCTGCCAATATTGGAAAGCCATCTTAATTGCAATTTCAACAGCCGTAGAACCTGAATCAGAATAGAATACCTTCTTCAATCCATCTGGTACAACCTCAATAATTTTTTCTGCTAATAAAATAGATGGAACGTTAGCAAGTCCTAACATAGTAGAATGAGCAATTTTATTTAATTGCTCACGAATTGCTTCATCTAATTCCGGTACTTGATGTCCGTGAACATTTAACCATATAGATGAAACACCATCCCAATATTCATTACCATTTACATCGTATAGCTTTCTTCCCTCTCCACGTTCAATAATGACAGGATCTTCTTCTAAATAATCTTTCATTTGTGTAAATGGGTGCCATACGTAAGCTTTATTTTTCTCTGCTAATTCTTCATATGTATAAGATGATTTTTCAATCGTTTTACTTTTTATTGTCACAATTGCCACCCCTAATGTTAACTTATTTATAAATATAGTTAACATTAAATCCGAATGACTGTCAATTATTTTAAAATCAAATAGTTCTTAAAAAAGAACAACTTATCATACGATAAGTTGTTCTACTTTCCATGCTGTATCTTTCCAATTTCTAAAATAATTTCTTCATCTTTTTTCCCCTCTGTATCAATTCCAAGTTGCTTAGCGTGCTCAATTAATAAATCATGACGCTTCTCAAACCTAGCGGTATTTACTTCTTTCGTAACCTCTTCTTTTGTTTTCCCCTCAGTAGAAACTCCTAGTTTCTCTGCTGCTTTTTCCATTGATTTCTTCTCTTCTATTTCTTTTACTTTCTTCACTTCTGACTGTTGTATTTGCTTTTGTTTCAACTGCTGTGATTCAGCCGCAAAAGCTGTGTAAATTCCAGCACTTCCGCCAACGACTAGTAAGGTGGTAAAAAGAATTATTTTTTTCTTCACTCTTTCCTCCCCTTTCAAATTCATTATAACGTACAAAATTAGAGCTTTAAAACAATTATCCTTTATTTCCCTAAAAAAATATTTAATATTTTTATTGACATGTAAGATGAAAATATGATAAAAATTTAACTAACATCATATGAATCGGCGTTGATAGGATTTAGTAGTATTTCGATTTCTGATTTCAGAGAGCTGGTGGTCGGTGCGAACCAGTACAGAGCGAATTATGAATTACCCCCTGGAGCTTCTTTTACGAAACGTGAGGAGTAGTGAAAGACGGTTATAGACCGTTATGTCTAAAGAGTGGTGAAACGACACTGTTTCACAATTTAGGGTGGTACCGCGAATTTTTCGTCCCTGCATATATTGCAGGGGCGTTTTTTATTTTATAAGCGCATATCATATGACCCTTTATTTTGTGATACATTCATTTCACAAGCTAGGGTGGTACCGCGATTTCTTCGTCCCTGCATAATTATATGCAGGGACGTTTTTTTATCCAATCATTTCCGCATCATATAGAAGAACTAACAATTACCGGTAATTTGTCACAAAATTCTAAATTTTAGAAGGAAATATACAATATTGGCGAATTTTATATAAAAAAGAGCTATTTCACATTACTTAGGAGGGGAAAACAATGGTTTCAAAAATTGAGTCTGTTCTTTTAACAATTTTTATCTTTTTCTGTATTGGTTTTAGTGTTATTCAATTAGAAGTTTCACCACACATCCCAATTTTATTTGGTATCGTTCTTTTATTAGCATTTGGATTCTTAAAGAAAATCTCTTGGTCTACTATGGAGAAAGGGATGATTAGTAGTATTTCAGCTGGTATTCCATCTATATTTATTTTCTTACTTGTAGGTGTATTAATTAGCGTTTGGATCGCAGCTGGAACTATTCCGACTTTAATGGTATACGGCTTCCAACTTGTATCTCCAAAAATTTTCGTTCCAACTGTTTTTGTTGTTTGTGCAATTGTTGGAACGAGTATCGGTAGTGCTTTTACAACTGCTGCAACTGTAGGACTTGCCTTTATGGGAATGGGTACTGCCCTTGGATACGATCCAGCTCTTATTGCTGGTGCAATTATTTCTGGTGCATTCTTCGGAGATAAAATGTCTCCTTTATCTGATACAACAAACTTAGCGCCTGCTGTAACGGGTGTAGATTTATTTGAACATATTCGTAACATGCTTTGGACAACAGTTCCAGCTTTCATTATTGCTTTTATCGCATTTTTCATTTTAGGAAGCGGATCTGGTGGAAACGTTGATTTCTCAGCATTTATTAACACACTAGAAAAAAATGCAACGATTTCTATCGTTACACTGATTCCTATTTTATTACTGTTCCTATTCGCATTTAAAAAGGTACCCGCAGTTCCAACATTACTTGCAGGAATTGTGGTAGGGATTATTATTCTCTTTATTTTTAAACCTAGCACTTCTTTAGCTGATTTAATAAAAATTATGCAAGACGGTTACGTTTCTAAAACTGGTATCAAAGACATTGACAGCTTATTATCTCGCGGTGGCCTGCAAAGTATGATGATGTCAATTGCTCTTATTTTCCTAGCTCTTTGTATGGGAGGATTATTACAAGGAATGGGTATTATAGCGCAGCTGATGAATATTATCTCTAGCTTCGTAAAAACTAGTACACGCTTAATTATTTCTACTGCTTCAACTGCAATTGGTGTAAACTTCTTACTTGGTGAGCAGTACTTATCCATCGTTTTAACAGGACAAGCATTTGCTAATAAATACGATGAAGTCGGTTTAGAACGTCGTAATTTATCACGAGTATTAGAAGATGCTGGTACAGTAATTAACCCACTCGTACCATGGGGTGTCAGTGGCGTATTCTTAACAAACGTTCTTAGCGTTCCAACATTCGATTACCTGCCATACGCAATCTTCTGTTTAGCTTGTCCAGTCGTAACCATTATCGTCGGCTTTACTGGATTCGGTCTTTCATGGAAAAAAGAAAAAGCAGTACCAGTTTCATAATATAACAAAAAGGATTACCAAATCGGTAATCCTTTTTATATTTCTCGACTATCTATTCGCTTTCTTTCTTCTAAATAACATAAGTAATCCCGCTCCAACAAACGCAAGACCAGCTCCAATTGTAGAAGCAATACTTGCACCTGTTTTCGGTAAATCACGTTCATCTTTTTCAGCTTCTTTATTTTCACTTACAGTTGTTGTTTCTTTTGTATTTTGATTATCTGTTGTAGTTTGTCCAGATCCAGTAGTGTTTCCATCTTGCTTTGGTTCATTACCATTATTACCTTCTTCTGTTGGTGGTGTTGGTTTTTCTTCATTACCTGTTGGCGGTGTTGTTGGGTTTTCTCCATCACCTTTTGGTGGTGTTGTTGGATTTCCTTCACCAGTTTCTTTATCATCATTCTTCTTCGTTATATCAATTTCATATTTCGCAAATTCATTTTCAGATGGTCCAACATATGAAATCTTTCCATCTGCCTTTATATACTTTTGTGCATTTGGTGAAGAATCAAATGTTGTATTTAATTTATCTGCAACAATCGGTTTAAACGTCCAATTTTGATCAGCTGCTGGATTAATAACTGGTGTTTCTTGCATATACTTCACAATAATTTGACGTGTTTCATCTTGCGATTGGTAAATAACTTCTCCTTTACTTACACCAGGGAACGTTTTACTGCTACCGCGATAATTATTTGTAGCAACGATGAACTTTTGATCATCAGCTACTGGCTTACCTTCATATGTCATATTTACAATACGATTCGTATTTGCATTTACAACTTTTCCATCTTTATCGTATTTCGCCGGTTGTGTTACATCAATTTCGTATTTTAAGCCATCTAAAATATCGAAGTTATATGTAGGATAGCCTATATTTACTAACGGCTGTTCTTCTGTTTTCTTTGGATCAATTTGATTAAACTGACCTGCAGACATTTCAAGCCATTCTTTCACTTGTGCCCCATTTACTTTTACAGCATATAACGTATTTGGATATACGTATAAATCTGCAACGTTTTTAATCGCTAACGTTCCAGCTGGAATATCAGTATAATATGTTGCACCGTTTCGGCCACCTGCTTTAAATGGTGCACCTGCAGATAAAACCGGAATATCTTTAATCTTTTCATACTCTGGTTTTTTAAGTTCTTGTTCTACATACCATTTTTGCGCATTTGTCACAATTTGTACGGAAGGATCATCTTGTACTAATGAAAAATAACTATTAATTGGTGCAGTTGTTTTACCTACAGCTGTATTCACATAATCGATTGTCGCTTGATGATCATCTTTAATTTCATTAACTAGTTTTTGATCAGATTCTACTAATGGATTACCTTTACTATCAGCAATCGGACGAAGTTGCGGCTTAGACTGATCTTTTTGCACTTCCCATTTTCCGTTTACCTTTTTCAATTGCATATCAATAATACCTAAGTTACTACCAAAAACACCAGGCATTACAACTGGAACACCATTAAATACATCCTTCACTTCGGTATGTGAATGTCCCATTAATACTGCATCTACGCCAGGAACTTGTGTTGCTAAATAAAACGATGCATTTTCCATTCCTTCGTTGTATCCACTCTTATCAACACCTGAATGCGCTAGTGCAACTATAATATCCGCACCTTGCGCCTTCATTTCCGGAACTAATTTTTTCGCTGTTTGCACAATATCTTTTGCCTTTACTTTTCCTTCTAAATTCGCTTTATCCCAATTCATAATTTGTGGTGGAACAAATCCCATTACACCAATTTTCACTATTTGTTTTTGGCCTGCTTCATCCACTACTTCTTTCTCTAAAATATGATATGGTCTATCAAAGTAATGCTCGTCATTCTCATCATTACCATCATGGTCATCTATATAGACATTCGAGTTAATAACCGGGAAATCCGTTTTTTCAATCACTTTGTTTAGGTAATCTAAACCGTAGTTAAATTCATGATTCCCAAGAGAGATGACGTCATACTTCATTAAATTCATTAAACGATATAATGGATGTGTATAACTAGGATCCACACGATTCTTCGGATCTTTTATTTTATTCGCTACATAATCTCCAAGCGGTGTCCCTTGTAATGCATCCCCATCATCAAATAGGACAGAGTTTTTCGCTTCTTCACGTGCTTTATTAACAAGTGTTGCCGTTTGTACGAGACCTACTTTATTATCTGTTTTCGTTTGATAATAATCGTAATTCATTAAGTTAACGTGAATATCTGATGTTTCTAGAATTCGTAAGTTAACTGTACTCTCCCCAGTGTTCTCATCTGCATGAGCTGTTGCTGGCATTACTTGCGGTGCTATAACACCAATCGCAAGAGTTGCTCCAGCTAGCATTTTTTTTGACTTTTTCACAAAAAATCCCCCTTATACAATTACCAGAAATAATGAAATGAATCCCTATCTGTCTCTAACCACATACCATTTTTCTTCTATTAGAGACACAATTTTCATTTCACCCTGCGCTAACGAGTAGTCCCCTTAAACGCCCGATTGATGATGACTAACAATTAATAGGAAATAAAGCTCCCACTAATTAAAGTTTCACCTTATCTGACATTATCATATATAAAGTTCTTTCCTATCGTCAATATTTTTTGACAAACTTCAACAAATTTTCTGTAAAGTTATTATAAACTTTTCATAAACATATAATATGCCCTTACATTGCTAATACTGCTGAATATGATACAATTACCAATTACAAGGAGGATGAATTTATGAAAAAAGTCATCTTAACAATTGTTTGTCTCCTCCTTCTGATCATTTCTTATTCTTATTTTGAAAAGAACGACGAGACAAAACAAAATGAATCTGAAGAAAAAACAGAAAAAACATCTGCTCCAAATTGGATTGATAAGCAAACAAACGAATCTTTTTATCATCTTGTATTAGGTGATTCACTCGCTAAAGGATATGGATCGACACAAGGTGGGTTTGCTGAATTAGCTTCTAAGCAAATAGAAGCACAAATTCACAAACCAATTACAGTAGAAAACCTTGGGGTAAACGGTCTTACAACAGATCGTCTCGCAAAAAAAGTTCAATCAGAAGATGTAAAGGAAAAAATTAGAGCAGCAAATATAATTACAATTAATATTGGAGGAAATAATTTATTTCGTTTAAATCGTGATGTTGGTGTTATAGATGGTATAAAAATGTTAAATAAAGAAAAAGCCCATTTTGAAGCGGATATAAAAAGTATTGTAAAGACAGTTCGAGATCAAAATCCTGACGCTTTACTCATTCTCTCAGAACTCTATAATCCGTTACAACTCGATGACTCCATCGCAAGTTATGCAGATATGTTTTTAGATGGCTGGAATGAATCTGTTTATTCCATTTCCAAAGCAAATCAACCATCTATCGTTTTACCAATTCGCAAATTAATATCGAATGATAAAAAAGAGTTATTATTTGACCAAGTACACCCAAATGATAACGGCTATGCGATTATTGCCAATACATTTACAAAGCAAGTGTTATCCTACAAATATTAAAGCGACCATGAAACAATTCTATTTTTATAACATGTCTTTTTTGTTACAATGATAGTGGAAGGGGGCCTTTATATGGAATCACGCGAGTGGGAACGTATTGTTGATCATCTTCTTTCGCTAGTGCCTCTTTTTTATCGCAAATTTATGCTTCCTGGAGAATTTTCTTCTCAAAGACATATGCCGCCATCACATACACAAGTATTACTGCTTTTGCATGAAAACGGCACATTAGCAGTTTCCGAAATCGGCAAGCGGCTAGCGATTTCACGGCCTAACATGACACCTCTATTAAACAAACTTATTCAAGAAGAACTAATAGAGCGTCATTATAGCGAAAAAGATCGACGGGTCATTTTAATTTCCTTAACAGCTGAAGGGAAATTATTAGTAAATCAGTATCAGCAATTCATTTTAGACAAACTAAAAGAAAATTTCCAAACATTATCTGAGGAAGAGCGCGAAAAGCTCATTCATTCTCTTCAAACCATTCAAAATTTAATTTTGAAAACAAACGTATAAAGCTGCTTCTAAATAGAAGCAGCTTTATGATTCGTAATAGTTACCATAGTATACATTGGAATATGGCCATGTTGTTAAATATGGTTTTTTTTCCTGCGTAGGCTGTTGTGTTGGTAATTGTGGTATTTGTGATAATTGCTGTAATTGTTGTTGCCGATATAATTCGTATTGTCTACTCGTATCATAAACCGGATAATAACTTACATATGGATATACTTGAGGTACGTAATAATAATACATTATCCTCTCCTCCTTTTTCTTAAACATATTCAAAGGAGAAAATGAATGTGACATTGTTTATAATTGTACAAGTGGTTCTCTCACTCGTTTCTTCCTTTTCTTCAAACGTAACTTACGGTTCTTTTCGTATAAATAATGCACAACGAAATATGAAATGAGACCAAACCCAACTCCTAAAATCGTCATTCCAATTAATACATACACTTCACTTTGTAATAAGCTCTTTAATATCGTAAAAATGTGACTTGAAAACAAGTCCGATATCGTAAATGGTTCATGTTGAATTTTCTGTACATGAAATGGATAAATCATTTTTCCTAGCGCATACGCAAGCGGAAATAAAAATACTGGGAGAAACGATATTTTCCCAATAATATTGCCAATAACTGCCGCAGGAAAAGATCCCTTTGCTAACCTGACGATTGGATAAAATATTACATATACGAGCGATGCCGTATAAATGACTAACATTTCTAAGCCGAATCCTATAGCAAACCCTAACGATACTTTCTTTGCGCCTTCTGGCGATCGAAGCAACTTATAATATTGAAACTTTAATATTCTCCACATCCGCTGAAAAAACGAATATGTTTTCTTAGTTGTTTTCACCCTCATCATCTCTTTAACTATATTTTTATATGTAGTATGTCCTTACACACTCTGAACAACAAATTTAGTTTTCTCTTTTATTATAAATGATATCAAAATGGTTAACCAAATATACATCCAACATTTTAATATAAAAAAACCTCCCTTTTAGGAAGGCTCTTCTACATTTTTAAATAAACTCACTAATAACGCTTTTTGAGCATGCAATCGATTACCAGCTTGCTCAAAGACGATAGACTGTGGTCCATCTATAATTTCTCCTGTTACTTCTTCTTCACGATGGGCAGGTAAACAGTGTAAGAAACGATATGTTTGCTTCGCATGCTTAACAAGTTCGTCATTGATTTGGTAAGGTTGAAATAAAGTATATTTCTCTTTTTCGCCCTCTTGCCCCATGCTCATCCAAACGTCAGTATAAATGAAATCTGCTTCATTCACCGCTAATTCAGGATCATGCAAAACTTCAATTTCAGCTCCTGTTTCCTTGGCAATCGCTAACGCTTTTTTTACAATCTCTTCATTCGGTTCATATCCTACAGGCGTTGCAACAGTCATATGCATTCCGACTTTTGCACTCGCTAGCAACAATGAATGACATACATTATTTCCGTCACCTACGTAAGCCAATTTTATTCCTTTAAATGTATTTGTTTCTTCATATATCGTCATGAGGTCTGCCAATGCTTGACAAGGATGATGATCATCCGTTAAACCGTTAATAACAGGAATACTCGATTCTTTTGCAAGCTCTTCTACATCCGCGTGTGAAAATGTACGTATCATGATCCCGTCAATATACTGTGATAATACTTTCGCAGTATCTGAAACGGTTTCTCCTCTTCCCATTTGCATCTCTTTCCCACTTAAAAACATACCATGTCCCCCGAGTTGTACCATTCCCGCTTCAAAAGATACACGAGTACGAGTTGAATGCTTATCAAAAATAAGCCCTAATATTTTGCCTTGTAATAAAGGCTCTTGCTTATTCTTTTTTAAATATATAGCGAACTCAATTAATGAAATGATTTCTTCTTGCGTCAATTCTTCTAATGTTAAAAGATCTTTCGTATTTAATTTTGGTACTTGTACAGTTGACATGAAACTTCCCCCTTATATGATTGATACGTTTTTTGTAAAAACTACTTTTTTTATTATATATACTGCCTGTTCTAACTCTTCATTCGTGACAATGAGTGGCGGTAATAGTCTTATAACATTAGGCCCTGCTTGTAATACGAGAAGTCCTTCGTTTTCTAGTTGCTCTATAAAACTTGCAACTTCATGCTTACACTCAATCCCAATCATAAGCCCTTTACCACGTATATTTTGAATACATTCGACATGCTGTAATTCCTCTTGCAACTTCTGTAATACGTACTCGCCCTTTTCCTTTACTTCTTTTAAAAACGATGGTTTCTTAGTTATTTGCAATACTTCTTTCGCTGCAGCCATTGCAATATAATTTCCACCAAACGTTGAACCGTGTGATCCTGCAGGAAACGATGTTCCAAGTTCTTTCCGGCCAATCATTGCTCCGACAGGAATCCCATTCCCAAGTGCCTTTGCAACGGTAACGATATCAGGCTCTATTCGCACTTGTTCATAAGCGAATAGTGTTCCAGTTCTTCCTATCCCCGTTTGAACTTCGTCTATAATAAATAAGGAACCGAACTTATTACATAATATTTCAATCTCTTTCAAAAAAGATAGATCAGCAGGTATTACTCCTCCCTCTCCTTGAACAACTTCTACCATTACCGCCGCAACTTCTTCATTCATTACTTCCTCTAATGCTTTAATATCGTTAAAAGGGATATGTAAAAAAGATGGAAGTAATGGACCAAATCCTTCTTTTACCTTATCTTGGCCCGTTGCACTCATCGTTCCAAATGTTCTACCGTGAAAAGACTGCTGGCATGTTACGACGAGAGATTTTCCAGTATGCTTACGTGCTAACTTTAAAGCCGCTTCATTTGCCTCTGCCCCACTATTACAGAAAAACACATAATCTAATGCTCTATTTTCTGTTAATAATGACGCAACTTCTTCTTGTAAGCTGTTTGTAAACAGGTTAGATATATGCCATATATCATCAAGTTGCTCTTGTACACTTTTGAAAACAGTAGGGTGACAATGTCCTAAATTACATACGCCAATTCCTGATGTAAAATCTAAATATTGCTTACCTTTATTATCAATAACTTTCGTTCCAGTTCCCTTTACAAACTCAATAGTTCTTCTGCCATACGTTTGAAAAAGATGACTCGTCATACAATACTCACACCTTTCGTTACCGTCGTTCCAATACACTCTCCCGTAACCTCAGTAAAATCTTTTGTACCATTCACAATACTTATCTTTTGCACTCCCATTTTTAATGATGCTAGTGCCGCCTGTACTTTCGGAATCATCCCACCTGTAATAACACCTGTTTCTATAAAAGTAGCAATTTCAGATTCATCCGTTTCCTTTACCAAATTCCCTTCATGTAATATTCCATCTACATCCGTAATAAAAACAAGCTCTTTTGCCCCTAACGCGGCCGCAATCCCAGCTGCAGCATTGTCCGCATTTATGTTATAAATTTCATTACCATTTACCCCGATTGGAGCAATAACAGGAATATAATTCATATTCATTACCCCTTTTAGTAAGGACGTTTCGACATAACTTACTTCTCCCACATATCCTATCTCCTCGTTGACAGGTTGAATTTGAAGTAAATTGCCGTCACACCCTGAACAACCTACCGCAAGTAAATTGTGCTTTTGTAAATTCATTACGAGTTTTTTATTCGTACTTCCGCATAGCACCATTTGAACAATATCCATAACTTCTTTTGGTGTTACGCGTAATCCATCTCTTTTTTCTACGTTGATGTTACAATCTTTTAATTTGGCATCAATTTCTGGCCCACCACCATGGACAATCACTACTTTATACTTCTGCTGTAATTTCTTTATACAATCAAAAAACACATCATTTAATTGATCCAACATACTACCGCCGCATTTCACTACAATATAATCGCTCATCTTCCCTCTCCTTATGTACGATAACAAGCGTTTATTTTCACATATTCATAGCTTAAGTCACAGCCCCAAGCTGATCCTGTCTCTTCTCCTAAATGTAAATACACATCAATCATAATTTCATGTTCTTTTAATTTCATTTCCATTTCCTCTTCAGAAAACATTTGAGGTTCACTATTTTTCAGCACCGTAATAGATTGAAGAGTAATATCAATTGTATTTGGGTTAATCGTGGCTTCACTTTGTCCAATACTGCTAATAATTCGCCCCCAGTTTGGGTCTTCACCATGTATTGCTGTTTTCACAAGACTCGAACCGACTATTTTCTTTGCAATTTTCTTTGCCTCTTCATTCGTTCGAGCTCCTAACACATTTACTTCTATTAACTTCGTAGCGCCCTCACCATCTTGTGCGATTTTTTTCGCTAAATCTTCACATACCTTCTGTAAAGCAAATACGAAAGTTTCCCAATCTGCATGTTCCATATTTATCGGCCTTGTTTCTGATAATCCACTTGCCATAACGATGACCATGTCATTCGTAGAAGTATCTCCATCTACCGTAATTTGATTAAATGTACGATTCGTTATTTGTGATAATGCTGTTTGCAATTCTTCATGTTCTATATTGGCATCTGTCGTAATAAAACTAAGCATCGTTGCCATATTCGGATGAATCATCCCTGAACCTTTTGCAACACCAGCAATCGCCACTTTCTTCCCATCAATAATCATTTCATAGCAAGTTTCTTTCGTTATAAGATCCGTCGTTAAAATTGCTTCCGAAAAAGAATATGATTCACTTTCTTCCTTCGTCGGTATAAGAGTTGCAACTCCCTTTCGGATTATATCCATCGGCAGCGGAACACCAATTACACCTGTTGAGGCTATTGCAACGTAGTTTTCTTTCATCCCAAAATGTTCTGCCCCTAATGCGCGCATCTCGTAAGCATCTTGCAATCCTTTCATTCCTGTACAAGCATTTGCATTTCCACTATTAACGATAATAGCTTGTAATTTCCCCTCAGCCGTTATACTATCCTTCGTTACTTGCAAGGGGGCTGCTTGTATTTGATTCGTTGTATACACAGCGGCACATGATGCTGGTACATCACAAACGATGGCACCTAAATCCTTTTTCTCCTTTTTCAAACCATTTGCAGTACCAATTGCCGAAAAGCCTTTCGGCGTTACAATTGAACCATTTTCTAATTTTGTAATAGACGCTACTTTAATCATCATGTCCCCCTTATGGATAAAGCGGCATATGTTGTAAACCTGTTGTCTCTTCTAGTCCCGCTATTATGTTTGCATTTTGCATCGCTTGCCCAGCCGCGCCTTTCATCATATTGTCTATAACAGAAACGACCGTAACTCTTTCTGTTCTTTCATCGTAAGCTATGCCAATATCACAATAATTTGAGCCTCTCACTTCCTTTGGACTTGGAAATTTGCCTTGCGTACAAATTCGGATGAAAGGCGATTGTTCATACGTTTCTTCATACAATTTTTGAAGTTGCTTTATTTCCATCTTTTGTTTTACTTTTGCATAAAGTGTAATCATGATTCCTCGTGATATCGGTATTAAATGTGTGCTAAATGTAATTGGCTGTAATTCACTATTCCATTCTGTAAGCATTTGCTCAATCTCTGGAACGTGCTGATGCTGGTTTACTTTATAGATATGTAAGTTATCGTATAGCTCAGGAAAATGAGTCATTGTTGTTGGTGTTTTTCCTGCTCCTGATACCCCTGATTTCGCATCAATAATAATCGAATCTTCTTCAATCATGCCGCTACGTACTAACGGCGCTATCGCTAGCAATGTGGCTGTAGCAAAACATCCTGGGTTTGCAATTAAATTTGCATTTTGAATCTCAGACCTTTTCCATTCACTTAACCCATACACTGCTTTTCTAAGAATTTCTTCTTTCGCTGCTGGCCTTTTATACCACAGTTCATATGACGAAGGATCTATCATACGAAAGTCTCCAGATAGGTCAATTACTTTTAAACCTTCTGCTAATAACTTGGGAGTTAACTTCGCCGATACTCCTGCTGGTGTTGCTAGAAATACAATTTCTGCTTCTTTCCCTATTGTCTCCACATCAATTTCTTGTAACGTATGAACGAGAACATTTCGAAGGTGTGGATATACATTTGTTATACACTCACCAACTTGTGAAAAAGAATGAAGAGATGCTATAGAAAAATATGGATGTTGTTCTAATAAACGAATTAACTCAATGCCCCCATATCCAGTGGCTCCAATAATTGCGACTTTCATAAGTTCCTCCTCATATTGATTCTTTAAATTAAGTATGATTATAATATTGTATATTTATAGAGTCAATTAAATATTTATAAATTTTTAAAACTAAAAAAACTTAATTTTACTAGAAAAACAATATACACAACCGAATTTTTATACACAAATAGTGCATGGTAGTTTTTTTATTTCACTTCAAGTACAATAAAACCATACATACGTACATACAGGCGGGGAAAACATGAATGAAAAATTAATTGAGAAAATGATTATAAAAAGTTTTCAACAATATCAATGTAATCCTATGTCAAATGAGGATCAGGAAATGCTAATTAAACATATTCAAACGATAATTCATTCAAATACTGAAATTGATGTATACGAGGCAGTTGAGGATATTGTGTACGATTATGTGACTGGAAAATAAAAAATAGGAGATTTCCATATGGAAATCTCCTATTTTTTACTTAATGATTTACCTGCTACACGTTCAAATAAACCTGGGAATAGAGCATACAGTTTTGGACCAATACCCATCCACTTCGGTAAGTTTACTTCACGCTTTTTCGTTTGCATCGATTTTACGATTTGCTCTGCAACATATGTTGGTTTTAACATGTATCGTCCCATATTTTTCACATATGTACCGGATTGATCAGCTATTTCAAAAAAGTTCGTATCTATCGGACCTGGATTAATCGCTGTTACGAAAACATTTGTACTAGATAACTCCATGCGTAAACTATTCGTAAAACCTAATACAGCATGTTTCGTTGCTGCATAAGCACTCGATTTCGGAGTTGCAATTTTTCCAGCAAGTGAAGCAATATTAAGAATATGTCCTTCGTTCTTGTTTACCATATAAGGTAGTACCGCTTTCGTACATGCTACTAATCCAAATACATTTACTTGGAACATATCTTTTACTTCACCCATTGACGCATCTTCAAACGTTTTAAAAATACCAAATCCCGCATTGTTTACTAATATATCAATACGTCCCACTTCTTGTAATACCTTTGAAAAAACAGACTGTACTTCCATCTCTTCACTTACATCTAATACATAATAATAGCAAGGCGTATTATAAGTTTCTTTAATTTTGTCTACTAACGCTTGTAGTTTCTCTTCTGTTCGAGCCATTAATACGGGAGTCGCTCCCTGTGCTGCAACTTGCATTGCAACTTGCTCACCAATCCCACTAGAAGCACCTGTAATGACGATTACTTTATTTTGTAAACGTCCTGTCATTGCTGTCACCTACTTTGCATAATAAATCAATTGTTGCGATGACTCATCAATCATCACTTGTTGATTATATGCTAAATAGTCCAATTGTCCAACCGTTTCTGAAATAGTAAGTGGTAACTGTTCTTTATATAATACCGGAAATAGTTTTACACATACTTCAAATGCTGTCATTGGTTTTTCCTTTAATAACTCAAGCACTTTAAAAGCACGTGTTTCTTGCTTTTGTAATCTCGTTTCAATAAGTTGTTTCACATTTAGAACATCTTCCCCATGCCCTGATAAAATGCGTGAAATATTCATTTCGCTTAAACGCTGTAATGTTTGATTATATTGTAGTAATGGGCGTGCCCGCTCTGTTTGCCCTTCATATGGCGGTTCTAGTATTGGATTCGAAGAAATATGACTAATGAGAGCATCTCCACCAATTAATATTCCATCAGATTCTCTATATAAAGAAATATGCGTAGAAGCATGACCTGGTGTTTCAAGTACTGTAAATCCAGGCAAAGAATCAATACGATCTCCTTCTCTCACAGTATGCGTTAAAGATCTATTGCAAGAATATTTAAGTGTCCTCGTCGTCAATAACGACTCGTCTTTCAAAAATGCTGCTGGCACACCAAACTGTAAGGCCGTCTCTCTAAAAAATTCATGATACCGCTTTAAAAATTCTGGATTTTGTGTAATCCAAGGCTCATTCCAAGGATGTCCAATAATATTCGTCTTCTCAGAAAATATATTTAAAAGTCCACAATGATCTGCATGATGATGTGTAATGACTACTGTTTCAATATCTTCTATCGTATGTCCTAATGCACCTAATTGACTTTCTAACGCATTCCTTGCCTCTTCTGTATTAGTCCCTGTATCAATTAATGTTAATGTCTCCCCCTCAACTAAAAACACATTCACAGTTTCCACTGCAAATGGTACAGGAATCTCCATTCGGTGAATCGCCGTCATGCTTAGCCCCCCTGTCTCTTTCCGGTTCAAAAATGAATACTTCTTCAGTTTACAACTTCTATATATATTTGTCATTATTTTCAGACAAAAAGAGGTGTTTCCTATAAAAAAACGAATGTATGTACATTTATAAGAATTTCTAACCAAAATTAAAGGAGGAACATCATGTCTATTCAAAACATTTCCTTTCTCGGTGCAGGCTCTATTGCCGAAGCTATTATTGGTGGCTTGTTACATGCAAATGTCGTTAAAGGTGAACAAATTACTGTAAGTAATCGTTCTAACGAGACAAGATTACAAGAGCTACATAAAAAATACGGTGTCAAAGGTACTCATAATAAAAAAGAATTACTTACTGATGCAAATATTCTTTTTCTAGCAATGAAACCAAAGGATGTTGCAGAGGCGCTTACCCCTTTTAAAGAATACATAAATAATAACGTGCTTATTATTTCATTACTAGCAGGTGTTTCTACTGACTCAATTAGAAAACTACTTCAAAAAGACATTCCAATTATTCGTGCAATGCCAAATACATCCGCAGCCATTTTAAAATCAGCTACCGCTATCTCCCCTTCAAAACATGCAACAGCGGAGCATATTCGCACTGCAACATCTTTATTTGAAACGATTGGTCTCGTCTCTGTTGTAGAGGAAGAAGATATGCATGCTGTCACTGCATTATCCGGAAGTGGACCTGCTTATATTTATTACGTAGTGGAAGCTATGGAAGAAGCTGCAAAAAAAATTGGTTTAAAAGAAGATGTTGCAAAATCACTTATTCTTCAAACGATGATTGGTGCTGCTGAAATGCTAAAAGCAAGTGACAAACACCCTTCTATTTTGCGAAAGGAAATTACTTCTCCTGGTGGAACTACCGAAGCAGGTATTGAAGTATTACAAGAACATAAATTTCAACAAGCACTTATTTCTTGTATTACACAGGCAACGAAACGATCACATAACCTTGGAAAAACATTAGAACAACTAACAAAAGAAAAATAGAAAAAGGAGCTCAAGTTTATTTGAGCTCCTTTTTCTATAATTACACTTAGTTATTGTTCTTCCCAAAAATCTCTTCTTGCAGGCGACGACCAGTTGGCGTTGCTGCAAGTCCACCTTCTGCTGTTTCACGAAGTGCTACTGGCATCGTTTGTCCGATTCTAAACATTGCCTCAATTACTTCATCACATGGAATTGTACTCGTTACACCAGCTAATGCTAAATCTGCTGAAATCATCGCATTTGCAGCTCCTGCTGCATTACGTTTTACACAAGGTACTTCTACAAGTCCTGCAACAGGATCACACACTAAACCAAGCATGTTCTTCAATGAAATTGCCATCGCTGTAGCTGCTTGATCTTGTGTTCCACCAGCCATCTCAACTGCAGCTGCAGCCGCCATTCCACTTGCTGAACCAACTTCAGCTTGGCATCCTCCCGCTGCACCAGAAATACAAGCGTTATTCGCAACAACCATACCGAAAGCTCCTGCTGTAAATAAGAATTCAATCATTTCTTCACGTGTAGGCTGCAATTTTTCTCTTAGTGCAAATAGTACACCTGGCACTGTTCCAGCAGACCCTGCTGTTGGTGTTGCACAAATAATTCCCATCGCTGCGTTTACTTCATTTGTTGCAACAGCTTTGCTTACTGCATCCAAAATCGTATCTCCAGATAAGCCTTTTCCACTCTTCATATACGCTTGAACTTTTACAGCATCTCCACCAGTTAAACCAGTTGGTGATTTCACGCCGCGAATACCACGTTCTACTGCTTGCTCCATCACGACTAAGTTCTTTTCCATACCAGCAATTACTTCTTCACGTGAAATACTTCTTGTTTCCATTTCACATTGAATCATAATTTCTGCGATTTTTACATTTTGTTCTTTAGCTTGCGCCACTAGTTCCGCTGCGTTCCGAAACATGGTGTGTCCCCCCTGCAATTATTCCATAATAGTTACTTGACAAATATTTTGTTGCGCTTTTATTTCTTCAATTACTTCATCTGCTAATAATTCATCTGTTTCGATGACCATAAGCGCTCTTCTTCCTTTTTCTTTACGAGATACACTCATTGTACTAATGTTAATCTCATGTTTCGCAAGGATTGAAGCTACCGCTGCAATAGCACCGAAGCGATCGTTATTTACAATAAGTAGTGCTGGGCTCGTGCCTGATAATTGAAGATCGAATCCGTTTAACTCTACAACTTCAATTTTACCGCCACCAATTGAGCAAGCAACAACTTCAATTTCATCTTCACCTTTATACAAACGAATTCTCGCTGTATTTGGATGAGGTGCATTGGCATCTTCTTCAATGAATTCCACTTCAATTTCGCGCTCTTTTGCTATTTCTAGCGCCTCTGGAATACGTAAGTCATCTGTTTCAAATCCTAATATTCCACCGATTAGCGCTACATCCGTACCATGCCCACGATACGTCTTTGCAAATGATCCATATAACGAAATGCTTACTCTTTCTGGTTCATGACGAAACAGCTGGCGAGCAACTTGCCCCATTCTTGCCGCGCCTGCTGTATGTGAACTTGATGGTCCAATCATAACTGGACCGATAATATCAAATACTGAGCGATACTTCATCATAACTCCCCCTAAACCTCTATGAAAAAAATTTATTCTACTATTCTATTAAGCTGCTACATCTGTCGCTTTTCCAGTTGTACCACGAATTTGTTCTGCTATACGAATTGGATAGTTTTTGAATAAAAGTAATCCAATATAACCTGAAATAATACCAGTTATCATAATACATAAGAATCTTAGCATTATTTTCATTTAAAAATGATACAAGATGATCCAGAATAAAGTCTGGTAGCAATCCAAAGTTTAACACAGAAGCCATTGCAAGGATAGCATAAACAAGTGATATAACCATTACTAATGCAACTAAATTTGCACCCGCTATTCCGCCTATACTACCTGCTGATGTTCTGAACTCTTTTAAAGAGTGGTGTACCAATTAAATCTCCACCACCTTATTAATAAAAAGCTTCTACTAAGGAACTCGCAATAGATACACTTGCTAATCATATCGTTTAGCTAAAAAGTGAAAAAGACTTATGACAAATAATAGTAATATCTTTCCTATTATAATTCTCGTGTTACTCTCTCATGATTTAGTCAACTTCACTTGTTACGATAATGACTAAAATACATGTGACTTATCATAAATTATAATCTGCCCTCATTATAGCTTGTTTTTTATAAAACGCTTACTTTTGTTGAATTTTAAAAGTTCTGAATAAAAGTCCATTTCTGCTATTTGTATCACTTGTATGTCATCTGACTTATATAACAGTTTTTCTAAATAATCATTATTTCGTATTTTTATCCTATATATTCAAACCATCCTAATTTTCTGTATCATCCAAGTATAAGTATAAAATAATAACAGTTTTATTTTTAAATTTTTTTAAACATAAAAAAATGGTAACCCGCCGTTACCATTTTTTACGAAATTATCATTTTTCTACTGGGAATGATTTCAAATCTGTCGCTATTTCTGTATTAGAAAACAACTCTCTAGCCTCTTTCAATAATTCCTTATATGTATCTCCTTGATAGCGAGAACTAATGTGAGTTAATATTAGTCGCTTCGCATTTGCCTGAAGTGCAATGCTCGCAGCTTGCTTAGATGTAGAATGAAAATAATCATACGCTTGTTGCTCATCTTCTGCTGCGAAAGTCGCTTCATGGACAAGTACATCTGCATCTTGCGCAAGCTCCCTACTCGCTTCGCAATATCGCGTATCACCTAAGATAGTAATAATTCTTCCTTTTTGAGGTGGGCCGATAAACTCATTTCCATTTAATATCGTGCCATCCTCTAATTCAACTACTTCACCATCTTTTAAACGTTTAAAGATTGGACCTGGTTTCACACCCATCTCAAGCAACTTATCAACTAAAAGAGCACCTTGTATATCTTTCTCTACAATACGATATCCAAAGCATTCTATACCGTGTGACAATCTTTTCGTTTCTACATAAAATTCATTATCTTCAAATACGGTACCTTCTTCTGTTATCTCCACAACTTCAAGTGGATATTTCACATGTGTCGTACTTACCGATAATGCCACTTCAATAAATTGTTTAATTCCTTTCGGTCCATACACCGTTAAAGGCGTAGTTCCTCCTTGAAATGAACGGCTACCTAATAAACCAGGCAACCCAAAAATATGATCGCCATGTAAATGCGTAATAAATATTTTTTCAATGCGGCGCGGACGTACAGATGTATGTAATATTTGATGTTGCGTGGCCTCACCACAATCAAATAACCAAGTTTGTCCTCGTTCTTCTAACAATTGTAAAGCAATTGCTGAAACGTTCCTTCCTTTTGAAGGAACACCTGCACCAGTTCCTAAAAATACAAATTCCACTTTCTTTCCTCCAGCTCTAAATATACTCTATCTCTCATCTTACGGAATGTTATTTCAAATGGCAAATTGAATTTACATAACGAAACATCTAGACAACTATATAACACGAACGTTACACTTAAAAAATTTAGCTATCGTTCGTTTTTTGTGTTAAAATAATTATACTACATTTTAAGGGAGCGTTTTATTATGAAAGAAGTATTTCGTTTACAAACTGATTTTTCATCTTCATTTGATCGCTGGGTAAGTTCTTTCGTGTCTGATCACCCAGCACAATTAGAATGGACAACTTTAAAGGAATTAATCCATGAATATACAACATCACATACAAATGATACGTTACCAGCATATATTTCTTCAGCTTTAACATATTACGCCCAACGCGTTTCAACTACAAACAGTTCAGAGATTGTTATTTTTGAAAACCCTACAATCTCGTAATCTATAATAAAAAAAGCACTAGTTACAGTGCTTTTTTTATTTATACTTATTTAACAAATAATCATATTCCGTCCAAAAGTCGGTATACATACTTCGCTCAAACTCATTTGAAATTATCTTTTCACTTGATTTATTAAATAATTCTTTTGCTTGTAGTGCAAAAGAAACAATTTGTTTTCTATATTCATTTTCATTCAATTCTATATGAAGTCCTTCATAGTATATAGCCTTTTGATTAGTAGAAATAACTTTGACAAAGTCCTTTAAAATCACGTTTTCACCTATATGGTTTATAGTCCAATGAATTGAAATTGGGCATCCTAACATTAACATAGTGCCACATCCGTGCAAAATAAGCCCCTCTTCATTTTCAATATCACAAATATATTCTTTATCTAAAGTTCGTAACAAAGCTAAAGCTGATTCACTTATTCCCCATTCCTCATCCATACCTGTTTGTGTAATAATCGTTCCATCCACATTTAAATAAATTTCCCCGTGAGAACATAAATCTTCCCGCTCATTAAACAACCACTTTTGATTCTCAATATTTATAATAAAATTTTGTGGTACCATTACAAATTCCCCTTTTATAAAAATATTTATTTTTCATATTATTTATAATCAATATCATACATTTCATCCCACATATCTATTATAAATCCGTTTAATATTTTAAAAACACAGATAAAAAAGATATTGACACTACAATTTTACAGTGCTAACATTCAACATGTAATTGAATATGGTCTCTGTTAGGTGAGGCTCCTGTATAGAGAAACGCTGCTGCCCAAAAATGTCGAGAGACGCCAATGGGTCAACAGGAAAGGTCGGAATGAAGGCCTTTTTTAATGTAGCTGGTTTCAGTACCTATGCTATACAGTGCTAAAACTCAACGAGGGAGAGGTGCATGTATTTTGTCATACACAAAAACTGTTTTTATTTATGTCTACTAACAGTCTTTGTTGTGGACTCTTTTAACTGCGAATTCAGACCTTTACTCGTTTTGAGTAAAGGTCTTTTTACGTCTATATGCACCTTACTATGAAACAAACATAGCATATCAGAAACTACTAAATTGTACGGAGGTGAGGAGCAGTTGGCAATTGATGATTCGGCCCAGATACCCATACGTTTTACATTCATATTTCATCATGTAGGTAGGAAAGAAACTGTTCCTCACCATTTCAAATAGTTAGGTAACAGATTGTTTCCTCCTTCATGACAGAGGAGGAACTACCGATGTTTAATTTACAAAGACAAGAAACAAAGCATGCTTATGAGCAAGATAGCATGAAAACAAATAACGAATTATTAGTGGAGGTTGCAACACAAGATGTAAGCTCTGCGTTAAAACTTTTAGAAACAACACAAGATGGATTATCTAAACAAGAAGCGTCTCGTAGACTTTCTTTATATAGTCCGAACGAAATAGCTCATAATAAAATGGCGCCGTGGTACATTCAATTTCTGTCGGCATTTAAAAATCCATTTATTTTCGTTTTATTAGCTCTTGGAGCACTCTCCTTTTTCACGGATGATATGCAAGGAACAATTGTCGTATCTGCAATGGTACTACTTAGTGCAACAATTCGGTTTTCCCAAGAATTTCGTTCTCAAAAAGCTGCCGATAAGTTAAAAGCTATGGTTCGAACAACTGCAAGCGTATTTAGAATAAATGGATTTGTACATGAAACAAAAAATGTAACGAATTTAAATCGAAATTACACAACAGAAATTCCAATTGAGGAACTTGTACCTGGCGATATCATTTCCCTTTCAGCCGGTGATATCGTTCCAGCTGATGTGCGTATTGTATCCGCTAAAGATTTATTTGTTAATCAATCTTCTTTAACAGGGGAAGCACTTCCTGTAGAAAAATACGAACACTGCTACCATACAGAAAATAAGCATATCTTACCGAAAAACATGAAAAAAATTACAATCCACTCGATACGGAAAACCTTTGCTTCATGGGAACAAATATTGTAAGTGGTAGCGCAAAAGCTGTTGGCATCTCAACAAGTACCGATACGTATTTCCGCTCTTTAGCAAATAAGGTAATTGGAAAGCGTGTAGAAACAAGCTTTGATAAAGGTGTAAACAAAGTAAGCTGGCTCTTAATTACATTCATGCTTATTATGGCAATCGGGATTTATATTCCATTCTCATCACTTGGTGCCTGTATAATAGGAAAGGTGTCATGATTTTACTACTTCATGACACCTTCTACATAAACTTATTTTCTAACTTTTGTTGAAACGACTTCTCTTGCTTACGTAGTAGTTGACTACCTCGTTGTAAAATTGGTGTTCCATACTTATCATTAATTTGATCAATGACAGCAAGTAGTGGTTCTTTTTTCGCATCCTCTTCAAATGAAAACAAATCTAATTGTTTCACCGATTCTGTCTTCCACTCTATTTCAGTAGCTGTAACACCTAGTAAACGAACGGAATCACCATCCCAATGTTGCTTCCATAAACGGGATGCTGCTTGAAAAATATCACGTTCCTCCCAAATTGCATTTTTCAATTGCTTACTCCGTGTTACTGTTCGCCTATCATGGTATTTAATCATAATTTGAATATTATAGCTGACAAGGGTTCGCTTTTGTAATCTTTTACTCACTGATTTTGATAACCGTTCTAACATATCAAGTAATTCTTTCTCTTCATCCATATCCTTTGAAAAAGTCATCGAGTTACCGACACTTTTATGTTGGCCCATTTGACTCGGATCCACTTCCCTATCATCCGTACCTTTTGCACGCTTTTGTAAATCAATACCGTGCTTCCCAATTTTAGCGCGAATGATATGCTCGTCTCCCTTCGCTAATTGTTCAATTGTATGTATATGAATTTCATTTAATTTTTCAGCTGTTTTTTCTCCAATCCCATGCATTGCTTCAACTGGAAGTGGCCAAATCATTTCTGGAATATCACGTTTTCGAAGTACGGTAATACCGAGAGGTTTTTTCATATCAGAAGCTGTTTTTGCTAGGAAAAGATTTGGAGCGATTCCGATACTACACGGAAGCTGCAACTCTGTTAGTAGTGCTTGTTGAATCATCTTTGCTATTTCAAGAGGCGAACCAAGTGCGTAGCAATCTGTAATATCTAAATATCCTTCATCTATTGAGACTGGTTGTATCTTTTCTGTAAAACGAGAAATGACTTGAAACATTTGAAATGAAGCTTCGCGATATAATGTGAAATTAGGACGCCTTACAACTAATTGCGGGCATAACCTTTTCGCTTCCCAAAGGGGCATCGTCGTACGTATTCCGTATTCTCTCGCCTCATAACTACATGTTATAATAATTCCTTTTCTCTCTTTTTCATTTCCAGCAACCGCTAATGGTTTTCCTTGTAATGATGGATCATGAGCAATTTCAACAGATGCGAAAAAACAATTCATATCTACATGTAAAATTACACGACCATTTTTCGGATACATTTCTCGCATAGTACTCACTCCTAATCAGAACGTTCGTTCTTTTATTATATCAAATTTTGCACAATAGTTATAATAATTACTTGTTCTTTTTTATAGTCGATATAAAGAGGATATATAATAAAGTGAAAGTTTAATCAGCCCTCACCAATCGGGCCTTTACGGGCAGCAGGGCCCCACCTAACTTTTTTACTTTCGCTGAATTTTGAGGTAGGGGTGTTACTGCCCGGCAAATAGCGGGATAAACTCAACTATACATTCCTTTTTGTTATATTAATCATTGCAATTAATTATTTACTACTTCCCATTTTCAATATGAATACGTTAGGATTATTCCCTCGTCTAGTATATGTAGCAACAACGTATATACTTCCATAGGTTTTCTTATATTGGCTTATACGTTTTGTCAAAGCAATCGAGTCAAAATAAAAAGCGTGTAAATCACAATTGATTTACACGCTTTTTCTATTCCATTACTTCGCTACTTCTTCAATAATTGCAACAACTAATTCTGCTGTTTTTGCTAACTCTTCAACAGGAATCTTCTCGTTTGTTGTATGAATTTCTTCATAACCAACTGCTAAGTTAACTGTTGGGATACCATGTCCTGCAATTACGTTTGCATCACTTCCGCCACCACTTTGGTGAAGAGAAGGTGTACGACCAATTTTTTCAGCTGCACGTTTTGCGACTTCTACAACGTGATCGCCATCAGCAAATTTAAATCCTGGGTACATAACGTTTACTTCAACGTCTGCATGACCGCCCATTTCTTTTGCAGTTGTTTCAAATGCTTCTTTCATTTTCGCAACTTGTGCTTCCATTTTCTCATTGATTAAAGAACGAGCTTCTGCAAAGATTTGTACATGATCGCAAACGATATTCGTTTGTGTACCACCTTCAAAACGTCCAATATTTGCAGTCGTTTCAGAGTCAATGCGACCAAGTGGCATCTTCGCAATTGCTTTCGCTGCGATAGTAATTGCAGATACACCTTTCTCCGGCGCTACACCAGCGTGAGCTGTTTTCCCGCGAATAATTGCGTTCACTTTCGCTTGTGTTGGAGCTGCAACAACGATTTCACCAACTTTTCCATCGCTATCTAATGCGTAGCCATATTTCGCTGTAATACGCTCACGGTCTAATGCTTTTGCACCAACAAGACCTGATTCTTCTCCGACTGTAATAATAAATTCAATTTTACCATGAGGGATATTTTTCTCTTTTAAAACACGGATTGCTTCGAACATTGATGCTAATCCAGCTTTATCATCCGCACCTAAAATTGTTGTACCGTCTGATACGATATATCCATCTTTAATAGAAGGCTTAATTCCATTACCAGGAACTACTGTATCCATATGAGAAGTAAAGTAAATTGTATCAACACCCTCTTTTGTTGCTGGTAAAGTACAAATTAAGTTACCTGCACCATGACCAGTTACAGTCATTGTGTCATCTTCAAATACTTCTACACCTAAATCTGTAAATTTCTTCGTTAATACTGTGCAGATTTCTGCTTCAAATTTCGTTTCAGAATCTACTTGTACTAATTCCATAAATTCATTTACTAAACGTTCTTGATTAATCATAAGACTGCGCCTCCTGCACTACCATTATGTATGTAACACTATTAATTATAACAGAATTTCGCAAAAGTTTCGAAATACAAGACAAAAAACAGATGGTTTACATGTCTAGATAACCATCTGCTTTCTATTACTCATTTAACAATACCCAGCGCATATGATCTTCCCACACGCCATTTACCATTAACATCTTCCTAGACACGCCTTCATATTGAAAACCTATCTTCGTTACTACTTGTATAGATGCTAAATTACGAGGCATAATCGGAGCTTCTATACGATGTAACTGAAATTCCTCAAAAGCAACTTGAATCGCTTTTCTAAGTGCTTCTGTCGTATACCCTTTGTTTAACTCTGCTTTATCTAATTTATAACTGAGTACACAAGATTGATAAATGCCACGAACGATTAAATTAAATGAAATACACCCAATTATTTTCGTATCATCACCCTTTTTAAAAATCCATAGTCTGATGATTTTCCCTTCTTCGAACTCTTTTCTATCCTTTTGCAATTTTTTCTTTTGATAATCTAGCGTAAAAAAATCATCCGGTCTATACTCTTCCCAAGCTTTTAAAAATTCACGATTTCTGTCGTAATATTGAAGAACTGTTTCAGCATACGACTCATCAATTTCCCTTAAGTATAAACGATCTGTTTCGTATATTTTCATCATCGTATCTCCATTCTTCAGCTTGCCCAACTAAAAATTAACAATATACCCTTTAACTATATTCTCTATACACACTCAAATTTCCTGTTATATTTTGCAATCCCCTCCCGAATTTTGTCCTCACTCTCCTCTTGTCCATAATTTCATTTCTCGTTACAATGAAATTGTACTGATTTGCAAGGAGGTATAACGATGCATAAAAAAGCTCAAAAAATTATGGTTTATGTGATGCTAATTTCTATGCTTGTAACAACATTACTTGCTGGCGCGAGTATGTTTTGGTAAAAAGGGCGATGTGTTCGTCCTTTTTTTACTTTTTACACATGAAAAAATAAACCATCTCGACATCGAGATGGTTTATTTTATATAAAACACAATCGCTACAATACTAAAGGAAAATGACATTACAAGTGCTATTACAAAACTTGTATATTGTTTCTGCTGAAATGCCCCAATAACAAAAGTGAGATTAAGTAATGCCATACATACAATCGCTACAAGATAAGAACATATATTAAAAGTTGCCAATATGAATGTAATAACAAATAGAAATCCCATAAAAAACTGCATATATGAAAGTTTCGGATTCAAGTACATATGAGCAACCCCTTTATCTAATTTTATCTTTCTATACTCTCATTAACGCACGGTTATGTACACATGTCAAGACAACTTATTATAATAGAAAAAGCCAACCTTTTCGTTGGCTTTTTCATATGCAACGGCTCCTTTTTCTTTTGCCAATTGCTGAAATGATTTTTTCGATTTCACAATCCATACTTTCGTTCCAATTGGAATGCGATCAAACAAATATTCCACATCGTTTTTCTTCATTCTTATACACCCTTGTGAAATATACTTTCCAATTGAACTCGGTTGGTTTGTTCCATGTATTCCATATTTACTTCCATCAGTTCCTCTTGCATTAAATCCAATCCACCTTGACCCAAGTGGATTTTTTGGCGATCCACCTGGAATATCCTTCGCAATGTAATACGGATCCTTTGCTTTCATTACAACATCAAAAGTTCCTTCTGGAGTTAATTCATTCGTTTTCCCTGTCGCTACTGGAAAAACCTTTTGAATCTTTCCATCGTCAATGTAAGCTAATTTATTCGTTGCTTTATTTACAATAATAAAAGGATCTCCGGCACGTGGATTATCCCCAAGAGGCCAAATCGGCGATAAAGAAAGACATAATATGATAGAGAGAAGATACGGCATAGATAATTCCTACCTTCTATATAAGTTCTTTTATATTATCCTTTCCCTTAAAGCGACTTTTAATGAGTAAATATTGTTCCATTTCATACACAAGTTGAACAAGTTTCGCACGTATCTCAAATTCTTCGCGTGTAACTGGCAATGGCATGTCTCTAAATAATTCCCTCATTTCTTGAAGCTGCCTTAAGGAAATAACGCCAGTACTCTCAGGGCTAATAGCATTACCAATGTTTTCAACAACATCTGCAATCATGTCAGCTTGTTCATATGTCCACGATAAAGAAGCTGCTAGTGGTATCATTCGCTCTAAAATTTCGAATTGTTGCATGCGCATATTAAAATAACGATAGTAATAATCATCTTCTCGCATAAATGCATTCTCAAGTTTTTTAAACGATAAATCCCTTGCTTCATTTAACATATTCTCGGTTTCAATGAGTTCTGCTCCACTCCAACTACTTTCTCGATTTCGTAAATACACAACCATTTCAAACAAAATCGTTTTAAAATTACTCTCTATTTTATCCTGATACTCTTTTAGCTTATTTTCACTACTCGGCATATACATATTTACTAATAACGCCACGCTAATCCCTATCGTTAATATAGCAATTTCATTTCCAACTATAAGCCATGTAATTTGCTTCAATGAATATAGATGCATAACAATAACTGAACTCGTGACAATACCTTCTTGAATTTTAAGCATTACTGCAGTCGGAATAAATGTAAGTAACAATATGCTAATTGCAAGTGGTGTATAGCCTATCGTTTCAAAAATACAAAACGCGAATACCATTGATAATACACACGCTAGAAAACGATGTAACGACACTTGAAGCGATTTGCGCTTCGTATTTTGTACACATAAAATAACTAAAATACCTGCTGAACTATAAAATTCTAACCCTAATAACTGAGCAATAAAAACTGCCGCGCCTGTCCCTATTGCTGTTTTTACTGTACGATATCCAATTTTAAACATATCATTACTCCTATATGTATAAACGTATTTACAGCTAGTATAAAAAAAGGATGACACAATGTCATCCTTTTCTACTTATTATTCACATAACCTTTTCATATTACAATATTTTTTGTAAAAATTGTTGCGCACGTTCACTTTTCGGCGCTGCAAAAAATTCTTCTGGCGCACTATCTTCTACAAGCTTTCCTCCGTCCAAGAAAAGAACACGATCTGCCACTTCTTTTGCAAAACCCATTTCATGTGTAACGATAGCCATCGTCATTCCTGTCGTAACTAACGATTTCATAACTTCTAACACTTCTTTCACCATCTCTGGATCTAGCGCCGATGTCGGTTCATCAAATAACATAACTTCCGGTTCCATTGCTAACGCTCTTGCAATTGCTACACGTTGCTTTTGTCCTCCCGAAAGACGATTTGGATACGTATCTTTTTTATCTACTAATCCAACCTTTTCTAAAAGTTTCTCAGCTTTCTTTTCAGCTTCTTGCTTCGTTACCCCTCTTACATTGATAGGAGCATACGTAATATTTTCTAATACAGTCATATGAGGAAATAAGTGAAAATGCTGAAATACCATACCGACATTTTCACGAACATGCATAACATTCGTTTTCGGATTGGTTACTTCTTCCGTTCCAATCCAAATGTGACCATCCGTTGGTGCTTCTAACATATTCATACAACGTAAAAATGTTGATTTTCCTGATCCAGAAGGTCCTATAATTGCAACTACTTCCCCTTTTTCAATCGTTGTTGTAATTCCTTTTAATACTTCATTTTTACCAAATGATTTATGAAGGTTTTCAATTTTAATCACTTTTCTTCATTCTCCCTTCAATTGCCTTCCCGACTAATGTAAGAATAATGACTAACATATAATAAATCAGTCCAACAAAAAGTAATGGTTCAAGATATTTAAATGTCTCACCGCCTACAATGTAAGCACGACGCATTAAATCAGTCGCGCCTATTACTGTTACTACAGCCGATTCTTTCGTAAGTGTCGCAAATTCATTCACAAGCGCTGGTAATATATTTTTTAATGCTTGAGGGAAAATAATATTTCTCATCATTTTTCCGTATGGTATCCCTAAAGCCATTGCTGCTTCTGTTTGTCCTTTATCAACCGCTTGAATACCAGCACGAATTACTTCTGACATGTATGCACCTGAATTCAAGCTAAACGCAAGTACAGCTGCTAAGAATGCTGGTATTTCATAACCAATTATTTGTGGGACGCCGAAATAAATAATCATTAATTGCAATACAAGTGGTGTACCACGAAAAATTGATGTATAAAAATCTGCTGCTATATTTAATGCTCGTATTCTAACAATTTTACAAAGTGCTAATAGCGTTCCTAAAATAAATCCTGCTAAAGCTGATACCGCTACAATTTTCAAAGTAACTTCTAAACCTTTTAGTATATATGGTATCGAAGGCGTAATCGCCGAAAAATCTAAATTCATTCTTTTCATTCCCCTCACAGAAAAGTGAAAGGCAGCTTATTTTCCGCTGCCAAACCATTTCTTCACTAATTTATCCATTTCTCCATTTTCTTGCATTTTTTTAATTACTTTATTAAATTCAGCTGTTTTATCACTGTTTTTCGGAAGGGCAATTGCTGCTCCAACTTCTTCTGGTGCTTCTTTAATTTCAATTCCTTGTAAATCTTTCATTTTCTCTAAATAATTTTTAGCAACTGTGTCTTCTATAATTGCAGCCTCAAAACGACCAGCTTTAATTTCTTGTACGATTTCTGGTATACGGTCACGTCCCTCAACTTGGAAATCTACTTGTTTTTTAAATTCGGCTGCTTTCTCTTCTTGAATAGACCCTGTTTGTACTCCTACTTTTTTCCCTTTTAAATCCTCTACAGATTTAATGTTAGAATCCTTTTTAGAAACGACCATATTTTTCGCAACAAAATAAATATCTGTAAAATCAACGTTATTTTTACGCTCTGCAGTTGGCGTCATGCCTGCCATTACGAAATCAACTTTTCCTGAACTAAGAGATGCTAATAAACCACCAAAATCCATATCTTTCACTTTCACTTCATACCCAAGTTCTTTTCCGATATATTTAGCAACATCAACATCAAAACCAATAATTTCATCACTTTTTGAAGCTTCCACGTATTCATATGGTTTATAATCCGCTGAAGTCCCCATTACGAGTACTTTCTTATTTCCTTTTGTTTCTTTCGACTCCCCATTACTACAAGCGCTGAATATACTTACAATTAAAATAAGTGCAAACGATATTGATACTAACTTCTTCATCTTTCTTCCCCCTAATAATGTATATTTAAAAGTTTAATAGAATATTTATTCGATGTTTGTATTGTATCAGCACTTTTATTTTTATGCAATATATAAAATAAAAATAAATAAAACAGCAATACAAACGATGTTTATTATGTATAAAAAAATGCATAAAACAACATAACTATGCATATCTCAGAAATTTTAATAATAAATAAAAAAGCGGCACATCCACTTGATTGTGGATGTGCCGCTTTTTCTCTTATTTTTTATAGTTCTTCACAATTCTCTTCGAAATACGATTGTAGTTTCGCAATAACTTGCATCGGTTCATGACCTTCAATTTCATGACGCTCTACCATCGTTACAATTTTTCCATCTTTTAATAAAGCAAATGATGGAGAAGAAGGTGGGTACCCTTCGAAATATTCACGCGCTCTTGCTGTCGCTTCTTTATCTTGACCTGCAAACACCGTTACAAGGTGGTTAGGACGTTTATCATAATGTACGGAATGCGCAGCAGCAGGACGAGCAATACCACCTGCACAACCACATACAGAGTTTACCATTACAAGTGTTGTTCCATTTCTTTTAAATGCTTCTTCTACCGCTTCTGGCGTCGTCAATTCTGTATATCCAGCAGAGACAATCTCTTCACGCGCTTGGCGGACAACATCATTCATAAAAAAGTTAAAATTAATCACTCTTTTCCCTCCTCTAAAACTACCTATTTGTATCTTACCAGTTAATGTTTATGAAATACAAGTAAGTTTACTTGTATTTAAGTATAGAAAAGGTGTTAGAGCTCTTGCTCTAACACCTTTTCTTTAATGACCACGATGTTTTTGCTTTACTTTTTGTACTTTAATTAAACGTCTTCTTTCTTTTTCAGCTTCTCGCTTCTCTTTAGACTGCACTTTCTTTTCTTGCTTATGCAATTCATAAGATAAACTAATCGCCTCTTGCGCCTTAGTAAAACGTTTAATAGTTGTTTCTTTTGCTGCTTGTCGTATGATACGCTTTATGTTTTTAGGACGCTGTTTTTCATTAACTTCTACACCACATTTTGCAAAGTGCTGAAAATGCTCTAAAAGTGAACCATTCACAAACATAAGCACTTCTTCATCTGACGGTTCCGCTCCAAAAATATACCTCGCTCCATACAATTTCCCTTTTTCTTTACATGTAATAATTCCAACAAAAAATTGACCATCGTGATATACTGTCAAATCCATTGACAGCCCCTCCTTTAAAAGATTAGAAATACGGGACATCCCGGAGGGGAAGGTTACTGACATGAAATCATGCGTCTGGACTACCAACCAGAGCTGTGTTTTTGTATTTCTTTCACTATTATTATATCTTTTTTTCCATAATCTTCATATATTCAGCAATCATTTTTTTATGCGATCCTACAATATAGTCAGGTAGTTCTGTTAGTGAAAAGAATTTAAGCTGAACTGCTTCTTCTTTATTCATAACAAAATCCCCTTCGTATTCATCCGTATAATAGGCGGTTGTTACAGATTGAAATTCATCACCGTTTGCTAATTTTGTAAAGTAGTTCGCTCCAGAAAATACATTGATTAGTCGCAAATTCTTCACTTTTATTCCTGTCTCTTCATATACTTCACGATAAGCTGTTTCTTCTGGTGATTCACTAAGCTCCATTAGCCCGCCAGGTAGCCCCCATTTTCCGTACGGCTCTGTCCGCTGCTGTAATAAAACATATCCATTTTCATTTATAACGAGTACAACAGCACCAACTAAAATTAAAGGGCGATGACCAACTATTTTTCGTAATTCTTCTACATATCCCACCGTATCGCCTCCTTTTTCGTTGTCCACACTATTGTATCATATGTACGAAACGACAAAATGCGTATATCTTTCATTTTTTTAACAAAATATTTATTTTATGTGATTCATCTATTGTAGCTAACATGATAGATTCGACTTCTGTACTCTCCTCTAGCAATTCTCTCGCCCACGCTTCTGTTTTTCCTAATAATGCAAGAACATCTTTCTGTATCCTCCCATCCTTTACTAATACAAAAGAAACTGGAGATTTTTTTCCCGCCACTTTAAGATCAAGCCGCGAAACTGCTTCATATTTTGGATACCGAAATATAGAAACGACACCGTTTGCTTCCCATAATGCTAATTTAATCGTTTGAATATCGCTCACATTTCGCATACGAAATTCCGAAAATAAATATCCCGCCGTAATTCTCGCCTTTTTCAAATTGCTACAATCAATGGAACCATTATGTATAAGAATAATCGGTGCAGGCTTTAAAAACCGTCTCCATCTATCCCATTTCAACATTAAAATAGAGCTTACAATATGAAGTACAACTAGTATACAAATTGTACTCATTGAACCAAGTAATCCGACCTTTTCATCAAAAACTGCATTAGAAATATTCCCGCCAAGTAATAACACTAATACAACATCTAAAAAACGAAGTTGTGCGATAGACCTTTGCCCATCGCTTTCGCAACTAATATTAAAAATATGTATGCTATAATAGCCCGAATAACCCATTTACTATTAGAAAGATGCCGTGCTCCTTCAAAAATATGCATATGCATCACTTTGCACTCCTTACCCGTCTCAAACTGCTATCCTGTTTAGTTTGCAACGTTTATGAGCATATATGTAAAAAAGCTGGTTCGTTTAAAAACGAACCAGCTTTTTTTACTTAACTGAAAACATATATTTTTTATAAGTTTTCCGTACCGATAGTATGAGCCCCATCATAATCATATTCGAGAATAAGGAACTTCCCCCATACGATAAGAAAGGTAATGCAATACCTTTTACAGGCATTAATCCAACAATCATACCGATGTTTTGGAATATTTGAACTGTTAATATACCGATCGATCCAGCGCATAATAATGTACCAAATAAATTATCAGCGGAATAACCAATAATAATTGTTCGATATAGTAGTAATAGGAACAAGAAGACAACTAAGGCTGCTACGATAAATCCACCTTCTTCGGCAATTGTAGCGAAAATAAAGTCAGTATGCTTCTCTGGGATATAGACGCTTCCTCCCCCAAACCCTTTGCCTTCCATTCCTCCACTACCTACAGCTAAAATCGATTGCTGTGTTTGATAACCTTGATCTGCATTTTCAAATGGATTTAACCAACCTACAATACGCGACTGTTGGTGAGGTTTTAGTAAAGTAACTAACTTATTATAGAAAAAATCTGGATACTTAAAGAAAATAAATATTAATGTAGATAATATGGTCACCGGAATAACTGTACATAATGCTATCAATTTTTTTTGAATACCTGACATAAATAAAATACATGCAATAGCAGCAGCATATAAGAACACCATACCTGTATCCGGTTGGCTATATACAACAGCCATAGGAGGAAGAGAAACTAGCATAATTTTACCTACTAATTTTAAATCCGTTTGGAATGTCCTTGCCATATACTGCGCATTATGTTTCACAGCTATGCTTGCTACTACAAGAAGCAATGCAATTTTGAAAAACTCAGACGGCTGAATTTGTCCAAGTACTGGAAAAACGAACCATCTTTTTGCACCTAATTTTTCAGGTGTGAAGGTGGAAACCGGTAGTATTTTCAAAAGAATAAGTGAACCAAACCCGGCAATATAAAGTGGCCAAGACAATTTTTGCAATTGATCTAAGTCGATGCTTGCAACAAGAAGTAACAATACAATCCCAATTATGTAGTTAACACCTTGTTTCATAGCAAAGTTTGCAGCTCCATACTGTCCCGTTTGCTGACTGCTATATATAGCAGCTATACTCGTCACACATAGTGCACACAAAATTAAAATTAATTTTACATCTAAACTTTTTAGAAACTCGGTACTTCTTTTCATGACATCCTCCTGAAACATTGTTACGGCAAAAATAAAAAACCAGGAGTCAACATTCTTCATGTTTTGACGACTGATTACACATTATCTATAAAACACTTATATAGAATAACTCTCTTTTTCATACAATACAATATATTATACTACAGTTTCATCAGTAAGATTTGCCAAAAAAATTATTCTTTTCTTATTTTATATCCATATACCATATATCAGCAATGTATTTTCGTAAATTCCTAATACATAATCGTTTATTGTAAGATTACTGGGAAAGATATTTATACATATAGTAGGATGTAGATGAAGAAATAAGATAATAAAAAGCTCGCATAAGCGAGCTTTTTATTAATATACAGATGTATTATTTTCTGACATGTTTTCTAAAATTTCTTTAACACGTCCTAAGAACTTACCACAAATTAAACCATCAAGTACTCGGTGATCAAGTGATAAACATAAGTTAACCATGTCACGGGCACCGAACATACCGTTATCCATAATTACTGGGCGTTTTACAATTGATTCAACTTGTAAAATAGCCGCTTGTGGGTAATTAATAATACCCATAGATTGAACAGAGCCGAATGATCCTGTGTTATTAATTGTAAATGTTCCACCTTGCATTTCGTCCGCTTTTAACGATTTCGTACGTACTTTTCCTGCAAGTTCTGTAATTTCACGAGCGATACCTTTAATTGTTTTCTCGTCCGCTTGCTTAATTACTGGTACAAATAGTTCTTCCTCTGTTGCAACAGCGATAGAAAGGTTAATATCTTTCTTCTGAACAATTTTATCGCCAGCCCACATTGAATTAATTTGAGGATACTCTTTTAACGCTTGTGCTACTGCTTTTACGAAGAAAGCAAAGAACGTTAAGTTAAAGCCTTCACGCTTCTTAAATTCACCTTTAATTGAGTTACGGTATGACACAAGGTTTGTCACATCTACTTCAATCATCATCCAAGCATGTGGTGCTTCGTGTTTACTACGTAACATGTTTGCTGCGATTGCTTTACGCACACCTGTTACTGGAATTTCGATATCTCCAGGCATTGTAGGTACAGAAACTGGTTTCGCAGCTTCTACTTTTTGCGCTACTGGTGCTGCTTTTGGTGCTTCTGGGCGAGCTTCTACTACTGCCGCTACAGCTTCCTCTTTCTTCGCCGCACCTGCTTGTGGAATATTTCCAGATTCCACTAGCTTTAAAATATCTTTACGAGTGATACGGCCGTTTGCTCCCGTACCTTCTACTAAATCTAAATCAACGTTATGCTCACCCGCAAGTTTTAACACAGCTGGTGAAAAACGTGGTTTTCCATCAGTTGGTTGTTTTACTTTCGGTGCTTTTTCAGACGTAGCTACTTCTGCATTTGGTTCTTCTTTTGTTTTTTCCTCAACAGCTGTTGCTGCTACTTCATCTGCGCCTTCTACTTGAATCACACAAACTACTTCACCTACAGCTAACGTATCACCTTCACCAGCGATTAACTCTTTCACAATACCCGTGAAAGAAGATGGTACTTCAGCATTTACTTTATCAGTCATTACTTCTGCAAGCGGATCATACTTGTTTACGTGATCGCCAACATTAACGAGCCATTTACTAATTGTGCCCTCTGTAACGCTCTCCCCGAGCTGAGGCATTGTAATATTTTCTACAGCCATGTATAGTCCCCCCGATTAAAATTCCGCAAGTTCACGCATTGCTTTTTCAACTTTATCTGGATTTACCATAAAGAATTTTTCCATTGTTGGTGCATATGGCATTGCTGGAACGTCTGGACCTGCAAGACGTGCGATTGGCGCATCTAAATCAAATAGACAGTTTTCAGCAATAATTGCTGCCACTTCACTCATAATGCTTCCTTCTTTATTGTCTTCTGTTACAAGAAGAACTTTACCTGTTTTAGAAGCTGCTTCAATGATTGCTTCTTTATCTAATGGATATACAGTACGTAAATCAAGAATGTGTGCAGAGATGCCATCTTGTGCTAACTTTTCAGCCGCTTGAAGAGCAAAATGAACACATAATCCGTACGTGATAACTGTAATATCATCACCTTCACGTTTTACATCTGCTTTTCCGATTGGTAATACGTAGTCATCCTCCGGCACTTCACCTTTAATTAAACGATATGCACGTTTATGTTCGAAGAATAATACTGGATCTTCATCACGAATGGCTGCTTTTAATAAGCCTTTTGCATCATATGGTGTAGAAGGGATAACGATTTTTAAACCTGGTTGGTTTGCAAACATCGCTTCTACAGATTGTGAATGATACAATGCACCGTGAACACCCCCGCCAAATGGTGCACGAATTGTAACTGGACAAGTCCAATCATTATTAGAACGATAACGAATTTTTGCTGCCTCAGAAACAATTTGGTTTACTGCTGGCATGATGAAATCAGCAAACTGCATTTCAGCGATTGGACGCATACCATACATTGCCGCACCAATTGCTACCCCAGCAATTGCAGATTCTGCAAGCGGTGCATCAAGAGCACGATCTTCACCAAATTGATCATACAAACCGTGTGTCGCTTTAAACACACCACCTTTTTTACCAACATCTTCTCCTAAAACGAATACTTTCTCATCGCGTTCCATTTCTTCGCGCATTGCTAATGTAATAGCATCAATATAAGACATTACAGCCATGAAACGTTCCCCCCTATTCTGCGTATACGTGCTTCAATGCATCTTCAGGTGCTGCATACGGAGCATTTTCTGCATATTCTGTTGCTTCATTTACGATATGCATAATTTCGTCTAACATTTGTTTTTCCGATTCCTCAGTTAACACACCAGCTTCTTTTAAATAAGCCGCGAATGTTATAATTGAATCTTTTTTCTTTGCTTCTTCTACTTCTTCTTTATCACGATAAACACGATCATCATCGTCACTAGAATGTGCTGTTAAACGATATGATACTGTTTCAATTAAAGTTGGGCCTTCACCACGACGACCGCGATCTGCTGCTTCTTTTACAGCTTTATATACTGCAAGCGGATCGTTTCCGTCTATTGTATATCCAGGCATACCATAACCAATCGCACGATCTGATACGTTTTTACATGCTAATTGTTTTTCAACTGGAATAGAGATTGCATATTTGTTATTTTCACACATAAAAATAACAGGTAGTTTGTGTACACCAGCAAAGTTTGCCCCCTCATGGAAGTCACCTTGGTTTGAAGAACCTTCTCCAAATGTAACGAACGTTACTAAATCTTTCTTCTCCATTTTTCCAGCTAGTGCAATACCGACTGCATGTGGTACTTGCGTTGTTACTGGAGATGAACCTGTAACAATACGATTTTTCTTTTGACCGAAGTGACCAGGCATTTGACGACCACCAGAGTTTGGATCTCCAGCTTTCGCGAAAGCAGACAACATAAGCTCTTTAGCTGTCATACCAAATGCTAGTACAACACCCATATCACGGTAGTATGGTAATGCATAATCTTTCTCTCTATCAAGAGCGAACGCCGCTCCAACTTGTGCAGCCTCTTGTCCTTGACAAGAAATTACGAATGGAATTTTACCAGCGCGGTTTAATAACCACATACGTTCGTCGATTTTACGTGCAAGTAACATCGTACGGAACATTTCTAATACTTGCTCATCACTTAAGCCAAGCTCTTCATGGCGCTTTTCTTTTACTTCTGCCATTTTTCATAACCTCCTAAATCCACATTTTTATGCGTGTAACGCTCTTCCATCTACAGCAAGTGCTGCTTCACTAATCGCCTCAGATAATGATGGATGCGGATGAATTGTATGTGCTACTTCCCAAGGTGTTGCATCAAGTACTCTTGCAAGACCAGCTTCAGAAATCATATCTGTTACATGCGGTCCGATCATATGAACACCAAGAATGTCATTTGTCTCTTCATCAACTACAAGTTTTACGAAACCATCTGATTCTCCGTATACAAGTGCTTTTCCGATTGCGCGGAATGAGAACTTACCTACTTTTAACTTATAGCCTTTTTCTTTCGCTTCTTGTTCTGTTAAACCGACAGAAGCAACTTCTGGACTGCTATATACGCATTTTGATACCATAGAGTAATCAATTGTTGTAACTTCTTTCCCTGCAATATGTTCTACTGCAGCAATTCCTTCATGAGAAGCAACGTGAGCAAGTTGCAGGCCACCGATTACATCTCCAATTGCGTAAATATGCGATTCTTTCGTTTGATAAAACTCATTTGTTTGAATGTATCCTTTTTCCACAACGATATCTGTGTTCTCTAAGCCAATATTTTGCGTATTCGCTTGTCTTCCTACAGATACAAGCATTTTTTCTGCTTTAAATTCTTTATTTTCACCGTTGTGTTCAGCTTGGATTGTTACTCCATTATCTTTTACCAATGTTTCTGGTAATACTTTTGCACCAGTTACTACTTTAATACCTTTTTTCTTGAATAGACGTTGCATTTCTTTTGAGACGTCTTGATCTTCTAGTGGTAATATCGTTTTCGCATACTCTAATACTGTAACTTCTACACCGAAGTCAGCAAGCATAGATGCCCACTCAATACCGATTACACCGCCACCAACGATAATAATCGAACTAGGAAGCGTTTCCATTTTTAGAGCATGATCTGAAGACATTACGTACTCTCCGTCTAATTCTAAACCTGGTAATGAATTTGGACGAGAACCTGTTGCAATAAGTACATTTTTTGGAATTAACATTTCATTCTCTTCTCCACTTGCAAGTTCAACTGAAATTGTCCCTGGCATCGGAGAGAAAATAGATGGGCCAAGAATACGGCCAATACCTTCAAACACATCAATTTTACCTTGTTTCATTAAGTGTTGAACGCCTTTATGAAGCTGCGTTACAATCTTCTCTTTACGCTCTTGTACTTTCGCAAAGTTTAGTTCTACATTGCTTGCAATAACTCCGAACTCTTCGCTTTTTTTAGCAGTTGCATATACTTCCGCACTACGTAAAAGAGCTTTACTAGGGATACATCCTTTGTGTAAACAAGTACCACCAAGATTTTCTTTTTCGACTAGTGCAGTTTTTAACCCTAGTTGTGATGCACGAATTGCAGCAACATATCCACCAGTACCGCCGCCAACGATGACTAAATCATATTCTTTTGCCATTATCTCAACCCCTAGCTACCGTTTCTTTTTCACGTACAACGTATTCTTTTGGAGCTTCTTCTTCACGTAATACACGAAGTGCTCCTTCTGCTAACGCTTCTAACTCATCTTCGCCTGGATGTACAATAACATCTGCAATCCAGTCCACTCGCTCTTTTATTTCATCGACAAGAATTTTACTGTATGCCAGTCCACCAGTTAATACGATTGCATCGATTTTCCCGTGAAGTACAGCGCTAGCTCCGCCAATCTCTTTTGCAACTTGATATGCCATTGCTTTATAAATAAGAGTTGCTTCAGGATCACCTTTTTCAACCATTTTCTCTACTTTAATCGCATCATTTGTACCGATTAAACTTACAAGTCCACCTTGTCCGACAAGCTTTTTAATCATTTCATCTCGGTAATACTCACCAGAGAAACACATTTCTACTAGTTGCCCTACTGGTACTGTACCAGCACGCTCTGGACTAAATGGTCCTTCTCCGTTTAAACCGTTATTCACATCGATTACTCTTCCTTTTTTATGAGCACCAACTGTAATACCACCGCCCATATGTGTAACTAATAAATTTAAATCCTCATATTTGTGGTTTAACTGTTCGGCTACTTTACGAGCAACTGCTTTTTGATTTAATGCATGGAAGATACTTTTACGTTCCATACCAGCAATACCACTTATACGAGCAACTGGCTCCATCTCATCTACAACGACAGGATCCACAATAAATGCAGGAATGTTTAATCCAGAAGCAATTTCATATGCTAAAATGCCTCCAAGGTTTGAAGCGTGATGACCGCTAAACCCATTTTTTAAATCTTCTAACATCGCATCGTTTACTGTATACGTACCGCCTTCGATTGGACGAAGTAATCCACCACGTCCACAAACAGCGTTTAATTTTGAAATGTTAATACCATGAGAATGTAGAACTTCTAAAATCGTTTCTTTTCGAAACTCATATTGGTCGATAATTCGCTTGTATTTCCCAATCTGTTCTACGTCATGACGAATCGTTTCTTCTAAAACGGGTCTTTCATTATCAAAAACACCAATTTTTGTGGATGTACTACCTGGGTTAATAACAAGAATTCGATTTACAGACAATGTTGCTACCTCCACTAATAAATTCAAAAGGAAGCGGAAACCTCATAAGAGGTAACCACGCCTTTTGTAAAAGTTATATATGAATGATTAGCGACGGCTAATAATATCGTGACCGTTGCGTAAGTAAGTGCTACGAGAATTTTTCAAGCTTGCAATGCGCTCTTCAGCTAGACGATCTGCCGCTACATAAGTTGCTATGCCATCGCGTTTTGAAATTTCGATTACTTTTGCAATTGTGTCATAAATAGACTCAACACGTTTTAGTGCACGTTCTCTATTGTATCCATATAATTCGTCTGCTACGTTAATTACGCCACCTGCATTAATTACATAATCTGGTGCGTATACAATACCCATTTCATGAATGATGTCACCGTGACGATTTTCTTTTAATTGGTTATTTGCAGAACCTGCGATTACTTTTGCTTTAAGTTGTGGAATAGTTTCATCATTAACTGTTGCGCCTAATGCACATGGTGCGTAAATATCGCATTCAACACCGTAAATTTCATTTGGTTCAACTGCTGATGCACCGAATTCTTCTACAGCACGTTGTACAGCTTCTTTATTAATATCTGTAACGATTAATTTTGCTCCTTCAGCGTGTAAATGTTTGCATAGGTGATATGCTACGTTACCAACGCCTTGAACAGCAATTACTTTTCCTTCTAAATTGTCAGTACCGAAAGCTTCTTTTGCAGCTGCTTTCATACCACGGTAAACACCGTATGCAGTTACTGGAGATGGGTTACCAGAAGAACCGAATGATGGTGAGATACCTGTTACAAAGTCAGTTTCTTCATGGATAATATCCATATCATCTACTGTTGTACCAACATCTTCAGCTGTAATGTAACGTCCGTTTAGTCCTTGGATATAACGTCCTAGTGCACGGAACATTGCTTCGCTCTTATCTTTACGAGGATCACCGATAATTACTGTTTTCGCACCACCTAAGTTTAAACCAGCTGCTGCGTTTTTGTATGTCATCCCTTTTGCAAGACGCAATGCATCTTCAATCGCCGCTTCTTCAGAATCATATGTCCACATTCTTGTTCCACCAAGAGCCGGTCCAAGTGTTGTATCATGAATTGCAATAATTGCTTTTAAACCAGATTCTTTATCTTGACAAAATACTACTTGCTCATAATCATATTTTTCTAAGTATTCGAAGATTTCTAATGTCATTGTCGTTTCCCCCTAATGTTTTACCCTTTTTGGTTTATTTTGAAGCAGTCGCAACTGCCAATGCTAATGAATATACTTTTGTTTCTGCTGAATCAGCACGAGATGTTAAAACAATCGGTGCTTTTGCGCCAGCAATCATTGCTCCTACTTTTGCATCCGCAAAGTATACGAGTGATTTATATAGCACATTTCCAGCTTCAATCGTTGGGACGAGTAAAATATCTGCCTTACCTGCTACATCACTTACTATGCCTTTATGCTCTGCTGCAATTTGTGATACTGCATTATCTAAAGCAAGTGGTCCATCAACGATACAATCTTTAATTTGTCCGCGGCGATTCATTTGTGTTAACATCGCTGCATCAATTGTCGCCTGCATCGCTGGATTCACAACTTCTACTGCTGCGATTGGTGCCACTTTGGGCAAGTCGATTCCTATTGCCTGGGCAACTTCTACAGTATTTTGTATAATAGCAGCTTTTTGTGTTACGTCAGGTGCGATGTTCATCGCTGCATCTGTAACGAAAATAAGACGGTCGTAATTTTGAACTTCAAATGCTGCTACATGTGAAAGTACGCTACCTTTACGTAGGCCCCACTCTTTGTTTAACACAGCCTTCAAAATATTTGCTGTTGGGATGTTCCCCTTCATAAGCACATCTGCTTCACCATTTCTCACAGCTTTAACAGAAAGTTCTGCAGCTTCAGCACTAGACATTGCTGCAATCACTTCAACATGTTCTGAAGTTTGTAAACCATGTTCTTGTAGCATCCCCATTATTTTTTCTTGATTTCCATATAGACGAAATTGAGCTAGCTGTAATTTAATTGCTTTCGCTACAGCTTCAATTACTTCATGATCTTCAGCTACTGCTACAGCCACAGTTTTTTTAGGCTGTCCTGCTTGATCAATTAAGTATTCTAACTTCATATTTTGTAATCAACCCTTTCCGTCGTCCCTCGTCCATTTATAAAGCAAATACCGTGCCAACTTTTAAAAGTGGTCTTACCAATAATGAAAACGTATTCAAAATGCAGTAAAATCAATACTTTGGAAAATAACGAAAAATTCTGTCTTATCTTGTCGCTTTTTGTATACCATGCAATAAATTGCACGGTATGCAATTTATTGCGTGCTATTTTTTGCATGGTTATACTTTTCTAGCTTGTAATATAAATTTCGAACGGAAATTCCTAACGCTTTTGCAGTTTGTGTTTTATTCCCATCAAATCTCTCCAAATATTCATAAATAATATTCCCTTCAAACTCTGTCACTAAATGTTCAAGTGGCTTTTCTTCTAATTCAGGTAATAAATGAGATTGCTTTGACTCCACCTGCTCTTCGTTATGTAATGGCGGTAAATGGTGTACATCAATATAGGTCTCGTTATAATTCATAAAGATAATAGCTCTCCCCAAAATATTTTCAAGTTCCCTCACATTTCCTGGCCATTCGTATGATTGTAAATATAAAACGGCTGAATCAGTGAGCCCTTCTACATTACGACCGTAATCTTGATTAATTTTTTGAATCAACCTGTCCGCAATTGTCGGTATATCTCCTTTACGTTGACGAAGAGATGGAATTTGAATTGGGATTTTATTTAATCGATAATATAAATCCTCCCTAAACTTCCCTTCTAGAATAGCCTTTTCTAAATTCACATGTGTCGCTGCAATTACTCGAACATTAATAGGTATCGCTTTCGTTCCACCAACTTTTACAATTTCTTTTTCCTGCAATACACGAAGGAGTTTCGCTTGTGTATTTGCAGACAACTCCCCTATTTCATCTAAAAAAATACTACCGTTATTCGCTTCCTCAAAGAACCCACGTTTCCCGCCTCTTTTCGCTCCAGAAAACGCCCCTTCCTCATAACCAAATAATTCACTTTCTAACAACGTCTCCGAAATGGCCGCACAGTTTACACGGACGAACTTATTGTATTTTCGATTACTTCCATTATGGATTGCATGTGCAAACAATTCTTTACCAGTCCCAGATTCCCCGCGTAACAGTACTGTTGCTGGTGTATTCGCTCCTAGCTTCGCCTGTTCGATAGCTGCAGTTGTTTCATCTGAATTTCCGACAATATCATCAAATGAATATTTCGCTTCTAATGTGCGAATAATTTGCCTTGCTCTATTCAATTCATTTGTTAATTTTTGAATTTCCGACACGTCACGGATAACGCCGACGCTTCCTTTCAATATTCCATCCACAATAACTGGTGCTACGTTTACAATTACATCTCGCTTTTTTTGCCCAATCTTCATATGTATTCCGCGCACCGCACGACGCGTTCGAAGTACTTTCATATGCATACTTTCGCCTTCTACAATATCAGTTGTAGCAGGCTTCCCAATAATATCTTCTTCTGTTAAACCCGTTAATTTCGTATATGCCGGGTTAATGACTAAACCTCTTCCTTTTTCATCCACAACTGAAATCGCTTCTTCAGATGAGTTAATAATTGCCTCTAATAGTGTTTGAATTTCTTTTAAATCTGTAACTTCTTCCGCAAGATCTACAACTTCTGTTATATCTTTAAAAATTGCAAATGCCCCTTGCACCTCTCCGCCTTCTTTTAATATTGGAATACGCGTTGTAATAATTTTCTTTCCATTCTCTAATGTCAGTTCATAATTTACTTCTATTTGTTTCGTACGTATAATGCGAAGTAATTTACTAGTTGGAATGACTTCTAAAATATATTTTCCTATCGCCTCTTCTTTTTTATATCCGATAATACGCTCTGCACTTTTATTAAAAAGACGAACTTGTCCCTCTCGATCAATTACGATCATGCCGTCATGTGTAGAATTTAAAATTAATTCTCCTTGTTGCGTTTGTTCCTCTAACTGCCCAATTAGCCCTTCCTTCTCATGCGCTAATCCTGTAACAATTTTTGCGATATCACCTGGTATAAGAAGAGTGTCTTTTTTCTTTTTTTCCAATAAAACTTTATGTACATCATCTTCACCTGTCATATCAAATATTACATCAATATGCATAGAAAGAAATGGAGTTACACTTTCTCCAATTGCATTCCCGTATTCCTTAGCAATTTGTAATCCTTTTGCCAATGGATTTATATCAATAATCCCTATAATTTGAAATATATTCGAACTTTGTAACAGATTCAGCAGCGCGCTCCCGCCTTCACCCGCACCAACAATTAATACTTTTTGTTTCATATATTACACTTCCTCTCGAAGTAACTCTGCAAATTTTTTCACACCCTTATCTTACTCGTTCAGCACCCTCTTGACAAACCCCTTTCCGTATAACATCATTAAAATATACGAAATAATCTGAAAAGGAGTATTATGTATGCAGCGTTACGTTGCTCTACTATTAGCACTCATCCCTATTTCATTAGCTGTATTTGGTATAAAGTTAATGAGAGATACGGTATTCGGGATTCTATTTCCACCAATTTCTATACTGTGGTTACAATTTTTAATCGGCGCTCTCTGCTTCGCGCTCGGCTTTTATATCTTTGGTGGCTTCGTCTTGCACCGAGATCGCAAACGAAATAAAGTACAAGCTCGCTTTAGAAGATAGGAATGCCCCACTATTTATAAATAAAAAAATGAGACCGTTACACGCGGTCTCATTTTTTTATTGGCAATAACGTTCTTGCCGTTTCAGGGTAATCAGTAATAATCGCCGATATATTCATATCAAAATATTTACGCATAAGCGTTTCTTCATTAATTGTATAAGGGCGAACCTCTACACCACTTTCCATCGTTAGTTCGACAATAGCATCTTGAAGGTAACGATAATTCGGATGTACTGCTGTAGCCCCCATTTTTTTCGCGTATGCCCACGGACTATGCAAACCTTCGCGATATAAAATTGCTGTTTGAATATCAGGAGCCATCATATGGCACCGTTTCATACTGTAGTGATTAAACGAAGAAAATACAACACGATCCTCTAAACTAAATTTCCGTACAAGCGTTATAACTTCTTCCTCTAAACCTCTGTATGGAATTTTATTATTTTTAAGTTCAATATTAAGTAGCAAACTCGTTTGTTCAAGCCATTCTAATACCTCTTCTAAAAGTGGTATTTTACAAAAACCTACTTTATCACCAAATTTATAACTTGCATCTAACTTACATAAGTCCTCATATACATAATTCCGAACCGCACCTTTTCCATTTGTTGTCCGGTCCACCGTTTCATCATGAATGACGACAACTTTCCCATCTTTCGTTAATTGAACATCAAGTTCAATTCCATCCGCTCTAAAAGACTCAGCCGCTTCAAATGAAATCATTGTATTTTCTGGGTACGTTCCAGCCGCACCACGATGTGCAAATATAAGAGTCATCCTCACTCCCCCAATCTTATGCTATACTATACGAAAAAGGAGGTACTTCTATGAAACCATTACAAATTTCTCCAGACACTGCAGTCCGCTTATCAAAAGCACTAGGTGTTCCACTTGAACAACTCATGCATATGCCGCAGCACATTTTAATTCAAAAGCTAGTTGAATTAGAAAAACAAAATAAAGACGAAGAATAATACAGTCCTGTTTTGCAGGACTTTTTATTATTTTCTATTATATCATGGATGCCTTTCCTACTAAAATCCTTTAACAGATGTGCTACGATGCAATTTAGCCGTCCCTTCATCATTTAATAATGAATCACACCTTTTCTTTTTTGTTACATGTAATAAAGAAAGCAGACCATTTATTTATAAGTTCCCCATTGCGTCCTAAAAACACGATCATAAAAAAACTAGAAGCCCTTTATATTATTTTTTATTGAACGTGCGGAGCATCCCCTGATTCGTACAATTCTTTCGCTTTTTCCTCCCCGAATGTAGTTAAAATATAATGTTGCTCTTCTAACGCATCCATTGCTCTAGTTGCTTTACAAATGCTATCTTCTTGAGCATCCGACAAATAACTGTGATCTTCTACAATTTTACTAAAATCCTTTTGTACCCATCTATTAGCAATTGCTAATAGCTCATTTTTCTTCGCAAAGCTATTCTTATTTATAATTTCTTTTAATTTTTTAGCATTATTTTGAATAATTGGGATAGAGCCCGATTTTCGTCCTGCCACCACTTTTTGATGAGTCATGCGATGCATTGCTGTAATGACTTCTCTTTCAGTAGAATTTTCAGTAACATACACATCAACAAAGACTCCATCTATCTACTATTGTTTGGTCTTCTTTTTTATCTATTTGAGCACTCTCTTCTTTATCTACTGGATTATGGGCAAGTTCTAACATTCCAAATGTAACTGCAATAGCAAGAACTCCCATAGCTGCTACTATTCCTAGCCAAGTTGAAATTTTATTTTTCATTCCCCTTCTCCCTATCTATATCTATTTAATTGCCTTATAAAAAACTCACTTACATGTAATATTACTAAAAGTAGGTTTTATTTTCCATGATATCAAATAGTCTCTTTTTCTCAACAAAATAAAAAGACCAACGAATTATAACATTCATTGGTCTTTCATTAAAAAGTTTATTGATTTTAAAATTACTATTGAGCATAGAGTTCCAGCATGCATCGGTTTTACTAAAACGAAAACCCTTTGGTACTTCTACTCTCAGCTAGCTTTATGTTCAAGTCTCAACTTATCCGCAACCATTGCGATAAACTCAGAGTTCGTAGGTTTTGCTTTTGACATGGATACTGTATAACCAAATAAGGACGATATAGAATCAATATTCCCACGGCTCCACGCTACTTCAATTGCGTGACGAATTGCGCGCTCCACACGGCTCGCTGTCGTATTATATTTCTTTGCGATATCTGGATACAATACTTTCGTAATCGATCCTAATAATTCGATATCGTTGTATACCATGGAAATCGCTTCTCGTAAATACATATATCCTTTAATATGAGCGGGTACACCAATTTCATGAATGATACTCGTAATACTCGCATCTAAGTTTTTCGGTTTTCCATCTACTGTTGTTGCTGATCGGAATGATGGTAGTGGACGTTTAATCATAGCGTTTGCTTTACCACTCACTTGACGAATATGACTTGTTAAATTCTCCATATCAAATGGTTTTAATATGAAATATGAGGCACCTAAGTCAACAGCTTTTTTCGTCACATCTTCTTGCCCGAATGCCGTCAACATAATTACGCTAGGCTGTTTTAACCTTTCAATATGTCGCATTTTTTCCAATACAGCTAAACCGTCTAAGTGTGGCATAATAATGTCTAAAACGAGTACATCAGGTTGCTTATCTGTTAATAAGTTTAAACACTCTTGACCATTATAAGCAGTACCGATTACTTCCATATCATCTTGAGCGGCTACATAGCTCTCTAACATTGATACTAGTTCTTTATTATCATCCACAAGACATACTTTAATTTTCTCCACAGCTTTTCCTCCCTTACCGAATCGATTCTCCGACATGTGTATCCTTCTAGGCTACATGAATTGTTCGACAATTGTGTGAAAATTCCCTTTTAAAGTTTCTTACTTTCCGATAAAATCACAAAAAAATATGTTTATCGTTCATTTATTCCCTTTCGCAACACATTCCATCATAGAAATACAACGAAACGTTCAACCCTTTCCTTTTATTTTACAACAAAAAACACCTCTTGCGGAGCTTTTACAAAATTTCAACGAATTTTTCAACAGAAAAAGCGAGCTAATAATATATATTAGCTCGCTTTTTTCTCTTGATCATAAATATTAATTCCAGCTTGATGTAACATCCATTCAATATGAACACCATATCCTGATGTTGGATCATTTACAAATACATGTGTAACAGCACCAATTACTTTTCCATTTTGTACAATTGGACTTCCACTCATTCCTTGTACGATACCGCCCGTTTTCGCTAATAGACGTTTATCTGTTACTTTTATTACCATACCCTTTGTAGCTGGGAATTTTTGCTGCACTGTACTAACAACTTCAATATCAAACGCCTCTACTTTATCTTGATTAATAACTGTTAATATTTTTGCTGGTCCTTCTTTTACTTGATGAGATAATGCAATAGGCATTGCTTTATCCATTATACCATTTTTCATATTCGTCTTTAATTTTCCAAAAATACCATATGGACTATTAATTGTAATATCGCCAATCACTTCACGGTCTGGTGAGAATCTTGCTAATTTCTCTCCTGGATTCCCATGACTACCTCTTTCAATCGATGTAACTGTCGAGCGCATAATTTGTCCATCTTCGACTTGAATCGGCTTTTTCGTATCATTATCAGAAATAACATGACCAAGTGCCCCATATTTCATAGAATCTGGATGAACAAATGTCATCGTTCCAATTCCAGCTGCCGAATCACGGATATACAAGCCAATTCGATAAGACGATTCACCGTTGTCTTTTTGTGGAGTTAGCTTCGTACGAATATATTTTCCATCTCTTAACAATACAAGATTAAGCGGTTCACCTGTTTCTCCACTATTATGAATAAACGGTGCTACATCACTCATTCTTTCAATTGTTTTACCATTAATTTCAGTAATCATATCTCCGATTTGTACACCTGCTGTTTCACCAGGAGATATTTTACCTTTTTCAGTTTGAATTAAATGATGGCCTACAACAAGTACACCTTTTGTATTTAATTTCACACCAATTGATTGTCCACCTGGAATCACTTTAAAATCTTTTAACACTTTCACATTTACTTTTTTCACTGGAAAACCAGCAAGCTGAAATACCATATCAGCTTCACCATTTTGATGAGAATTTACCATAAGTCCTTGTTTTTGTTCATTCGAACTCACTGTAAATACATGACGATTTGTGGATGAAGCTTTGAAAACTGGTAATGATGATATTTCTGATTGTTGTCCTTCAAAAACAACAAGTTGTTTCGGTGATGAAATAAATGTTCGAAGCGGTTTAAAACATCCAATAAAAACTAAAGAAACAAGGAGACAAAGACCTATTATTTTTCGAAATTTTTCTAATTTCAACTTGTTCACTCTCCTCGCTCCTACCCCACATTCAGCCTCTTGGCTTCACTTTTTAATCTCTCCTTGCAATGCTTTATTTATAACCGGAAGAATTAAGAAATCTTCATTTGAGAAAAAAAGCTATCCATTACTGGATAGCCTCTGCTGTCTGTTTAAAATGATGCGCTTGCGTAAGTAATTCTTTCGCATGCTCTGTCGTTAAATCTGTAATTTCCACACCAGAAATCATTCGAGCTATTTCTGTTACTTTATCCTCCATATTTAAAACAGTAACCGAAGTAATTGTCCGATCATTCGCTACTTGTTTTCGAATAAATAAATGCGAATCCGCCATTGAAGCTACTTGAGGTAAGTGCGTAATACAAAGTACTTGCGAGTTTACTGATACTCGATAAATTTTTTCTGCAATAGCCTGTGCGACCCGGCCACTTACACCTGTATCCACTTCATCAAAAATAACAGATGCAACCCCTTGATGCTTAGAAAAAATGCTTTTTAAAGCTAAAATGATACGAGATAACTCTCCTCCAGAAGCAACCTTTGAAAGTGGTTTTAGCGGCTCTCCTGGGTTCGTTGAAATATAAAATTCCACATGATCGTAACCGTCCGCCGTAAGTCTTACCGGTGCACCTTCCACAAGGGGCTCTTCTGCATTTCCTTCTCTCTTCATAATTCTCACTTCAAATTTCGTTTTTTCCATATATAATTCTTTTAATTCCTGATGAATTGCATTTGTAAGATGTTCTGCAAGCTCATGACGCATATTACTTAACAACGTTGCTTCTTTCAGAATAACACTTTCTAATTCCTTCAACTGTTTCTTCGTCGTTTCAATATGAACGTCTTTATTTTCAATCGTAAAAATTTCCTTTTCAATTTTATCAGCATACGCTAAAATCTCTTCTACAGTATTTCCATATTTTCTCTTTAGCATACGAATTTCATTCAAACGTGTTTCGATTTCATCTAAACGATTTGGATCATATTCCATCATATCGAGCTTTTCTCTCAGTTGATAGGCAACCTCTTCTAATAAGTAATAACTATTTGCAATTGAATCATGATTCTCTTGATACACTTCATCTAAATGTGTAATACTTTCCATTTGCCCCATTGCACTTCTTACATTATCTAATCCTTGTCCGTCGGCACTTAACGAACGATATGCATCACCTAACGCTTTATAAATCTTTTCAAAATTAGAAATTTGTAATCGTTCCTCAGTTAATTCATTTTCTTCATCCAGCTTTAAATCCGCCTTGCGAATTTCTTCATGCTGAAACTGAATTAAATCTAAGCGATGTGCCATTTGTTGTTCATTTTCACTTAACGATTTCAATTGTTTTTTTAATTTTTCATAGTCAGCGTATACGTTTTGATATATATCTAATTGTTTAACGATTCGATCCCCATCAAAATGATCAAGCATAAACAGATGTCGTTCTTCATTCATTAAATCTTGCGTTTCATGCTGTCCATGAATATCAACAAGTGTTTTCCCAATTTCTTTTAATATGCTAAGTGTAACAAGCTTCCCATTTACACGACATACACTCTTCCCGTTCGCAGCAATATCACGCTTTAAAATAATCATGCCATCTTCTATTTCTATATCTAACTCTTCTGCCTTTTCAATACATGGATGCTTCTCATCTTCAACATAAAATAACCCTTCAATCTCAGCCTTTTCTGTTCCATATCGAACAAATTCTGCTGACCCACGGCCACCTACAAGTAAACTAATTGCATCAATAATAATCGATTTTCCGGCCCCTGTTTCACCGCTTAAAACCGTTAAACCTTTTTGAAAAGAAATATTTAATGCTTCAATAATAGCAAAGTTTCTAATCGATAATTCCGATAACAATGCCCCATTCACCTCGTTATAAAATAATCCCTTACTAAAGGATTTTCTCAGTTCTTCATTCAAATAATCATGCTATATATTTGTATGTATATACTCTTCTAACCCGCTTCATTGTACCAAACATTTGTTTTACGGGTCAATCCATCTATTTTTTAACTTTATACACACAAAATATTATATTACAATTGAAAATTCATATTTTTAAACAATAAAAATATCTTGTTCACTTTCCACTTTATGATGGAAAGCAAACAAGATTTTTTGTTACAACATATTTAAGAAACGATCAGAGACAACACCTGTATCTTCAGGTGTACGGCAAATAATTAAGCAAGTATCATCACCACAGATGGTTCCGATGATCTCATCCCACTCTAAATGATCAATAAGTGCTCCAAGTGAATGAGCGTTACCAGGCAATGTTTTTAGCACAAGCATATGTCCTGCCGTGTCTAATTTTACAAATGAATCCACTAGATTTCGTTTTAATTTTTGTAACGGGTTAAATCGTTGATCTGCTGGCAAGCTATATTTATAGCGCCCATCATGTAATGGCACCTTCACTAAGTGCAATTCTTTAATATCGCGCGATACTGTTGCTTGCGTTACATTAAATCCCTCATTACGTAAAATATCAACTAATTCATCTTGTGTTTCAATTTCTTTGTTTGCAATAATTTCCCTGATTTTAATATGGCGCTGACCTTTATTCATACATTTGCACCTCACACTATCTCTTACCATAGTTTAAACATTGGTATACTTCACTTATTTATGTTAACTTATAATTCGTTTCTTGTACACAATTGTTTTTGCAATCATTATACAATTACAGCAAAAAGAGGAACAACGTATGTTATTCCCCTTTCCCTTTTTGTTTTAGAACGTCATGCGCTTCTGTAACAACTTGCTCTATAGAAATTGGAGAATGATTTTCGCCATTCTCACGTTCACCATGCCATTTCAGATGAATTAAAAATTCAATATTACCATCCCCACCCGTAATTGGTGAGAATGTTAAACCTTCCACATCATAGCCTTCTTTTAAAGCAAAATCGACAATCATTTCTACAACAGCTTCATGTACTTTTCTATCACGAACGATACCTTTTTTCCCAACTTGCTCTCTTCCAGCTTCAAACTGCGGTTTAATTAACGCTGCTACATCTCCGTTAGGCATAAGCATTGTTTTTAAAACTGGCAGTATAAGCTTTAATGATATAAATGAAACATCAATACTTGCAAATTGCGGTAAACCACGTTCTAAATCTGCTGGTGTCACGTAACGGAAGTTTGTTCGTTCCATTACAACAACACGCTCATCTTGACGTAATTTCCACGCTAGTTGATTGTATCCTACATCTAATGCATAAGATAATTTCGCTCCATTTTGAAGCGCGCAATCTGTAAAGCCACCAGTTGATGAACCAATATCTATCATAACTTTATCTTGTAAATCAAGATGAAATGTCTCTAATGCCTTTTCAAGTTTATAACCACCACGACTTACATACGGCATAACTTGTCCTTTCACCGTAATCTCAGTATCTTGCGAGATTTTCTCTCCTGGCTTATCAAGTCTCATCTCATTTGCATATACGAGTCCGGCCATAATGGCGCGCTTTGCCTTCTCACGCGTTTCTATAAGTCCTCGCTCTACTAATAGTACATCTACTCTTTCTTTTTTTACGCTCATTTGTTACGCCCTTTTTTGTTTTGATGGAATCATTGTATGAATACGGTCTACAACAGCATCTGTCGTTAAACCAATTTCTTCTAATAATTTTGTTACACTTCCGTGCTCTATGAAGCGGTCTGGAATACCCATTCGTTCAACTAATGCACTATGGTAACCATTTTCAGATGCAAATTCAACTACTCCTGTTCCAAAACCACCAATTAAACAAGCTTCTTCAATCGTTAAAATCGGTATATTCTTTCCTAGAAGATCATGTAAATATGCTTCATCCATTGGTTTAATAAAGCGAGCATTCACTACTTTCACTGAAACCCCAGCTTTTTCAAGACGCTCAGCTGCTTCCATTGCCATTGGTATTGTCGTACCAAACGTTAAAATAGCTGCTTGTGTACCCTCTTTTAACGTCTCCCACGTACCGATTGGAATCGCCTTTAATTCTTCATCCATATGAACGCCAAGTCCATTACCGCGCGCATAACGCAATGCGATTGGTCCATCTTCATATTGCATCGCCGTATAAACTAAATGTTGCCCTTCATTTTCATCTTTCGGCATCATAAGCACCATATTCGGCAAGTGACGTAAGAATGAGATATCAAATACGCCTTGATGCGTTTCACCATCTGCTCCTACTAATCCCGAGCGATCTATTCCGATGAAAACATTTAAATTTTGGCGGCATATATCATGAACAACTTGGTCATATGCTCTTTGTAAAAATGTCGAATAAATTGCTAAGAATGGCTTCATTCCTTGCGTTGCCATACCTGCTGCCATTGTTGTAGCATGCTGTTCTGCAATACCTACATCAATCATACGATCTGGGAATTCTTTTTGGAATTTCTCAAGTTTTGATCCAACAGGCATTGCAGGTGTAATTGCTACGATACGCTCATCTGCTCTCGCTAGCTTAAGTACTGTTTCACTAACGACAGCACTCCATGCTGGTGCAACTTCTTTCGGCTTAACGAAGTCACCTGATTCAATTTTATAAGGTCCTGTTCCATGCCAAGTACCGATAACGTCACTCTCAGCCGGTTTATAACCTTTTCCTTTTTTCGTAATAACGTGAACGAGTACTGGGCCTTTTGTTTTCTTTGCATATTGCAACGTTTCGAATAACTTTTCATAATCATGCCCATCGACTGGACCTAAATATGTAAAGCCTAACTCTTCGAAAAAGACACCAGATACTAGTAAATATTTAAGACTATCTTTTATTTTCTCTGCTGTCGCAGCCACTTTCCCGCCAACTGCTGGAATTTTCTTTAATATATACTCTAATTCATCTTTTACCCAGTGATATTTTCCTGCAGTACGTAAACGACCGAGTACATTATGAAGCGCACCAACGTTTGGTGCAATTGACATTTCATTATCATTCAAAATAACAATCATGTCTGTTTTTTCATGTCCAATATGGTTCAATGCCTCTAAAGCCATTCCGCCTGTTAAAGCACCATCTCCAATAATTGGTATAACATATTCTTTCGTTTTCTTTAAATCACGTGCCAGAGCCATTCCCATTGCAGCCGATAACGAAGTCGAGCTATGACCAGTTTCCCATACATCGTGCTCACTCTCGCAACGTTTCGGGAAGCCACATAGACCTTGATATTGCCTTAATGTACCAAACTCTTTCGCGCGTCCAGTTAAAATTTTATGTACATAGGATTGATGTCCTACATCCCATAAAAATTTATCTTGCGGGCTATCAAATAATTTATGCAGAGCAATTGTGAGTTCTACTACACCTAAATTAGGTGCAATATGTCCACCTGTTTGAGAGAGCTCTTCAATTAAAAACTTACGAATATCCTCACTCAATCCCTCTAGTTCACTGATAGACATATCTTTCAAAAAACTAGGGTTTTGAATTTGCGTTAGATCCACATGGATCACTCACTTTCATTTCATAATCTGTCAACATGTCAAATATTATAAAAAAACATTTACACAAAACAAGAAATTCTCTTTTCTATTTTTCGTCTTGTCCCGCTATTAACCAGTCTATTGCGCCCTAATCCTATTATAAACCATATTTCTTTAGGCGATGAAAAAAATAGCCGCTAACACGAAGTGATAACGGCAATGTAATCTACATATATTTTTGCCAATAACAAGAAAAGAAAAACCTTTTCCTACATTTATATCATAAAATGATGAATGACTCAACAAATGAAAACGCTGTTATATTAGTTATTACGTTTTGCAATCAAATCACAAATAGATAGTAAATATTCATCTTGTAATTGCAAGGAGCTAATCGCACCTTTTGCTTCTGCAATTGTTTCTTCTAAAATATCCTTTGCTCTATCTATAGTAAACAACGTCGTATATGTGCTCTTTTCGTTAGAAAGATCGCTACCAATCGGTTTTCCAATCTCTTCTTCAGTTCCTTCGACATCTAAAATATCATCTCGAATTTGGAAAGCTAGACCGATATATTTAGCAAAAGTAAGCAACTTTTCTTCTTGCTCTTCTGTCGCATCAGAAAGTATCGCACCCGCAAGTACAGCAAATTCAAGCAGTTTTCCGGTCTTATGTTTATGGATGTACTCCAATTCATCAATCGTAAGGCGTTTCCCTTCCGCTTCCATATCTGCCACTTGTCCGCCAACCATTCCTTCTGGTCCTGCTGCTTTTGCAAGTTCAAGTACAAGTCTTACTTTTTTTTCAGCAGAAATTTCTTTTTGCTCATATGCCATAATAACTTGAAAAGCATACGTCAATAAGCCATCTCCTGCTAAAACTGCCATCGCTTCACCAAATACTTTGTGATTTGTGGGCTTTCCTCTTCTTAAATCATCATCATCCATACAAGGTAAATCATCATGAACTAACGAATATGTATGAATCATTTCAAGAGCACAAGCTGCACCTACTCCAAGATTTCTTTCTTTCCCAAACGCTTGTAATGTTGCAAACAAAAGTAACGGGCGGAGACGTTTTCCACCCGCTTCCAAAGAATATGCCATTGCTTCACGAAGTACATTTGGACATTGTAATTCATTTGCATAGCTTACAAGTTTTTCTTCTACGAAAGTTTTACTTTCTTTCAAAAAAGTATCAAAAGCAATCGTCACTATGCTTCATCTCCTAAAGCAGTAAACGGTTCAAGCTCTCCATCTTCCCCAAGAATAACTGCCATTTGTTCTTGTACATTCTTCAGCTTCTCATCACAAAGCTTAGATAATTCCATACCTTCTTTAAAATAAGAAATCGCTTCTTCTAAAGGTACGTCACCTTGTTCTAGCTTAGAAACAAGATGCTCAAGTTGCGAAATTGCCTCTTCAAAGCTTAATTTATTTTCCATTATTCAATTCACGCTCCTCTATGCCTGATACGCTACAATCTAGTATTCCATCTTGTAATTGAACTGAAACAGCATCTCCAAGGCTTACATCTTTCACACTTTTTAACACTTGCTTCTCTTCATCATATACAAGCCCGTACCCTCTCATCATTACTTTAAGCGGACTTAACGCTTCAAGTTTTTGAGCAGCTCTTACAAAGGCAAATTCTTTCGTTTGAAGTAACGTTTGCATTTCACGTTGTAATTGCTTTTGCAACGTTTCAACAGCTACCTTTGTTTGCATAATTTTTTGAGATGGGTGGTGCTTCTCTAAATAAAATGAAAGTTGCTTTAACTGATTCACCTTTTTATCAATATAGCGCTCTTTCGCTAAAACAAGCTGTTCTAGCGCTCTATCTAATTGCTCTTCCTTTTGCTCATATACTTGTCTTGGATAACGGAACGCATACGATTTTTGCAACACTTGTAGTTTTTCTTCTTTTTTATGTACTAACTCTCTCATCGCTCTTTGCAATCTCAGAGTTCTTTGTAATACCTTTTCTTGTAACTCTATAATGTTAGGTGCTGCCAGCTCAGCTGCTGCAGTCGGTGTTGGCGCGCGTAAATCTGCAACAAAATCTGCGATTGTAAAATCCGTTTCATGGCCTACTGCCGAAATAATAGGAATTTCACTCTTAAAGATTGCTCTTGCAACCATTTCCTCATTGAAAGCCCATAATTCCTCAATAGAACCTCCACCACGGCCAACGATTAGTACATCTATCTCTCCCATTTCATTCGCTGTACGAATCGCTTGTACAATCGAGGGAGCCGCTGACTCCCCTTGTACAAGTACCGGAAATACAATAACATTCCCAATTGGATAACGACGTTTAATCGTTGTTATAATATCACGAATCGCTGCTCCTGTTGGCGACGTAATCACACCTATTGTTTTAGCGTAAGGAGGAATTGCTTTTTTATAAACTTGAGAAAAAAGTCCTTCTTCTTCTAAACGAACTTTTAACTGTTCGTACGCTAAATGTAAATTTCCGACTCCGTCAGGCTGCATGTCTTGAATATAAATTTGATAAGAACCACTCGCCTCGTAAACAGAGATTTTCCCTTTCACGAGTACCTTCATCCCATTTTCAGGTTTGAATTTAATATTACGATTATGACCCGCAAACATAACCGCTGCGATTCTTGCATTTTCATCTTTCAATGTAAAATACATGTGGCCACGGCTATGATTTTTAAAGTTGGAAATTTCACCTTTTAACCAAACAGACTGCAAATGCGGATCATATTCTATTTTTGTTTTTATATAGCGTGTTAACGCTGTAACGGTTAAATATTGCTTCTCCATTTCTCTCTCCTCATAGCCGATTCAAATTATTTACAAACGACACCTGCACGTTTGGCAGATTCAACAGTATTATGAAGAAGCATTGTGATTGTCATTGGACCAACACCCTTTGGTACAGGTGTAATGTAACCCGCAACATCTAACACGTTGTCAAAGTCAACATCACCACAAAGTTTTCCTGTTTCTAAACGGTTAACACCAACATCAATTACAACCGCTCCTTCTTTCATATAATCAGCTGTTATCATTTTAGGTCGTCCAACAGCTACGATTAAAATATCAGCTAACTTCGATAACTCTTTCATATTTTGCGTCTTAGAATGACAATATGTGACAGTTGCATTTTCATTTAAAAACAATTGCCCCACTGGTTTACCGACAATATTACTTCTTCCAATTACTACTACATGTTTCCCAGAAATATCAAGATTTGTTTCTTTTACTAATTCTACAATACCATGCGGTGTACATGGAAGGAATGTATCTTGTCCCGTCATCATGCGTCCCACGCTGATTGGGTGAAATCCGTCTACATCCTTTTCTGGTGAAATTCTTTCAATGATAGCTTTTTCTTCAATATGTTTTGGTAAAGGTAATTGCACTAATATACCATTAATACGGTCATCGCCATTTAAGCGATCGATTTCAGCAAGCAAACGTTCCTCAGTAATTGTTTCAGGAAGTTCAATTAGCTCTGAGTAAATTCCTACTTGTTCACAGCCTTTTTCTTTTCCTTTCACATAAGAACGAGATGCTGGATCTTCTCCAACTAAAATAACTGCTAATCCTGGTACAATACCTTGCTCTTTCAACTTCACAACTTCTTCTGTTAATTGTGCTCGTTTTTTCTCCGCAACTTCATTTCCTTTGATGATTACTGCTACCATTTTAAGATTCCCCCTTAAAGAATTTACAGTGTATCTTTTATATTAGATAAAACGCCGTTAATAAAACGACGAGATTCCTCATCCCCAAATGTTTTTGCAATTTCAATTGCTTCGTTAATTGTTACGTTATGTGGAATTTCTTCCATGTACTTCATTTCATACACAGCTACACGTAAAATACTGCGATCAACAATACTAATACGCTCAAGCTTCCACTTTTTTAAGTTTTGACGAATCGCTTCATCGATTGCTTCTTTATTTTCTACAAAACCTACTACAAGTGACTCTAGAAACTCATTTGTTTCTTCGCCTTCATCTAGCGTGTTTTCCACTGCTACTTTCGGTTCTAATTCACCTGTAATATCCATTTGGTATAATGCTTGCATTGCTCTTTCTCTAGCCGTCCTACGTTTCATTGTAACTCTCCTTTATGCTTCAAGTCTTTCCTTATACTTTGTTATATTATTATAATTTATAAGCCGTCAATTCACTTACTCTTACAGTTTTCATTGATTTTCCAACCTTATAATACAATGATAATAACACAATTTATCGTTTCACACACGGGTTACAAGGCTGAAAAATAATAAAAAGATTAACTTCAAGTTCCATATCTTATCACAATGTACGTTTTTTGGAAAAACGACACATTTTCTTGTTTATTTCTTATTTTTTGAAATAGTATAATAATTAGAGGGTTGTAATTTGTGAAGAAATGAAACGATAAAAAAGATGCCTATGTTACTAGGCACCTTTTCATTCTTACACTGGTTCGATTTCTGTTTTTTGTGTTTCGAATGTTACGCCAACGATGTGAACATTCACTTCTTTTGGCTCAAGTCCTGTCATTGTAAAGAGTGCTTGGCGAATATTGTCTTGAATCTTTTGTGCAACAACTGGAATTGCTACACCAAAATACATTACAACATAAAGGTCAACGATAATATCTTCGTTTGCTAATTCAACCTTTACACCTTTACCATGATTTTTCTTACCTAACTTCTCAACAACATCTGTAGCAAAATTACCGCGCATTGCCGCTACACCTTCTACTTCAGCAGCTGCAATACCTGCAATTACTTCAATTACTTCTGGTGCAATTTCTACTTTACCAAGAGTTGTATCTTGACCCATATCTAACATATGTTCAGCCATGAAAAAAACCTCCTTTAATGTATCACTGCGTCACAAGTTCATGCTCTTCCAAAAACTTCGTATTAAACTCACCTTTTACAAAATCAGGATGATCTAACAATTGCAAATGGAACGGGATTGTTGTATGTACGCCTTCAATGACAAATTCACTAAGTGCGCGCTTCATTTTTGCAATTGCCTCTTCACGTGTTTTTCCGTGAACAATTAATTTAGCAACCATCGAATCATAGAAAGGTGGGATTGAATATCCCGGATATACAGCTGAATCGACGCGAATACCAAATCCTCCTGGTGGTAAGTACATTTCTACTTTACCTGGAGATGGCATAAATTTTTTGGCAGGGTTTTCCGCATTAATTCGACATTCAATTGCCCAACCATTAAATTGTACTTCTTCTTGCTGTAACGATAACTTTTCTCCTGAAGCAACAAGAATTTGCTCTTTAATTAAGTCCATTCCCGTTACCATTTCAGTAACCGGATGCTCAACCTGAATTCTCGTATTCATCTCCATGAAATAAAAGGTTTTCGTTTTATATTCATAAATAAACTCAACCGTACCAGCACCTGTATAATCAACCGCTACCGCCGCTTTAACTGCCGCTTCACCCATCTGCTTGCGAATATCTTCATCAAGTGCAGGTGATGGACTTTCTTCTAATAGTTTTTGCAAACGGCGCTGAATTGTACAATCACGCTCTCCTAAATGAATGGCATTTCCGTGTGTATCTGCCATTATTTGAATCTCAACATGGCGGAAATCTTCAACGTACTTTTCTAAGTATACACCAGGGTTCCCAAAAGCGGTACTAGCTTCTTGCTGTGTAATTTGAATTCCTTTTATAAGCTCTTCTTCATGGCGTGCAACACGAATACCTTTTCCGCCGCCACCTGCAGTCGCTTTAATAATAACTGGATATCCAATTTGATTAGCAAGCTCGATCGCTTCTTCGGTATTTTTAATAATCCCTTGTGAACCTGGTACAATCGGAACCCCTGCTTCTTTCATTGTATCACGAGCAACGTCTTTTGTGCCCATCTTTGAAATAGCTTCTGGACTTGGACCGATAAAAATCAAGTTACATTCACGGCATAACTCTGCGAAATCTGCATTCTCTGCTAAAAATCCGTATCCCGGATGAATAGCATCGCAGCCTGTTAACTTCGCAACGCTAATAATGTTTGTCAAATTTAAATAGCTTTCTTTCGAAATCGTTGGTCCTACACAATACGCCTCGTCTGCAATCTGTACGTGAAGTGACTCTTTATCTGCTTCTGAATAAATTGCAACTGTTTCAATATCCATTTCTTTACAAGCACGAATAATTCGTACAGCAATTTCCCCACGATTGGCTATTAATACTTTTTTTATCATCACAAAGACTCCCTTATTACGCTTTTACAAGAAATAGCGGTTGTCCATACTCAACAAGCTGTCCGTTATTAACAAGAATTTCAACAATTTCGCCCTCTACATCAGCATCAATTTCGTTAAATAACTTCATAGCCTCGACAATACATACGATAGAATCTTTCGATACTCTATCCCCAACACTTACATATGGAGGTGTATCAGGCGAAGAAGAAGAATAGAATGTACCTACCATCGGTGATGTGATTTTATGTAGGTTTTCATTTTGAACAGCCTTCTTCTCTTCTTGTTTTGGTGCTTCTGCTTGCGCTGCTGCTACTTTCGTTTCAACTTCAACAGGCGCTACTGGTTGCATAGCTTGTTTTGCTGCAGGTGCTTGCACAGCAACAACTTCATTACCACGCTTTTTCATTTTGATTGTTGTACCGTCTTTTTTGTATTCAAATTCATCAATATTAGAGCTATCAATTAATTTAATTAATTCGCGAACTTCTTGAATTTTAAACATGTAAAATCCACTCCCATACTCTTGTTTGTCCCGTTTTTACAGATTCTCGTCACGAAAACTAGATTGACTGTAAAAATACGATGTATTCTATTAGAAAATATATTTCATTAACTAATAGAAATATTTACTATTTCCATCTTACGATAAATTTTTTAAACATTCCAATTTATATTTCTTTATAATAAATCGAAACTCCTGTAAAAATATTATTCCAACAAAAATTTAATACCTAGTAATAATACCAAGTTTCACATGAAATTGGCAAGACCACTTCTTAAAAAACATTCACTACTTTTTCAAAACGTTACACAGCAAACATGCCATTCCCTCTCCACTCTTCACCACATCTATAGTCAATAATATATTTTTACCAAATATTATTTTTTTGTTTACACGCCGTTCATCATTCCTTCATATAAGAATAGTATGTTCAAGGTGTAGAAAATATATTGTGTCGAGGTGTGGAAATATATTGTGTCGAGGTGTGGAAATATGATATGGCTCATTCTCTTTTTACCTGCCGTAATCGTTTGGGCATGCGTTCTTTTCATCCACGTCAAATCCGGAAAAAGTAATCATCAGTACCATGAACCATTAATCTTTTACTCACAACGTGTTTCTCCATTCCGAGTTGAACATAATAAAAATAAATACAAAGACGAAATAGAAAAAAGCTATCGAAAATGATAGCTTTTTTCTATTCACACGCTTACTTACATACTCTATTTTACTATTTGCATACCTTTTGCTTAGTAAAAGATAATAATCCGCAGGGAAATCCCTACGGATTAAAGTTTCACTTATTTCGGTGGTGGATCAAATTTCACACCTACATCTTTTGATCCACCTTCACTTCTTACAAGTTGAATAATTTTATTTGCTTCTTTCTGTGAATGTTTTGCCGCTTTAACCGTTACTCTAATATCAGTACCATCAGCTCTTACAAGAGCATCTGGATATCCTCCTTGAGATTTAATTACTGTCTCAAGTAATTCTTGCTTCGTTTCCATTGTAGTGATTGCATCAAAGTTATCTTTCGCTTTACTCTTTTCTGTCGCTGAAGATTTCGAAGAATTCATCACTTCTTGTAATTTTGCTTTCTCTTCACTACGCTGATCTTCCATTTGCATACGTAAAGCTGTGAAATTCTCATCACTTGATTGAACTGATACATTACCCTCTTTTTTACTTGTTTCTTTTTTGTCTGTTTCTTTATTTGTTGTTTCCTTGCTTGTATTTTCTTTTTTCGGAGTTTCTTTAGGCGCTTCGTTTGTTACCGCTTTATCAGTACCTTGTTTTTCTTGTCCAATCTTTTCACCTGTTGCTGGCGATGCTGTATTCATTTTGTCAGGAGTTGTCACGTAATACACAGATAGTACAACAACTAAACTTAACATCGTTAATAGCCAAACTGTTTGTTTTTTTAACACTTTATTTCCTCCCTATCAATTTTTCGGTGAAACTGAAACGCGATGGGCCGGTACATCTAGCAGCCTTATCACAGCTTCTTTTACCATTGCTTTAACTTGTATATTATCCACTCCCTTTGCTACGACAAGAACACCACGTACTTTCGGCTTCTCTGTTCGTAAAACAACAGGAGTTTCTTTATCCCCTTCACGTATAATGACAGTCTTTTCATCAAGAGACTCGTCCTCTACTTCTCTCTTACCGCCTGTTTTATCTGTTTCACCTGTTGTTTGTGAGCGTTTCACTGTATTTTTTTCTAAAATTTTTTCTTCAGATGAATCTAAATTCACTTTAATCGTTACGTCTTTTACTCCTGCTATTTCTTCTAAAGCAGTTTTTAATTCTTGTTCATACGCTTTTTCATATTTTTCTACATTTGACATACTATCATTACTTTTTTGTCCGAAAGTTGGTACGTCTTTTTCTTGGTTTTGAGTTTTTTGTTCTTTAAATACAGGTACTTCTTCTTTTTTACTTGAAAAGAGACTACTAGAAAACATAAGCAAAATTCCAAGTATGAGTAGGACAAGTAAAAACTTAGGTGTTACCTTTTTACCCTTCTCGTTGCTTTCTTTTTGATTCCCATTCAATAAGTTTCGAAAAAATGAGAACTTCGAATTTTTATCTTTATTGTCCATTTACTCTACCTGTCCTCCCTTCCATTTGAACTTGGATTTGTTTACTCTCTAGTTGCCACCTGCTTGAAAAGAAATCTTTCATTTCTCCATTCGTTTCTTCCACTTTTTTTGGAGGCTCTTTCGTGTTAATTTCAATTGGCTTTACTGTTTCAATTGCATCATTTTTACTACGTTCTTTTTCTTTCAACGTCACAACAACAGATTGAATATCTTTCGCTGACTTTACTTCTTCTGTATTTTCTGCTGCGACTATTTGTATTTCGGAGACAGTCATACCATACTTTTTCTCAAACTCTTTTCCTACTTCTTTTTTCATTTTGGTAGCCATCTCTTCTAAACTATATGCACGTGTTAGAGCTTGTATTTCTTTTTTCTTCGAATCTATTGAATTTTTTACAGATCCTTCTGCTACGTACTTTTCTTCATTAAAATTTGCAATTACTTCATTTATATCTGTCTGCAATAGTTTAAAAAGAGGCGTTAAAATTAATACGACTAACAAAAGACTTACAACGAATTTAACGTATTTTTGCAAATTCGAATTTGGAAGAATAAGATGAAGCATTGTTGCTAAGAGCAAAAAAACGATAATATTTCTGATCCACTCTGTAACAAATTGCATACTCTTCACCTCCTATCGCATCATAAGTGTAATATTCCCCGCAGCAATAATAATTGTAATACTTAAAAAGAACATAAATGATACGATAGCTAAGCAAGCAAATACGTAAATGATGCTTCGTCCAATAATGTCTAAACATTGAATAATTGCTCCGCCGCCAACCGGTTGCAATACTGCTGCTGCAAATTTATAAATAAATGCAATACAGAAAATTTGAATCGCAGGAAAAGCAACAATTAAGCATAAAATGACGAGCCCAATAATTCCGACTGTGTTTTTCAATAATCCTGATGCGCTAATAACAGTATCTGCCGCTTCGGTAAACATCCTTCCAACTACTGGAATGAAGTTTCCTGTTACAAATTTAGCAGTTTTCACAGCTATTCCATCAGCAACGGCTGTCGCTGTTCCTTGTACAGATAATACTCCTAAAAAAATCGTTAAGAAGATACCGATAATCCCAACGCTAACGTTTTGCAGAAGCTTGGACAATTTCGTAACTTTATATTGATCACTCATTGTACTTACAATACTTAATATCGTTGCCAGTAATAAAAGCGGTAGAACGATATAATTCATAAGAAGCCCGCTTGTATTCATTAAGAAAATGATAATCGGATGAAAGAAAGATACAGATACAACCCCGCCACCAGTCGCTATAAGCGCCAATAAAATTGGCAATAGCGCTAATATGAAATCTACCATTGTTTGTATCGTTTCTCTTGCATATGTCATAACGACATAAAAACTATTCAAAGCAAAAATAATAAGTACCATATATACAACAGCATCAGCAATTTTACTTACACTACTTTTTGAAAAAGCAGATTGTAGTGATTGCAACAATGCACTAAAGATTGTGAGCATAATGAGTGTGCCAAGCAGTTTTCCATTAGCTGCAAGCTCATGAAATAAATATTTTAATAACCCTATCATCCACTCTTTTAGAGAGAATTCTTTTTCTCCCTTTACAAACTCCATAAAACTCCCTTTTTGACTCTCTGGCAAATAGCCTCCATATTTTGTAACAAGCCCGTCCCAAAATTGCTTCACATCTTCAATTCCGAGCTTATCCAATTGTTGATCAACGACGTTTGTTTCTACAGGAGAAGCTTGTACAACAACCGGTAAAGAAAAGAAAAGGAAGCAAGCAAATAGCAGCTTAGCTCCAAACCTCCTCAACATTCACTCCCCCTTATCCTGTCGGTAAAAATCCGAGAATAGTTTCAATTACAACCGTCAAAATAGGAATTGCCATAACGAGAATTAAGATTTTCCCAGCAAGTTCAATTTTCGAAGCGATGGCACCTTGACCAGCATCTTTTGTGATTTGAGCTCCAAACTCAGCAATATAAGCAATTCCAATAATCTTTAGTAACGTTTCCACGTAGACATTACTAACTTTCGCTTCACTCGCTACTCTCTCAATCATTTGTAAAATAGAATGAATTTGATCGATTAAAATAAGAAACATCACACTGCCTACGAACACAATAAATAAAGATGTAATACTAGATTTATGCTGGTTCAAAACAGCAGCTAAAAACGTAGCAACGAGGCCTAATCCGACAATTTGTATAATTTCGATTCGAACCGCCTCCTTTACTGGAAGAGAAAGACACTTTTAATCTTGTCGAATAGCGTATTAATTAAAAATGCAACATGAAATAAAATGACGACAAAACCGACAAGGATAACCCAATTTGCAATATCCTCACGCTTCAATTCTTTTAGTACAGTATGAATGAAAGCTAAAACAATGCCGATTCCGGCGATTTGAAATATTAATCCAACATCAATGGACATCGCCTTTCTCCCCCCTATAGCAGTAAAATTACAATTAGTAGCCCTGCTAGTACCCCTAAGCTCTTGATCATTTTTTCGTATTGCAGTTGTAAAGCTTTTGCTTCCTCTTCTTCTCTCTCCAAATGTGTAATACATAAGCGAATATGTTTTTGTTGTGATTCACGATCATGTTGCCCGAGAGTTTCACCAAATTGCTGCAGTATTTCATACTCGGTTTGTTGAAAAGCCGTCAACTTCCAATTCTCTTTCAAACTATCTATCCAAGCTTCCCTTACTGTTTGTTCTCCACTTTCTAGTTTTTTAGCGAAACTTTGAAATATCCAATTTAATGGCTTTGGCATTTGTTTAACTAATCGCTCGGCAGCCTCAGATAAAGGTGTGTGTCCATACATAATTTCTGCCTCTAATGATTGAAGTGCTGATTTTAATAACCTAAGTTGCCTAGGCCTCTCACTGTATCTTTTAGCGTACGAAAACCCGAAAAAGGTGCTGACCGCAACGATTAACACTGCACCAAATATTTTCACCATACGCCCTCAGCCTTTCTATTTGATAACACTGGTTTTCCATATTTATCTTTCACCTGCATAACCGTTCCTGGACCCCTCGCTTTTGACAACTCCACAAACCTATCAAATATACCAAGCTCTAGCACTGCCTTGAGCGATGGACGTCTCACAACATCCTCATAGGAAAATCCGTGTGCACTTATAAAAAGCTGAACACCTGCATGCACTGCCTCCATAATTGCTTCACTATCTTCTTTACGGCCAATTTCATCTACGATCAAAATATCAGGACTCATAGAACGAATCATCATCATCATTCCTTCTGCCTTTGGACATGCGTCTAACACATCGACTCGGGTACCAAAATCGTATTGCGGGATCCCTTTCACACAGCCAGCAATTTCTGACCGTTCATCAACAATCCCCACTTTACAGGAAGGAATTTCCGAAGCACTTACCCCTTGACTCATGCAACGTGCTACATCTCTTAAAAGTGTCGTTTTTCCTGTTTGGGGAGGGCCAATTACCATCGTGTTTAACCACCTTTTTTCATACAAATATGGCAAAAGCGGTTCAGCAATCCCTATTTTTTGACGAGCAATACGAATATTAAAGGAAGAGACATCACGAATCATTTTCACTGCGCTTTTTTCTGTAATGACTTTTCCTGCTAACCCGATTCTATGCCCCCCGCGAAGCGTCACATACCCACGTTTTAATTCCTCTTCCATCGTATAAATTGAGAATTGACTTAACTTATTCAATAAGTAAATAGCATCCTCTGCAGTAGTAATATAGTCATAAAAAAACACCTTTCCGTGTGCAATACACTCTAGCGGCCTTCCAATTCGAACACGAATTTCCTCTAAAGCATCGTATTGCTTACATTCTTCAATTAAGTACTTCATCGTTTTTGGTAAAACTTCTAATACCTCTTTCATCGGCTTCTCCCCACTATACTCGACTTACTATTTCAGTAATGCGATAAAAATACAGCAAATTCCAAGCGCTAGAAAAAAGAGCTTCAAGAAAGAAATTTCACTTGCTACACTCGCTATCCCAATTGTCATTGTTAAAATTAATACGGTAGGTCCAACAAACGCCAACATACCATTTATAAACAACGCTTTCTTCGCATCATTCACATAAAGCATAAGCAAAGCAGCAAATATCTCCGCACTACCTGAAAATAATCGAAGTGCTCCCATAACAAGCACAGATGTTTCCATTGCCGCTAGCCACTGTTTCATTCTTCCACCTTCTCCCGTAACAGTTACTAACTTCGTATTCTAAAAAAGAATATATTTGTACAACCATATGCAGAGGTTGTCTATTTCAGAAGTAAAAACATAATTTTTCTCTAAAGTCTGAATTACAATCTGAATATTCATATTATTTCATGGTATATTATGGTACATTTAGTTTAAAAGGGGTATAAACCATGCAGCACGTCACTTTATTACCACTAGATTTATGCTATACAAATGTGATTTTCGAGCTATCAAATGATCTACATATAAAAAATGCATTGGGGATAACGGTAGAAAACATCGAAGATACGAAAGCATTTCTTCTTTTTGCAATAGAAGAAGAACGTCAAAAGAAATCCTTATCGAGAATGATTGTGAATGAAGAGGATGAAATAATTGGCCTCACCACACTTAAACATATTAATAATGAGAAGAAGCAATCTCACATTGGTAGTTGGCTTGGCTATCCGTACTGGGGAAAAGGCTATAACGAGGCTGCTAAAAAAGAAATCTTTAAAATAGCCTTTTTAGACTTACAACTTTCCTACGTATTTGCTGGTGCTAAAACGAATAATATCCGCTCATTAAAAGCACAAGAAAAACTACCTTATATTTCATTGCATGTGGAAAACAAGTTTCCAGACGAACACGCTGCACTAGAGAAAGAAGTAAAGTCACCTTGCTCTCTGCATGTCGTGTCACGTGAAAATTTTTTAAACTGGTTGAAATTACAGAATGAGGAGGAAAAATATGAAGGCATTGAAAGTTAGTTTAACCGTTGTAGTAGAATTAGCTCTTATTTATCTTTTTTCATTATTGGTCGGTTGGTCATTTATAGAGACCTTTTTCCTTGGTAGTTTAGCAATATTTGCAATTATGTGGTTAATTATTATGAGTAACCATAGAAATAACATTACAGATCACGCAATAAGTAAAACATTAACTGGCGTTGAGACTGGCGAAATAAAACCATTTCAAATTGTTTTGACTCCATCTATTATGGGTACTCTTTCACTTGTTTTAGTCAGTTTTATAATAACAGCTATTTACTATCTACCCTATTTCCTATAAAAAAGCACTCGTGAATTATCACGAGTGCTTTTCTACTATGCACGAGAAACGTATTTACCTTCACCAGTGTTGATGATAAGCATTTCGCCTTCGTTAATGAAGATTGGTACTTGTACAACAAGACCAGTTTCTAATGTAGCTGGTTTTGTTACGTTAGAAGCAGTATCACCTTTAATACCAGGCTCTGTTTCTGTAACTTGTAATTCAACTGTGTTTGGAAGTTCAACACCAAGTACTTCGCCTTGGTAAGTCATGATTGCTACTTCCATGTTTTCTTTTAGGAATTTAAGCTCGCGCTCGATTTGGTTTTCACCAAGTTCGATTTGCTCATAAGTTCCGTTATCCATAAATACGTGAGCCTCACCGCTTGCGTATAAGTATTGCATACGACGGTTTTCGATATGTGCTTTTTCTACTTTCTCGCCTGCACGGAATGTTTTCTCTTGAACAGAACCTGTGCGAAGGTTACGTAGTTTAGAACGAACGAATGCAGCACCTTTACCTGGCTTTACGTGTTGGAAATCAAGTACTTGCCAAAGGCCATTATCCACTGCAATTGTTAAACCTGTACGAAAATCGTTTACTGAAATCATGTAAAAAAATCCTCCTGTATGTTACAAAATAATAAGTTCTTTTGGTGATTTCGTAATTACTTCATTACCTTCACTTGTTACAATGATATCATCTTCAATACGTACGCCGCCAATACCTGGAATATAAATACCTGGTTCTACTGTTACAGCCATACCTGGTTCAAGAACTGTATCAGAACGGAACGCTAAACCTGGTGCTTCATGGATTTCAAGACCGATTCCATGGCCAGTAGAGTGTCCGAAGTATTCACCGTATCCTTTTTCCGTTATGTAATCGCGCGTTAACGCATCCGCTTCACGGCCTGTTAAACCAGCTTTAATACCGTTCACACCACGTAGTTGTGCTTCTAAAACGATATTATAAATTTCTTTCAATTTATCCGATGGTTCACCAACTGCAATCGTACGAGTAATATCAGAACAATATCCTTTATAATAAGCGCCGAAGTCTAATGTAACGAAATCTCCTGTTTCTATCACTTTTTCAGATGCCACGCCGTGCGGTAATGCCGAACGAAGACCTGAAGCAACGATAATATCAAACGAAGAAGATGTTGCTCCTTGTTTTCTCATGAAAAATTCAAGTTCATTTGACACTTCAATTTCAGATACTCCCGGGCGAATGAATGATAGAATATGCTCAAAGGCAGCATCTGCAATCTGTGCAGCTTCCTTTAATATCTTAATCTCTGAATCAGTCTTTATCAAGCGTAACTTTTCTACAAGGCCAGAAGTCGGGATAAATTCAGCATCAATCGCTTCCTTATGCACTGAATAAGAACTATATGTAAGAGTATCTTGCTCAAAACCAAGCTTTTGAATTCCAAGCTCTTTCACTTGCTTTGCCACTTCATCAATGATCAATCCTGCGTGCTGCACAATCTCATATCCAACCGCTTGTTTACTTGCCTGCTCGACATAACGGAAATCTGTAATAAATTGAGCACGATCTTTTGAAATAAGAACAACACCAGCTGTTCCTGTGAAGTTAGCCATATATCTACGACTATGTTCATTTGTTAACAAAATACCGTCAATACCAGCCTCATCAAATGCACTTCGTAATCTTTCGATTTTCTCCATTACTTTATGCCTCCCTCAATTTCTCCATTAATGCAAATAACGCTAACTTATAGCCATAAAAACCAAATCCAACAATTTGTCCCGCACAAACAGCTGCCGTCACAGATTCATGACGGAACGACTCACGCTGGTGAATGTTAGAAATATGTACTTCAATAACAGGAATCGAAATGCTCGCAATTGCATCTCGAATCGCATAGCTATAATGTGTAAATGCTCCAGGATTTAAAATGATCCCTTCATATATATCTTCCGCCTCATGAATACGATCGATAATCGCACCTTCATGATTCGATTGGAAACATTCTAACTCCACTCCCATTGTTTCTGCTTCTTGCTTCATATCAGCTTCAAGTGTCGCTAGCGTGCCCTTTCCATATACATTTACCTCACGAACACCAAGGCGATTTAGGTTAGGACCGTTTACGAGGAGTACCTTTTTCATATGCTTAAAACTCCTTATTATTAAATGTCTATACAACATTTTAACATAGGAGTTACTTATTTGAATAGTTTGTCTTCTCTTCCCCTTCTCGCTCGGCCTTATTGGTATTTACTGCGTAAGAAACAGAGTAGGCTATAAACACACCATACAATATAAAAATGCATATGGTCGTCACAATTGTTTCTTTCGGTAAATGGAGTGCACTTTTAATAGCAGGAGCCATTAAACCCATCCCCAAAAACAGTAGTGCCCACCAAAATAGCCCATAAATAATTCCCGCTATAATCCCTTCAAACTTCGCAAAAAATGCTTTATACAAAAAGGCAATCAAAATTGAAAGAAGTCCCATACACACTATTCCGGACACATTGCCCCATACACCCTCTTTCCAACTTCCAAACGCAAATGGTAAAAGGAAATAATTTGGTCCCGCCTCCGTGAATGAAAATATATGAAGGAAATACCATATTCCGCCCCAAAAGATTCCACCAAACAAACCAATCTGCACAAAATTCCTTGTTCCTAATTGTTCTTGACTCACATCAACACCTCCGCTCAATAGTATGCCCGAAACTATTTTGAAGCATGTTTAAATACTGCGAAATTTGTCTATAAAAAGAATAAGAAATGTCCGACTCTCATAACATTTTCACTTGTCATCTACTTGTATTTGCCGATAAAATAAAGGAAACTCGGTGATTGTCTTATTTCAAAACGACAGAACCCAGTATGACAATTGCCTCTTTTTCTACATAAGAGAGAAACAAATACAGGTTGGTGTTAACATGGCAGAAGAGTCAAAACAAATATATGGCGGGCAAGCGGTCATAGAAGGAGTTATGTTTGGCGGTAGAGAATATACTGTTACAGCGGTTCGTCGTAAAGATAAATCGATTGAATTTTATCGATTACCACGCGTTCGTAATAAAGTACTATCTACCCTAAAAAAAATTCCATTTTTACGAGGGATTGCCGCTATTGTGGATGCAAGTGCGAATGGAGCAAAGCATTTAAACTTCGCTTCAGAACGATTTGACGTCCACCCAGAAGATGATGAACAAATTGCAAATAAAAAAGAAGAACAATCAAAATTAACGATGGTATTAGGAGTTGCAGCTGTTGGCGTTTTATCTTTTATATTCGGTAAAGTCATTTTCACAGCAGTTCCTGCACTATTAGCTGAATTAACGAGACCGATTTTCCCATCTCATACTGGGCAAATCATTGTCGAAAGTGTCATTAAGCTCATGCTATTATTGAGCTATATATACTTTATTTCTTTAACCCCACTTATTAAGCGGGTATTTCAGTATCACGGTGCAGAGCATAAGGTAATCAATGCTTACGAGAATAACCTTCCTCTGACTGTAGAAAACGTTCAAAAGCAAACTCGTCTCCATTATAGATGCGGCAGTAGCTTTATTATATTTACAGTCATTATTGGAATGTTCGTTTATTTCCTAGTCCCTACAGACCCTCTTTGGGCACGAGTTATAAACCGAATTTTATTAATTCCAGTTGTACTTGGTATTTCTTTTGAAGTATTGCAATTTACAAATCGATTAAGAGATATTCCCGTATTACGCGTACTTGGATATCCTGGGTTATGGCTACAACTATTAACAACGAAAGAACCAACAGATGACCAAGTGGAAGTAGCAATTGCATCGTTTGAAGAATTATTACGTTTAGAGAACAAACAATAATTATTTAAAAATGGTGTTCAACTCCTTTCCTCATCGTTAATATACTAATTTTAATATACGTTTTTAGGAGGTGTCCCTTATGAACGGTCGTTCGTTTACTTTCGCTATATTTGTGCTTATTATCGGATTGGCAATATTCGGCCTTGTTTCATCTGTTATTACAAATCCCATGGGTGTATTAAGAAATATCGGGTACATGTTACTTGTTGTCGGTATCTTTTACTTGCTATACAAGATGTTTACAAATTCCAGTGGTTCTGCAAATTCGCAAAGCTCATATAAGCGTGCGGCAAAACAATCGAACCGCAAACATGGGAAACAAAATGTAGCACCCCTAGGCAATTCTTTCTTTAAGTCAAATACTTCTAATGACAAAATTAAAAAAGGGAATTCTTCCACTTTGAAACGAAAAAGAAAACAGTCTCATTTAACTGTCATTGAAGGCAAAAAAAGCAAAAAGAAAGACCGTGCTTCCTTTTAGGAAGTACGGTCTTTTTTTATACTTTGAAGCACTTCTTTTAAACTTTTCTCTTTCATACTTTCAATTCGAAGATGATGATTTTCAAATGGTAAATTCCGCGTCACATCATTGGGTACCACAATGCACGTTAATCCCGCTGCAACTGCTGCTCTCAATCCATTTAATGAATCTTCAAATACAACAGCTTCAGACGGCTTAATTCCTAATTCTTCTATTGCAACTCGATAAAGAGCTGGATCTGGTTTTACCTTCTCAACATCTTCTCTCGTTTTAATTACTTCAAAATATTCTCGAATTTGTAGTTCTTCTAAAAAATGAATAACCCATTCTCTAGACGAACTAGAAGCTAGTGCGATTTTTAATCCCATTTCTTTCGCTTCTTCTAAATATTCTTTTACCCCGTCACGAGCTTTTGGTATTTTCATTTTCTCTTTATGTAAAGTTGCCACTTTTTCTTTTAATGCACTTTTGTTAAAATTCTCTTTTAATTGATCATTTAAATATGCATAAAGTACCTCATCTGTTGTTCCAATGCATTTCACAAATTCCTCTAAAGGTAGTTCCCCGCCGTATTCACGAACAGCATCTCTGAAAGAGTGAAACCATATCGTTTCTGTGTCCACAATTAATCCATCAAAATCAAAAATAATTGCTTTCATAATTCTCCCATCCTTTTCGAATTGAAATAAAAAAGGAAACGCCATACGTTCCCCTTAATTACTTTTCTCTTCATTTGCTCTTTGAACACCGCGAAGTGTTTCCACTCGGACTGCATCTTGTTCAAAGTATTGCACTAAATCACCAATGCGATCAATCGCTTCCCAACTTAAATGATGTTCAATTCCTTCTACATCATTGTAAATTTTACCTTCATCCACACCGATAATACGCATAAATTGCTCTAGCAAATCATGACGATATACGAGACGTTCTCCGATTTTTTTACCTTTTGTTGTTAATACAAGCCCTCTATATTTTTCATAAATTAGATATTCATCTTTGTCTAATTTTTGCACCATTTTTGTTACAGAGGATGGATGTACACTAAGCGCTTCAGCAATATCAGATACGCGGGCATAACCCTTTTCATCAATCAACAAATAAATTTGTTCAATATAATCTTCCATACTAGGGGTAGGCATCGGTTTCCTCCATCCAAGTTCATTTTGCTTATTCCGTACGAAGCAATCAATAAAATGATACACCAGAAAGAATAACGTGACAAGGTGGAAACGAGCCTAAATATATAAAACAAAAAAGAATCTGTATTTGCATACAGACTCCCCTTAAGTAAAATATTGTATTTCGGCATTAGGGAAAAACTCATTTATATAACCTCTTATCGTTTCTTCCAATACTGTTGCATCATCCTTTTTATATACATATTTTCCGATACCATATCGGCCCCATTTATACTTTCGCTTCTCTTCATCCATTTCAAGCTTCGTATTTGGATAACGCTCTTGAATAACCTTTTTCGCTGGTTTCGTAAAACGATGCTGAATTAATTCAAACGTTAAATTTGGTATCGTCATATCTTTCAGCGCATTGTACAGTCGCTCAAATAGTTCACGATATCCTTCTTCCCATCCTTCATGCATATAAAGTGGCGCGACTATAAAACCAAGTGGATAACCTGCACCTGCTACTTTACGCGCCGCCTCTATTCGCTCCTCAAACGGCGATGTCCCTGGTTCAAAATTTTTAATTACATATCGTGAATTTATACTAAACCTGAAACGAGTTTTCCCATTATGTTTTGCATCTAATAAATGATCAACGTGCGAATATTTCGTTACGAAACGTAAGCGCCCATGTTCACTTTCTCCAATGAATTCAATCGCCCGCTTTAATGCATGTGTTAAATGGTCAATCCCAACAATGTCTGATGTACACGCTGCTTCAAATCTTGTTATTTCAGGTGCCCTTTCATCCATATATTGCTTTGCCTTCTCAAATATTTCATCAAGATTGACATACACACGAACGTAAGGCTTACTCCCAAGTGTCGTTTGCAAATAGCAATAATGACAATGTCCCATACACCCTGTTGCGAGCGGAATTGCATATTCAGCTGACGGTTTTGACGTATCAAACTTTAGCGTCTTCCTTACTCCAACAACAAGTGTAGCCTTTGCATTACGATACTTTTGCAAATCATTTTCTCCTGGCAAATTTCTAATTTGATTATGTGATGTCGTTTCACGAATTTCTAATCCCATCTTCGTAAACTTCTCATAAAGCTCTTTTCCAAGTGGATATTCAAGTGCCTTCGGTTCAAAGTAAACGAGTTTTGGCATAAATGGTTTCATACGCTTCCCTCCTCTTGTTAGTATGAGGAACGCGGAAAAATTAAAACACATTAAAGTTTTCCACTTCAGTAACTCGCATTGCAAGTTACTGGATGTTATAATTTGGATAACAGCTACCTTGCAACGCAAGTTACCTGAGTAAAAGGTGGTGAAATCATGCACAGCCAAATGTTAAAAGGTGTACTAGAAGGTTGCATCCTATACATCATTTCACAAGAAGAAGTGTACGGATATGAACTGAGCACAAAATTAAATAAACATGGCTTTACATTCGTAAGCGAAGGAAGCATCTACCCTTTATTATTACGTATGCAAAAAGAAAAATTGATCGAAGGAACATTAAAAGCTTCCTCACTCGGTCCAAAGCGAAAATATTATCACGTAACCGATAAAGGGTTAGAACAACTTGAAGAATTTAAACAAAGTTGGGGAATGGTTTCTACTACGGTAAATAACTTATTACAGGGGGAGTGATAGGGATGAATGCACAAGACATGATTGAATTGAATAATAAAAAACGTGAGTTTCTAACTTCCGAAAACGAAGCTGCTTATGGCGATATGTTAGTATATCTTCGAATATCAAACGTACCTGAGCAACAAATGGAGGAACTGTTACTAGAAATATTAGATCACCTCATCGAAGCACAAACAGAAAATAAAAGCGCTTATGACATTTTCGGTAGTGATTTACAATCTTATTGCGATGAACTTATAGCTTTACCAGCCCAAACAAAATTAGAAAAAACTTCTTTAATCGGTTTTGTTGTTAGCTTACTTCTTGCTATACAGTTTGGCATAAATGCAATTATTTCATTTTTTATGTTTCTCTTTGAAAAAAACAATACATTATCAAGTCCGCCTTTTAGCATCCTTGGAACTACTTTGTCTGTTTCAATAATTATACTAGGTATACTATTTATTTTATATTTATTAAAGCGTTACTCATTTAATCAGAAAATGAATTGGAAAAGAAGAATTCTATTTGGATTCGCATTTGCTACTCCATTTTGTTCCGCTGTATTCTTAAATATTTATTTCCAAAAGCAACCTTATCTCATTTATCATCTAAACTTTTGGCAAAATGCTTTAATTGCTATCTTATTTTTTATTTTATATAAATTACTATATAAAAAATCAAATTTTTAACAGCCCTTCAAAAGGCTGTTTTTTCTTCTGTCTAATTTTACAAATTGAAAAATTTCATAAAGAAAATAAGAAAAATGCAAAATAATTAAAGTTAATTGTTGACGTGATGCTTTTATTATCGGTATCATAAATCTTCGTGAGCAATTATTTTTCGTTATACGATTTTTTTATTATTACTGAATTTTTGAGAGGAGAAATTAGATGTCAGTTAAGAAGAAAACGCAAGTACGCACCGGCAAAATGGTACGTGAACTAATGTTAGCAGACGAAGATGTAAATGCTTCGCTAATTATGGTATATAGTGAAAACGGTGTAAACGCAGAAATTAAAATCGAGGGCTTGACGCCGAAATGTAACGAAGAATTATTTTTGAGCGGAAACGTGGATTGGAACAAGAGTGTTATTTATAAAATTGTTGATTTCACTGGAAACGCTGAAGTTGGTAAAGTTACATTAACAGCGATGAACAAAAACAATGTTTCTCTAGAAATTGAACGCGTTATGTGGAGTAAAGAAAATAAAGAAGCTGCCGAGCAAGAAGAAACACGGGTAGAAGCAGCACCGAAAAAAGAAGTAGTTGTAGAAGCTCCAAAAGCAATTACACCTGCTCCTAAGCCTGTTACGCGGGTGGAAACACCTGCTCCTAAGCCTACTCCGGTACCGACACCGAAGCCAGTAAGCGTAGAAGCAGCTGTAGAACTAGCAACTCCAGCGCCTGTGAAAAAAGCAGTCCCTACTCCAGTTACAAAGCAAGAGACAGCACCGGTTGCTCCTGCAAAACCGAAGCAGCCTGCTTTGACTGAAACAAATTCAAAACTACAAGAAAATTATGTTAAACTCGTGAAAAAGACAATTGAAGTTTGTCAAGATTACGAGCTTGGCATCGACATAGATGATTCTATTGAAAACTTAAAAGAAGAACTACAAAACCAAGGTATTAGCGTTACATTTGACAAAGAAATTATGGACGTTGTAAGTCGCCTTCGTTCTTTACAAGATAAAGGAATCAAAGTAGAAAAAGTACTTAATTTACTATAAAAAATAAGAGATGGCAATTGCCATCTCTTATTTTTTATAGTTCCACTCATTACTTTCATACTTTTCTTTCGCTAACGTTTGAACTTCATGTAACTGTTCTTCTGTTAATTCATATGGAACAAGTTCTATATCTAATCCTTCTTCAAAGCCAACTTCAAACGCTTTAATTAACTGTTCTATCGTAAATGTACGGTCTGTTAATTCATTAATTGCTACTGCTTTAGAAGAGAACATACTCTTCATACGTTCCTTCACACGTTCATTTGGGAATAAAAATAGATCATATAGTTCATCTAAATCAATTTCTAATGGAATCGATCCATGCTGTAAAATAACACCTTTTTGACGTGTTTGAGCACTACCAGCAATTTTTCGTCCTTCCACTACAATTTCATACCAAGATGGTGCATCAAAACATACGCCTGAACGTGGATTTTTTAAATTTTCACGATCTGCTTCTGTTTTTGGAACTGCATAATAGGCTTCTAACCCTAATGCCTTAAAACCATCTAATAAACCTTGCGAAATAACACGATACGCTTCTGTAACTGTTTTCGGCATGTTCGGATGATCTTCAGACACAATAACACTATACGTTAACTCTTTGTCATGTAGTACCCCCCTGCCGCCTGTTTGACGACGAACGAATCCATATTTCTTTTCGTTAACTACATCCATATTAATATCTTTTTCAACACGTTGAAAATATCCAACTGTTAATGTTGGTACTTCCCATTCATAAAAACGAATTGTTGGTGGCATTTTCTTGTCACTTTGCCAATTTAACAAACATTCATCTAACGCCATATTAAATGCCGGTGAACATTGACCAGAGTTAATATAACACCATTTTTCTTTTCCCATCCTGCACCTCATATAACCAATTATTTTTCACATTCTCTAGTCTACCAAATTCGACAAAATTTGTGAAAGAATACGAAATTTCTTCTTATATGCAAATGAATCTGTTGCATAAATACATATGGGCATTATAATATTGAAAGTAGGATAAGAAAAAAGGGAGCGATAGAATCGTGTCAACAACTTGGATTATTTTATTAGCCGTAATCGTAGCATTTATCGGCTACACTGTATGGATGTACTTCTATCAGAAAAAATTAATTAAAACTCTTACAGAAGAAGAATTTCGCGCTGGCTACCGTAAAGCACAGCTTATCGATATTCGTGAAGCAGACGAATATAACGCAGGGCATATTTTAGGTGCACGTAACATTCCGTTATCACAAATTCGCCTTCGCCATAAAGAACTTCGTCAAGATCAACCTGTTTACTTATATTGCCAAAGCGGATTCCGTACAGGTCGTGCAGCGCAATACTTAAAAAAACAAGGCTACAAAGATTTCTACCAATTACAAGGTGGATTTAAATCTTGGACAGGCAAAATTAAAAAGAAATAATAACATACAAAAAACTAGCTGAATAAATCAGCTAGTTTTTTCATTTCATCTTATTCACAATGTATAATAAACTCTGCTTGATTACCTTTTCATCGTTCTCTTCTACATTCCGATATAGCAGGCGATATTCAATGCCTTTCTCTTTCCACGTTATTCTCACACATTTTGACAACACTTTTTGCAAACAAAAAAGACCCCTATTATTCTTACGCCCAAGTGAAAAGGTTACGCGAATAAAAAGAAGTCTTATTAATACCATAGTTTGTGAAAAGCTTTTCAGGTCAAGATTTTTTCTTTCTTATTATTTTCCCTTTATAATAAGGGAAAGAGGTGATACATATGGCCAATATAAAACAAATTGCTAAAACTGCTGGTGTATCGATATCAACTGTTTCTCGTGTCCTGAATAATCACCCTTACGTAAAAGAAGAAAAGCGTAAGCGTGTTCTAGATGCTGTTGAAGAATTAAACTACGCAAAAAATATAAATGCTGTCCATTTAATAAAAGGGAAAACATATACAATTGGCGTTATGCTTCCTTTCATTAACCTCCCCTACTTCAGTACGATTATTGAAGGAATCGGAAACGAAGCGTTATTAGCTGGGTATCATATTAATTTATGTCAAACGAATTACGATAGCATTGAAGAAATTCGTGTTCTTGAAATGATGAAAATGAAACAATTTGATGGGATGATTATTTGCTCCCGAACGAGCTCTTGGGAACAAATCGAACCTTTTGCAAAATTTGCCCCTATTATTTCATGTGAAAAAATGAAGCATCCCCTCATTTCATCCATCTACGTAGATCATTATGAAGGTTTCCGTCTCGGTACTGCCTATTTACTAAGTAGAGGCCATGAAAAAATCGGAATTTGTTTAGCAAGAAAAACAAGTGTAAATTCCATGGAGCGCGAAAAAGCATTCGCCGATACACTTCGTAACGAAGGGAAAACGTTGCATCCTGAATGGATTTTCCACCAATGCTATACAATGCAGGATGGTGCACAAGTACTCCATCGTATTGTAAACATGAAAAATCGTCCAACTGCTATTTTTACAGCGAACGATCAAGTTGCAGCTGGTTTATTAACAGAGGCTCGAAAACATGGCATTCGAGTACCTGAAGACCTTGCTATCCTTGGATTTGATAATCATGAAATTTCAAAGGCATTAGAAATTTCCACAATTGAACATCCCGGTCTCGCAATGGGCTCACATGCTTTTTCTTTATTCCATAAGCAGATCCAAAGCGAGCAAATTGTCGGCAGTGCAAAAGAGCTTTCATTCCATTTAATTGAGCGAGAGACTGTCTAAAAAGAGCGTTACCTATAACGCTCTTTTTCAGCTTTTCACCTATTGACTTTATATTTTCCATCTCATATAATGAACCTAACGAACGGTAGGTAGGGGATGAAAATGACAGCAAACCGCATTAAAGCTGTAGCACTTTCTCATTTCGCACGCTACGGCTACGAAGGAACTTCATTAGCAAATATTGCTCAAGAAGTTGGGATTAAAAAGCCATCGATTTACGCACACTTTAAAGGAAAAGAAGAGCTATATTTTATATGCTTAGAATCCGCTCTTCAAAAAGATTTACAAAGCTTCACTGACGATATCGAAAAATTTTCAAATTCGTCTACTGAAGAATTGCTCTTACAATTACTAAAGGGCTACGCAAAACGATTTGGTGAAAGTGAAGAATCAATGTTTTGGTTACGAACTTCTTATTTTCCGCCTGATGCATTTCGCGAACAAATTATCGAAAAAGCGAATGCGCACATTGAAAACGTCGGAAAACTTTTATTCCCTATATTTAAACAGGCAAACGAGCAAAGTGAACTGCATAACATTGAAGTGAAAGACGCTCTAGAAGCTTTTCTATGCTTACTGGACGGACTTATGGTTGAACTACTATTCGCAGGTTTAAATCGCTTTGAGACTCGTTTAAACGCCTCTTGGCAAGTATTTTGGCGAGGCCTTTCAAACTGACGGATTGCTCCTTTGCAATGCGTCGTTTTTAAGCCCTTTACCTAACGACTGGTAGGAAGGAGAAATGACAAATGGCATGGATTTATGTAATCTTAGCTGGTATTATTGAAATCTTTTGGGTGATTGGATTAAAACACGCGGAAGCACCACTTCAATGGGCTGGTGTTGCTCTATTAATTACAATTAGTTTCGTCTTATTATTTAGAGCTTATAAAGATTTACCTGTCGGCACTGTATACGCAGTCTTTACAGGTATTGGAGCTGGTGGAATCGTTCTTACTGAGATTTTCGTTTTCGGAGAACCTTTCTCTATCGTAAAAGTTTTATTAATCGGTTTAATCTTCTTCGGAGTAATTGGTTTAAAACGAGTAACAGAAGAAAAAGAAGCGAAGGAGGCCGCATAAAATGGCTTGGGTATTTTTAATTCTAGCTGGTATTTGTGAAATTATTGGTGTACTCTTTATGAAAGTAGCCACTGAAAAGAAAGGCTGGGCACCAAAAGTTATCTTAATCGCTAACTTCGGCGTAAGCTTCTTCTTCTTATCCCTTGCGATGAACACATTACCGATGGGAACTGCTTACGCGATTTGGACTGGAATCGGAACTGCCGGAAGTGCACTTCTAGGCATTCTCATTTTCCGAGAATCAGCGGATTGGCGTCGTCTTGCTTTCTTAAGCTGCATTCTATGCGGCGCTGTTGGCTTAAAACTATTAAGCTAACGTGAGGTGAATGTCATGTGGAAAGAAAAAGGAAAGAAAATATTAGCATGGATCACACTTGGTATCGTCATTCTATTACAAATAAGTTTTCATATAATAGAATCATTGTTTCATAAAGTATTATCCATTCTCACATTCCTTCCTAACATGACACTTGAAATTATATCGATTGTTTGGTCCATTATCGCCTCCATTGCAATCGTCATTATATGGAGTATCGCCAAACTATGGAATAAGTTATTAAAAAAGGACAGTACTTCTGAAAAAGAATAACTGTCCTTTTTTATATTCATTCAGACTTTCTGTAGAAGTTAGATGTGATAAGACAAAACAGACCAATTATAACAATACTTATACCAATTGCTTTATGCAAATTAGGAAACGGTGATGGTATGTCTGAATAAAAATTTGCTAATATGAGACCGATTGAAACGAAAAGTACCCCTATTCTATATAACCATTTTCTTTTGTCCATCATTCTCCCCTCCTAAAATTTTTCATACACTCCTTTCTTTTGGACATACTACCTAAAAAAGGAGTGAATAATATGCAAAATTCTATACATAAGCAAATCCTATTTTTATTTTTCCTCTTTCTTATTCTCGTTATCGTTTTCAGCTTTATATTACATACTCCGAAAGATGTGCCAAATAGCGTTTCTTTTTATAAACTACTGCTCTCGTATTGTCGTTATTGAAGAAGGTGCCTTTTATAGGGCACCTTTTAAAATTCTCTTTTTTCATATATTTTTACTGAAACAAAGATAGATGCTATGAACATGCACATTGAACTAATGAATAACAAGCTGTTGTATAGTTGAATTTGTTCTAAGTTAATTTGAAACAAAGCTTCTAAAACAACTATCGGTGCCATGAATATTACTATCGTAATGAAAATGGTTTTCTTATACCCTAGCCAAAAGGATATTGGTAAAACAAAACTTAAATACAATAAAATAAAGCTAATACTAGCAACCATTGTCGTTTCAATAAATTCAAATAAGTTAACCCCGCTCTTCATTCCCATCGTGAAACAACCGACCGTTACACTTATAAAAAGAATAATAATTGCTACTATATATTTCGCATACACAATTTGTTTTCTCAATATTGGTAAACTATTTACTATAACTTCACTCTCATTTTTACTATCTGCTTCAAATGTTTTTACTGTTGCCCCAATTGTAATAATTACTGACATAATGATGAACAAATTTTCCGTATCTGTTAAGGCCATATAAAAGAAAACAGGATACAATATGTACCAAATTAAAAATTTCCATTGAATGATGAAATCTTTTAAAATTAGTGGCTTGATCATGTATTACCCCTCCTAATATGAAAATGTCCCTTCTATAACTCTGCCTCCTGAAACATTTTCATTGAGAGAAACATTGATATGACTATACTTACTAACACTCCGATACCAAGAACACCCATTGCTTGTGTAGCCTCTTGAGAGTGAAGTACTTTTAACATAATTGTTTTATCACCAAAAATATTGCACATAAGACCAATCATACCCATTAAAGGAAAAAGCATAATCAAATTCAAGACAGTAATAGCTTTATATCCCCCAATGTAATTAGTCGGTATCGTTACTGCACAATAAATCAAAGTTGCTACTATTGCTGAAAATATTGCATATCCAGGCATAACTATATCTCTGTTCAATAAAATATTTCCTAATATTACGACTATAAAAGTTACACTCAAACCAGCCATAATAAATAATGTACTTGAAATATATTTAGCTATAATTATCTCTTTTCTCGTTATAGGCAAACTCACTAATACTTTTTCTGCCTTACTTTTCTCGTCATAATAAAAAGAAATATATATAATCGTACTACATGTTATAAATAATCCTATTGCAATCCCCATTGGTTCGACGGAATTCTTAAAAATAGATAAAATGGGTATTAAAAAATAGAAAGGAAACATCTTCTTCTGTAAGAAAAACTCCTTCAAAATCAACTGTTGCATATGAACTCTCCTCTCTATAAATCACACGTTTCATAAATTTTAATTGTAAGAAACATAGAAGCGATATAGACACTAGCTAATATCATTCCTCCAACTATAAATACACCAATATGTACTGGATTCATAATCCACTCACTGAATGAAGATGTTGTTTCATTCAGTCCATCACTAATAAATATCCAAAGAATTACACCCACTCCTATTGATGCTGCTGATACTATACTTCTTACTACCTTCGATTTTGTACCATAATAACTAGGAAAAAACGTGACAACAAAAAATGTGGCATAAACAGCTCCATTTATGACTTCATACCATGGAATTTCAATGTATAGATTAGTATGATATACACCGATATCACTAATAATCACAATACCTCTTATAAGAAAAACAACTAACATCGTAGAGATCATGCCACCTACAATGAATATTGCACAGGAAATATATCTAGCAATTATGATTTCCTTTCGACTTACCGGTAAACTATTTATAACAATGTCACTTTTATTTCTTTCATCCATAACGGTTAACGTCATAACCGATGAAAAGGTTATAAATAGACAACTCATTGGAAATAACAATTCACCACTTGCATCTAACATAAAGAACAAAAGGGGCATAACAAAATTCACTAACCACATAACCCGAAAAAAGAACAAATCTTTATATACGAGCTGACGCATAGGCACCTCTCCCTTTCGCAGTGTAAACGATGATATCGTCTAATGTAGGCTTTTCTATTACAACCTCATTTCCAAACCAATCGATAATTGCTTGTTTATCCTTCGCTAAACCTTCAAAACCAAATTTATTTTTTCGTAATCCAACAAATAGTTCTTTTCCTTCTTGATCTAATAAATCATTGCTTCCCTTTACGATTACGTAGTTCTCCATTAATTCATCTTTTTCACCAGTAAATATAATCTCTCCATCATTGATGAACGTAATATAATCTGCAATGCGCTCTAAGTCTGTTGTAATGTGTGTTGAGAATAATACAGATACTTCATCTTCCATTACAATTTCTTGCAACATATCAAGTAATTCACTTCGGACAACTGGATCTAATCCTGCTGTCGGTTCATCCATAATAATGAATTCAGCATGATGTGAAAGCGCGATTGCAATCGCAAACTTCATTTTCATCCCTTTAGATAGCTCTTTAATTTTTTTATACTTTGGAACTTGTAATCTGTGCATATACGATTGGTATTGATTTTCGTCCCACTTTTTATATAACGGTGCAATAATACGCTTCATTTGTTCACACGTTAAATCTTCGTAATAATGATTTTCATCATATACAAAGCCGATATTTTGTTTTATGTCCTTTCCGGCTTTCTTATTGTCTTTGCCAAAAATTTTTATATAGCCGCTATCTTTTCTAATTAAATTCATAATCATTTTGATCGTCGTACTTTTTCCGGCCCCATTCGGTCCGACAAACCCCATAATATATCCGCGTGGCAGTGTAAAACTTATATTTTCCACTGCGAAATCTTCATAACTTTTACAAACGTTTTTTAGCTCTAACACCCTTTATTCCCCCTCATATAAACACGCAATCATCTGCTGTAAATCTTCAAGTGAAAGCTGCAACGCTTTACTTTCATTTACAACCTCTTCCGCTTTACTTTCCAATAGACGAAGCCTTTGTTCTTTTAGTAGTTCATTATTTTTACGTGAAACATAAGTCCCCTTCCCAGCAACAGTTTCTATATATCCTTCTTTTTCAAGCTCCTCGTACGCACGCTTCGTTGTAATTACACTAATTTGTAATTCCTTCGCTAAGCTACGAATAGACGGTAATTGGTCTCCACCCTTTAAACCACCATTTAAAATAAGCTGGCTTAATTGTTTTCTTATTTGTACATAAATAGGGTCTTGGGAAGAATTCGAAATAATAATATTCATGTTTTCCTCCAGTGTGTATATACTGTATATACCTTATATATACAGTATATACACACCATCCTATTTTTGGCAAGAAAAAAAGACCAACATTGCCCTGTTGGTCTTTCGTATATGTATCACTTTTCAAAGCGATCTAACATCTCGTCTCTCATTCCGAAACTTACTACTGCAATTCCTATATACATAAACAGAAGGAATGCCGGATGAACCGTGTTGTACCAGCTGCTGTCAACGATTAAGTAAACCGTTAATGCCACAACAAGAACAAACGCTAAGATAAACATATAAAAGTGTCTTGTACTACCCATGATAAACTCCTCTCTTCTCACTTCACCATTCAACAGTTTATTTTATCGAATAATTCGATATGACTCAAGGTTAACTTTCTGTTATGTAATCAAGTTCCACCTTTACAATATCCTCACATGCTATTGAAATGATTGTTCCTTGTTTATCAATCGCCGTCACTTCTCTATTATCCATTACACGATTTGCTACTCTTTCTAACACTTTTCCTTGGTCTCGATAGCAAAATTCTTTTACATCTTTAATTGTTTCTCCATTTTCTAAATGGTATACCATTCTATAACATCGATATCCCACACTTTCACCCCCGTCTTGCTCGTTTTTTCACATATACATAAAAATGAGTAATCTTTGCCTCATCACACCTTCTTAATTTCAATAAAATTCTAACAAAAATAAATACTTTTATCAAACCGACTTTTTCAACAAAACTACCTATAAAACTACATCTTTACACCATTAGGAAAGAAAAAATATAATTTTTCAACATTTTCTTCACTATTTCTGCATAAAGTGAAACTTTAATCAGTGGGAATTTTTGTTCATCCCCACTGATTATTAGTTGAACCAATCGGGCATTTACGGACAGTTTATCTCCCACCTGACTTCTTTGCACCAGCTAAGTTTTGAGTTGGGAGTTTACTGTCCGTTAATGCGGGACAAATTCTCCATACAAAAAAAGAACTCGCATATAGCGAGTTCTTCCTTTGTTATTCTAATCAAACTTGTACAGGAGCTGGCTTTTCATAACGTAAAACTGGTTTACGTGCAGCCATCGTTTCGTCTAAACGTTTAATGACTGTCGTATGCGGTGCTTCTTGTACAACTTCTGGATTTTCTTCTACTTCTTTAGCGATTTGAATCATCTTATCAATGAAACCATCTAATGTTTCTTTTGATTCTGTTTCTGTCGGCTCAATCATAATACATTCTTCCACATTTAATGGGAAGTAAATTGTTGGTGGATGGTAACCGAAATCAAGCAGACGTTTTGCAATATCTAATGTACGTACACCAAGTTTCTTTTGACGACGACCTGATAATACAAATTCATGCTTACAATGTCTATCGAATGGAAGATCGTAGAATGGTGCTAATCTTCTCATCATATAGTTCGCATTTAATACAGCATACTCAGTTACTGCACGCAAGCCATCTGGACCCATAGAGCGAATATACGTGTATGCACGAACGTTAATTCCGAAGTTACCATAGAATGGTTTCACACGACCAATTGCTTCTGGGCGGTCGTAGTTGAAGTGATAACCATTTTCCGTTTTCTCTAAAATCGGTTTTGGTAAGTACGGAATTAAATCAGCTTTCACACCTACTGGACCAGAACCTGGGCCACCACCGCCGTGAGGACCTGTAAATGTTTTATGAAGGTTTAAATGCACAACGTCAAATCCCATATCTCCTGGGCGTGCTTGGCTTAATACCGCATTTAAGTTTGCACCATCATAGTATAATTTACCGCCTGCATTATGGACGATTTCTGCCATTTCTAAAATATTTTCTTCGAATAGACCTAATGTATTAGGATTTGTTAACATAAGTGCTGCTGTTTCTTCGTTTACAACACGTTTTAAATCTTCTAAGTCAACAAGACCATGTTCATTTGATTTTACTGTAATTGTTTCAAAACCAGCTACAGTTGCAGATGCTGGATTCGTTCCGTGAGCAGAGTCAGGAACAATTACTTTCGTACGGTTAAAATCACCATTTGCTTCATGGTATGCACGAATTAACATTAACCCTGTCCATTCTCCGTGTGCACCAGCTGCTGGTTGTAATGTAACCGTATCCATACCTGTAATTTCAATTAAATGCTCTTGTAAGTCGTACATTAATTCCATTGCACCTTGTACTGTCTTTTCATCTTGCAGTGGATGAATATTTGCAAATCCTGCGAAACGAGCTACATTCTCATTAATTTTCGGATTATATTTCATCGTACAAGATCCAAGTGGATAGAATCCAGAATCAACACCGTGGTTACGGTTTGAAAGTGCTGTATAATGGCGCATAATATCAAGTTCAGATACTTCTGGTAGCTCCGCATCTTCTACTCGAATATAATCGCTCTCAAATACATCTTCTAGTTTCACTTCTTCTACATCTAATTTTGGTAGGCTATATCCTATGCGTCCTTCTTTACTCACTTCAAAGATAAGTGCTTGGTCTTGGTTCTTCATTGGATAGCCCCCATTTCGTTTACAAGTGTGTCAATTTCCTCTTTTGTTCGAAGCTCAGTTACTGCTACAAGCATATGGTTTTCATGCTCTTTATAATCACGGCCTAGGTCGTAACCGCCGATAATATTCTTTTGTAATAATGCATCGTTTACTTCTTTCACTGGACGTTTGCAATCTACAACAAACTCATTGAAGAATGGTCCAGAAAATGTTACTGTGAAGCCTTTCGCTTCAAATTGACGTTTGGCATATTGTGCTTTAGAAATGTTTTGACGTGCCATTTCCTTCACACCTTGTTTGCCAAGTGCCGTCATTGCAACAGAAGCTGCTAATGCATTTAACGCTTGGTTTGAACAAATGTTAGATGTCGCTTTATCACGACGAATATGCTGTTCACGTGCTTGTAACGTTAATACAAATCCACGTTTACCATCTGAATCTACAGTTTGTCCAACAAGACGTCCTGGAATTTTACGCATAAATGCTTTCGTTGTTGCAAAGTAACCACAGTGCGGTCCACCAAACTGCGTTGGAATACCGAATGGTTGTGCATCACCGATTACAATATCAGCACCAAATTTCCCTGGTGGTGTTAATGCGCCTAATGATAATGGATTTGAAGAAACGATAAATAATGATTTTTGTTGATGAACGATTTTTTCAATATCAGCTAATTTTTCAACTTGTCCGAAGAAGTTTGGATATTGAACGATTACACAAGCAACTGTATCATCTACTTCACTTTGTAATACGTCTAAATCTGTTACACCATCTTTATGATTAATTTCAACAACTTCAAGATTTTGACCTTTTGCATACGTTTCAAGTACTGCTCTTGATTCTGGATGAACCGCACTAGATACAAGAATTTTCTTTTTGCGAGTATGGCCAGCTGCTAACATTGCCGCTTCAGCTAAAGCTGTCCCCCCGTCATACATAGAAGAGTTTGCTACATCCATTCCTGTTAATTCACAAATCATTGTTTGGAATTCAAAGATTGCTTGTAATTCCCCTTGTGAAATTTCTGGTTGGTATGGTGTGTAAGCTGTATAAAATTCTGAGCGAGAAATAACATGATCTACAATTACTGGAGCGTAATGATCGTATACGCCTGCTCCTAAGAAAGAAGCGTATTCTTTTAAGTTAGCATTTTTACTAGCCATTTGAGATAGCTCTTTTAAAAGCTCTGGCTCTGATTTTGCTTCTTTAATTTTTAAATCCCCTTTAAAACGAACACTCTCTGGAATATCAGAGAATAATTCATCGATCGTTTGAACACCGATCGTTTGTAACATTTCTTTTTTGTCTTCTTCTGTCATTGGAAGATAACGATGCAACATGAAATCTACCCCTCTCCCCGTTACTTTGAACGTTTGTAAAATGGTGTTGGAACAACTACTGCTTTGACGCGTTTATTACGAATTTCAATTTCTACTTCTGTATCAACTGTTGCGTATTTTACATCAATTAGTGCTAAACCAATGCTTTTCTTTAACGTTGGAGATTGTGTACCACTCGTTACTTCCCCAATTTTTTCTTCACCAATAAATACAGGGTAATGCGTACGAGGAATTCCACGTTCGATTACTTCGATGCCGACTAATTTACGAGGCGCACCGTTTTCTTTTTGCTCTTTTAACGTTGCTTTTCCAAAGAAGTCTGCTTCTTTATTTGTTTTTACCGCAAAGCCAATTCCAGCCTCAATCGGTGTAATATCTTTTGATAATTCTTGTCCATAAAGTGGTAATGTTGCTTCGAATCGAAGTGTATCACGAGCACCTAAACCACATGCTTTTAAGCCCTCTTCTGCTCCAACTTCAAGAAGTTTCTCCCAAAGTTTTGCAGCATCTTCACTCTTACAATAAATTTCGAATCCATCTTCACCTGTGTAACCTGTACGAGATACAAGTGTTGGAATTCCATCTACAAGAATATCGTTTTTAAATTTAAAGAACTTAATTTCTTTCAAATCTTCTGACACAACTTTTTGTAAAATGCCTTCTGCTTTTGGTCCTTGAATTGCAAGCTGTGCAACTTCACTAGAAACATTGACTACTGTCGCATCGCCAATTACATGACTTGCTAACCATTCGTAATCTTTCTCGATATTTGATGCATTGATTACTAATAAATAGTCTTCTTCACCACGTTTGTAGATTAATAAATCATCTACTGTACCACCATTTTCGTAGCACATAGCTGTATATTGTGCGCCCCCTACCTTTAAGGTAGATACGTCATTTGTAACAACACGTTGTAAAAATGCTAAACTATCTACACCTTTTACCTCAACTTCTCCCATATGAGACACATCGAACAAACCCGCAGCTGTACGTACAGCTTCGTGTTCTTCTTTAATGCTTGAAAATTGAACTGGTAATTCCCAACCACCGAAGTCGATTGTTTTCCCACCATACTTCGCGTATACATCAAATAACGGTGTACGTTGTAATGTAATCATGCTCTCTCCCCCTTATGCTTTGACAAATCAATAAAAGTTGCTTCCCTTTTCTAAACATTTTCATTCTGAAAAGATAGGATATACGGAATCTCATTATATTTTTTTATGAAAGCGTAAATAAAAAATCACTTTCTTGGATAAAATACGAAAGATTCCACACATTTCACACCATTATCCTAACATCATTCGCTATATTTCATCAATATTCTAGCATAAAAAATAATTTAGAATTTTTTATGTTAAAACACAATAAATACAGCTTTTGAGATTTAATACTTTATTATTGTCTATCATATAGCCTTTAATAACGATAATTATGCCTTCTTTTAAGGCAAATCATCATACATTAAAAAATAATTACTTTAGTTTATAAAAGGTGGGAGAGTTGTAATGAATGTCGATATTTCCGTAGATCGGACATGGCAAAACAATTTTTTAAATAGAATTGACGAAGATGGTCCTTGGACAAACTGGGATTTATATCACTTAGCTTATGAAACAGAAAAATCGTTACTTGTTCCTACTTTTGATGGACTACAAGCACCGAAACATTTATCCCATTTCACACCGCTTCCGCATCAATTAGAAGTCGCTCAAAATGTGATTGAACAAATGAACGGTAAAGCGATTCTAGCAGATGAAGTAGGCCTTGGAAAAACAATCGAAGCTGGACTTATTTTGAAAGAATACATGGTCCGCGGGCTTGTGAAAAAGGTACTTATACTTGTCCCAGCTTCTCTCGTATCACAATGGGCATACGAACTGAATACAAAGTTTTTCATTCCCGCTGTAGCACAAAAGAAAAGCTACTCATGGGAACAAGCTGACGTAATCGTATCATCAATTGATACTGCGAAACGTTCACCACATCGCGATATCGTGTTGAACTTGGAATATGACCTTATTATTATCGATGAAGCACATAAACTGAAAAACAATAAAACAAAAAACTATGAATTTGCACAACGATTAAAAAAGAAGTTTTGTTTATTACTAACCGCTACTCCTGTTCAAAATAAGATTGATGAAATTTTTAACCTTGTTTCTTTATTAAAACCAGGACATTTAGGCAATCAATCCAACTTTGAAGAATATTACGCTTCCAAAAATCGCTCAGCCGAATCAGATGAAGACTTAAAAGCTCTCATTAATAAAGTAATGGTGCGAAATAGACGACATAATACCGGTATCGATTGGCCGAAGAGACATGTACGTACAATTTTTGTTGAGTTTAATGAACAAGAACAAGCTCTATATAATGATATCGAAAATTGGCGAGGACAAGACGCCTTCACATCTGCTTTCTCATCGTTAACTTTAAAACGGGAAGCGTGTAGTAGTCGGGAAGCTGTTTACTATTCATTGAAAAAGCATGTAGAAAAAAGACAGAAAGAAAATGAACATTATATAAAAGATCCACATATCGATGTGCTAATGGACAAAATTAATCATATTCCTTTCAACTCAAAAGCAAATAAAGCTCTTGAGCTTATAAAAGAAATTGACGATAAAGTCGTTATCTTCACAGAATATCGAGCGTCACAAATGTACTTACAATGGTTTTTACAACAACACGGTATTTCTTCCGTTCCATTCCGCGGCGGGTTTAAACGCGGGAAGAAAGATTGGATGAAGGAGCTTTTCCAAAACCACGCACAAGTATTAATTGCAACTGAAGCTGGTGGTGAAGGGATTAACTTACAGTTTTGTAGCCATATGATCAATTATGATTTGCCATGGAATCCAATGCGTCTTGAGCAAAGAATCGGACGTATTCACCGTCTTGGACAAAAAAATGATGTTCATATTTATAACTTAGCTACAAAGCATACTGTTGAAGAACATATTCTGAAACTGTTATATGAAAAAATCAACTTATTCGAGCGTGTTATCGGTGAACTCGATGAAATTTTAACAAGAATTAATATGAAAAACATCGACGCGCACATTCAAGAAATTTTCGCGCAATCAAAAAGCGAAGGTGAAATTAGAATTAAGATGGAAAACTTAACATCTATTATCGACTTTGCGAAACGAAATGAAGCTGAGGTGCAAGGCTATGCAGCAACATGAAATTCATAATTACTTATACAATTTCTTTGAGGCGAATAACTGTGAAATTTTAGAACGTTCTCCTCATTTATTAGATGTACAGTTAACAATTGAGATGGATAAATTATTAATGAATCGCCCTTTTTATTGGCACTATCTTGAGAAAACAGGAGGCGTACCGAATCCAATGCGCCTTACTCTTATTACAAATCCAGAAAATGAAGAAAATGATGGTGAGCTTATTCACTACGGTTCACCACGTCTACATCAAATTTTCCAAACGACAAAAGAATTAGGCTCATACATACGTTTATATGAGGATGTAAGACATAATGGGGCAACACATACACCGCTCCACCCTTGGCTCGGTATTAATATAAAAGTTTCCTATCAATGTGATCGAAAAAAAGACATCCTTCACTCGATTGGTATTCATCTCATTTCTGGAACAATGATGGCAAACTTTCATGAAACATTAACAAACATTAAACTTACACCAAAAATACCTGATTTTTGTTTTACGCTCTCGCCCATCATTAAACCTCAAAGTGGTTTACAACGCATAGAAGACGCTTTAAAAAATATAATTGCAGAAGATGACCATACGTGGGCAAAAGAAGCAAGAGTGCGTTGGAATCATGATTTAGACCTTTTAAACCGTTTTTATGAAGAAAGTGACGAACTTCCTGAGAGCTATGAAATTGAAAAACAAGCTCTGCAAGAACAGTATGAACCACGTATTACAGTGCAAATTATTAACGGTGGACTCTTTTATGTTACCGCGAATCATTTTCTATCAAAATAAAGCTCCTTCTGCTTTAGAAGGAGCTTTATTTCGAGTTATTCTCTATCCTCATTACGCTCTTGTTGTTTTTGCTTTGCCATGCGTTTTTGATACGCACGATCCTTCGCGCTCACATGATTTGCATCAGTTGGAAGATTTTCTTTCGAACGTCCAATTCCATTGCTCATCTTTCCCACTCCTTTTTACGTTTTTCAGAATACATGTTTATTTTCAGCTAGAGTTACAATCCTTATACAAAAAAAATAAGAGCAGCCATTGGCCACTCTTACTCGCTCACATATTTTTGAAACATATCATGGATGCCTTTATTTACTAGGTTCGAGATCTGCTCGTCAGATTTATTCGGATAACGATCACGCAATCTGATAGATGCCTTCACCATTAAATTTTCTAATACAGAACGGCCACCTTCTCCATAAATAATTTCAGCATATTTAACAAGCCTTCCATCCTCTACTGTTGCTGGATTATGATTGAAGAAAAATTTACTCATTGTCTCCACCTCTCTCTTTTGATAACGTTTACATTTATATAGATTATTTATGTTATTTATTTCACAATATTGTATGCATGTATATTTAATTAGTTTCATTATAAAGCAACATATAGATAGTAAATATGTGATTTTCCGTCCATTTTGTGAACAAATCAAAATGAAAGCGTTTCCTTTATTATATACTAAAAAAACTTACTACGCTAGGGGCAATTTTTTTCAATCTACTAACCCCTCGAAAATTGATATATTTTTTCTTTTCCCATTAAACCTTATACAATTTTCAGAAATTATATTATAAAATATATGTATGACTTAAGGAGGCTTTGTATGAATCAAAATAAAAAAGCTATATTAGATCTTGTCTTTTATCTCGTAATCCCATTCCTCATTTGGAAATTTGCAAAACCTTATATCGATCCTTATTACGCGATGTTACTTTCCTCTGTTCCGGGGATTATTTATACACTGTATACCTTTAAAAAAGAAAAACAGTTTAACGTGACAGGGTTCTTTATTTTAATTACACTTATTTCTAATACAACGGTAGATTTATTATCTGGGTCAGCTGAACGAATGTTGTGGAATGATGCATATTATCACATCGTACTCGGTATTATCGTCATCTGTACAATTTTCATAAAAAAACCACTCATGTTATATTTCGCTGCGGATATTGCAGCGCTGCAAGGGCATGACCGCGATAAAAGTCGTGAGCTTTATCGTGATAGTCGTATCTATCCAGCACTACAATATTTAACGTTATTTTTCGGGCTGCAATTTATATTAAAAAGCTTTTTAAAAATTTATTTCATCTCTGTTTTTGGTGTAGATGGCTATGGTGAAATGAGAGCGATTATGACCGCTGTCGGCTGGGGCATTTCTATTTGTATCGGAATAGGGTTCGTATGGGTTAACAATAAAATACATGCCGTTACGGAAGAAAAAGAATCCGTGCAGTAAATAAAAATCCCCTAGTGTAATACGACACTAGGGGATTTTTGGTTTGCTAGACATATGACTAAAATTTAACTTGATTTTTTTCTTTTACTTTTTACATTTCGGTAAAACAAAGCAGCACTCAGCGGCATAACACCAAACCACTTATTCATAAATGGCTCTTTTTCAGCACGGCGTTGTTCTTTCTTTTGTTTTCGATCTTCTTTTGGAGCATCCATATACGACACAAACTGCTGCGTCACAAAGCGAACATAATCATTAGTAGACATATTATCATCACCTCTACTTGATTAGTATGTCCACTTTTTTATACATTAATCTTTTCCTTTAACTCATTCATAATTTGCCTTACAGACTTATTTGTCGTATCGATATGAATGTGAGCCTCTTCATAATAAGCTCGGCGTGATTCAAATTTCTTTACGAATGCATCTATATCTTTCTTTTGAAATAGTGGACGTGTCGTATCTTCACGAAGCCTTTCTGCAATTACATGCGGATCACAATATAAATACACGACAGTTCCGTTCTCTTTCATCCACTTGCGATTTTCCGCTCGTTCAATAATTCCCCCACCAGTTGTAATAATGACATTATGGACTGGTAGCGAACGTAACATTTCGCTTTCATATTCCCGAAAAGCCATTTCACCTTCTTCGGCAAAAATATTTCGAATTGCCTTCTCTTGCTTCTCTTCAACTTTTTGATCAGTATCTACAACATCTATTTGAAGTTCTTTACTTAACGCTTTTCCAATTGTTGTTTTTCCTGCTCCCATATAGCCGGTTATGTATATAGATTTCATTTTCTGTCCTCTCAATCGTCATTTATTAATTGTTATTATAACGAAAGATGCTACTTTGTTTAATAAAAAACGTTTTGTTCTTATACTATGAAGAACAAAACGTAACACTCGCTTTTACTTATAAGTACCTCTTCTCACCCACTGCGTTGCAATCCATTTCTCGCCTTTCGTTACAGGTGCCCCTCCGTGTAACGTAAGCTCATTTAGTGATTGATCTTGATAAAAATACTCAAAGTATACTGCCATTCCCTTTCTAGGGTGTACAGAAAGATTTAATTTCGGGAAGTACGTTTCCCCGCCTTCTTCTACATCATTTAAGTACATTACAAGCGTACTAATACGATTGTTAGCAGCTGATCTACTATGTTCCGCAAAATAATCATAGTGTGCTTTATATTGTTGATCCACTTCATAATTTAAAATGTGCAATCCTTCACCATGCGACGCAGGAACATTCATGATAGATGAAATTCGTTTTTCAATCTTTAAAGTAAGTTCACTGTCTTCTAAAAATGCACCGCTACTTGTTCGAATATCATTTACATCACGTGATGAACCAACTTTAGAACGCTTCATTTTATTTTTAGACATTTCAATTAATTCATCACACTCTTCATCACTCAGTACATTTGCTAATACGACAATAAGAGGTTCTTCGAATTTTGAAATAATGTGTATTTCTCTATCTTCTGTCATAATCGTATTTCCTTTATGATCAAAAATAGTTTGTTCCTTATTTTCACCTATTTGATTGTTGTTTGTCATTTCCCTATTCTCCCTAAAAATAATGATTGGATAGCATGAATATATCACATTCTTTCTACCTTTCTCTTTTTTGAGAAAATTTAAACTTTTAATCATTATATTTATCCATTTCTTCTAAAAAATCAATTCAATTTACAATAGAAATCCCTGGTTTTTCTTCGTATTTTTTACATATTATCCTTCTATCCAATCGACTATTTTTCCATCCTTTTTTCTATACCGAAAGCTCACCGTATAGAAAGCTTCCTGTTTGAGTGTGCACTGTAACGCAACGAGAATTAAATCATTTTCAAAGACATAATTTCCACTCGCTTCTCCCTTTTCATACTGAAAGAAGAATGTACCTTCATTTTCTTGTTGCTGTAAGTCTTTTTTTATATCTGTAATAGATCGGTTAAGTAGTTCATCCAGTAAAAACTTTTGTTCTATTTCTATATAAAAATTTTTATCTGTAAACAACATATTTGTTTCGTATATAAAAAAAGAAGTTAATAAAATAAGAAAGATAATCGTCCCAGGCATTGTAAATCCATTTTGCTTTCTCATACGTTTATTCCTATTTCGCTATATCGCATAACTACACCTTCATATATTTCCCCACTAGTATCTTTCACATTTATAATGAGTACATGAGGTGTTAGTTTGTAAGAAACCGTTCCAATATTTTGTAAAACAACTTCCCTCCCGCGCCTATTTACCTTTCTTATAAGACGACTATTCTCTTTTTCATACGATACTTCACTCCCATTACGCGATCGGAATCGTAAAATACTTTCTCCATTTTCAAATGCTAGCTGTTCTCCAGATGATACTTCACGAAACTCCAATTGCATTTGACCTAAAAACACATTCCACTCCCAATCATTTAACCCTTTCGACTGTTTATTTTCCATTTCAATGAAATGTAGGCGGGGAAAGAGCAAAAAAAATATTGATAATAGAAACAGACATACAATCATTTCTATTAATGAAAAACCAAATTCTAATTTATTTTTTCTCCTACATAAAAGCATTGTTCCATCATTCTGTCTTTCACATCTCTCCACATGGTACAAACTTCGTTGCCTCCCCAATATGTGTAATACACAATTCCATTTATATTCTTTTCTATTATTCGCTTTTCTTCATTTCCATACATATATATAGCTGCTTCTTTTTTTAATAACCCAGATGCCTTATAACGAATTTGTATATTTTTTCTTTCTTGCATAACTAATGCTGTTTGCGGTAGTAGTAACGATACAGCCATCATTAAAACACTTAACGATACAATCATTTCAGCCATTATGGATCCTTTTTGACATTTCACGATACGTAAATCTCCCTCTTCCAAGCTGAAATACAATTTCATATTTATAATTTCTATACGAAATTATAATCGTACCACCTCTATTAATATTTCCACTTGGATTATATGTCATCGGATTTGGAAACGTATGCAAATCGATTTGTATATCTTCTTCATACTCTCGCTTGACGATATAATACTTTGTACCTGACTCTTTTATAGCATACATATTTCTATCTTTATGCCAACGTAATGTATAGTGCTTTTGACGGTTTATCGCTAATTGCTGCATATATAAAATATCATTTGAAAACTGTCTCAAAAATTGTTCAACTTTTTGTCGCTCGTATAAGGAATGAACACTAAAATACGTAACTATACTTAATACAGAAATAGCAAATAAAACGAGTAACATTTCTAAAAAAGTAAATCCTTGCTGTTTCACAATGCCCTAATTGATACTGTGCCATCATCTGATATATGAATAGATTCGCCATTCGGACACTTATCAGCTGTAATATACTTTTCATCTGCCAGTTCTTTTAACGATGGAATTTTATTATGTTGTAATTGATATACTTGTATTTGCGCTTCTATAGATTTCACGTAAGCTGCACACCCTTTTCCTTGGACCGATGAGCGCTGTGTAACTACATTCGGAATAATTAATAGTAATAATATAGTTATGACAACCATTACTAATAGCATCTCTAACAGAGTAAATCCTTCCTCATTTTGCATACAAATGCCCCCTAAATAGAATCCATCATTTGAAACATCGGCATAATCATCGCTAAATACATAAGGACAACGATTCCTCCAATACATGTAAATAAAATAGGCTGAATGATAACTAACATATGTTTAATTTTCCGTTCCATCTTTTCCATAATAAGATCGCTATAGTCACCTAATTCAATCCCTAAATTGCCGTTTGCTTGTCCATGGGTAATAACATAAGAAAGTTCTTTCTCGTAATACCCACTTTTAGCAATGATAGATTGTAACTGTTCTCCTCCAATTAATTGTCTTTCAATCCGGCTCGCTTCATATTGAAAGAACGGATGATATCTTTGCTCCATCATTATTGTTAAAGCTTCGCATACTGATAGTCCACCATTTAATAAACCACTCAACTGAGTAGCAAAATAATGTGAATGCTTTAAAATAAGAAATGTTTTGATGAGAGGAATACGAAGCATGATTTTTACCTGTCTAATATGTGGAAGTTTCCTAAAATACAACATATATAAACTACATCCAATAATAACAGTTAAAATAGCGGTTAAAATAATGTAAGGTAGCAGTTTTATTGCACTTAGAATTTGTTCTGTAAGTAGTGGTGTATTAGAACCGAACGAACTATAAACCATTTCAACCTGAGGTAATAAAATAAGTTTAAAAATAAAAAGCATGATTAGTAAAAAAAACATCAAAAACATAGGATACTGCATTATTTTCATCATGTCTCTCCTATACTTATCTTTCTTATAAAGAAGTGCACTTCCTTGTTGCAAAGCAAAAGAAATATCACCATGTTGCTCGGCATAAAATAAATAACTTAACATGTCCTGATGAAACTTTAACTGATGAAAAGAATCGTGTAGACTTTTCCCATCTTTTAACCCCTCAATCATGCCCTGCAATTGTACTTTCTTTTCTACAGGTAATTGAAACTGTAAAAATTCTAATGCTTGTAAAAGAGAGTAGCCTTTTTCTAATAATTCTCCTAAACGTTTCAACAATACTACTTGATCACTTAAACTCCAAGTTTTCTTAAACATAAACATCTTCTTCTAAAAAACCTAAAGCATATCCTTTTCGTATTGACGATTCTAAAGTCTCATGTTTGTAAGTAACACATTCTCCATCTGCTTCTTTAAGCGCTTGTTTTAACTCATATCCATATAGTAGCTCATAAATGCTTGCTTGCCTTACTTGCCTCATTGATTTACATAAAGTTGAGCACTTTCCTCTGCAAAACGGACACTTCAATTCGACAAGTCGCTGTGCAGCCACAGCCAATAAAGACTGTTCAATCTCTTGCCTCGTTATACCATAATCCATGAAACGAATGATTGCTCCTTTCGCATCATTCGTATGCAGCGTTGTCATTACTAAATGTCCTGTCAAACTTGCTCTTATAGCTATTTTTGCTGTTTCTTCATCACGTATTTCACCGACTAAAATAATATCTGGATCATGACGTAAAATAGCCTTTAATCCTGTTTCATATGTGAGACCCGCTTTTTCATTTATTTGAATTTGTAATACATCGTCACTTCTTTTTTCAACCGGATCTTCAAGTGTAATGATGCGGCGTGTTTTCTTTTTTCTAATTACCTCTAATAATGCATACATTGTCGTCGTCTTCCCAGATCCAGTCGGTCCAGTAAACACGAGTAGCCCCTGTGAATAGCGTAAAAACGAGAGTAGTTTTGCTGCTGTACTTGGAAATAACGAAAGATGTGATAAGGGCTGAACAGATGCTTGTAAATGGAGGCGAATAACAAGACTTTCTTGATATACTGTTGGAAGTGTTGAAAGGCGTAAATACACTTCTTGTCCATCAATTTGCAAATACAACGAACCATTCTGTGGCTTCCGTTTCTCTCCTATGTCCATAGATGCTAAAAATTTGAAATGTGAGACAAGTTTTTCTCCAAACTCCTTTTCAATACACTGTCTCGTCATTAAATCTTTTCCTATACGTAGTTGCACCGCTACATCCTTCTGCCGGGGCACAATATGTAAATCTGACGCTTGTACCCTACACGCTTCTTTTAAAATTGCATTCGCAAAAATTTCAATCCCATTCATCACTTTTCCCTCCTCACTATGTATATAGCATGAAAACATGCGCAATAAAAATTGGGACTTTTGTATTTTCAATAGAATAAAAAGGAAAAATATGTTTGTGAAATTATGAACAATTTCCGAATTATTGTCTGAAATTACCTATACTTATGTTTATCTGTATTATAATGTTATTATCTTGGATAAAGTGATAAAGGTGGAGATCCTCATGGAACAAGCTTTAAAAATTACAGGTGTTTTAGCTGACCCAACTCGTTATTACATTTATAAATATATTTCGCAAAAACATAGTTACGTAACGGTACAAGAAATTGCAGATGAATTCGATATTCATCCAAACGTAGCACGTTTACATTTATCTAAATTAGAAGATGTTCATATGCTTAAATCGGAAACGAAGAAAACTGGAAAAGGCGGAAGACCAAGCAGATTATATGTCTTATCTGAAGATGTTATTCAATTGCAATTTCCATTCCGTGATTATCAATTGTTAGCAAGAATCGCATTCAATTCTTTACTTAGCCTTGGCGCTGCTGGTGAGAAAGCGCTATACGAAACAGGAAAACAATTTGGGGCAGAATTAATGCAACAACATATGCTGCGTTTAAATGTGAGTGAAGATGCTTTAACAGTGGAACAAAAGGTTCAAATTGCAAAAGAAGCTTTCTCAACAGCTGGCTTATCACCTGCATTTGAATTAAGTGCAGATGGAACAAAAATTTTCTATGATGTACACAATTGTCCATTTAAGGAAGTTGCTGTTCATCACCCAACTGAAATTTGTAACATGCACGGAGATATGATGAAAGGAATTTTTGAAATCCTATTCCCTAACATGGAATTAACTCGAAATGATAGTCTATTAGATGGATGTAAATCTTGTAATTATAAACTAACAATTTAATTTCTCATATAAAAAGAAGCCATTTATAAATGGCTTCTTTTTATATGAACGAATATTTACAATAGTAAGAAAAATAAACTATAATGAGGTGAGGTTTACTTTTTTTAGAAAAGGAGGGAGATGGCATGGAGCGCATGTTTCGCGTTCTCGGCTTTTGGACTGGAATTTTCTCGGTTATGTTTTACGTAGGGGATATGCAACAGGCCGCACTACTATTTTTAGGACAAACAGGATTCTTCGTACTTTTAAGCTATTTAAAATTAACAGAGCGTATGTATATATACGTATTCGGGGCATATTTAACTGTTTTCTTCATAGGATTTACATACTACACGACATTCTTACTTGTGCCTGGAGCTGGACATTAAAAGATGGCATTTTGCCATCTTTTTTTTAATTCCGTAATTTCCTAGTTGACTTATAGGTTTTATTGCCTTATATTCTATATAACAGATTGGAATTAGGGGGAATCAACATGAATACACTGCTTGTCGGAATTAACGTTGCAGTCATGCTCATCTTAGTTGGCGTATTATATTATATGCAACGTAAGCATGTATCTTTTAATAAACGTGTATTTACCGCTTTAGGAGTCGGTATTTTATTCGGTCTTATATTACAATTTATTTATGAGCCAACTTCTAAAGTAATTATTGAATCAAATACTTGGTTTGGCTTAATCGGTAACGGTTATGTAAAATTACTTCAAATGATCGTTATGCCACTTATTTTAGTATCTATTATTTCAGCATTTACAAAATTACAGTTAACGAAAAATCTTGGTAAAATTAGTGGCCTTATTATCGGTATTTTAATTCTTACTACAGGAATCGCTGCAGCTGTCGGTATCGCTGCAAGTGCAGGATTTGATGTATCTGCAACAGGCCTACAACAAGGTGATGCAGAATCTGCTCGTCTGAAACTAGTTGAAGAAAGATTTACTTCTATTGAAAAGACAACAATTCCAGATAAATTATTAGAGCTATTACCTACAAATCCGTTTCTTGATTTAACAGGCGCTCGTCCAACATCAACAATTTCTGTCGTAATATTTGCAGCCTTTATCGGCATTGCCTTTATAGGTGTAAAACGAAAATATCCAGAACAAGCAGAGCTATTTAAGAATATGCTTGATGCTGTATATGCAATCGTAATGCGTATGGTAACATTAATTTTACGCCTTACTCCATACGGCGTATTAGCTCTTATGGCAAAAACAGTTGCTGGTAGCGATATAAATGCTATTTTAAAACTTGGTAACTTCGTGTTAGCCTCTTACGTAGCACTTATCGTAATGTTTATCATTCACTTATTATTAATTGCATTGTCTGGTTTAAATCCAATTCAATATTTGAAAAAAGTGTTCCCTGTACTAACTTTTGCATTCACATCTCGCTCTAGTGCTGGTGCGATGCCATTAAATATTGAAGCTCAAAAAGAAAAGCTTGGTATTTCCGAAGGAATTGCAAACTTCGCAGCTTCATTTGGGGTATCTATCGGACAAAACGGTTGCGCAGGTATTTATCCAGCAATGCTTGCAATGATGGTCGCTCCAACTGTAGGAATTGATCCATTACAACCACAATTTATTTTAACTTTAATCGCTGTTGTTGCTATTAGCTCATTCGGTGTTGCCGGAGTTGGTGGCGGCGCAACATTCGCAGCTTTAATCGTACTATCTACGATGAACTTACCAATCGGTATTGTTGCTCTAGTTATCTCGGTTGAGCCATTAATCGATATGGGGCGTACAGCTCTTAACGTAAGTGGTTCTATGACAGCAGGTCTTATTTCAAGTAAATGGCTTGGTGAATTAGATCAAGATACGTACAATCAAGATGATACAAAAACTGGTGAAATTGCTTCATAATGAAAAAAGACGCTAACATACAATTGTTAGCGTCTTTTTTATTCCGTTCCCTCTTTATAGATTTTATCTTGAGAATTATCACTCCAAGTATTCTTCTAGTTGCTCTTTTAACTCTTCCTCAATCTCATAACAAGATTCATCAGCGAGTTCCCCTACTTTCTTACTCCCCAAAATGATTGATTGAATTGGCATTCCTAAAAAGATTCTTTCGCATTTCCAAATTAGAATATTATGAAATTCAATCATCTCTTTTTCTTCATCTAATATAGCTATAGCAACTGATGAATAATAACCCACCTCAAAGGGATTCTCTTTTTCTCTTGCAAATCCCATATCTAATTCCATGTGTTTTTCTATGTATAAATGCGAATACTCTTTATGCAGTTTAAGTGATATTCGCTCTATTTCCTTCTCCATACATTGAATGTTCTCTTTTAACTCCAACGTAAACTCCTGTTCTTTATATTTCATTTTCGCCTCCTTAAACATAGAAAAAGAGAATACAATAACATATCCTCTTTCCTCAAATATATTTCATTATCTCACAGCCCGTCCTTTTCACAAATAACCATTTTGTTCGCACCATTTATGAAATTGTCCTACGTCTACTCCAACTAACACGATATCCTTTAGCTCTACATCAATGATTTGTTCTCCAATTACAATAGCAAACTGCGATGCTAATTTTGTCTTGTTTTTCTTTACAATTCCAATTCGGTTCCGATGCGGTCCATCTTTTATATATGCTTTTTGTCCTACAATATCAAAGTTCAAGATTCTCACCTCTTTTACTGCGCTCAAATTGGAAATACGATCTCCACCTCGGAAAATTTCCTTTCATTGCACTATTTCTCTATATATATGACGAAACAATAAAAGAGTCCTTCCTTCTTTACAATTATTTTTTCTTTGTTTCATTTTTGTGATTGAAACGTAAAGTTTATAATAAAATACATTCGGAAGCGCTTTCTATGTAATTTTTTATGTTATACTATATAAGTAGAACTTCGCAAAGAGGGTTAAAAAATGAATACAAAAATGATTAAAAAAGTAATTGAAGCATTAAAAGTATATGGCTTTCAGGATGTATCATTCTGTGACAAAACGAAGCAATTTTTATTTCATAACGAAACCGATATTATGAGCGGCTATGCAGAAATAACATATAGTAGTCAATTTGAAAAATTCAACGTACAAATTCATCCAATTGAAACACATCACCAAGCAGAGTTACAAGAGATTGAAAGACATATACAAGCTTGTATAAGAAAAGTGGAATATTTAAACGCACTTCTTACCGGGCAGACAAAACTAGATGATAAAATTATTATTATGTAAAAAAAGAACGTGATCCAATCACGTTCTTTTTTCATTATATGTTCATCTTTTCCTTTAGTTGTAATCCTGTAACAGATTCTAATACATCCATCGATTCTCCAAATGTCATATCAAAAATTGTATTGTCCTCTATGTACGGAAACTGTCTGAAACGCTTTTCTAACACCTTTACAGCATCTGATGTAAAGTTTGCACTATCAATTCCAAATTCTGTTTCAAGAAGAACAATCCAATCTAACACATGAAAACCTAATCCATTGACGAATGCAATAAGTTTTTCTTCTGGGTTTGAAGATAAGAATACTTGGCGTTCCATCTCACTAAAAAGTTCTTCTCCTAAAATTTCAGCTAACTCATCATCATGTTCACGTTCAACAAGTTCTTCGTAGCCGTAATCATCCACAAGCTCTTCTACTTCTTCACTATCCTGACAAAGCAATTGACTAAGAAGTGCCTCTTTCTTAAATTCACTATTTTGTACGACTTCTAAAAAGCTCGTTTCCCATCCATTTTCTAATTTCATATTATGTACTCCTTTATATACGTTTCTTATCATCACTGTACCCAAAAGATCACTTTTATAACCTTTTAGGTAGTTACATTATTTCACATGATTCATAACATAAGATGCAAACTCAGCTACATCTCCGTCAAAAATATTTATTTCCGGCAAGTGATAGAACGTTGTTTGGAGCGGGTTTTCTGCCTGATATACATATATCGTTTTCTCTAGTGCAATCGCCATTCCAAACTCTGTATGGCTCCCGTTTCCGCCATCTAATATAAGTAAAAATACATCCGCTTTTTTTACAGCGTTTTGTTCTGCCTGACCAATTTCTCTTAATTGTTCTTCATTCGCTACTCTTTCGTTTTTTGTCCAATCATATGTATGGTGCCATCCTGCATGTTTCAGTTCATTTGCTACGGAACGTACAAGATGTTTATTTTGGAAACCTGAGGCGATATAAAAATTCATTTATATACACTCCTTCATTATGTATGGGGAAACTCCTTTTTAGCGTTATTTGTTATAGCTATAATAAAGAACAACTTCAAAAAAAATCCCCATCTTTAAAACTTATTTGCGTTTAAATGATGGGATGCTTCATGGTCTTCTTTTATTTTTTGTTTTTTATAACTTTCATCAGCTAACATTTCTAGTTCAGCTGTTATCTCTGACTTTTCAAGCTCTCTTTCTTGCGAAAATTTCCTTGAAATATAAACAATAACACTACCAACGTACAACACAAAGCATATAATAAGTGCAGTATTTTCATAGAGACTTAGCTCCAACACAGTCACTCCTAATCCATTCGTATTTTCACGCTTCATTAATTGGAATTTCCCTATTAACCCATTTGTTATCCCGCTATTTGAGGGCAGTAAGACTCCCTCCTCAAAATTCAGTAAAAGTAAAGAAGTTAGATGTGGGATGCACCCAACTGATTAAAGTTTCACTTTATTGTAACATAAAAATATCAATTCTTGGAATCTTTCACCCTACTAAAAGAGGCATGATTGTTTCATCATGCCTCTGAAATATTTTGAATGATTGTTTTAATTGCTTCTTTTCCATTATATTTTTTTAGTGCTGTTTTATACTTCTCATTATTTTGATTCAATTCTTCGACATACTTTATAAGAGATTTTACAGTTACATCTTCTTCATATAATACGGAGGCATACCCTTTCCTTTCAAAGGACTCTGCATTTAATATTTGATCTCCACGGCTTGCAAATTTCGATAATGGAATTAAAACCATCGGCTTTTGTAATGTTAAAAATTCAAAAATTGCGTTGGAGCCCGCGCGTGAAATAACAAAATCTGTTACCGCTAATATATCTGGCAGTTCTCCATGTACATATTCAAATTGTCTATATCCATTTTTATTTTGTAAACTTTCGTCAAGGTTACCTTTTCCGCAAAGGTGAACAATTTGATACTTGTTAAGAAGTTCTGGTAATGCTTCTCGAGCCGTATCATTAATTTTTTTCGCGCCCAAGCTGCCCCCCATAATCGTAATAACTGGCTTTTTACGTGAAAAACCTAAAAATGCTAAACCTTTTTCACGATTTCCCTTCAGCACTTCTTCACGTACAGGAGATCCCGTATATATTACTTTTTCTTTCGGTAAATGTTTCGCTGCTTCTTCAAATGTAACAAATATTTTCGAAGCAAAACGAAGCGCAATTTTATTTGCTAGTCCTGGCGTCATATCAGATTCATGTAATAAAACTGGTACTCTATTTAGCCATCCTCCAATTACGACTGGTACAGATACGAAACCGCCTTTTGAAAAAATCACATCTGGTTTTAGTTTTCGAATCCTTACATACGCATCCATAACACCCTTCATTACAAGAAAAGGATCTTTTATATTTTTCAAATCAAAATAACGACGTAGCTTTCCACTCGAAATACTATAGTAGGGAATGCCTTCCTTTTCTATAATCGTTTTCTCAATACCTTGATGAGAACCAATATAAGAGATATCCCAGTTGTCTTCCTGTAAATATGGGATAATGGCTAAATTAGGTGTTACATGTCCTGCCGAACCGCCACCTGTAAAGACTATTTTCTTCATACGTCTCCTCCTTCAAGACTATAATACACTAAAATATCTTGCCTCAGGGTGAGAAAATACCATAGCCGTTACGGATGCTTCTGGCTCCATCATGAATCCTTCTGTTAATGAAATACCTATTTCCTCTGGATGAATTAAGCGAAATAGCTTTTCTTGATCTGCAAGTTCTGGACACGCTGGATAACCAAATGACACACGTATTCCTCTATATTTCGTACGGAAACGTTCTTCCATCGTCAGTTCAGGTGAGTCCGGAATGCCCCAGCGATCACGAATGAGCATATGTGTTTTTTCAGCAAGTCCTTCTGCTAATTCAAGCGCTAACGATTGAATGGCATGACTACGTAAGTAATCCCCTTTCCCCTTCCACTCTTCAGCAATGTCCCGAACTCCTTCCCCAACCGTAACAGATAAGAAAGCAACATAGTCCATCTCATCTCCAATTGGGCGCAAATAATCACTTAAAGTACGATAGGGGGCCTTTCCTTGTCTAGGGAATGTGAAACGCTCTATAACACGCGTATGATCTTCTGGATCATATATTACAATGTTTTGTCCGTCGCTTTGCGCTGGGAAAAATTGATACACTGCTTTCGGTTTTAACCAAGATTGTCCTTCCTGCAATAATTCATCTATTAAATCATTTAATTCATGCGCTCTCTTATCTCCCTCTTTCAAAAGCTTCTTCACATTTCCTTTTAATCCAAGGTGATGCCCAAGTAGCATTTGTCTATTTAAAAATGGGGCGAGATGAAGGGCCGGAATATCGCGTAATACAATTCGTTTTGTTGAATCAGGCACGATAACTTCAGCCTTCGGTAATGGCTCAATTACTGCTGGAATTTCTACTTTCTTCTCCTCTTTTTTTACGATATGAAGATGACGTTCTTTTTTATCCTGTTTCATCTTCTCACGCTCTTCTTCTTTTTGAAGCTTATTAATAATATCGAGCCCCGTCATCGCATCACTCGCATAACAAACGAGCCCTTTATATGATGGTGAAATCCGATTATCTGTAAACTTTCTCGTTAACGCTGCACCACCTACAACAATGGGCACATCAATATTTGCTGCTTTTAAATCTTCAGCAGTCGTTACCATTTGTTGCGCTGATTTTACTAATAAACCTGAAAGACCTATAATGTCTGGCTTCTTTTCTTGTACTTCTTGAACAATTCGATCCGAACGTACATTAATTCCTAAATTAATAATCTCATATCCGTTATTCGCTAAAATAATTTCAACGAGATTTTTCCCAATATCATGCACGTCACCTTTTACAGTTGCTAATAACACTTTCCCTTTTTTCGCACTATCACTAGATTCCATATGTGGCTCTAAATAGCTTACAGCGGCTTTCATACTTTCGGCACTTTGCAATACTTCAGCAACAATAAGTTCATTATTATTAAATAGTCGTCCTACCTCGTCCATCCCTGTCATAAGCGGACCGTTAATAATATCAAGAGGTTTTCTTCCTTCTTCAAGTGCAAGACTTAAATCCTCGTGTAATCCTTGTTTCGTACCTTCTACAATATAATTTGCTAGTCTTTCATCAAGCGTTAACGTTTCTTGCACAACGACATCTTTCTTTTTAGCAACTCGGTAAAAATTTGTAAATTCTTCCAATGTCTCTTTCGTCGTTTCAAACAGTAATGCATCTGCAAGTCGTTTTTCTTCCTCTGGAATCGACGCATAGCGTTCTAATTTTTCCGTATTCACAATCGCGTAATCTAATCCTGCTTTCGTAGCATGGTATAAAAAAACTGAATTTAATACTTCACGTCCAGCCGGTGGTAAACCAAATGATATGTTACTTACACCTAAAATCGTTAAACACTCTGGTAACGCTTCTTTAATAAGGCGAATTCCTTCTATAGTCGCTGCCGCTGAACCAATATATTCTTCATCACCTGTCCCTACTGGAAACACAAGTGCATCAAAAATAATATCTGACGGGCGTATCCCATACTTCTTTGTAAGTAATTCATAGCTTCTTTTCGCAATTTCTATCTTTCGTTCCGCACTAACCGCCATACCGTCTTCATCAATTGTTCCTACAACTATAGCGGCACCATACTTCTGAAGAAGCGGTGTCACTTTTTTAAATCGTTCTTCTCCATCTTCTAAATTAATTGAATTAATAACAGCTTTTCCTTGAATATAAGTAAGAGCTCGCTCCATCACATTTTCATCTGTTGAATCAATCATAATCGGTACTTTTAAAACTTTCGTAACTTCTGCTAAGAAGTTTTCCATATCTTCTATTTCATCGCGATCAGGATCTGCCATACAAATGTCAATAATATGAGCATTTTTCTTCACTTGCGCTCTTGCCACTTCAGCAGCCTCTTCAAATTTCCCTTCTGCTACTAATCGTTTAAATTTACGTGACCCAATAACATTCGTTCTTTCACCCACAAATAACGGTCTCATAGACTCATCATATTGCAGTGCTTCTAATCCACTAACTCCATGTCCTTCTCTCTCATGATGGTCACGAGGCTTAAGAGGTGCTAGCGCGGATTTCATTGCTTTTATATGTTCTGGTGTCGTGCCACAACAACCACCAATAATATTAACCCATCCTTCTTCAGCAAATCGCTTCACCTTTTCAGCAAGAGAAGATGGAGATTCATGATAATGTCCATCTTCATCAGGAAGACCTGCATTTGGATAACAAGAAATGTAACACTCCGATAAATCAGATAGTGAACGAATATGGTCCCTCATAAACTCCGGACCAGTCGCACAGTTTAACCCAACAGATAATGGTTTCATATGTTCTACTGATAAATAAAAAGCTTCAATTGTTTGCCCAGCCAGAGTCGTTCCCATTGGCTCAATCGTTCCTGAAATCATAATAGGAACCGTTTTTTTCAGTTCTTCAAATGCAGCTTGAATTCCAATATAAGCTGCTTTCACGTTACGCATATCTTGACTCGTCTCAACGAGTAATACATCAACTTCTCCTTTTAATAATCCTCGTGCTTGCCTTGTATAAGCCTCAATCAATTCTTCAAAAGTCACACCACCAGTAACACTAATTGCTTTCGTTGTTGGTCCCATCGCTCCCGCAACATATACTTCCTTCCCGCTTTCTTTAACAGCTTGCTTCGCCAAAAGTGCTGCCTTTTCATTTAGTTCTTCATCTAAATGAGACAGCTCATAATCACTTAGTACAATATTCGTTGCCCCAAATGTATTTGTTTCAATAATATCCGCTCCAGCTTCAATATAAGTTTTATGAATCTTTAAAATAACGTCTGGTCTTGTTTCTACTAAATATTCATTACAGCCCTCGTACTCTTCCCCTCCGAAATCTTCAGCAGTTAAATCCTCTTGCTGAATCATTGTCCCCATTGCACCATCTAATATTAAAATGCTATTTTTTAATTTTTCTTCTATACACTTCATCAATTAATACCTTCTTTCACTTCTTGCTTTTCTCTTACATATTTAACAAGATGTTCTGTAATTTCATACTTTAAAAATGGTGTAATAAGATAAATACCATTAAAATATTTCATCGCTGCGTCAATCAATTCTTGTGAAATGCGAATCCCTTCCTCAATTGCTGCCTCTTTCGTTTCATGTCCATCCATTCTCTCTCTTATTTCTTCAGGAAGAGTAATACCCGGCACCTCAAAATGAAGAAAATCTGCATTCCGCTTACTTACTAACGGCATAATTCCAATAAAAATAGGTTGTTCCAAATGCTTTGTCGCTTCATACACTTCTTCAATTAACTTGATATCATAAATTGGCTGAGTTAAAAAATACTCCGCTCCAGCATCTATTTTTCGTTCCATCCGCTTAACCGCTGCTTTTAAGTGCCTTACATGAGGATTAAATGCGCCGCCTACAGAAAACCTTGTCGCCGGTCCAATTGATTTCCCTAAAATTGAACGTCCACCGTTCATTTCTTTAATCATTTTAATAAGCTCAATAGAGGATAAATCATATACAGAAGTGGCACCGGGAAAATCACCAACGCGCGCTGGATCACCAGTTAAAGCTAACACTTCTTCCATCCCTAACGCCGATAAACCTAACAAATGAGATTGTAGTCCAATGACGTTATGATCTCTACACGTTAAATGCGTCAATACCGGGATATCATGCTTCGTTAATAACGCACCCATTGCCATATTAGAAACACGAGGTGATGCTAATGAATTATCTGCTAGAGTAATAGCATCTGCTCCCGCTCTTTTTAACGCTCTTGCTCCTTCAAAAAAACGCTGTGTATCTAACGTTTTCGGTGGATCTAATTCCACTACAACTGTCGTTTGTTTTTTCGCTTTCTCTGCTAGAGTGACGTGAGCCTTCGAGCGTTTCTCATGCGTATGAACGACTTTCGGCCTTTGAATCGTGTCTTTTTCTATTACAGGGGTAATATTCGCAACAGCGCGCTTCATACTTTGAATATGTTCTGGAGTCGTACCACAACAACCACCCAATAACCGAATACCTTGCTCAATAAATCTCGGTGTCATCGCTTCGAAATAAGCTGGGCTTCCCTCATATACGTAACGTCCCTCCACATAATTCGGGAGACCTGCATTTGGGTATGCTGATAAATAGCCATTTTGCGGAATCGATATCATTTTGAAAGCTTCCGTCATATGAAGCGGCCCTAGTTGACAATTCAATCCAACAACATTTGCACCGTAATCTATAAGTTGCTTTAATATTTCATTGACATCATTTCCATTTTGAGTCGTACCTGCTTCATGTAACGCTAATTGAGCAACAATTGGAATATTCGTTTGCTTACGCAATACTTTAACGGCATGAAGTAATTCAAATTCATCGTAAAAAGTTTCTAATAGTAATCCATCAACCTGTTCTTCTAGTAAAGCCTCCGCCTGTTCAAGTAACATAAACTCTCTTTCCATATCAGTCGTTGTAACAGCTCCGATATGTTTCATACCACCGATTGTTCCTAAAATTGCATTTTTATCTGCCACAGATGCTTTCGCCAGTTTTACTGCCGCTCTATTAATTTCTGCAACTTGATTTTCTAAACCATACATACGTAATTTCGCCTCATTTGCTCCATACGTATTCGTTTGAATTACATCTGCTCCAGCAGCTACATATTGTTTATGAATTGATATAATTAAGTCTGGATCAGATACATTCAATTCTTCAAAACTACTTTGCAAACCATGTGAATGCAATAACGTCCCAACCGCACCATCACCTATTACAATTCCTTTTGATAATAAATCTAGTAATTTCACGAATCTCCCTCATTTCTATCAATATAAAAAACCCCTCTTCACTTTGAAGAGGGGGACATAATCGTTCCTCCTCTTATTATGCAAAACATTCGTTTTGCAGGTATTAGCACCGTTTCAAACATTTCGTTTGAAGGTTGCCGGGTTTCACAGGGCCTTTCCCTCCACCGCTCTCAATAAGAGTTGTCTTTATTATTTTATTTATGTAGCTAAAAGGAAATGTGTTCCCCTTTTAACAATGTTTGTTAATTTTTTATAAATTTAGCATGCACAAAAGTAAAAGTCAATGACAATTGCGGAAAAATAAAAATTATTTAAAATAAAGTTGCAATTCAATTATCTTTTGTTGTAAAGTTAAAAACATAATAAAAATTTCATACGAACATTCTTATCTAGAGAGGTAGAGGGACTGGCCCTGTGACGCCTCAGCAACCATTAACATTTTGTTAATAAGGTGCTAATTCCAGCAAATTGTGAAAGATTTGACAGATGAGAAGAAGACTCTATTCAAACCGAAAGCCTTCTTCTTAGAAGGCTTTTTTTATTTTATATTCACTTAATGTTTCAATTTAAAAAGGAGGAATTTTCACATGTCAACAATCGAAACAAAACTAGCACAAATCGGAAATCGCAGTGAAACTAAAACTGGAACGGTTAATCCACCAGTTTATTTCTCAACCGCTTATCGTCACGAAGGAATTGGTAAATCTACTGGCTTTGACTATTCACGAACTGGCAATCCAACTCGCGGTCTTTTAGAACGGGCGATCGCAGACTTAGAATATGGCGAACAAGGTTATGCCTGTAGTTCAGGGATGGCGGCTGTTCTCCTCGTCCTTTCTCTATTCCGCTCTGGAGACGAACTTATTGTATCTGAAGATTTATACGGGGGAACGTATCGATTATTTTCTGAGCATGAAAAAAAGTGGAATGTTCGATGTAGATACGTAAATACACAGTCTATTAAACAAATTGAGCAAGCTATCACAACTGAAGTGAAGGCTATTTTCATAGAAACTCCAACTAATCCATTAATGCAAGTTACTGATATTGCTGCTGTCGCAACTGTAGCGAAAAGGCACGGACTACTTCTTATTGTAGACAACACATTCTACACACCTTATATACAGCAACCATTAACAGAAGGTGCTGACATTGTACTTCATAGCGCAACGAAATATTTAGGGGGACATAACGATGTACTAAGCGGGCTTGTCGTTGCAAAAGGAAAGGAACTTTGCGAGGAAATCGCTCATTATCATAATGCATCAGGTGCAGTTTTAAGTCCATTTGACTCATGGTTATTAATTCGCGGTATGAAAACGTTAGCGCTTCGCATGAGACAACACGAAGAAAATGCGAAAGCAGTTGTTGCGTATTTAAACGATGAAGACGGGGTAACAGATGTATTTTATCCAGGAAGAGGCGGCATGATTTCATTCCGCCTTAAAGATGAAGCTTGGATTAATCCATTCTTACAGTCTTTATCCTTAATTACATTTGCCGAAAGTCTTGGTGGTGTAGAAAGTTTAATGACTTATCCAGCAACGCAAACACATGCTGATATTCCTGAAGAAATTAGAACAGCAAACGGCGTATGTAATCGTCTTCTTCGATTCTCAGTTGGCATTGAAAATAGTAACGATTTAATTCAAGACTTAAAGCAAGCCATTAAACTCGTAAAAGAAGGTGTAAGAATATGAGCTATTCTATAGATACACTCTTACTACACAACCAATATAAACATGACTCGCAAACAGGCGCTGTGAACGTTCCTATTTATAACACATCAACTTTTCACCAGTTTGATGTAGATACGTTCGGAAAATATGACTATAGCAGGTCAGGAAACCCAACTCGTGAAGCTCTTGAAGATATCATTGCTTTATTAGAAGGCGGAACAAAAGGATTCGCCTTTGCATCAGGCATTGCAGCGATTTCCACTGCATTCCTCCTTCTTTCACAAGGTGATCACGTACTCATTTCTGAAGATGTATACGGAGGCACTTACCGAGTGATAACTGAGGTACTCTCCCGTTACGGTGTTTCACATACATTTGTTGATATGACCAATTTAGAAGAAATAAAACAAAACATTAAACCAAATACAAAGCTCTTTTATGTAGAAACACCTTCTAACCCACTTTTAAAAGTGACAGATATTCGCGAGGTTTCTAAACTCGCAAAGTCTATTGGCGCTCTTACTTTTGTTGATAATACATTTTTGACACCACTATTCCAAAAACCATTTGAACTTGGAGCTGATGTCGTTCTTCATAGTGCTACAAAATTTATTGCTGGTCATAGTGATGTTACTGCCGGATTAGCAGTAGTAAAAGATGCAGAACTCGCTCAAAAGCTTGGATTTTTACAAAATGCATTCGGTGCTATTTTAGGGCCTCAAGATTGTTCTCTCGTACTTCGCGGTCTAAAAACATTACATGTACGCCTCGAGCATTCAGCTAAAAATGCCAATAAAATTGCACATTATTTACAAGAGCACACTAAAGTACAAAATGTCTATTATCCGGGATTACAAACACATCTCGGATTTGATATTCAACAATCTCAAGCAACATCAGCTGGCGCGGTCTTGTCGTTTACTTTGCAGTCTGAAGATGCACTCCGCCAATTTTTATCAAAAGTAAAATTACCTGTTTTTGCAGTTAGTTTAGGAGCTGTAGAGTCTATTCTTTCTTATCCAGCAAAAATGTCACATGCAGCACTGTCGCAAGAAGCTCGTGATGAAAGAGGAATCTCTAATTCATTACTTCGGTTATCAGTCGGTCTTGAAAATGTTAACGATTTAATATCCGATTTTGAAAATGCCCTTTCTTATGTAGAAGAACCTATAAATGCATAGAGAAAAAAGAAGATATGAGATTAGGTTTTCATATCTTCTTTTTATGCGGTTTAGTTATATTCATTTGAATTTCTTCTTTTCTTATAGTCCATAAAAAAATAAAAGTATATCATCTATTTCTAAATAATGGATTAATTGATATATTAAGAAATGAACAGGGGTGAAAATAATGGTTACTTGTGCAGATATTTTAATCGTTATCGATTTACAAAATGGCGTATGTTATAGCGGAGAGCATTTATTTGATTTACAGAACTTACTAACAAAAGTAAATAAAAGAATTTCTTCATACAGAAAATTAAATAAACCAATCCTTTTTGTTCAACATTGTGATGATGATTTAGTACCCGAGAAAGAACTTTGGACTATTCATACCGATCTAGATGTTCAAGAACAAGATTTTTTTGTAAGAAAAACACATGCAAATTCATTTTATAAAACAAACTTAAAAGAAATTTTAGATCAATTATCTGTAAATCGCATTGAATTTTGTGGTGCCCAAACAGAGTACTGTATGGATGCTACGATTAAGTTTGCCCACGGGCTGGGATACGAAAACTTTATGGAACAGAAAACAACCTCTACGTTGAATAATCCTTTTATGTCCGCAAAAGAGACAATTGATTTTTACGAGAACATATGGAATCACAGATTTTTAACGTTGCTAAAAGATGAATTTTAGAATAAATGACTACTGACTTGATTATCCTAAGATTTATCAGCCGTAATCAAATATTTCATTATCACCATAAAGAAGCGAATTACATTCAGCTTCTTTTCTTTTAACCTGTTTTATATTCTATATATATCATTATAATTCCTTTGTCATATTATTTTAAAAATTTAGTATATTCATTTGAAAGAATAAGAAAATCATGATAAAATTGTGTTACAAATATATTTATATCTTTCAATTTTTAAAACGCATCGAAATTTTCACCCAAAAATGTCATTTTACAAAAACGTGCTAATTTACCTATTTTATTTACATCAGGGTCTCTTTTCTTACAATTTCTTTACTTTAGGACTTTTTTTCTGCAACAACTATTTTCTTTTCTTTAAATTTTTGGTATGTATAGTATGGTATAATAGCTCACACGGAGGTGGAAAAGAACATGTTAGAAACCTTTCAAAAAGAATTAGAACTATATGAAAGTAATGCAGAATTATTAAAAGTGCTAGCTCATCCTGTTCGTTTATGTATCGTAAAAGGATTAATCGAGCGCGGTCCAAGCAACGTTTCTACAATGTATACTGGATTAAACATGCCACAATCTACAATTTCACAGCATTTAGCAAAATTAAAAAGCGCTAAAATCGTTTCTAGTGAAAGAAAAGGATTAGAAATTTATTACAAAGTAGAGAACGAAACAATAATTCAACTCGTTCGCGTATTATTAGGTTAGGGACTAATAATCGCAGAAAAAGAACGTATTCTATATTTTTTATCTCATATCTTTAATATAAATATATATCATGAGAGGAAATATATAATACTACATAAGTCGTATTAAAAAACAAGACACAGTATATACTGTGTCTTGTTTTTTATATTGTTACATACCGATCCAAATGTAAATGTTGCATATCTTTTGTATGTATAACAACATCAAACGAACTCCCTACTCCTCCATTTAAAATCATAGAACGAACTGCTCGATTTTGTTTTTGCGTTTCAGAAAAAGGATTCATATCTTGATGGCTCGTAAGCTGTTCTAATATCCCTGCAGCTAACAAGAACTCAGATTGTTTCTTATGCCATACTGCACTCATTCCTTGCATACTAAACATCTCCTTTAGCTCGTCCCAATGAATATGAGTAGTAAGATCCATTTCACCTGGATGCGCTAGTGGATTACGTATTAGCTTGTGCTGATAATACCCTCGCAAACTTCCTTCACGGTGTGCTGGATGCATCCATTCTTCTTTTGTGTATCCGTAATCAACTGTAATACATATACCTTTTTGAAACCATTTCGCAATTTCTTTTATATAATCCTCCATCACAATTGGTACTTCAAAACGTTGCCCTTCAGCAATATGAATATTATATTTCAATAAATAGCGACCAATTCTTTTATCTAACGGCCTACATACTTCCGAAAGGTTTCCTTCCTCTGTATATGTAATACGCACTTCATACAACATACCATTTCTTTTCTCAATTATTTCAACAGGAAATGCATCAAACAACTCATTCGAAAAAAGAATTCCCTCGAAAGAATCTCCCATTTCACTATAAGAGGTATAGTACGATACATTAGAAAATGAGCCAAGGTGCTCCTGCTGTAATTTTCTATGAAAAGGGCTCACTTCAATCATTGAATAGTTTAAATCAATAAAGGTTTTTGGAGATAATTGCTTCCATTCTTGTAAAACATCATAGGCAAACTTCCCTGTTCCTCCACCAATTTCACAAATATTCGGAGCAACTTCACCATTTTCAACAAGACGAATAAAAAGTTTAGCAAAAGTTTTTGCAAACACAGAGGATACGTTGCTACTTGTAAAAAAATCACCTTGTCTTCCAATCTTTTCACGTTCTTTCATATAATATCCATGACCTTCTGTATACAATACAAGGTTCATATACGTACTATATGAAATTGAATAATCCTTTTCTTTCCCCATCCATTCTCTTAAAATGAGCTCCATTCCCATAATGACTCCTTATTGTAAAAACGGATTATTTTCTTTTTCAAAGCCAATGCTTGTTTCTGGACCATGTCCACATAGCACCGCTGTTTCATCTGGTAATACAAATAATTTCTCTTCAATACTTCCAATTAATTCAGCGAAACTTCCACCAGGTAAATCTGTTCTTCCAATGCTCATTTGGAACAATACATCTCCTGAGAATACAGCATTCGCCTCTTTACTATAATAAGAAATACTTCCTGGAGAATGTCCTGGTGTCTCAAAAATTTCAAAATTAAATGATCCAATTGTTAATGTACCTTCTGCATCAATAATATGATCCGCCGGTTTTGCTGTAATACTGCGGTTCATCATAAAAATTTGAGAGCCGTTTACAGTTGCATCTCCTAACCAATCTGCTTCTTCTTTATGTACGTACACAGGAATATGAAAAGCGTCTCTTACCGCATCAACAGCACCGATATGATCAAAATGAGCATGTGTTAATAAAACAGCCAATGGTTTTAATTGTTCTTCTTGTAAATATGTAACGAGCTTTTCACCTTCATGACCAGGGTCAAAGATAATGCACTCTTTTTGATCGTTCATTAAAATATAAGCATTTGTTTGTAATGGGCCTAACGGCATTTGTATCCATTTCATATGAAAATCTCCTCCAGTTATTAAACTTACTTTTAATGATACAACATTTCTTTCTCTGAGGAAAAGAAAGGATGCTATCTCGACAATCATTTTTAAAACATGTACAATATAAAAGAGTAAATATTCCAAAAACTCATAATAAGAAATGGGTAGACAGAGGAGGATATTGTATGGGCCTTGTTATTATTTTTACACTTGTCACTCTGTTAGCTGTATTCGCTACGCTTAGAACACTTCGTGAAAAAAACTTTTTCGCAAGCGGCTTTGCAATTGCAACTGTACTCGTTTTCGGATGGTTTACGATCATGACTGTTCTATATAACGGGTATCCACCAGCAGCTTAATTCGTTTACACTTTATTCTTCATCGAGATTTCACACAAAAAGAGGAAGGGTTCCCCTTCCTCTTTTCATATTTCACAACTTATATCATCTTCGCTTCGTATTTGTGCTTTTTTACAAGCCAAGCTCCTCCGATAACACCTGCATCATTACCAAGTGTTGCAATAGCTAACTTCGTGCTCTTTACAGCACGTGAGAAAGCATATTGCTCGAAATAGCGTTGAATTGGTTCTAATAGCGCATCTCCAGCTTTAGACACGCCTCCACCAATAACAATTTTCTCTGGGTTCAACGTACTAGAAAGGTTCGCTACAGCTAATCCTAAATAAGAAGCTACTTTTTCTACTACTTCTCCTGCTAATTCATCACCTTGTCCAAGTGCTTCAAAGACATCTTTTGATGTAATACGTCCTTCTTCAGCTAACATAGAACGCAACATGCTCTCTTTATTAGTCTCTTGTATTTTTTGCATAGCAACACGTACAATACCTGTCGCAGATGCTACTGTTTCTAAGCAACCAGACTTCCCGCAATTACATGGGAAAGCATTTTCTGTAACTACTGTAATATGTCCAATCTCACCAGCAGCACCACTCACGCCGTGTACAATCTCACCATTGGCGATTACACCACCACCAACGCCCGTACCAAGTGTCATACAAATTAAATCTTTTGCACCTTCACCAGCACCTTTCCACATTTCACCAAGCGCTGCTAAGTTTGCATCATTATCAATAACAACAGGTAATCCTGTTTCTACTTCTAATAAATCTTTTAGTGGATAATTTTTCCACCCTAAATTAACCGCTTCATAAATCATTCCAGATGCCACATGTACAGGACCAGGAGCCCCCATACCAATACCAATTAACTTGCTCTTCAATTCGCCTAATTCTTCTAGCTTTTTATCAATTGCTTTCGCAACATCAAGTGTAATATGTTTTCCTTGCTCACCTGTATTCGTAGGGATTTCCCACTTATGTAAAATTTCACCGTATACATTAATAAATGCTAATTTAATCGTTGTACCACCAAGGTCAACACCAACTAACCATTTCTCTTCCATGTTGCTTACCTACCTTTATCTAATTCTTATTTAGCTCTTTTTGAATTTCTTGCTTCAATAAAAATAAAGCTGTTTGATAGTCTTGTGGATCGATTAGCTGTGATTGATTTAATTCACGCAATTCATCCTGCATTAATTGTAAATCTGCAATTCGATCTCCCGTATAAATAATCGTACCAAATTTCTTTAGCAATTGCTGAATATCATAAATAGATACCATTTCATCACCCTCTATACTCACTTACTATAAAAAATTATAATAAGAAAACGTTCACATATTTTATTATAATCAAGAAGAAAAAGTCTCGTCAATTTTTATTTGTCTATACAAGCTTATTTATAAGTATTGTTCCTTTTTCTGTAATAATTTTTTCTATGTTTTTATCAAATGGCTCTACCGGAATGTGTTTTACCATTTGAAAATCGTACGCTAATGATAGCGTTTTCCCTTTATAATGCACGAGATAACGATCATAATAGCCACCGCCGTACCCAATTCGCTCTCCTCGTTCTGTATAAGCTACGCCCGGCACAATTTGAAGATCAATTTCATCCATATTCACTTCTTCCGTAAGCCCAGGAATCGGTTCACGTAAATTCATATACACCGTTTCTAATTGATCAAAATTATTAATTTGCCGGAAAGACATCGTTCTTGTTCCTTTATTACACTTAGGAACTACAACTTTCTTTCCTTCTTCCCAAGCTTTTTCGATAATAGGATATGTATTCACTTCATTTTCCATTGAAAGAGTAATTCCAATTGTTTTAGCTTCAACCCACTCTTTTTGCGCATACAACGAAAATGCAATCTGTTCTGATAAAGTTGTATACTGTTCTTCTGATAAAGAATTCATGTGTTCTATTATTTGTTTACGTAAACGTACTTTCTCTACTTTCACACACTCTCCCCCTTACAGTGACACTTTACTCTATGCTGATAGTGTATCACTTTTAACATAGGAATCGAATAAAAAAAGAAACAGTAGGAAAATATTCCTACTGCTTACTTTGTTTCACGGTGTAACGTAGACTTCTTGTCACGCTTGCAATACTTTTTAAGCTCGATACGCTCAGCGTTGTTACGTTTATTTTTCTTTGAGATATAGTTACGATCTCCGCATTCTGTACATGCTAGAGTAATATTCACACGCATTCTTATTTCCCTCCAGTACTAATAACTTAAATCAGACTATACTATAATACCACTTTTAAAATAAAAATTCTACACCTTTTGATATTGTCTAATTTTTTCTATAAGATTTTTCATGTTTTCCCTTGCTATTACTGGGTTTCTAGCATGTGAATACACCAAAAACTTTGGTTGTTTTGTGTCAGAAACGATATAAGACCACTCTTTTTCAGTATATTTGAACTGTACTCCTTCAAATATACCTTCTCCCTTCCTTTCCATATCATCCAATAATTTCCTCATAATTTCTCCTTTTTCATTCCATGAACATACCACTTCATCATAAAGTAAATAGAGCGGAGGTGATTGCTCTACTATGCTGAGAAACGTTTTTCCTTGCAATGCTATTAGCTCAAATAATTTTCCAATTCGATATAAAATATCTCGCTTCCACCTTACTTGAAACGACTTTCTTTCATCCTGCGTATAAAATAGAAGATAACATTCTCCTAACTTCAAAGACATTGGGTAAATATTTCCTGTCGATTCGAGTAAGAAATCCGGAATATCTACCTCTTCCAAATCTGTACCTTGGTAAATATTACTATGTTTATCGTATAACTCGAAATGATTTCCTTGCTCAGAAAACATAAGAGCCATATTCGCTTTACTTGATTTCATCAAAGCTTTCACATGATCTTTTTGTTCGCTTGCATAAATCCATGTAACTGTACAACCAAGTCTTTGCAGAAAGAGCATGAGTAAATGTTGCAACGTATCATTTCTCTTATTAATAAGAAGATGAAACTTCTGCATCTGTATTTTCTCGATATCAATATGCTCCAATATAACTTCTATATACTCATTCATAGAAACATGAACCAGCTTATTACGCCCCATTTCTTTCTCATGCACGTAATAAAACAATTCGGACATATATACTTGTTCTATCTCTTTTTGCTGCTTATACGTTAACGGCATGCCAGCTTGACCGTATAACTTTATAACAATCTCATTCCCATTCTCCACTTGAATGAAAACACCACCTGCACATTGCAAATGATGAACACTATATTGAAAAAGTGACTCGTTCATTTCTTTACATTCCATCGTATGAATCCCTATACCATGAATAGCATGTAAAAATAAATTTTTATAAGAGGTTGTTTCTATATTTTCTTGACTTCCAATTAATATACTTTCTCCTTTTGTAAAAAGAGAACCATACGCCATCGCAATCTTCACGATAAACTGGGGAGTAATTTCAACATTCCCTCTTCCTACAATGCGGCTTTTTTGTAACCACCCTGCACTCATTTCACTCTCTTGAATACCAGCCGCTCCTACTATCGAATGACTATCAATCGCCTTATAAGGCCATAGTTTTCCTTTTTGCTTAATTACCGTACTTCTCCCGATATGACAGTGATCCGCTACAACGCTTTTTTGAAACAGTGTAACATCATCTTCAACTATTGTACGCTCTCCTATTGTCGTTTCTAATAGTTCACAATACTTCCCAATGTGGGCATTTGCAAAAACAATACTCTTTTGAAGATGAGAATAATTTGAAACGATACTATTTTTCCCAATAATAGAATATGGCTCAATTACAGCTCCTGTACCAATCTTTGCTCCTTCTCCAATAAAAGAGGGGCCATGAATTTTCGTCCCTTTACCAATCGTCACCCCTTCTCCCATCCATACCATCGGTAATACTTCCGTATAAGGAATAGGTACTTGTAACTTTTTCGTTAACAAATCAAATTGTGCTTGTCGATATTGATTAAATGTGCCGATATCTAACCAATAACCTTCTGACAAATATGCGAATAACACATTTTTGTTTGCCAATAGCGGAAACACATCATGACTGAAATCAAAAAATTGCCTAGGCGGTATGTAAGAAAAGATTTCTGGTTCCATAATATATATGCCTGTATTCACAACATTAGATACTACCTCATTCCAGCCCGGCTTTTCTATATATCGTGTAACCTCCTGGTCTTTATTCATTACAACCAATCCAAATGAGAGTGGATTTTCTACTTCTTTCACAAACATTGTTACCATTCTTTTCTTTTGTTCATGAAACCCAATTCCTTCTGATAATTGAAAGTCAGTTAATGCATCCCCGCTTATCACAACAAATGTTTCATCTAAAAATTGTTCTGCTTGTTTAATACTCCCTGCTGTGCCAAGCGGAGGAGAGTCTTCAAAATAATACAAGTTAACTCCCCATTTACTACCGTCACCAAAATATTGCTTAATGGTCGTACTCATATATTGAACAGTAATTGCAATTTCACGAATACCATGCTGGCGTAATAACTCAATATTATATTCTAAAACTGGTTTTTCTAATAATGGTAACATCGGCTTTGGAGTATTACATGTTAATGGCCTAAGGCGTCTTCCTTTTCCTCCAGCTAAAATAACCCCCTTCATATACTTCAGCCTCCACTTATATAATGTTCAATAACTCCATATACCATATGTATATTCCCTATCCCACATGAACTAGCAGCATAAACTTGATTAGTTAAACAAATCCTCATTTAGAAGACCATATAATTAAATTTCTCACCTATAAAAACGTACGTTTCAAACAACAAGAAAGCGCTTACTATTAATTGTTAAATAATACTTATTAACGACAAACATATATACTAATTTTTCCATTATATTATGATACATCTTATCATCATAAACTAAAGGAAACAACGAGCTTTTTTTGTCATGTTTTGACTAAAAAAAGCAGGTGATTTCTCATCACCTACTTTAATTCCTACTCATTCAATAAATAATGCTTTCCTTTTACTAAATAAAAGACATTTTCAGCAATATTTGTAATATGATCTGCTACACGCTCAATATATCTCGCGACAAATGATAATTGTGTAATTTGCGTAATTGCTTCTGGTTGTTCCGGAACTGAAGATATAAACTCACGAATTGCTTTTCCATATATTTCATCAACGGAATCATCCATTTCAGCAATTTGTTTCGCAAAAGTTAAATTTTCTTGTTCATATGCTTCTAACGCTAAATGCAACATCTCATTTGCAACCGCAAACATTTCATCCAGGTTGTGCAAACTAACAGCCACTTCTTTTTCCCCAAGACGAATTGTAGCCTTTGCAATATTAACAGCATGATCTGCAATACGCTCTAAATCTGTCGCTGTTTTAATTGAAATAAAAATCCTTCTTAAGTCACTTGCTACAGGTTGCTGCTTCGTAATGAGCATAAGCGCAAGATCGTTTATTTCCTCTTCTAAATTATCCATGCGGTAATCACCATCAATGACCTCTAACGCTTTCTCTACATCCCTTGTATGCAGACCTTCCATAGCAATCAATAAAGCCGTATTTGCTAATTCTCCAAGCTCGATCACCTTTTGCTGTAACGCTTTTAAATCACCTTGAAACTGTTCTCTTACCATTTTTCTTCCCCCTCAATATTATGTGCCATTATATAAAAGTGAAACTTTAATCAACCCTCATCAATAGGGCTTTTATAGGCAGCAAGATCCCCTCCCTAACTTCTTTGCTTTCGCTAAATTTTAAGGTGGGGGCTTACTGCCTGCAAATAGCGGGGCAAATCTCCTACATAGCCTCTTGCGCTTGTAATAAACCTTAAGATAAGGAGAAGTATTACTTCTCTATTAACAGTAAGATAAAATAAGAAATGCCCTCTGTTAAGAGGGCATTTGCTCTTAGCTTTGAAACGATATCAACCAAAGCGACCTGTAATATAATCTTCTGTACGCTTATCTGAAGGAGTCGTAAATAATTTGTTTGTATCTGTATACTCCACAACTTCCCCGCTTAAGAAGAAAGCTGTTTTGTCTGAAATACGCGCTGCTTGTTGCATATTATGCGTTACGATAACAATACTAAAATCTTTCTTTAGCTCTTGAATTAATTCTTCTACTTTTAATGTTGAAATTGGGTCTAATGCCGATGTTGGCTCATCCATTAAAATAACGTCTGGCTCAATAGCTAAGCAGCGTGCGATGCATAGACGCTGTTGCTGTCCACCAGATAAACCATATGCATTATCGTGCAAACGATCTTTTAACTCATCCCAAATCGCTGCTCCACGTAAACTTTTTTCAACAATTTCATCTAATGCCTTTTTGTCACGAATACCATGGATTTTTGGACCGTATGCTACATTCTCATAAATAGATTTTGGAAATGGATTTGGCTTTTGGAACACCATTCCTACATGCGTTCTTAATTCTTCAACCGGATATGATTTATCAAATATATTGCGTTCTCTATACTCAATTACACCTGTAGTTCGAACGATCGGTACTAGCTCTACCATGCGATTTAATGTTTTTAAGTAAGTTGATTTACCACAGCCACTTGGACCGATAATGGCTGTAACTTCATTCTCATGAATACTTAAATTAATATCTTTTAAAGCATGGTCTTCCCCATACCATAAATTTAAGTTTTTCGTATCAAATACTACCTTCTTTGGCGCAGTCTCGATTTTCTCTTCGTTTTTCACCTGTACATTTACTACTGTTGCTACCATTTGAATTCCCCTTTCATCCACTTCCAACTTATTTTCGATTTCGTAACCATAAAACAAATATATTAATAAATAGCAACAAACCTAACAAAACAATCATCCCAGCTGCTGCTACATACTGAAATTCTTCTTTTGGCCTACTCATCCAATTAAAAATTTGAATTGGTAGAACTGTAAATCTATCAAACATACTAAATGGAACATAATTTGCAAACGCAAGTGCCCCAATAACTAATAGTGGTGCAGCTTCTCCAATTGCTCTTGATATCGCTAACGTACAGCCCGTTATAATCCCTGGGAAAGCATATGGCAATACAATTTGATACATCGTTTGCCACTTCGTAGCACCTAATCCGTAAGAACCCTCTAATAATACACTTGGTACTGATCGAATTGCTTCTTGACTCGCCACAACAACTGTTGGTAAAACGAGTAAACTCATCGTCAGTGCTGCTGCAACTATACTCTCTCCTAAATGAAGAGCATATACAAAAATAGTTAAACCAAGCAATCCAAATACAACGGATGGTACTCCTGCTAACGTTTGATTATTAATCACTATTATTTTTTTAAATAGAGATTCCTTCGCATATTGCTCTAAATAAAGTGCTGTTCCAACTCCAAATATAAAAGAAACAGGTATAACAATACTCATAAATAATATTGTCCCTGACAAAGCTGCAGCAATACCAGCTTCTTTCGGATTACGTGAAGCGAAATTTGTAAAGAAATCTATTGAAAGATAACTTATACCTTTTTCAACAATTTGAAACAGTAACAAAAACAAAATTACAATTGAAAATAAAATTGCTATATAAAATAACAATTTGTAAATTCGATCTTTTAAAAAGCGTGATGCCATGTTTTTTTGTATTTTTTTATGATTCAACATTCGCATATTATGTCATCCTCCTAAAACGGCGCATAATTGACTGCGAAATGATGTTCATAATAAAAGTGAACAAAAATAACGTTGCACCTACAGCATACATGCTGTAATACGTAATCGTTCCATGCGGAGCATCACCTAAACTTACTTGTACAATATAGGCTGTTAACGTTTGAATAGAATGTGTCGGATCAAGCGATACATTTGGTGTGGATCCTGCTGCAATTACAACAATCATCGTTTCACCAATTGCACGAGAAGCCGCTAATATAATTGCTGCCATAATCCCTGTAAAAGCGGACGGAAACACCACTTGTTTTACCATTTCAAACCGCGTCGCTCCGAGTGCTAATGAAGCTTCTTTCGTCCCTTTCGCCACAGCTCTCATCGCGTCTTCAGATAGAGATGCAACTGTAGGCATCATCATAAATCCGATAACGATTCCTGGACTAATCGCATTAAAAAACTGTAAGTCTGGTATAATCCTTTGTAAAAGTGGCGTAACAATTGTTAATGCAAAAAAACCATATACAATTGTCGGGATACCTGCTAATAGCTCTAACATCGGCTTTAATATTTTCCGTGCACTATTTGAAGCATATTCGCTTAAAAATACGGCACACGCTAAACCGATAGGAATTGCTACAAACATAGCAATTGCTGTTACAAGGAACGTTCCACATATAAGTGGTAATATGCCGAATTTAGGATCTTCAAAAAATGGTAACCATTCTTTCTCCGTCAAAAAGGAGTATAATGATATTTTTTGAAAAAACATGATTGTTTCATTAGAGAGCGTAAAAACAATTCCAAGTGTCGTCACAATAGAAACGCTAGCAATTATTTTTAGTAATAAAGGTACTATTCGATTGATTCGCTGCGTTTTTTTTCTTTGTTTTGTATTTCTTTCAATCAAATGTTGTACAGAAAATGTAATTTGACTTTTGTCATTATGAGCCAAAGATGAAAACCCCTTTCCACCCCGACATTACCTTTTTATTTCTGTTAACATACGCAGCTGTTCATTGTATTTTTCTTTTCGTAATTTTACATACCCGACCTCTTCAGCGAGGTTACCGACATGCTGAATCATAAACTCAACATAGTTTGCTACATTCATTTTATTTCGGATAGATGCATTATTCACATAAGCAAGTAGCGGCCTAGATAACGGCTTATACTTACCTGATTGAATGGTCTCTTTCGTCGGAAATACACCATTTACTTTTATTGCTTTCACCTTATCTCGATTAGCCATATAATAAGCATATCCTACAAAAGCAATGGCATGTTTATCATTCATTACCCCTTGCATAATAACTTGATCATCTTCAGACAAAGAGACTTTTTTTACAATGCGATGATTTTGTAAGATGACATTTTGAAAATAATCATACGTACCAGAGTCTACGCCTGGTGCATAAAACTTCACTTGTTCACGTGGCCATGTTGAATGAATTTGTGACCATCGCTTCTCTCTTCCATCTTCACTCCAAAGTAGTCGTAACTCGTCTACTGACATATCGTCTACCCATGTATTGTGGCGATTCACAACAATCGTAAGACCGTCGTTAGCAACCTCAAAAGGTGTGAACTGAATAGAGTTTTTCTTCATTTCATTTTTCTCGACTTGTTTCATTACTCTCGAAGCATTATTTATATCTACTTCTCCTTTACTGAAACGATTAAATCCTCCCCCAGTTCCAGAAATACTGATGGAAATTTTCACGTCTGGATGCACCTTTGTATATTCCTCCGCTACTGCTTCTATAATAGGAAAAACCGTTGAGGATCCATCAACTCTCACTTCTCCCGTATCATTTAAAGCAAATGCAGTAGACATTTCAAAACAGAGGAACCATATTGATAATACGAAAATTTTAATAGGTGTACGCATCCATTTCACGTGTTCTTCCTCCTAGAAGTAACCGGAAATAACAGGATTACAGATATAAGAATACTGCTAAACTATTAATTCGGTTTTAATTGTTTGTAAAAGTTTTGTAAAGTTCCACAAAAATCAACATACGATACAATTTTAATTCATTAGTAGCTATTCATTTCCTCTGATGATTTCCCTATAAAATATTTATCCCCTATCCCACCATATACAAGTATCATTTATACGGCCGCGCTTTTTCCAATGTTGTATACTTGTCCACATTTATTACACGATATGCATAAACCATAAAAAAAAGCACACTATCTTTTCAGATAGTGTGCTTTTTTACAACTTTTTTATTCATCATCTTGATCTTTATTTTTATTGTCTTTATCATCTTTTGAAGCTTGACCATTTACTTCTTTGTTTTTCAAATCAAAGTAAGCATCCATAATTTCACGACCAATATATCCATTAATACCAGTCTTATCATCATGTACCCACGGAACGACAACAGAGAATGCTACTTCTGGATCTTCAAGTGGCGCATAACCTACTAATGTTAAGTTATATGTTTCCACACGTTCACCGTTTGCCTTTCTACCAATCTCTTTATCTCCGCCATACACAGTTTGCGCGGTACCTGTCTTCCCTGCCGCTTTATATTTTGCACCTGTAAAGTATTTTGTAGCTGTACCACCCGAATCATTATACACTTGTCTAAATCCTTCTTGAACGCGTTTAATTTGCGATTCCGGCATATCAACACGATTTAATACTTTCGGTTCCATAGATTGAACAACTTTCCCAACTTCATCTGGTTTCACTGCCGGTTGACGAATTTCTTTTACAACTTGTGGTTGCATACGATATCCGCCATTGGCAATCGTCGAAATATATTGCGCTAATTGAAGCGGTGTATACGTATCATACTGTCCAATTGATAAATCTAGTAAGAAACCTGGTTGACTACTTCTACCCATCTGACCAGCAGATTCATTCGGTAAATCAATTCCTGTTTTTACACCAAGTCCAAACTGTCCGAAATAATAACGCATCGTATCAAATGCTTTTTGAGGTATATCTAACGTACCACCTCTCACATACTGAACACCGGCGATATTCATCGCTGTTTTAAACATATAAACGTTAGAAGACATTTTTAAAGCTGTAAGGTCATTAATATATCCCATCGTTTTCCAAGACGACTTCGTAGGTGTACCTTTTAATTTAATTGGTTCATCCAATTGTACTGCCCCTGGTTGAATCGCACCAGTTTGATATCCAGTAAGTACTGTTGCACCTTTTACAGTTGATCCCATCGGATAAGAACTTGTCATGGTACCTAATGCAAAGTCATTTACTTTCGTTTGGCCATCTTCGTTAACTAATTGTTTCCCCGCCATAGATAAAACTTCACCATTTTTTGGGTTCATCATTACAACGAATGCGCGATCTAAAAGAGGTTCGCTTCCTTTAAACCTCATTAAATTCTTCGCAAGAATATCTTCCACGCGCTTTTGTAATTCCATATCAATTGTTAAGTTCAGGTCATTACCACTTTGTCCTTTTGATACATTAATCGTTTCTAAAATATTACCGTTTTTATCTGTAACATTTCTAACTTCTGCTTTCGTACCGTGCAGACTATCTTCATACTGTTGTTCAAGATAACTTTTTCCTACTCGGTCATTTCGATTATAATCACGAACAAGATAGTAATCTAGTCTTTCTCTCGGTAAGCCTTCATCAGATGTCGACACCCCACCAAGTACACTTCGGAATAAATCATCGTACGTATATTTTCGCTCCCAATCAACATTCGTATCTACACCTGGTAATGCTGCTAGGTTTTCACTAATAATCGAATATTCCTTTTCTGTAGCATCCTTTTTAATAACTTGAGGTGTCATTGCATATCCGCCGTCCATCTTACTTTTAATCGCTAGTATTTCTAGATCTTTTGCGGATAATTGATTAATCTCTTCTTCTGTTACACGACTTCTCTGACGCTCGTCTAATTCTTTATCATCAATTTTTTTACCTTTAAACTCTTGACGATCTTTATTCGTAATTTTTTCTTTAGCTTCCTCTTTATGCATAGCAAGCCAATAATCTTTTTTATCGCGATCTGTTAATTTATCTGTCGGTACTTCAATCAAATCTGCTAGCTTTTTCGCTGTTTCTAAGCGATCTTCTGCAGTTGATCCTTTCATTTTTGTAAATGTAATAGTACGAACGGCTGCATTATCTACTACAGGTCGCCCATAACGGTCAAATATTTTCCCACGCGGTACAGGATTACTTATCGTTGAGTTTTCTTTCTTCTCCACTTCATTCTTATATTCTTCACCGCGAACAATTTGTACATATCCGAGCCTTACAATAACCGCGGAGAACATTAAAAACACGCAGAAAAACAGCACGTTTAACCGAAAAGGAACGTGGGTCTTTTTCTTATTTTGCTTCTGCTTCTTGCTCATACAACCCCCCTCTACCAACAGCTATGTAATGTGAAAGGGACACCTTCTACAGGTGTCCTCACTGCTGTCTTACATCTTTTTCTATTCTAGCATAAAACAAACGAGAAGTTAACCTTCTGGTTCAGTTTGGTTTTGCGCGTTCCCTTGCGTTACAACACTTGTTTTACTCGCATTTCCCTCATCATATTTGACATTTTTAACTGCAAAATAAATAAGAAAATGTCCAGCACCTAAAATACATAATAAGTAAGGTAAACTTTTTTCAGGTGGAAAGAATAGTACAGCACATAAAAAACTTAAAATGGAACAGATTCTTCCGGCGTTTAACCACAGCTCCCGAACAACGACATATTCCACACGCCATTCTCTCGCATTTTTCGCTCTACCAATTACGTCATATGTCATTGATCCGTACGGAACAAGTAAAATAGGATATGCAACCGCAATACATGCCGCATAAATAAGTAATTTCGTGTATGTAACATTGAAAATGACTAAAAAGACGACAGCATATAAAATAATGCCCCCAAGTAAAATTGCTTTTTTTCGCCACTCTTTCTTTAACATACGAGCAACTAAGTAATAACATACAAAGGATACAGCAGAGTTAACTAAACTGTATTTTCCTAATGCGAACTCACTATTAGTTGCTAAATAAACATATACTGAAATGACAAAAATAAACGTTCCTTCTCTCAATCCTTGGAAAAAATGAGCTCGTGTAATCTTTCCCCAATTTTTATCAATCCGTCGTTCTTTCAATACTTGCACGATTTCATAACGCCCTTCACATTCTCTTTTAGATAAAAAGAAGCTTAAGACGACAGCAATTGCAAATAGAACTAATGAAAGAAAGAATATAACAGTATAACCACTCCATTTCTCCATACGTGAAATTGTGTATCCTGCTGCTATTGGTCCGATCATCCCAGAGAAGGATGTAAGAAGTCCAAGAAACCCATTAAAGAAATCTCTTGTTTCTGGTTCTGTAATTTCAAATGTCAATAAGTTAAAAGCCAACCAGTAAAAACCGTATCCTACTCCTAAAAGAGCCCCCATTAATAAAATATACTGAGAAGCACTTTTTCCTGCCACTAAGACAACGATAAAAAAAATTGCGAGCGTTCCTACCCCTATCCGTAATAAAATCGAGCGATCGATACGTTTCGCTAATTTCCCCCCTACAAGAAATGTGAGAGGCTGTAATACCACGCTGGCTAAATTATACAAGCCAAGATTCACATAATTTTGTGTTTGTTTCCATAAATAAATATTTACAAACGTATTCGATAAAGAAATTGCGAGCGTGTATAAACCTCCTATAAGGAGCAATAACACTAAATCCCGATTCACTTCAACGTCACCAATTATATGTTTCCATTTCATACACAACTCTCCTTTACTTCATGTTCTAGTCTTCCAAAGACAAGCCCAATTATGTAAAAGGAAAGCATAGAAAAAAGCTAGGGGCTCTCCCCTAGCTTTTTCTATATTTATTACAATTATTTTGCTTCTTGGTAACGTTTTTCAGCAGCGTTCCAATCTACAACGTTCCAGAATGCACCGATGTAGTCTGGACGACGGTTTTGGTAGTTTAAGTAGTAAGCATGCTCCCAAACATCTAAACCGATAACTGGCGTTTTACCTTCAGTTAAAGGAGAATCTTGGTTTGGAGTGCTTGTTACTTCTAACTCACCATTGTTTACTACTAACCAAGCCCAACCAGAACCGAAGCGAGTTGCGCCAGCTTTTGCGAATTCTTCTTTGAATGCATCGAAGCTACCGAATTTTGCTTCAATTGCAGTTGCAAGTTCACCTACAGGTTGTCCTCCGCCGTTTGGAGATAGGATTGTCCAGAAGAATGTATGGTTAGCATGTCCGCCACCATTGTTACGTACTGCTGTACGGATTGCTTCTGGTACTTCGTTTAAGTTTGCAACTAATTCTTCTACGCTTTTGTCAGCTAATTCTGCATGACCTTCTAAAGCAGCGTTTAAGTTTGTAATGTACGTGTTGTGATGTTTTGTATGATGGATGTTCATTGTTTCTTTGTCAAAGTGAGGCTCTAAAGCATCATACGCATAAGGTAAATTTGGTAATTCGTGTTTTGCCATTGTTATATTCCTCCCAGTTTATGTATTGCCACTTAAGTGACATACAACTTCATTCTACCCTAATTGCCATAGGGTGCAAACAAATAAATCACATTGTCTTGCTATCATTAAAGTAGCAAAATTCCCACTTCTTTTCAATTAAAATGCTCATATATTCCGTAAAAAAAGCTTCCTTCTACAAGGAAGCTTCCTGCTAACATAATAAACATGTGAAATGGATATGGACCCTGTAGGACTCGAACCTACGACCGGACGGTTATGAGCCGTCTGCTCTAACCAGCTGAGCTAAGGGTCCACAATTATGTATGTAACAACATATCAAATAAAGGAATTCCTATCGGATATGCCCTTTAAGAAAGGTAAGATAAATTTACCATATAGAAAAGAAAAGTGTCAATTGTATTTTTCTTATTTAAAAGAAGAAAGTTAATAAAAAGAAATTTAGTTATCTCCACTATATGTAAATATAATATATCTTGAGATTCTCTAGATTCCTACGTTACAATGATTTTATACATACATAAAGGAAGTGAATCTATGTCCATATTTACCCAATTCGTAAAAAGCATATACTCGCCTAAAGATATGGCGCTATTCCGTTTTCAAAAAATCGGTAAAACCATTTTGTATATTATGCTACTTTGCTTAATTACTACTATTCCAAGAACTTTTTTGTACGGTAGTTTTATCCAGGATGGTGTAGGCATGGTAAATCAAGTCATCGATAAAGATTTACCTGATTTTAAAATTGAAAATGGCGAACTAAAAGCCGATATTGATCAACCTATTGAAAAAGAAGAAGGAAATGCACTTTTCGTATTTGACCCAAATTCAACAGACCTAGAAAAATATCAAAATAAAACAGGTTTATTTGTTTTAAAAGATAAAGTAGTCTCTATGGGAAATGGTCAAACACAAACGTATTCTTATAACGATTTGTTAGGTGCATCTCTTGAGAAAAAAGATCTACAAGAATTTATTTCTTTATTCGATAATATTTACCCAATTTTATTATTTGTTATTGGATTTTTAGTGTACCTATTCCAATTATTCATCACTTTTGTAGGCGTGACTTTACTTGCGTTCATCGGTTCTGCTATGAGCGGTCAACGTAAACTATCCTATAAACAAGTTTGGACACTAACTGCATATAGCTACACAATCCCAACCATTTTCTTCATGATTATGGATTTATTCAAAATCGTCGTACCTGGAGCAACGTTCATTTATATCGCTGTTGTTTTAATCGTTCTATACTTAACGATTAAAGAGGTACCCAAACCGAAAGAAAAATAAAAAATGCCTAAATAGGCATTTTTTTTTTGGACAAGCATATATTCCTAGCAAAGGAGTGAAGAATATGAAGAGATTAGGTATATTCCTATTCGTGCTTGTTCTCGGTTATATATTTTATTACGATATAAAAATCGGTACTTTACCGATGTTAAGTGCATATAAAAAAACAACTACTGCTCAAACGATTAAAAAAGAAAACACAGACAGCCAACAAAATAAAGAGAACAAAACAGAAAAAGAAACGGATGTATCTTATAAAACAATTGAAGTAAAAACTGGTGAGACAGTTCTTTCTATTACAGAACAAATTAATAAGAAAAAAATTCCTTCCATAGAAAAAGTCATTGACGACTTTAAACAATTAAACAAAAGTACATCTGCTACAAAAATACAAATTGGAAAGTCTTATAAATTCCCCTTATATCAATAAGCTATCACTTAATCCTTGTCAATTACATAAAGGCGCTGATACAATAGTAAAAGTGAAACCGAGTACTTCGGTTTCTATAGCCCTATATCACGTATACTATCATTGATATGAGGGACTAAATAAGAAACTTCTTTTATAAGGAGAGCGATCTATTCGTGAATGAAATGACTCATCGTACAAAAACACGTCCAGTTAAAGTCGGTAATTTAACAATCGGCGGTAATAATGAATTAATTATACAAAGTATGACAACAACAAAAACACATGATGTTGAAGCAACAGTTGCTGAAATCAAGCGTTTAGAAGAAGCCGGCTGTCAAGTCGTGCGCGTTGCCGTTCCAGATGAACGCGCAGCAGATGCTATTGCTGATATAAAAAAACAAATCAACATTCCACTTGTTGCTGATATTCATTTTGATTATCGCCTTGCTTTAAAAGCAATTGAAGGTGGCATTGATAAAGTACGTATCAATCCAGGTAACATCGGTCGTCGCCATAAAGTAGAAGCTGTTGTAAATGCAGCAAAAGAGCGCGGTATTCCAATCCGTATTGGTGTAAACGCTGGTTCATTAGAGCGTCACATTTTAGAAAAGTACGGGTACCCAACTGCAGATGGTATGGTCGAGAGCGCGCTACATCATATTAAAATTTTAGAGGACTTAGATTTCCACGATATTATCGTATCTATGAAAGCCTCTGATGTTAACTTAGCAATCGAAGCATATGAGAAAGCTGCTCGCGCTTTTGATTATCCATTACATTTAGGTATTACAGAATCTGGAACATTGTTTGCCGGAACTGTAAAAAGTGCTGCTGGTCTTGGAGCAATCTTAAATAAAGGCATCGGAAATACATTACGTATTTCATTAAGTGCTGATCCAGTTGAAGAAGTAAAAGTTGCTCGTGAACTATTAAAATCATTCGGTCTTGCATCTAACGCAGCAACACTTATCTCTTGTCCAACTTGTGGTCGTATTGAAATCGATTTAATTAGCATCGCTAACGAAGTGGAAGAATACATCTCTACACTTCAAGTACCAATTAAAGTCGCGGTACTTGGTTGCGCTGTAAATGGCCCTGGTGAAGCTCGTGAAGCTGATATCGGTATTGCCGGTGCACGTGGAGAGGGATTATTGTTCCGTAAAGGGCAAGTCGTTCGTAAAGTACCAGAAGAAACAATGGTAGAAGAACTGAAAAAAGAAATCGACGTAATTGCTGCTGAAATGGCTGCTGAACGAGAAAAAGAAAAAGAGACGCAAGAACAATAAAAAGAAGGTTGCCACAATATTTGTGAGCAACCTTCTTTTCTACGTAAAAAAGCTCGTCAGTTATATAACCGACGAGCTTTTACTTTGCACATTTTGGACAACGACCATATATTTCAAACTTATGACCCGTTACTTCATAACCGGTAAAATCTTTATTCATAAAATCCATTGGGCAGGAAGTAATCTCTTTCGTTCCTCCACAATCCAAACAAATAAAATGATGATGATGTTCCATAATAGAACAAGTAAAACGAAAATGTTTTTCACCATTTAATTCCGTTTGTTCTAAAACACCAATCTCAGCAAAAACTGTTAAGTTACGATAAATCGTATCAAAACTAAGCCCTGGATAATCATCTTTCATATGCTCTAAAACATCTTTCGCAGTTAAATAACGATTATGTGCTGCAAATAATCTGAGCATCTCTTCTCTTTTTCCAGTATGTTTGTATCCTTTTTCTTTCATTAGGCGTAAAGCTTCTGTTAGATTCATACCTATCCCTACTTTATGCAGTTTTTTTCTTCTTCCATAAAATCGCACCGATTAAAATAAGAACTGCTATCATAACAATTGTACCACCTGGCGCTAGATCAAGTTGATACGAAGCAAACATTCCACCAATTACTGCAATTTCACCAAATAAAATGGAAAAGAAAATTGTTTGTTTAAATCCTTTAGCAATACGAATACTTGCTGCAACTGGTAACGTCATTAATGATGATACGAGAAGAACCCCTACTACACGCATTGATACTGCAATGACAAGAGCAACTAATATAATGAAAATAAAGTGAATCCATTTCGCTCTTAAACCAGTTGATACTGCGTATTCCTCATCAAATGATAATAGAAACAGCTCTTTATATAATAAAATAATTGTCGCAACAACAACAATTGCTACAATCCCAATAATAATTAAATCTGTACTTGTTACAGCACTGACACTACCAAATAAATAACTAAATAAGTCTGTGTTAAATCCATTTGCAAGTGAAATGAAAATAACTCCAACCCCCATCCCTGCCGAAAGGATAATCGGAATTGCTAATTCTTGATAGTGCTTATATACAGTTCGTAACTTTTCGATTAGTAGCGCTCCACCAATCGAGAAAATCATCCCGATATATAAGGGGTTTAAAAATCCACCTGTAAAAATGGTTTTTTCAAGTAATAAACTTGCTGCAATACCCGATAACGTCACGTGACTTAATGCATCCGCAATAAGAGATAAACGACGAATAACAACAAACACACCAATTAGTGGTGCAACAAGTCCAATTAAAATACCTGCGTATAAAGAATTACGTAAAAAGTCATATTGTAAAAAATCTTGTATCATTATATCCTCCCGTGATGCTCATGTTCGTGTTCTAAACGATGAACATGATGTCCATATAAAACGGACATTTCTGCATCTTCTAACTCTCGGAACTTCTCTACATTTCCATGGAAATGTAGATGTTGGTTTAGGCATGCAACATGTGTTACTTTTTCAGTAACAGCTCCCATATCATGAGTAACAAGAATTAATGTGATCCCGAGCCTTTTGTTTAAATCCTCTAATATTTCGTAAAAACTTTCCACATTTTTCACATCGATTCCAACAGTAGGCTCGTCCAAAATAAGCAATTCAGGATCACTAACGAGCGCACGAGCAATAAATACACGCTGTTGCTGTCCACCAGAAAGCTCTCCAATGTTACGACCTTGAAACTCACTCATCCCTACATCAGCAATTGCTTTTTCTACCTTTTTCTTATCCTCTTTTGTGAAAAAGCGAAAAAGCCCTTTTTTCGAAACAAGTCCCATTGACACAACTTCAGAAACAGTTGCTGGAAAACCAGAATTGAAACTATTTGCCTTTTGGGATACATAACCAACTTTGTTCCATTCCTTAAACTTCTTACTATCAACGCCAAACACGCGAATGCTTCCTTCTTTTGGCTTTAAAACACCTAATAAACACTTAAGTAAAGTTGATTTACCTGAACCATTCGGTCCCACTAAACCTAAAAAAGCTCCCTTCGGAACTTGCAAATTAATATTTTCTAACACATTCCGATCTTCGTATCGGAATGTTAAACCTTCAATTTCTAATATATTATTCATAGCATCTCACCTATTTTAATTCAGAATGATTCCGATTTATATCTATTTGAATTATAGTACAGCTTATTATAGTTGTAAACCAATCTGCCTAAAATATATCTATTTTTTCAAGAAACCTTACTATTATAACAAAAAGCAGAGAAAAATTCTCTGCTTTCGAAAAATATTCCTATAAACTTTTTAGTGAATAGCCGATTTAAACTTACCACCATTTGTCTCTTGCGTGCTCATAATCGTAACAAACGCATTTTCATCAATTTCATGCACAATTGATTTTAACTTCGTCACTTCTAGACGCGTTACAACTGCATAAATAACTTCTTTTTCTTTATCCGTGTAACCACCTTTCGCTACAAGCTTTGTAGTTCCACGGCCAAGACGATGCAAAATCGCGTTTGATACTTCCTCATATTGATCAGATACAATTAAAACCGCCTTCGTTTCATCTAGCCCTTGAATTACTGTATCGATCGTTTTAAATGCGATATAGTACGTCATAACAGAATACATCGCTTGTTCCACACCAAACACAAATGCTGCCCATGCAAAAATAAATAAGTTCACAAACATTACGAATTCACCAACAGAGAACGGTAATTTCTTCGTTAATAAAATCCCCATAATTTCAGTTCCATCTAGCGATCCACCATGACGAATTACAAGTCCTACACCAAGCCCTAAAATAAGACCCCCAAACACTGTCGCTAAAATAGGTTCTGTTGTAAATGGTGGTACCGCATGTAACGTTGACTCAATGAAAGCTAACGCTACAATACCAAATGTCGAAGATAACATAAATGTTTTTCCAATTTGCTTATAACCGGAATACATAAATGGGATATTGAGAACAACGACTAAAGTAGAAAAACTTAACCACCAAATGTTAGGAGTAAGATAATCTAATATAAGAGAAATACCAATAATTCCACCATCAATAATTTTATTTGGCATTAAAAATAGTTCAATTGCTACCGCCGCGCATGCTGCTCCAAAAATAATCATAACTAAACGATAAATGAGATGAATAACACTTTCTTTTCGATGTTGCTTTTGCTCCATAAGCCCTCCCTGTACTCTTTTTCTGTAGTTTCGTTCTTATATTATAACATACGCTTCTTTTCCTCATGAAAAAAGAAACTCCATACGAATATGTACAAGCTACATGCTCATATATTTCGATAGAAGAACGCGTGAAGGAGGATAACAAGATGAACCTCATTAAACAAATTGTTAATAAAAAATTAAATCATATTTCTACAAAAGAGTTATTAAAATATAGCAAAGAATACGAAGTTCCCATTACAGCAGCACAAGCTGATCAAATTGTTTTACTTATGAAGGGTAAAAATATTAATATTTACGATAACAACGAGCGACTAGAGCTCTTAAAACAGATCGCAAAAGTAACTTCCCCTGCCACTGCCCAACAAGTAAATACGTTATTTCAGCAACTACTAAAATAAGGAGGGGATTTCCCCTCCTTATTGCGCTTTAATTTTTTCAAGAAGCCCTTCATCAAAAGTGCCGTTTTTCAGCATTTCGATTTCCAATTTGTATGGTGGCTTCTTATCTTTTTTATCTTCCCCTACATACGGTGTTTCAAGAATTTTTGGTACATGCATTAACTGTGGATGATGTACAATGTGATGCAATGCTTTATACCCAATGTGACCAAATCCAATGTTTTCATGACGGTCTTTTCCTGCTCCGCGTACATTTTTACTATCATTAATATGAAGTACTTGTAAACGATCTATACCAACGATCTTATCAAATTCGTTTAATACGCCGTCAAAGTCATTTACAATATCATATCCTGCATCGTGCGTATGACACGTATCAAAGCATACAGATAGCTTTTCATTATATTTCACACCATCAATAATCTTTGCAATTTCTTCAAAGCTACGACCGCATTCTGTTCCTTTTCCTGCCATCGTCTCTAACGCAATGTTAACCGTCTGTTCTGGCGTTAATACTTCATTAAGCCCTTTAATAATTTGTTGAATACCAGCATCTGCTCCAGCACCAACGTGCGCTCCTGGGTGAAGAACAATTTGTTTTGCTACACCTAATGCCGATGTTCTTTCAATTTCCATGCGAAGAAAGTCTACGCCTAATTGGAATGTTTCTGGCTTCGTCGTATTCCCAACATTAATAATATACGGTGCATGGACGATAATTTCCTCAATTCCGTTGAGCTCCATATGTTTTCTTCCTGCTTCTATGTTCAATTCTTCAATTGGTTTTCTTCGTGTATTTTGCGGTGCACCTGTATAAATCATAAACGTTGTTGCACCGTATGAAACAGCCTCTTCACTTGCTGCTAATAACATTTTCTTACCACTCATGGAAACATGAGATCCAATCTTTAACATACAATCACCTCTTCAATATACAATAGATATAATGATAGCATAATTTGTAGAAATATGTAGTGAATTGTTTGTTCACAAAAGACGCACTACACAAATTCATATGACTATTTAGACAGACTATACTCTTCATTTAAATTAGCAGGATAAAAAAAAGATAAGGGAAATCCCTTATCTTTTTTTATGGCTGTATTTTCTCTTCACTTTGTCACGTTCTGTTGCAAGTTTACGTTTATAGTTTGGTTTTACTTTTTTCGGTTTTTTAACAACTTTTGTTGCCATAACATCAAGTTCGTCATTTGGCTTTTTACGGCTCTTACGACGACGACGCTCACCTAAATCTGCCCACTCATCTCCACGTAAATCTACATGTTTAAACTCGATATGACGTTGTTTTTCTAAGCTATCTAACGCTTCTTCGTTTGCTGGATCATAAATCGTCACTGCAATACCAGAATGCCCCGCACGTGCTGTTCTTCCAACGCGGTGAACGAAGAAATCTAAATCTGATGGTAGCTCATAGTTAATAACATGGCTAATCCCTTCAATATCAATACCACGTGCTGCTAAATCAGTTGCAACAATATATTGGAATTCCAGGTCACGAATTTGTTTCATCATTTTTTTACGATCACGTGGTGATAAATCCCCGTGAATTCGTCCAACTTTTAAGCCACGTTCCATTAATCCATCAGCAACTTGGTCTGCCATCTTTTTCGTATTCGTGAAAACAACTGCTAAATACGGTTTAAATTGAAGTAGCATTTTATGCACTAAATCAATTTTATTACGATGTTTAGAAGGCACTAAATAGTGTTCAATGTTTCCAGCTGCAACTTGTTTTGGATTGATATGAATATGTTCTGGATTCTCCATATACTTCTTCAGAAACGGTTTTAGTTTTTGAGGAATTGTTGCAGAGAAAACTAACATTTGCAAGTTTTTAGGCATGCGTGCTGCAATTTTATCTACATCATGAATGAATCCCATATCAAGCATTAAGTCTGCTTCATCGACAATAATCGTATTTGCTTTATGAACAAATAATGCTTGCTCTTCTACTAAATCTTTAATACGTCCTGGTGTTCCAACTACGATATGAGGTTGTTTTTTCAACTTTTCAATTGAGCGTTGTTTATCAGTTCCACCAATTAAACAACGTGCTGTAATCATTTGGTCTTCCGCACAAAACTTTGTTAATTTCACGATTTCTTCGTAAATTTGTTGTGCTAACTCACGAGTAGGCGCTGTAATAACAAGTTGTACTTCTTCACGGCTTGCATTAATTCTGTTTAATGTAGGAAGTAAGTATGCATGTGTTTTCCCAGAACCTGTTTGGGATTGTCCAATTACACTTACACCTTTTTTCACAACCGGGAAAATTTTCTGCTGAATTCCTGTCGGCTCTGTAAAGCGTAGTTCACGAACTGCATCTATTAAAAATGGTTTAAAATCATACTGTGTAAAAGTTTGTTGTGTCATAAGTTACACCTTCTTTCTAAAATTTCTACTGCGCGCACAAATCAGTCAAGTCTACATTATATCGAAATCTACAAGTAAAATCCATCTTTAGTTTAGGTTGGTTCTGGTGCAAAATTTTTAAAATATTTGAAAACGATCTTCCCAACTTGGTCATACTGGTACTACGACTTTAAAAAAGGTGCGTGATTAGTAT
>NZ_VWVQ01000110.1:0-668 GCF_015712745.1 Bacillus sp. SRB3LM
CATTGTTTGGACTTAGACCATAGGGAACGAAACTCGCCATTACTCCTAATTTCCCAGATGCTCCCGACACATTTGTTTGTGTAAAAGGGTATAGCGCATTTATTTTTTGATTTGGTAGCTGACTATTACAACTTTGAAAATAGCCATTATTACTCGGACAACTGCCTCCTGGTGAGCAGTCTCCAGAACAGTATCCAGGTAGATTACAACCTGAAAAACTACTAACATCTCCCCACATGTTCTCCCCATCAACATATGTCGTATGTTGAGTTGCAGCATTAATGTTTGTTATAGGAGCGTTTTGCCAATGATCACCTGAGGTACCTGGATCATTATCACCATATCTATACGTGTTACTTGGATAGTTTAGAATAACTCCATATGGCCAGCAGTAACAATCACCACAATAGGAACCGTGATTATAACTATAGACTCTGGTTTGCACCTTCTGTAATTCATCAGGGAAATAAAAAATAGAGTTAAAATCTATTGTCCCATGTTGATAGCTAGTTGTATTGTCGAGAATATTTCGAATCGTTACATTTCCATTACGAGATTGATCTTGCCCTACTAGATCTGAAAAAATAACACGTGTTTGTTCTAATTCTGTTTGAGAAGTATAATCATCAGGATACATGGAAGGCCATGTTGCAACCATATCTAAGCCG
>NZ_VWVQ01000111.1:0-851 GCF_015712745.1 Bacillus sp. SRB3LM
TTACTTTACCTTCAGGAAATGTGGTAGTAGCACTTACCTTACAGCCACAGGAAACAAACACACAAGTATTTATCGATCGCATTGAGTTGATTCCTATGCCTTATAATGCTGAAAACCTTAATTATACGATTACATCCCCAGTCCCTGGCGGCGCGAGTAATAATATGGACATTTACCCGACGATATGGACGGCACAATCAGGAGAACGTGGCGTTACTGCTACTATAACTATAGCTGGACTTAATGATGGTTGGCTGCGTGCGGCCCTTCTAGCTAAAACTGGTCAGGGATCTGACTCAGACCCAAATAATTGGGATTATATGTGTCCAGTCGGTTATCAAACAACTACGTCTCTAAGTAATGGCACATACAATTTTGACTTTCAACGTCCTTCTCAAGACTCTCAAGGGGTCTGTGCTGATAAGTCTTTTACAGCAATAAAATTGTCATCTTCCGGGTATGATACTAACCAAACTCTCAACACTGGAACATTTACTGGTACAGTTAATACAGAGAAAATTTAATGTTTTCTAAATTATAAGAAGAACCTCTTCTAATAAACAATTTAAAGGAGTGGTGATATGGCAGCAAATATGAATCAAGTAGCATCGGCCTTAACCACATCTAACGATATGGTTCTTTTGCAAAAATAGTGGGTTTATGAAAAATGAACAAAAGATTCCTAACGGAATTGAAATTTATGCTGTTAAACCAAAGATTTCATCGATAAGATACATTTGCTTTTGAACAGACTTCTCCCCTTGGAGCGTTTGTCCTTTTTTGATCAATATGCATAGCTTCCATTCCAGCGATCATTTTTGTAGCCGTTCGCAAGGATTTCAATCCAAGCA
>NZ_VWVQ01000112.1:0-1609 GCF_015712745.1 Bacillus sp. SRB3LM
TCTCACCACAGCTTGTCAAAACATGAAAAAAATAGCCCTCCATCTGACCAACAAAGGTCTGGTGGAGGGCTATTTTTTGAAACTCTATTATTTTATGTTGTTTTTATTCGCTAAAATCAAAATGATTCCAGAGTGTTGGGAACCCCTCAAGGGTTTCCTAACACTCTGAAAACGTATTTTAGCAACTAAAATACGTTATTTTTCAATTCTTGATACAAGTAAAATTGATGTAAATGAAGAAAATGACATATATATTAAGTAGGGTTTCATTTGTAAAAACTTCATTTGAGTTAAAAGCTAATAAAACCGACATAAACAAACGGTAATGATTTTATTTGTTTTTCTTATTGATTTTGAGATGAAACCTCCTAGAATTTAATCTGAGCTCTATAAGTAAAATTATAGAACTTAACATTCTTTTTCGGGTTGAAATGATATGTTTATTTCTAAATATAAAATCAACAAGAAGCCCTTACTCATATTAATCCGGTGTGTGGTAAAAGCCATACTAAGTCGAGTACAAACGGATGGTTGACGCACTCACTAAGCTATGCGCAAAGCAACAGCTTTAAGTTTTTGCACTCCTAATAGGATTGGCGTTTTCACTTTGAGATTTTCATTTAATTCTATAATTCTTGATTTTTGTAATGTATTTAACACACCATTAATATCCGTATGAATACATTTTTCTGATTCACTTTGATACAGACCACGAGTCATTTTTTCCAACCAGTATTATAACCTACGACAACCGTATCTTTGCTGAATGCTTTCACTTTTTTGAACAACAGGCTTACATTTTGTGAAATGTAAGCATTTATTTGTCGTTCTCGTTTATACCAAAGTGCAGCCATTTAATTCGTTAAAACAAGTTTTGAAAGCCCATGTTCTATATTTTCCTTTCGCAGATTATTTTTGTTGAAGTATTGGTAAGTGAATTTGAGTTTTTTCTATCAATTATGAATATTTCATATGTATAATGCACCTCAAAGAACCGACCTTTTTGCTTGGGTACAATCACAATGTAAGAGATGTTTTATTTTTAAAATTTTTAAGCATACGTATTTTAATGAAACAGATTTTTTTGAATGCCATATTCATCGGAATCATCCAATAACCGTTATTATCGATTTTGGGAACTTAATAGATTTCAATGATTCGTTTGTCATTTGAACCAGAATCATTGGGAAATATAGGACAGCTTGTAAATGTCTCAAGTTTTTCTTCTGTTCCAATGGTTTTAAAACCCTAACTTATTTATATAAGAATTTAAAAATATATTGAACAGAGTTTAATTGAAACCCCTAATAATTCGTATAGGCTTGTATAGTAGTATCCAATTTTAAAGTAGCCATTGTTTTTACCGCCTTTCTCAGGGATTTCAGCCTATTGCCAAAAAGGATAAATTAAAAGCACCATAAGCATAAAGCTTATGGTGTCGAGGGAAAAGTCGTATAGAAATGCTGTAAGTATTAGCATATTTTACAAGAATTTTATTTTATTGATATTGAGAAATTTTGCACCAGAACCAAAAAATAGGGGTAAAACGCCTCTTTCCGAGGAACAAAATAACGTAGCCATTAACTCCCGTTCCTCAGCTTTCCGCTAC
>NZ_VWVQ01000113.1:0-797 GCF_015712745.1 Bacillus sp. SRB3LM
CACCGCTTGGATTTTTTCTTTTGAAGAAAATTTAGCCATAAAAAATGCACCTCCAATTGTTAGACTGTGTCTAACAATTGGGGTGCACTTCATATGCTATCGGCTACCAACCTATAGCGGGAATGACTATTCTAGCTAGTGTACCACCAACAACTATGTCTTTTCACTAAACTTCTTCAATATACCTATTTTATCGATGATTTGACTAAAATTCAACTAGTAAATGCTAGAATTGTATTTTTTGTGGTCAAAAAAGATATATAGGGCATCTCTAAACCTAGAAGTCTTTTGATGTTACAGGTCATTTAAGGATTGGAGATGTCTTTTTTGTTTTTTGTTCACGTGGAATTGCCTGATACCACGTAAATAAAAACTGATAAGCCATAATAAGTTCAGCAAGAACTTATTACGGCGTGGCTAGCTGTTAGTCGTGCAGGGGGGTACAGAGTATGCGCCTACAAAAACAGCATCCCTCATTGGATTCCTGTTCATCTGATGAGGGCGGGCGAGAACTTGCCCAGGGATTCTCTGAAAGGTTCGGGTGGTTATCGCTAGCATTAAGGTGCTAGGGAGTACATTCAGTATGTCGTGTAGGGACGATAGTACATGGACAAGTCATAGAAAAAGGATGTATGCGATGAAAATCGCTGAGTGAACAGGGTCTATACATACGGATACCTTATAAGTGACCGCATGGCAAAAACAAAGTGACCTGGTCAAGAAAAACTGGAACATGAAATAGATTATGCAATTGATTTTGAATACTGATACGGAGTCATTCCATTTAATGATGAGTG
>NZ_VWVQ01000114.1:0-258529 GCF_015712745.1 Bacillus sp. SRB3LM
GGTGCCACTGGACCTCAAGGTGCTCAAGGTAACACGGGGGCTACCGGTGCCACTGGACCTCAAGGTGCTCAAGGTAACACGGGGGCTACTGGCGCTACTGGACCTCAAGGTGTTCAAGGTAACACGGGTGCTACCGGTGCCACTGGACCTCAAGGTGTTCAAGGTAACACGGGTGCTACCGGTGCCACTGGACCTCAAGGTGTTCAAGGTAACACGGGTGCTACTGGTGCCACTGGACCTCAAGGTACTCAAGGACCTGCTGGTGCTACTGGCGCTACTGGACCTCAAGGTGCTCAAGGTAACACGGGTGCTACCGGTGCCACTGGACCTCAAGGTGTTCAAGGTAACACTGGCGCTACTGGACCTCAAGGTGTTCAAGGTAACACGGGTGCTACCGGTGCCACTGGACCTCAAGGTGTTCAAGGACCTGTTGGTGCTACTGGACCTCAAGGTGTTCAAGGGCCAACGGGCGCGACTGGTATAGGAGTTACCGGACCTACTGGGCCTACTGGACCTAGTTTCCCTGTAGCAACAATTGTTGTAACAAACAATATTCAACAAACAGTACTACAATTTAATAACTTTATTTTCAATACTGCAATTAACGTAAACAATATTATCTTTAATGGCACAGATACAGTTACAGTTGTCAACGGTGGTATTTATGTAATTAGCGTATCTATTTCTACAACTGCGCCAGGATGCGCTCCTCTTGGAGTAGGCATTTCAATTAATGGGGCAGTCGCAACTGATAATTTCTCTTCAAATTTAATAGGCGACTCACTTTCATTTACTACAATCGAAACATTAGCAGCTGATGCAAGAATCTCTGTCCAATCTACTCTTAATGAGATTACGATCCCTGCAACAGGAAATACTAACATCCGCCTTACTGTATTTAGAATCGCTTAAATTTCACTATATATTGTTTATGACAAATAAAAAAAGAGCGAGGAAACTGAACTGCACCCCAATTGTTAGACACAGTCTAACAATTGGAGGTGCAGTTTTTCTATGGCTAAATTTACAGCTGATGAAAAAATACAAATCGTTCTACGTTATTTGAACGGAAATGAAAGTTATCGAGAAATGGGTAAATCGATTGGTATAAGTGACACAATTATTTTGAATTGGGTAAACCAATATAAACAAAATGGTATAGAAGCTTTTCTAAAACGATGTACAAATTACACACAACAATTTAAACTAGACGTACTAAACTTTATGATTGAAAACGGTATGTCCTTATTTGAGACGGCAGCTATCTTTAACATTCCTGCCCCTTCAACGATTTCTGTTTGGAAAAAACAGCTCGAAACACAAGGAATTGATGCCCTTCAATCTAAAAAAAAGGGGCGTCCATCCATGAAAAAAGATTCAAATAAACAATTAAAACAAACTTTAGCTGACGGGTCAGTCGAAGCACTTGAAGCACGTATTAAACAGCTTGAAATGGAAAATGAGTACTTAAAAAAGTTGAATGCCTTAGTTCAAAACAAGGAAAAATCACGAAGCAAGACAAGGCGCAAGTAGTCTATGAATTAAGGCATAAATATTCGGTGAAGGCACTCGTGGAGCTAGCTGGTATTCCACGGAGTACGTATTATGATTTAGTAAAGAAAATGAATCGTCCGGATCAAGATGCCGATTTGAAAGCTGAAATTAAAGCGATTTATGAGGAAAATGAAGGTCGTTATGGCTACCGTCGCATTCGTGATGAGTTAACGAATCGTGATCAGAAAGTGAATCACAAAAAGGTTCAGCGCATTATGAAAGAGCTTGGATTAAAGTGTGTTGTGCGTATGAAGAAATAGAAATCCTATAAAGGGAAAGTCGGTAAAATTGCACCTAATATTTTAGAGCGTAATTTTTATACAGATGCCCCGAATCAAAAATGGGTAACGGACATCACAGAGTTTAAATTGTTTGGAGAGAAACTGTATGTATCACCTGTATTAGACTTGTATAATGGTGAAATTATTACCTATACAATTGGTTCTAGACCGACGTATTCACTTGTTTCAGAGATGTTAGAGAAAGCATTAGAACGTTTACCTGAAAACCACCAGCTACTAATGCATTCGGATCAAGGATGGCATTATCAAATGAGTCAATACGTCCGCACACTTGAATCAAGGGGTATCGTACAGAGTATGTCTCGAAAAGGAAACTGTTACGACAACGCAGTAATAGAAAATTTCTTTGGGATTATGAAGTCGGAGTTCCTCTACATAAAAGAATTTGAAAATGTAGAGCACTTTAAAATAGAATTAGAAAAATATATAGATTATTATAATACGAAACGGATTAAGGCAAAATTAAAAATGAGTCCGGTACAATACCGAACTCATTTTTATCAAGCTGCCTAATGAAATAACCGTGTCTAACTTTTAGGGGTCACTTCACAGTTTTACTCTTTTTTCTATTACCTTATTTTATCATTCAATCATTGAATAACCTCTGCCATGTATCGTTTGAATATATCTTTCTTTCTTCTCGCACTTTAACTTTCTTCTTACATACCCAATATATAAATCTACTACATTTGGATTTACTACTACGTTATATCCCCAAACCTGATTCAAAAGCATTTCACGGCTCAATATTGTATTTTTATTCTTGATTAAAAATACAAGTAAATCGTACTCGCGCTTAGTAAGCGAGAGATTTTCGCCACCTTTTTTCACAATATTACTAGATGCATCAACAAAGAGATCTTTAAACTGATAAAAGTTTGTCTCATTTTGCTGAATACAGTCACTTCTCCTTAAAATTGCTTGAACCCTTGCTACTAATTCTTCTTTCACAAATGGTTTTCTTATATAATCATCTGCTCCTGCTTGTAGCCCTGCTATGCAATCCTTACTAGAAATATTGTCGGTCACAATAATGATCGGTGTCGTTTTAACAAGTCGTATTTGTCTGCAAATTTCTGGTCCCGATATACTTAATGAGTCCCAATCCAATATGATAATATCCCAATCTTGTTCATATATTATATTTAAACCTTGGTTTTCATTGTGAAGTTTTAAAATGAAATAGCCTTCTTGCGTTAGACCGCTTACAATTTTCTTTGCTGAAGACCGTTCATTCTTAATTACTAACACCTGCCTCACCGATGGTTCACCTCTACTTCAATATAACTTATTTAGATAAAAAAATTATCCCGAAAAAACAATTTAAGATTTATAAATTTAAGATTCCTAAATAATCCATTAAAACAGCTTATTAGGAGAACTCTATATAATCTTACAATAGGTATGGTTAAAAACACAAAACATATGAAGATTCGAATAAAGCGAATTATTAATTGAATAGAGATGTTTATCCCCCACTGATTATCAGTCCTCACCAATCGGGCTTTTACTGGATAAAATTGTGATAGTTAAGGGATAACACACAAGATGCATTGATGATGTAATTGAAAGAACCAAGAAATTAGATACATTCTATTTTTAGAACCATAAATTTGCCACAAACAAAAAGGACCATAACCTCGCCAATTTGGCAAAATTATGGTTCATATCATACAAAATAAAAAAACCACCAAATATGTATTGGTGGAGACGGTGGGAGTCGAACCCACGTCCAAAAATATCGGCACTTAAGCTTCTACGAGTGTAGTCGATATATTAGCACTTCGCGAACTCTTCGGCCTATCGACAGGCTTCCAAGTTGCTAGTCTGGTTATTCTCTTCCTTTGTCCTCAGACGGCGAACTCCGGCGTAGTCCACTTAGTTTGAGTCCCTTACCCTACCACATGGACGATGGAGGGAGGAACCTTTAGTGCAATTAAGCAGCTAAAGAAAGATTGTTTTGTTTGCCAATTATAGGCTTTGACGTTTTAACGAGGCCGATCCCCTCGACTCGCAACCTAAGCTCGAACTATCCCTGTCGAATCCGTAACGTCCCCATGATAAAAATGGAGCATACGAAGAAAATATCGTGATAGCTACTAAGAGCTGTTTTTCAATGTGCAACAACCTTACATAAGTTATTATAACATACGCGCTCCATTTTACAAATGTAAATATATGTATTACATCTTTTGGCGATCACGGAACGCGCGTGCAATTTCACGTTTAGCTTCTTTCTCTTTTAAATCGTGACGTTTATCGTATTGCTTCTTACCTTTTGCTAAACCAAGTGCCATTTTTGCAAATCCATTTTTCAAATAAATTCTAAGTGGAACTAATGCGTAACCTGTTTCTTTTGCAGCACCCGCTAGTTTATCAATTTCTTTTTTATGCAGAAGTAATTTTCTCGTACGAAGTGGATCATGGTTGAAACGATTCCCTTGTTCGTACGTATTAATGTGCATATTATGAACCCATACTTCACCATTATGTACACGTGCAAACGCATCTTTCAAGTTTACGCGTCCAGCGCGAATCGACTTAATTTCCGTTCCTTGAAGGACAAGCCCTGCTTCGTATGTTTCTTCGATGAAATAATCATGAAATGCTTTTTTATTTTGTGCAATAACCTTACCTGTACCCTTTGGCATATAACGTCCCTCCTCTATTTTTACTATTGTAACAAATGTTAATAAAAAGCGAAAGTGGCTCGCTCTCAAGCCACGAAGAAAAAAGAAAACGGCCCCGCTTTTGATCAAAGCGAAGCCACCCTTTTCTTACTTACGCTTTTTCTTTTTCTTCTTGAATCCTGGTACGTTTTCGAAGAATGCTTTTTTCTTCTTGCCGTTACCGTCTTTTTTCCCTGGCTGGCTAGCGGATGTGGATGCCGATGCAGATCCTCTTCCTTTTCCTTTACCACCACGGTCAAATTTTCTACCTGTGCCACGTTCACCGCCGCGCTCATTACTGCGCTCGCTACGTCCACCGCGTTTCTTTCTGCCTGTTCTTGGCTGCTCGATAACGACTGGACGATCTTTGAACTTACGGCGAGGTGTGCCTTTCATGCCAACGATTTCAAAGTCGATTGCACGCTCGTCTTTGTTTACGTTAATAACGCGAATTGTAATTTCATCACCGATGCGGAATACGTTTCCTGTACGTTCTCCGATCATAGCGAAATGCTGCTCATCATAACGATAGTAATCATCCGTTAAGTAGCTAACGTGTACAAGACCTTCAATTGTATTTGGAAGCTCTACGAATAAACCGAAGTTTGTTACAGAACTAATCATACCGTCATACTCTTCACCGATCTTATCAACCATATACTCTGCTTTTTTCATCTCATCTGTTTCACGCTCTGCTTCAACAGCACGGCGTTCCATATTAGAAGAGTGCTCTGCAATCTCAGGTAATTTTTCACGCCATTTTGCTTGCGTTTCGTTGTCGACTTTACCATTAATAATGTATTCACGAATTAATCTATGAACGATTGTATCTGGGTAACGACGAATTGGTGATGTGAAATGTGTGTAGAACTCAGTTGATAAACCGAAATGTCCTAAACTATCCGCATCGTAACGAGCTTGCTTCATAGAACGAAGCATAACTGTTGAAATAACTACTTCTTCTGGCTGTCCTTGAACCATTTCAAGAATTTGTTGCAGCGCACGAGGGTGCACTTCATTCGCACGTCCTTTTACCGCATATCCGAAGTTCGTTACAAACTCGAAGAAACGCTCAAGCTTATCTTCTTTCGGATCTTCATGGACACGGTACATAAACGGTACGTTCATCCAGTGGAAGTGCTCTGCTACTGTTTCATTCGCAACAAGCATAAATTCTTCAATTAACTTCTCTGATACAGAACGATCGCGCATAACAACGTCTGTCGGTTTTCCTTCTTCATCCACTAATACTTTCGCTTCTTTAAAGTCAAAGTCAATTGCACCACGACGCATACGTTTTTCACGTAAAATTTGTGCCAATTGGCCCATCTCTTTAAACATCGGTACGAGCGGCTCATAACGCTTAATTAACTCTTCGTCCTCATCTTCTAAAATGCTTCTTACATCAGCATACGTCATACGCTCTGTCGTTTTAATCACACTTTGGAAAATCTCGTGTTTAACAACATCACCTAAGTTGTTGATTTCCATTTCACAAGATAATGTCAGACGGTCTACTTTCGGATTTAATGAACAAATACCGTTAGATAGACGATGTGGAATCATCGGAATTACACGGTCAACAAGATACACACTCGTCGCTCTTTCTGCTGCTTCTACATCAATTGGAGAACCTTCTTGAACGTAATGACTTACATCCGCAATATGAACGCCAAGCTTGTAGTTACCGTTCTCAAGCTTCGTTACTGTAACAGCGTCATCTAAATCTTTTGCATCTGCACCATCAATCGTTACGATCATTTGATCACGTAAATCGCGGCGATCCTTTAAATCTTCTTCTGAAATCGTTTCTGGTACACTGTTTGCATGCTCCATCACTTCCTCAGGGAATGCCAAAGGTAAATGATGTTTATGAATGACAGATAAAATATCTACTCCTGGATCATTTTTATGACCTAGAATTTGAATAACTTCACCTTCTGCGCTTAAACGATTCTCTGGGTAGCTCGTAATTTTCACAACTACTTTATGACCTTCTACAGCTCCCATTGACGCACTTTTCAATACGAAAATATCACTTGTCCAGCGCTTATTGTCAGGTATAACAAAGCCAAAGTTTTTCGATTCTGTATATGTACCAACTAGCTCTTTCGTGCCACGTTCTAAAATGCGTACAATTGAACCTTCTTGACGTGAACCGCTTGATTGAGAACTAAGGCGTGCTAATACTGTATCGCCATGAAGTGCACCGTTTAATTCTGTAGGCGGGATGAAAAGATCATCGTCTCCAGTTTTCTTCTCTTCTGGTACAACGAAAGCAAAGCCACGTGCATGTCCAATTAACTTACCTCTTACTAAATTCATCTTTTCAGGAAGACCGTAACGGTTGCTACGTGTACGAACAACAAGCCCCTTCTCTTCCATCGTTACAAGTGCCTTTACGAAATCTTTAAAGCCCTCAGAACCTTCAATTCCAAATGCCTCTTCTAACTCTTGTATCGTTAACGGTTTATACGCTTCTTCTCTCATAAATAATAACAACTTATCAATATGTTCTTGTATGATTTCTTCCAAGCAAAAATACCTCCTTTAAAACCTTATATTATTTAGTGTATCCGAAAGATAGGGGATGTATAAAGCGAAACTTCAATACTCCCCTTATGATTTTTACAGTTTTCACAAAAAATTCCTTATGAAAAAAAGAGGCAACTAGATCTTACCAATCTAGTTGCTCCAAGAAGTTATATACATCCTCATGTAGCTCGTCACGTTGTTTATCAAGTGTAATGACATGCGTAGAGTCTTCATACCATTTAATGTCTTTTAACGTAGATTCTACACCGTTATAAATAATGTTAGCACTATCTGTATTAATCATTTCATCATGACGCGCTTGTACAACAAATGTTGGCGCATAAATCATATCCACATTGTTACGTACGTCAGCAATTAATTGTTGTAATGCTTTTAATGTATTCATTGGTGTCTTTTGGAATTCCAACATTTCTTGTTCGATTTGTTCTAGTGATTTTTGCTCACGTTTTTTATATTCGCGGGCATATGCCAATATACCTTGGTACATAGTTTCTTCGCTCTTAATATACATCGGTGCACACATTGGTACCACACCTAAAACAGGTACTGTATAACCTAATTTTAAAGAAAATACGCCGCCAAGTGACAATCCAACAACAGCAATTTTCTCAAAACCTTTATCTTTTAAAAGCTGATATGCCTCCGTTACATCTTGCCACCAATCTTCAGGCCCTGTATGAACAAGCTCTTCTGGTGGTACACCGTGCCCTTTATAAATTGGCGCATGACAAGTATAGCCTTTCTTTTCTAAGAAACGCCCTAACATACGTACATCAGCTGAGTTCCCTGTGAATCCATGTAGTAATAAAACAGCGCGGTCTCCACCCTCAAATGTAAATGGTTTCGGAGATGCTAATTTCATCATGTACTTCTCCTCTTTCTCTTCTGTAATCTAGTCGTATTCTTTCTATATCTAGTGTACCATATTTATATTTCTATAATCTAATTAGAAACATCTTTCAAATGGTAAAACAAAAAAAGAAGAACCATTAGTACATCTTACTAACGCTTCTTCTTTCAATTCTATAAGTTTAAGTACGTAACAGCAATTGTTAATACAAAGAACAATACAGCTAAAACAATTGTAATACGGTTTAATACCGCTTCAATTCCACGTGCTTTTTGCTTACCAAATAATTGCTCTGCACCGCCTGAAATTGCACCTGAAAGGCCTGAGCTATTACTAGATTGCATAAGTACCATAACAATCATTAAAATCGATACAATAATAAGTAAAACTGATAATAACGTATGCACTTGGCGTACCTCCTACAAAGATTCAGTTATTGTAACTGTAGCATAAATCCTATAGAAAAGCGAGAGCTATAGAGTCGCTCTCGCTTTTCTTCTATTACATAAACATCATTGCAAATAACGGTCCAAGTAAACATGTCAAAATTGCTGTTAATGTCATTGTTACCGATCCAATAACACCTTCATGTTCGTTATTTTTCATCGCACTCATAACACCCATAATATGAGACGCACATCCAAATCCGATACCTTTACCAACTGAGTTTGTAACACGGCTCCATTTTAATAAAAGAGGTCCTGTAATGGTTCCAGTAATACCCGCGATAACAACGAAAGCTGCTGTTAAGGAAGGTACACCACCGACTTGCTCTGAAACACTCATCGCAACTGGCATTGTCACCGATTTTGGTAAAGAGGATAAGATTAAGCTTTTATCTGTTCCCATAAGTGAAGCAATGGCAAAATCACTAGCGATTGCAACTGTTGTACCTACTAATACGCCACCAGCAATCGGTACAACATATTTTTGCAGAACATGACGTTGTTTATAAAGAGGAATTGCAAATGCTACAACACCGGGTCCAAGTAACTTTGCAATCCAGCCACCACCACTTTCCATATAATGTTGATATGGTATATCAAGCACGATAAATAGGAAAGCCATTAATCCTGTTGCTACAAGCATTGGGATGGTGAATGGTGTTGGAAATAATTTATAGATTTTTTTAGATAATTGATATAATAGCACCGTAAAAAGAACCCAACCGATTCCGATTAATATTTGGCTCATCGCGACTCTCTTTCCTTCCTATTCGCAAGATATTGTCCTGTATGTCCTGCGACAATAATAATTAAAAATGTACTCGCTACAACTGTAATGAAAAGAGAAATTCCTTTACTCATAAAAAAAGCACCGTAATTCATTAGGCCAAGCGTTGGCGGAATTAATAAAAACGGCATAATAGCAACGAGTGTTTCTGCTCCTAAATCGAACCATTTCACTGGAAGAACTTTTAGGCTAAGTAAAACAAGTAAGAGGAACATTCCAATCAAACTTCCTGGAATCGGAATATTTAACATTTCTTGCACCCAAGTTCCAACCATATAAAACACGTAAAGAGCAGCAATTTGGACAAGAATCTTTGTAAATTTCATGTTCATCATCCCTCATGTTTATACGATCTTCTGTTAATATCTTTATCATAGTATAAATTGTAAAAAGCTGCAATTTATCAACTTGACAGCAAAAACAGCCTATGTTATACGCTTACAACCTTGATATGACTGCATTTCTAAACAAAAATTATGTCAAAAACATTGACCTAATATAAAAAGTTTTTATTTTCTGAATTTAAAAGACTATTATTTCAATAAAATAATCTTTTTATCCTTAAACTTACATATATATAAAGTGAAACTTTAATCATTGAGGTTTTCCTCATCCCCATTAATTATTAGCCCTCACCAAGCGGATTTGTACGGGATAAACAAGATAGGTGGTGAACATATGCCCAAAAAAGTTCTCATTTTTTGTGATCCTGGGATTGATGATACGATGGCTCTCCTCTTAGCATTCTTTATCGACGAAATAGAAATCGTCGGTATCGTTGCTGATTACGGCAATGTTCCAAAAAAAACGGCCGTAGAAAATGCTCATTTTTTTAATAACGAAACAAAGAATAGAAATATCAAGATATTCGGTGGTTCAGAACGTCCCCTTACTGGTGCCCCACCTGCGTTTTTTACGGATGTACATGGGAAACAGGGGCTCGGTCCAATTATTCCAAAGGTGAATGTGACTAACGGAGAAATGGAGAATTTTTTTGAAGTCATTCCTCTTATTGAACAGTATAAAGATGAATTAATCATTGTGAGTTTAGGAAGACTTACCTCCCTAGCAATTTTGTTTATCATGTGCAAACAGTTAATGAAACAAATTAAATCTTACTACGTAATGGGCGGTACCTTTTTACATCCTGGTAATGTTACCCCTATTTCCGAAGCAAACTTTTATGGCGATCCTACTGCCGCTAATATAGTCCTTCAATCCGCAGTTAACATGTACATATACCCATTAAACGTCACTCAATACTCCATCATTACACCAGAAATGGCAGAATACATTGAGGTAAAAGGAAAAGCTCCACTTGTCAAACCGTTATTTGATCATTATTACTACGGATATTATAAAGACGCCCTACCACATTTAAAGGGGAGCCCATTCCATGACACAATGCCAATACTCGCTTTATTTGATAACTCTATGTTCACGTATCATAAATCACCTATTGTTGTCATGACAGAATCCTCTGCACAAGGAGCAAGCATAGGGGAATTTCGCTCTCTAGTGAACCAGAAGCCATTTATTGATTGGCCGGTTCATCAAATTGCAATTGATTTTGACTATAACCGCTTCTTCAAACATTTCATGTCACTTATGACGGGTGAACAATTTTAGCATAAAAAAACAGACCGTGATTTCTCACGGTCTGTCGTTTATTTTCTACAATTATCGTTTGATGTTATAGAAAGATTTGATACCATCGTAAACAGCGATTTCGCCTAGTTCGTCTTCGATGCGTAATAATTGGTTGTACTTAGCAATACGGTCAGTACGGCTCATAGAACCAGTTTTGATTTGGCCAGCGTTAGTTGCAACTGCGATGTCAGCGATTGTAGCATCTTCAGTTTCACCAGAACGGTGAGATACAACTGCTGTGTAACCAGCACGTTTAGCCATTTCGATAGCTTCGAAAGTCTCAGTTAAAGTACCGATTTGGTTAACTTTAATTAAGATTGAGTTAGAGATACCTTTTTCGATACCTTCAGCAAGTTTTTGAGTGTTAGTTACGAATAAGTCGTCACCAACTAATTGTACTTTATCACCGATACGCTCAGTTAATAATTTGTGACCATCCCAGTCGTTTTCGTCTAAACCATCTTCGATAGAGATGATTGGGAAGTCTTTGCAAAGCTCTTCATAGAAATCAACCATTTCTGCAGAAGTTAAGCCAGTACGGCCTTCGCCTGCAAGGTCATATTTACCAGTTTCTTTGTTGTAGAACTCAGAAGAAGCAACGTCCATTCCTAAGAATACGTTCTCGCCAGCTTTGTAACCAGCTTTTTCGATAGCTTCGATGATTACTTCTAAAGCTTCACGGTTAGAACCAAGGTTTGGAGCGAATCCACCTTCGTCACCTACTGCAGTGTTAAGACCTTTGTCATGTAATACAGCTTTAAGTGCATGGAATACTTCAGCACCCATACGGATTGATTCTTTGAATGTTGGAGCACCAACTGGTAAGATCATGAACTCTTGGAAGTCAACGTTGTTATCAGCGTGAGAACCACCGTTGATGATGTTCATCATTGGAGTTGGTAATTGTTTTGCATTGAATCCACCAAGGTAACGGTATAATGGAAGACCTACGAAGTCAGCTGCTGCGTGAGCTACTGCCATAGATACACCAAGGATAGCGTTAGCGCCTAGTTTACCTTTGTTTGGAGTGCCATCTAATTCGATCATAGCGCGGTCGATACCAGCTTGGTCAGTTACATCGAAACCAGCGATTTCTGGAGCGATAATTTCGTTAACGTTGTTTACTGCGTTAACAACACCTTTACCAAGGTAACGAGATTTGTCACCGTCACGTAATTCTACTGCTTCGTGCTCACCAGTAGATGCACCACTTGGTACGATAGCGCGTCCGAAAGCGCCGCTTTCTGTGTAAACTTCTACTTCTACAGTTGGGTTACCACGAGAGTCAAGGACTTCGCGAGCATAAACATCAATAATTGTTGACATAATAAATTCTCTCCTTTTTATATAAGCAAATTATTTAATAATTGTTTTACCTGTCATTTCTTTCGGTTGCTCAACACCAAGAAGTGTAAGCATTGTTGGAGCGATATCACCTAAGATACCATCTTCACGTAATTCTACGTCGTTCTTAGTAACGATGAAAGGAACCGGGTTAGTTGTATGAGCTGTCATTGGCTCTCCTTCAGAAGTTAATTCTTCATCCGCATTACCATGGTCAGCAGTAATAAGTGCTACACCATCTTTTGCAAGAATCGCTTCTACAACTTTTCCTAAACATTCGTCAGTTGCTTCTACTGCTTTAATTGTTGGTTCCATCATCCCAGAATGGCCAACCATATCACAGTTCGCAAAGTTAAGAATGATAACATCATGTTTATCATTTTCGATTTCATTTACTAAAGCGTCCGTTACTTCGTAAATGCTCATTTCAGGTTTCAAGTCATATGTTGCAACCTTCGGTGAGTTAATTAAGATACGCTCTTCTCCTGGGAATTCAGCCTCACGACCACCGCTAAAGAAGAATGTAACGTGCGGATACTTTTCAGTTTCCGCGATGCGAAGTTGCTTTAATCCCGCTTGCGCAACAACTTCACCTAAAGTGTTATCAAGGTTCATTGGCTTGAATGCCACGTAACCATCTACAGTTTCACTGAAGTGTGTCATACATACGAATTCTGGAATGTGAGGTACTTTTTCACCACGATCGAACTCACGGAAGTCTTCGTTTGTAAATACACGAGCAATTTGAATTGCACGGTCTGGACGGAAGTTATAGAAGATAACTGCATCATCATCATTGATTGTTGCAACTGGCGTGTTATCTTCGTTAACAATTACAGACGGCAATACGAATTCATCATAGATACCGTTCGCATAAGAGTCTTCTACACACTCTTGTGCTGATTTATAAGTAGGGCCTTCACCATTCACCATAGCACGGTAACATTTTTCTACGCGATCCCAACGCTTGTCACGGTCCATGGAGTAATAACGACCAGAGATAGTCGCGAATTGTCCTACTCCTGTTTCTTTAATTACTTCATTTGTTGCATCGATATAGCTTTGTGCTGTTTTTGGTCCAACATCGCGGCCATCTAAGAATGCATGAATGTATACTTTCTCAACGCCTTCTTTAGCTGCTAAGCGAAGAAGAGCAAACATGTGATTCATGTGACTGTGCACACCACCGTCAGAAAGTAAACCGAATAAATGAAGTGCAGTACCTTTTTCTTTTACGCTTTTAATTGCACTTTGGAACGTTTCGTTCTTATCGAACTCACCTTCACGAATTGCAACGTTAACGCGTGTTAAGCTTTGATATACAATGCGGCCAGCACCAATATTTAAGTGACCAACCTCAGAGTTACCCATTTGACCTTCTGGAAGACCTACTGCCTCGCCACAAGCTGTAAGCGTTGTGTGAGGGAATTTATTCCAGTAACCATCAAAATTAGGTTTCTTAGCTTGTGCTACAGCATTCCCGTAAGTTTCTTCACGAAGTCCGAAACCGTCAAGAATGATTAAAGCTGTTGGCTTTCTCATTTTACCGCCCCCAGAAGACCTAAGAACGAAGCAGGCTCTAAGCTAGCACCGCCAACTAAAGCGCCGTCGATGTCAGATTGTGCCATATACTCTTTAATGTTTTCTGGTTTTACGCTACCGCCGTATTGGATACGAACAGCTTCTGCAGCTTCTGGAGAAACAGCTTCTGCAACAACTTTACGGATGTGCGCACATACTTCGTTTGCATCTGCAGAAGAAGAAGATTTACCTGTACCGATAGCCCAGATTGGCTCATAAGCGATAACAGTTGCTTTAACTTGCTCTTCTGTTAAACCTGCAAGTGCTTTTGTCACTTGACCTGCTACTAGATCAAATGTTTTTCCGCTTTCGCGCTCTTCTAAAGTCTCACCACAACATACAATTGGTGTTAAACCATGTTCAAATGCTGCGATAGTCTTTTTGTTTACTGACTCATCTGTTTCAGCAAACATTTCACGACGCTCAGAGTGGCCAAGTACTACATAGCCAACTTTTAAGTCGCTAAGTGCTACTGGGCTAATTTCGCCAGTGAATGCACCATTTTTTTCGAAGTGCATGTTTTGTGCACCTACTTGTAAGTCAGTTCCTTCAGTTGCTGCTACAAGGCGCTCTAAGAATAGAGCTGGAGAGCAAACTACTGCATCAACAGCTGAAGCTGCTGGGATTTGACCTTTAACTTCCTCTACGAAGCTAACTGCTTCTGATAGAGTTTTATTCATTTTCCAGTTACCTGCGATAATTGGTTTACGCATGCTTTGCACCGTCCTTTTTCTTTGGCTGCTACTTATTTGTCGTTAAGACAAACTACACCTGGAAGCTCTTTACCTTCCATGAATTCTAATGACGCACCGCCGCCAGTAGAAATGTGGCTCATTTTATCAGCCATACCGAATTTTTCAACAGCTGCTGCAGAGTCACCACCGCCGATAACAGAGTATGTATCTTCTGCATCTGCTAATGCTTGTCCTACTGCTTTTGTACCTTCTGCGAATGGAGTCATTTCGAATACACCCATTGGTCCATTCCATACAACAAGCTTAGAATTTTTAATTACATCTGCATAAATTTCACGTGTTTTAGGACCGATGTCCACGCCTTCCCAGTTAGAAGGGATAGAGTCGATACCAACGATTTTAGTTGTTGCAGTTTCAGAGAATTCCTCAGTGATTACAACATCAACTGGCATGTAGAAGTTTACGCCTTTTTCTTTTGCAAGTTGCATAAATTCTTTAGCTAGTTCAATCTTGTCGTCTTCACATAGAGATAGACCAATTTCATGACCTAAAGCTTTAACGAATGTGTAAGCAAGTCCTCCACCGATGATTAAGTTATCTACTTTGTCTAATAGATGACGAATTACACCGATTTTGTCTTTTACTTTCGCACCACCGATGATAGCTGTAAATGGACGTTCTGGGTTAGAAAGTGCTTTACCAAGTACATCTAACTCTTTTTCCATTAATAGACCAGATACTGCTGGTAGGTAGTCTGCGATACCTGCTGTAGAAGCGTGAGCACGGTGAGCTGCACCGAATGCATCGTTTACGAAGATGTCAGCAAGTGCTGCAAATTCTTTCGCAAGTTCTGCATCGTTCTTTTCTTCGCCCGCATAGAAACGTACGTTTTCAAGAACTAATACGTCGCCTTCGTTCATTGCTGCAACCATTTCTTGTGCAACTGGTCCGAATGCTTCATCCGCTTTTTTAACGTCTTTACCAAGAAGCTCGCCTAAACGTGCTGCTACTGGAGTTAAACGCATTTCTTCTACTACTTGACCTTTTGGACGGCCTAAGTGACTTGCTAAAATAACTTTCGCACCTTGCTCTACTAAATATTGAATTGTAGGAAGAGCTGCACGGATACGAGTTTCATCTGTAATTTTGCCTTCTTTCATAGGTACGTTGAAATCAACGCGGCAAAATACACGCTTACCTTTTAAATCTACGTCACGAATTGATTTTTTGTTCATTGGATTTCCCTCCGACTACTAGTTAGGATTGACAAAACCCACTCAAAAGCTTAACACATTTGCTTTTAAAACGAAAGAAGAGAGAGAGGGAACAAACCCTCTCCCTCGTTTTGTCATTGATAACTTATATAATTAAGAATTAAAGACCTTTTGAAGTCATGTAAGCTGCTAGGTCTACTACGCGGTTAGAGTAACCAGTTTCGTTATCGTACCAAGAAAGTACTTTAACCATGTTACCTTCCATTACCATTGTAGATAATGCATCGATTGTAGAAGAAGCTGTACATCCGTTATAGTCGATAGATACTAATGGCTCTTCGCTGTATCCAAGGATACCTTTTAATTCGCCTTCAGCTGCTGCTTTGAATGCTGCATTTACTTCTTCAACTGTTACTTCTTTGTCAAGTTCAACAACTAGGTCAACTAGAGAAACGTTAGCAGTTGGAACACGTACAGCGCCACCGTTTAATTTACCTTTAAGTTCTGGTAATACTAATGCTACAGCTTTAGCTGCACCAGTAGATGTTGGGATCATGTTTTCAGCTGCTGCACGAGCACGACGTAAATCTTTGTGTGGTAAGTCTAAGATTTGTTGGTCGTTAGTGTAAGAGTGAATTGTTGTCATCATTCCGCGTTTTACGCCGAATTTTTCGTTTAATACTTTAGCGAATGGAGCTAGACAGTTTGTAGTACAAGAAGCGTTAGATACTACGTTGTGGTTAGCTGCATCGTATTGTTCGTGGTTAACACCCATAACTACAGTGATATCTTCGTCAGAAGCTGGAGCTGAGATGATAACTTTCTTAACTGATCCACCTAAGTGTTTCTCAGCGTCTGATTTTTTAGTGAAACGGCCAGTAGATTCTACTACTACTTCTACTCCGTAGTCGCTCCATGGTAATTGAGCTGGGTCACGCTCAGCGATAACTTTAATTTCTTTACCGTTAACAACGATGCTGTTTTCGTTAGCAGATACTTCTGCATTTAAAGTTCCGTGAACTGTGTCATATTTTAAAAGGTGAGCTAATGTTTTAGCATCTGTTAAATCGTTGATTGCTACTACTTCTACCTCAGAGTTGTTAAGAGCTGCGCGGAATACGTTACGTCCGATACGTCCAAATCCATTAATACCAATTTTAGTCATTTGAATTTCCTCCTTGGGGGATTATATTAAAGGGTAAAACCCTTTGTTAACTGTTTTGCTGCACCTTCATCTGTAATTAGAATTGAAGTGTGTCCTTGTTTAATTACAGCCTGTATTGCTTTTGCCTTTGAAGAACCTCCAGCGACTGCAACAACGTGAGATACATTTTGTAAGTCCTCTAGTTGCATACCAACTGTTCTTACTTTATGAACAACATTTCCTTCTTCATTAAAGTAGTAACCGAAAGCTTCGCCAACTGCTTCGCTTGCCTGAATCTTTAACCAATCTGCTTCTGAAGTACTTCTGCGACGTGCCATTGTTAACGCATCACCTATTCCATGAATGACGATATTGGAAGATCGAATCAACTCAAGAACTTCTTTCACGGAAGGCTCTGTCACAATAGACGCATATGCTTCGCTGCTAACATGGTCTGGAACATACAATAAGCGATAATTACTCATCGTATTTTGCGCCATCTTGGCACAAATGGTATTGGCTTCTAACTCGACGCCTTCTCCAATTCCACCACGTGCTGGGACAAATAGCATATGTAAATCTTTGCAATCAAGTTGCATCATGTCCGCAGCAGCAGCTAGCGTAGTTCCTCCAGCCACAGCAACGATATTATTCGCTGTCAGACGGTCTTTTATACAAGTCACACAAGCACGGCCCATCTCCAGTTTGACCCAAGGTGATTCATCACTATCGCCAGGGACAACGAAAACTTCATCCAAGTCTAATGTTTCCTTAAGTTGCTTTTCTAAAACCTTTAACCCGGAAATTTCTTTCATAAAGTCTTCCAAAGCAAGAACTAAAGCTGTTCCTTCTTCTGTCAAAGTCATTCCAGAAGAAGCGACGTGAACTAAGTTTTGTTCTTTCAAAACTTGTACTTCACTTCGCAATACTCGTTCTGTCATACCGAGACTTGCTGATAAGTTTCTTCTTCCAATCGGCTGCATGAGCCTAATGTATTGAAGAATTTGCATTCTCGTTTGCATAACAGGTAGCAGATCAGGTAATAATTTTTTTGTGTTCTGAATCCATGAGCGCATATCTTTTCTCCTCACTACATCGGTTCATTTCCCCTCGTGGTCACTTTACGTCCCGTAGTGACATTTTGTGTCCCACATAGGTTAAAAAAATAATCCCTGCTACGTGTATTATTGTAACAGGAGATAGAAACTTATTCAACTCTTAACTGCATTCTTTATATAGTTTATTATGACACCTTTGTGAATGTTACCATATTCTACTTGTTTTCCGTCCATTTCTACAACCGGAATCATTAAATGATATTTTTCTAAAAGGTCATTATCTTCATATATATCTATTTCCTCGATTTGAAAAGAATATTCACATTGTACTTCCTGTAAAACTTGTTTCGCCTTCACGCAAAGGCCACAATCTTTTTTGGTATACAGTACAACTTTCATCTTCTTCACCTATCCAATCGTTTTTCTTAATGACGAAGCTGGGATATGCATTTGTTCTCTATACTTCGCCACTGTTCTTCGAGAAATAACAATTTCATGCTCTTCTTCTAATAATTTTGAAATCTTTTGATCTGAAAGTGGCTTTTTCTTATCCTCTGCCCCAATAAGCGTTTGAATAAATTGTTTTACACGTTTTGTAGAAACTGCTTCATCTTCAGTCGTCGAAACGGCATTGCTAAAGAACGATTTCATCTCAAATAAACCGTGTGGTGTTTGCACATATTTATTTCGCGTCGCACGACTAATTGTCGATTCATGCACACTTAACTCTTCTGCTACCTCTTTTAAAGCGAGCGGTCTTAAATACTCTGGACCTTTCCAGAAGAAATCACGTTGTTTTTCCATAATAATATTCATCACTTGCAGAAGCGTCTGTTTTCTCTGCTTCAAACTGCGCATAATCCACTGCACATGCTGATACTTTTCTGATACATAAGATGCTACTTCACTTTCACTATTATTAAGAAGCGCACTATATTCAGAGTGAATTTCAATTCTCGGCATATTTCTCTCATTCATTTGCAAAACGAGGCGATCATCTTCTTTTTTTACTGCCATATCAGGAACAATATAAAGTGGCTTATCTGAAGAAAATGCAAGACCTGGTTTTGGTTGTAATGACGTTATACAATTTACCGCACTCTGCAATTCTTCATTGCTACACTTCAACACTTGAACGAGCTTTCGCCAATCTTTCTTCACAAAATAAGCGAAATGATCTTCTACAACCTCTTCTGCTAATCCATTACGTCTTTGTAAGCGCTTCAATTGTAAGGTTAAACATTCCTGAATATTACGCGCCCCTACCCCTGCTGGCTCCAGTGATTGGACAAGCTCTACAGAGCGGTCAACTACATGAATATGCGCAGAAAGGAGCTCTGCTAACTCTTCATTCGTTTCTTGTAAATACCCGTTTCCATCCATGTTCATAATAATGAAAGAAGCCACTTTCCGCTCTTCTTCATTTATTTTATAATACTGTATTTGATTTAATAAATGTTGCTGAATCGTTGTAGAATCCACACTGTAGATTTCCATCTGATTCTCGATTTGTTTGCTGGTACTTTTACTTGTGTTAGAGCTTTTTTTCTTCTCCCTCTCAAAACCACCTAACTCAATAAGGGGATTCTCTAACGATTGCTCATACAAAAACTCCGATAATTCTTGTACATTATACTGGAGCATTGTAATCGCTTGCCTTAACTCTTGTGTCATTGCCAAACGTAAGCTTTGTTCTTGTAAAAGACTTGCCTTCAAACTAATCTCCCCCTTGTTTCTATTGTACAATAAGTTTGGTAAAAGGAGAATCCTCACGCAGACACCCATTCCAAAATATTATTAATTTATATGTATTAATGAGATTTACAACTTACAACCGAAATTTGAATAATATTGAAAGAAAATATTAAGGTCAAAATTATTATCAAGTACTAATAGTAAATCTTATTACTAGATATAACAAGAGGGAAATAAAAAAAGTCCTAACCTACAAAACGTAAGTTAGGACTTTTTGACGCGCCCAGAGGGATTCGAACCCCCGGCAGACGTGGTACCGGAAACCACCGCTCTATCCGACTGAGCTATGGGCGCATGATTATAGAAAACACTTCATTTTCTTCTCATAATAATAGCAATAAAATCCATCTAAATCAATAAAAATATCCCCGTAATACCTTATGCATCTTAGCTAAAATCATATAAAATCTATTCCACCCTAAATTTTCCAATCATAAATTCACCCCAACTCACAAATTATAACCTATGAATTGATATTCCAAAGGGGGCTTCATTCAATGACTGTAATTACAAAATTAAAGCAAACTGTTTCTGGATTAAAAAGTGCACAAGCTAGCTTAGAGGGATTCGCTCTTGATACGGATAACCAACAAGCTAAGCAACTTTTCCAAACAGCTGCGCAGCAAACACAAACGATTATCGATTCTTTAAACCCACGCGTTGAAGAAGTCCAACAAGAAGAACCACAATACTCACAGCAATAACGCATCCGTCTTGCTGTGAAATAGAAAAAGGATGATATGCAGTCATCCTTTTTCTATCACATTACATATTGCAATAGAAATGGAATGATAATTATGCGAAAACTCGGCCTCATAACCGCATTATTTGCACTTCTATTTAGCTCTTTTACCGGATGTAATAATAGTCCTTTAGATAAAAAAGTGAAAGAAGAAGCAAAACGAACGGAGAAAGAAAAAGGTCCAAAGTTAACAAAGACGAGTACGGAATCCTTTAATCAATCTATATCACAAGGAGCGAAGAAAAGAGCTCTCGCTATGGATGAAATTATAAAAAGCACAGCAGTGAATTCAAATTTAGATCTCTACATAGCAGTTACACCTGAGCATCACGAAAGGTTTGGATTAAAACCGCTGCGCAGCAAACTTCAAAAGCAATTAAGTGATGAATACCCCACTTTCGATGTTCGTGTAAGTACAGATAAAAAAATCTTTATGTTACTCGAAAAACTTGAAAACAAAATTAAGAAAAAAGAAGTATCTAAAGATGAAATTAATAAGCAATTAAAATTCATCGGCAAAAAAATGGAGTCTAACACTTAACGCTTTTTAAAAGAAAAGGAAGGATTGCAATGTCTAGTAAAGATAAAAACTTAACCCCTGTACAACAGGAGTATAAAAAATTCGAACAAGAACGCGAACCGAAACGACCTGTCTTAAAAAATTGTATAAAAGCCTTTTTCGTCGGTGGTTTTATTTGCTTCATAGGACAACTAATCTCTACTTTTTATATTACTTATTTCGATTTCACTGAACGTTCGGCAGGAAATCCAACCGTCGCAACTCTTATTTTTATTTCTATGTTACTAACTGGATTTGGTATATACGATCGTTTTGGGCAGTTTGCCGGTGCTGGTACAGCTGTACCTGTTACTGGATTTGGTAACTCTGTTATTGCCGCATGTATCGAACACCGAACGGAAGGATTTGTACTCGGCGTTGGTGGTAACATGTTCAAATTAGCTGGTTCTGTTATTTTATTTGGTGTATTTTCTGCTTTCGTCATCGCACTTATTAAAACGATTCTCGTTCAATGGGGAGGGCTATAAATGTTACAAGGGCACCGAACGTGGGTATTTGAAAACAAACCAGTTATTATTTCGACAGGAGTCGTTGGGGGGCCATTTGAAGCAAAAGGGAAAATCCCAGAAGACTTCGATACCCTCCATGAAGATTTATGGCTCGGACAAGATTCCTATGAAAAAGCACATAAAATTTTATTCGAAGAAGCTTGTAGTCGCGCAACTGAAAAAGCAAAACTTCGTAAAGATGATATTCAATTCGTACTTGCAGGAGATTTAATTAATCAAATTACCCCTACAAGCTTTGCTTGCCGTACACTGGGCACTCCTTATCTCGGGCTATTCGGGGCTTGTTCTACTTCTATGGAAGGTTTAGCACTTGGAGCAAGTATCGTAAATGCAAAAGGCGCAAAATATTTATTAACCGGGGCATCAAGCCATAACACCGCTGTAGAAAAACAGTTCCGCTATCCTACCGAATATGGTGGACAAAAGCCACCTACCGCACAGTGGACAGTAACCGGTGCTGGGGCCGCTATTTTAAGCGATACTGGGCACGGTCCAAGAGTAACCTCTGCAACAATCGGACGAGTGGTTGATATGGGATTAACAGATCCGTTTAATATGGGAGGTGCAATGGCTCCAGCTGCCGTCGATACAATTGAAGCTCATTTACGTGAACGTCAAATTGATGCCTCTTACTACGATTTAATTGTAACAGGCGATCTCGGACATGTAGGCCGTGAAATTGCTTATGACTTACTACATAAACACGGAACAAAAGTAACGAGCGAACAGTTTCAAGATTGCGGGCTACTCATTTATAGAGAAGGACAGCCTGTCATAGCTGGTGCTAGTGGACCAGGATGTTCCGCAACAGTCGTTTATGGTCATTTATTAAACCGAATGAAAAGAGGAGAGTTCAAAAAAATACTTGTCGTTGCGACAGGCGCTTTACTATCTCCACTTACATTCCAACAAGAAGAAACGATTCCGTGTATCGCTCACGCCGTTTCGATTGAATTTGGAGGTGCAACGCAATGATTTTTTTCTGGGCTTTCGTCATTGGCGGACTCATATGTGTAATCGGACAACTTATGTTTGATGTTGTAAAACTTACACCAGCTCATACAATGGCAACACTCGTTGTTGCCGGAGCTATATTAGATGGATTCAATTTGTATGAACCATTAATTGATTTCGCTGGAGCTGGTGCAACTGTGCCTATTACAAGCTTTGGTAATGCTCTCGTTCATGGCGCAATGGAAGAAGCTGCAAAACATGGCATCGTTGGTGTTATCACAGGCATGTTTAAAGTAACGAGCGCCGGCGTATCCGCAGCTATTATTTTCGGCTTCATTGGAGCATTGTTATTCAAACCGAAAGGATAAGGAGTGTTTGTATGACTGTTATCGCTAGCGTTAAAACTTGCCTTGCTAGTGTAAGAGGAGCTCAAGCAAGCTTAAGTTCCCTTTCGCTAAATTCTACAGACGATGAAGCTAAACGCATATTTCATGAATGTATGTTAGAAATGGACAGTATCATCGCTGATTTACAAAATAGAGTTTCAGTATTGGAACGTGAAGAACCTCAATATAAAGGGTTTTAAGTAGACTGGAGGAAATGACTATGTCTCACCTGCCGGAATGGACACTTGTCATTATTCGCTCTGTATTCATATTAATCATTTTATTCACTATCACAAAGTGCTTAGGAAAAAGGCAAATTTCTCAGCTTTCCTTTTTCGAATACATAGCAGGAATGACAATCGGTGATATCGCCGCTCAAATATCTACAGGGCTTGACCAAAAGTTTTTCCATGGCGTCTTCGCTATACTTATTTTCGCCTCAGTACCTTTTTTCGTTGGCATTCTTTCCTTAAAAAACAAAACTGCTAGAGACTTTTTTGAAGGAAAATCTACAGTGTTAATAAAAGATGGCAAAGTACTTGAGGATAATTTAAAGAAAGAAAAATATACTAGTGATGAGTTACTCGAACTTCTTAGAGGAAATGGTGCATTTAGTATAGCTGAAGTCGAATTTGCTGTCTTAGAACCGAGCGGAGAATTAAATGTATTATTAAAGAAAGATTCTCAGCCACTTACTGCAAAAGACATCGGTTTAAAAGTACCAAACGAGAAAGAACCACAAACTGTTATTATGGATGGAAATGTACTAGATGAACCTCTTTCAGCAAGCGGACATAACCGCGCTTGGCTACATTCAGAATTAGAAAAACTCGGTGTTGTTATTGAAAATGTCTTTCTCGGTCAAGTGGATTCATACGGACAACTTACTATCGACATTTACAATGACAAACTCCAAATGCCTTCTCCTCAAAACAAACCTTTATTATTAGCATCTTTAAAAAAATGTCATGCTGATCTTGAACTATTTTCCTTAGAAACAAAGTCGAAATCAGCAAGCGAAATGTATAGTAAAAACGCGAAACAAATCGAAAAGATTTTAAATAAAGTAACCTATCTTTTAAAAGACTAATTATCGAAAGAACGCTTCAGTTAAAAGGCGTTCTTTTCTTTTTTTCTCCAGTTTTCATAACGTTTAAATTTATGTAATTCGGTTATGATGTTGAAGATACATAAGCAGGGAATTTCGAAAACATAGCGAATATTTCATGGTACAACTACATATTTTTTTGATTTAAAGTGGTTTCGTTTGACCTTTATTGACCATAATTGTATTATAAGACTAAGAAAGCTTTAGAAGGAGGAAATAACAGATGAATTTAATTCCTACAGTAATTGAACAAACAAATCGTGGAGAACGCGCTTACGATATTTACTCTCGACTATTAAAAGACCGCATCATTATGCTTGGTAGTGCAATTGATGACAACGTAGCTAACTCAATCGTTTCCCAGCTTTTATTCTTGGAATCTCAAGATCCAGAAAAAGATATTCACATCTACATCAACAGCCCTGGCGGTTCTATCACAGCGGGTATGGCAATCTATGATACAATGCAGTTTATTAAACCACAAGTATCAACAATCTGTATCGGTATGGCAGCATCTATGGGTGCCTTCTTACTTGCAGCAGGTGAAAAAGGAAAACGTTATGCACTTCCAAACAGTGAAGTAATGATTCACCAACCACTTGGTGGAGCACAAGGTCAAGCGACTGAAATCGAAATCGCTGCAAAACGTATCCTATTCTTACGTGAAAAACTAAATCAAATTCTTGCTGACCGCACTGGTCAACCACTTGAAGTACTACAACGCGACACAGACCGCGACAACTTCATGACAGCAGAAAAAGCTTTAGAATACGGTTTAATCGATAAGATCTTTACAAATCGTTAATACTTAAAAGCGGAAGCGGCTCGTTTAGAATCGCAGGGCGATGGAGCCCCTGATTCCGAGGCGCTTTTTGCCTCGAATGAAGGGGCGAAGCGACCGGAGATTCTAGCCGCTGGAGCTGGATATAACTAAAAGTGGAAGCGCCCTATAATTGGGCGCTTCTTTTATATATTGTTCCCCGCTCACATACCCCATCCAGTATCCCTCTAAATATATCAACGATTTTTCAATTATATCGAACAAAACTTAAATTATATCAACGATTTTTTTAATATATCAACGGTTCGACACAACATATCGATTTACCGACAATCTACGACAAGGACAAACCACCTACATACCCCCTATCCCGAAAACGCCCTTTAAGTAAACCGCAAAAACAAAAAGCTATCGCACATGCGCGATAGCTTTTTTACTGTACATATGCAGCTAATGCTTCTAAAGCCTCTTCTGCATCTGAACCTTCTGTTGTAATTGTTATCATGCTTCCAGTTCCAATTGCTAAGCTCATAATCCCCATTATGCTCTTTGCATTTACTGTCTTTCCATCTTTCTCGATGAAGATATCTGCATGAAAGCGATTTGCCTCTTGTACAAACAACGCAGCCGGACGTGCTTGTAAACCGTTTTTTAATGAAACCCGAACTCTTTTTTGAACCACAGCTCCATTTCCCCTTTAACCTCTTATTTTTTTGCTACCGTTTCCCCCGCGCGTAATTTCTCTGCAATTTCATCGATTTTACGCAAACGATGATTAATACCCGACTTACTAATCTTCCCCCCGGATACCATCTCACCTAACTCTTTCAATGTTACATCTTGATAATCTCTTCGTAATTGCGCAATCTCTTGTAGTTTATCCGGCAATATATCAAGACCAACTGTCTCATCAATGTAACGAATATTTTCAATCTGCCTTAGTGCTGCACCAATTGTTTTATTTAAATTAGCTGTTTCGCAGTTCACTAAACGATTTACAGAATTACGCATATCACGTACGATTCGAATATCTTCAAATCTTAAAAGCGCATTATGAGCACCTATAATATTTAAAAACTCTGTAATTTTTTCTGCTTCTTTCAAATACGTAATGTACCCTTTTCTTCTTTCCAACGTCTTACTATTTAAATCAAATCCGTTCATCAGTTCACATATAGCATCATTATGTTCCTTATATAACGAAAAGATTTCTAAATGATAAGATGATGTTTCTGGGTTATTTACTGAACCACCTGCTAAAAATGCACCTCGTAAATACGATCGTTTACAACATTTCTTCTCAATCAATTCTTGTGATATATTTCGAATAAATGAAAAGTCATCTCGAACGATATGAAGATCAGCTAATATTTCACGAGACTTCTCAACAAGCCGCACAATATATACATTATTTTTCTTCAATCGCATTTTTTTACGAACAAGTAATTCTACCGTCACGTCATATCCTTTTTTCAAAAGCGTATAAATCCTTCTTGCAATTGCCGCATTTTCCGTTTGAATATCGATAGATAGACGACGGTTTGAAAAAGAAAGCGACCCGTTCATTCGAAGCAACGCTGATAATTCTGCTTTCTCACAGCATTCCTTCATCTCAAGATTCGTCAACTCTTTCTTTGTTTCTGATGCAAATGACACAGTCAACACCTCCTTATACGATTATTGCGGAACAAAAATCTTGTCCTATATGAATGAGGAGCGCTACCTCAAACGAGGCAACGCATATTTATAACAATGAATATAAAATCGAAGCTAACTTTAACGTATCATGCCTTACAACATGATCATCATACTTCGCCAATCCCTCTTGAATAATATCAATATTATTTTCAACAAAACGTTCTTCATCCACTACAACTGGTGTAGACATTTCTTCATCATATAACTTACGTAATTCACAAGGAATCTCACGGTTATTTACAATTGCAGTATTAATAAATGGTTGCCCTAAATGATCGTGTAACGCCTGCACATGATCAAAAGCAGTATATCCCATCGTTTCACCCGCTTGTGTCATAACGTTACATACATATACCTTCTTCGCCTTTGCAGCAAGAACAGCGTCTCCAATTTTGTTAACAACTAAATTGGGTAATATACTCGTATACAAACTTCCTGGGCCGAAAACAAGTAAATCAGCTCGTTTAATCTCAGCCAACGTTTCATGCAATGGCTCTACATCTTCTGGAGTCAAAAAGACGCGATTAATCTTCTTTCCGTAATAAGGAATCTTTGATTCACCTGTTACAATTTCTCCATCTTCAAGTTCCGCATGAAGTACCGCACTTTGATTCGCTGCTGGTAATACACGTCCTCTGACATTTAATACTTTACTTGTTTCCGTAATCGCATGGAAAAAGTCTCCTGTAATCGAGGTCATACCTGCCAACAATAGATTTCCTAACGCATGACCTTTCAGTCCGTCTCCTGTTGTGAAACGGTGCTGAAATAAAGCTTCCACCAGTGGCTCTACATCCGATAACGCAACAAGTACGTTACGGATGTCACCTGGAGGTGGAATTTCTAGCTCATCACGTAATCTACCTGAACTGCCACCATCATCAGCAATTGTAACAACTGCTGTAATATCAACAGGATATTGCTTTAATCCTCTTAATAAAACAGAGAGTCCAGTTCCGCCTCCCATGATGACAATTTTAGGCTTTCTCTCTTTTTTCATCCCTTAATGGCCCTTTCTCTTCTCCACATCACGATGAGATACATGAACACTATACTCTGGTTTCAAATGTTTCCCAAGGTATTCTGTAAGCGTAACAGAACGATGCTGTCCACCTGTACATCCAATTGCAATTACAAGTTGACTTTTGCCTTCTCTTTTATAATGAGGCAGCATGAAAGTAATCAGATCCGTCAACTTCTCTAAAAACTTATGTGTCTCATTAAATTTCAGTACATAGGAAGAAACTTCTTCATCTAGTCCTGTTAATGGCTTCATATGTGGAATGTAATATGGATTTGGTAAAAAACGAACATCAAATACTAAATCTGCATCAATTGGAATACCGTACTTAAATCCAAATGACATAACATTTACACGGAATGCTTGCTCAGTTTCTGTTGAGAACAAGTGAACGATTTTTTCACGTAATTCTTTCGGTTTTAAATCCGATGTATCAAGCACAATATTCGCTCGTGCCTTCATATCTGTTAATAAATTGCGCTCAGCTTCGATTCCCTTTAACGGCAAACCAGTTGGTGCAAGTGGATGCGAACGTCTCGTTTCTTTATAACGAGTTACAAGCGTACTATCTTTCGCATCTAAAAATAAAATATGAGGAATAATCCATGTACGTTCTGATAAATCATCAAGTGCTCCCCATAAATGTTCGAAAAACTCGCGGCCACGTAAATCAATACCAAGTGCCACTTTATTCATTTTCCCTTTTGAATCCGCCATAAGCTCAATAAACTTTGGCAATAACATCGGTGGCAAATTATCCACACAAAAATATCCTAAATCTTCAAAACTTTGTAAAGCTACTGTTTTTCCAGCTCCAGACATTCCTGTAATAATTACCATTTTTATATCATTATTCTCTGTCATCGTATCCTCTCCTTGACGGTTTAACTCGGATCTAATCGATATGAAAGCAACTCAAAATCTGGGGTATATACAAATGTACCGTAGATTATGCCATTTCCTTTAATTAAATAATCAATAATGTGATAATCTCCTGGCGCCATTGCTAAATCATCAATTTTATCAAATGTATGCCAACCAATGATGCCTTCTTCGCTCTCTAGTTTGTTTTCTCCTGCAAAATCTGTCGCTAAAAAGGAGAACATCATCCATTCAGAAACAACTTTATCACCTTCTTGGATGACAAAGGTGAAGACCCCCTTTAACGCTGGGTTTTTCAAATAAATACCTGTTTCTTCACGATACTCGCGAACAACGGAATCTCTTACAGTCTCCCCACGCTCCATTTTCCCGCCTGGTGCAACCCACCAATTCCGGCGAGGTTTTTGGAGTAAGAGTACTTCATTATCTCTAATTAACACACAGTTTGTCACTCTTTGCATGTTTCTTCACCTCAGCTACTTGCAGTAAAATTCCTCACTGCATACTTATTTCATTATACTATCAAAAACAGTTTGCTACAACGAAGGAGCCAGTCCTCTTTCGCTAAGCATATGCTACTCAGCAATTTTAAAAAAGCTTTCTATAACAAGCAATGTAAATGCTTAGATTTTTAATGAATAGCATGAAAAATCCCCTTAACGATTTTTATCGTCAAGGGGATTAAAGCCCTTATTTCTTACCGAAATAAGTAACAATCGCAAAGCCTAAAATAAAGGTAATAATTGAACTTATAATTGAAAATCCGCCAGTCGGAATCCCAGGGAATACAATTACAATTGAACCGATTACAAGTCCAATAATTGCCGCAAATGTCATACTTTTATAACGATCTAATAAAAAACTAATGCCTTTACTACTTACAACAAATCCAACCATAACACCAGCACCGATAACCACGATTAAAGGTAAGTTAAGTGTAGTTAAAGCGTTAATTGCTGTCGGATACACACCAATAATTAATAAAATAAACGATCCACTAATTCCAGGAAGCAGCATGGCCATACTAGCCATCCATCCTGCGAAAAATAAACCAATTGCATTTAAAATTGTTAAAGTCGTAATTGGATCTGCTGCCTTATCTGGTTTAAAGAAAGCTGTAATCGCAACAAGAATTGCTGCAACTATTAATAAAACGATGTGCTTACCTTTAAACGACGACTTTGCATCAGCTTCCCTCATTAGCATCGGTAATATACTAATAATTAAACCGAGGAAGAAAAATTGAGTCGGTTCATAATGATTTGCAAGTAAATATTTAATAACGTGACTTAACGTTAAAAATGCCGCTGCCACGCCAGCTGCAAGGGGAATTAAAAATCCTAAATGTTTTTTCCATTCACGACTAAAGAATCCACTAATTGCCGCAAGCAATTGTTCATAAATCCCTAACACAACAGCGATTGTACCGCCGCTCACACCAGGAATTAAATCACTAACGCCCATACAAAATCCACGATATATATTACGCCATTCCATACTGAATAAATTCCTCATTTCTTATAGTGATTTTTTCCGTAAAGTCCAGTATATCAATAAGAAAGCTTATAATCCTTATATTTTTTGACAAAACTTTGACATTTTCACACAAAAAAAGAAGAAAGCTCCTGTCGGTAGCTTTCTTCTCACAAGGTATATTATCCCTTATTTTTCTGATACAGTTTTTAATTCCTCTAATAATTCTTCTACGTAATGTTGTGCACTTTGCGCTGCAATACTACCGTCACCTGTTGCAGTTACAATTTGACGAAGCATTTTCTCACGAACATCACCAGCTGCGAAAATACCAGGGATTTTCGTTTCCATACGCTCGTTCGTTTCAAGGTAACCATTTTCATTTGTAATACCTAGTTCAACAAATGGTTTTGATAAAGGTAACATACCGATGTATACGAATACGCCGTCAGTTTTGACTTCTTTCTCTTCTCCACTATTTACGTCCACAAGTGTTACACTTCCTACTTTACCACTTGCTTCGTTGATTTCTTTTATCGTGTGGTTCCAAATGAAATCTACTTTTTCGTTTTGGAAAGCACGGTCTTGTAAAATTTTCTGTGCACGAAGCGTGTCACGACGGTGAACGATCGTTACTTTTGATGCGAAGCGTGTTAAGAACACACCCTCTTCAACAGCAGAATCTCCGCCGCCAATTACGATAAGTTCTTTTCCTTTAAAGAATGCCCCGTCACATACTGCACAATATGATACACCGCGGCCGCCAAGTTCTGTTTCACCCGGTACACCAATTTTTTTATACTCTGCACCGCTTGCAACGATAATTGCACGTGCTTTATATTCTTTTTTACCAGCAATAATTGTTTTGTATTCCTTACCATCGATGACTTCTTTTACATCACCGTATGCATATTCGGCACCAAATTTCTTTGCATGCTCGAACATTTTATTTGATAAGTCTGGTCCTAAAATAGACTCATAACCTGGGTAGTTTTCTACATCTTCCGTGTTTGCCATTTGGCCACCTGGAATACCACGCTCAAGCATTAATGTGCTTAAATTTGCACGAGATGTATATACTGCAGCTGTCATACCAGCTGGTCCTGCACCAATAATAACGACATCATAAATTTTTTCTTCTGACACACTATTCACTCCTATCCATTCCTACACAATTAAGTTACCCTCATTATACTGTTAGCATCATTTTTTTCCCAATGATTTGCTTATCTTATGTGTGCGTACGCTTAACAGCTTGCACATACTTTCGGACAGTCGCTACAGATACATTATATACATCTCCAAGCTCCGACTGTGTCATTTTATTTCCTTGTTCGCCGCGTACAATATATTCAATCGCAGCTGACCAGCCGTACACATTTGTAAATATGTCTCCAGATGTATATAAACGTATGAACGTACAAAACCAAAAGTGTAAACACTCTTCAATTAATTCATCATCTTTTTTCGTATAATTGTATAATGCATCCGCGATTCGTACGCACTGCTCAAATTGTTGTAAATCAGCTGGAATACTCTTATGACTATTAAGTAAAAAGAAGTACTTTGCAAGTTGCGACACGATGGGAACACCGTTCTTCGCTTGCGTTATATCAAAAAAGAATCCAACCTTCTCCGGCGTTGACAATTCATTCATTAAATATAAAGCTAGCATTTGTTCTTCTAGCGTCGCACTTTGCTGAAATGATTTTCGTAATTCTTCAAATAACACGTTTTGTCCTTCATCTGCTAAATTCAGCGCATTCCACGGTTCTTTTCCCTTTTTATCAGGATGCAATTCTACGACATGTTGCCACATTTTTTCAGCTAGTTGTTGATCTTTCACCATATACGCAGAATATGCAAACCAATAATAAAAACTAACGTCTCCCTCGTATCCTTGACGCTTTAATAGTTTGAACCATTTATATGCATGCTCGAAATAACCAATTGTTGCAAGTGTAGTTCCCAGTTTCAAACGATGTTCAAATGAAATTGGATATACTGAAACTAGCTGTCCCGCTAACGCTTCTACTTGTTTATGCTCTCCAATTGAATATAGAAAAATAAGCGTATTACAAAGCGCATGTATATTACCAGGATTTTTCTCTAAAATCATTTCTGTTAACTTCAGTGCTTTGTCTACATTACCAGATTGAAAATGTGCAATGGCTAAATTATTATGCCCTGACCAAAACTCCGGATAATCCTTAGTAACAATTTCTAATGTAGCAATTGCTTCTTCCAATTGTCCATTACGAATATAACGATTCGCTTCTTCCTGCATAACAATTAAATCATCTTCATCTTCAATCTCTTCCGCACCCATTGCTTCTTCTTCCATAATCTCAAGAAGTTCTAATGTATCTTCTACGAATTCCTTCTCTTTTGCAACTTCTAAATAACGATCTGCATATTTCTTCGCCTGTTGAAATAACCCCATATATGCATAATTATTTGCAATAAAATAATAGCACTGTTCAAGTTCTGGATTAGATCTAACTAACTTTAAGAAGATTTGATTCGATTCTTGATATTCACCAGCCTCAGATAATACTGTTGCTAATTGACATAGAATAAACGGCTCCTTCTCACTTTGTGCCGCTCTTCGAAAATATTTAATTGCATCTTGCAATTTTTGTCCTTTGTAAGCTCTCATCCCTTTTTTATAAAAGAAGTCCGCTAATTGATTAAAAGAGATAACTTGTCCGTTCTCCTTATATATCCTTTGATTTTTCCCCATATATCCTCCAGTTTTTTGTTTTCTTCGTTCACACATTCTTCTATCTATAAGTATAAACGATTCCGTAAAAAACAAAACAGTATATTATACTCAATTATTTCCTTTTTATTCATAAAAAAAGAGGAGAAATGTTACATTTTCACCATGAACCTTCTCTTGCGGTCATTTGCTCTTTCGTATAAATAATACGCATTGGATTTCCACCTACGAAAGCACCGCTCGGTACATCTCTATGAACAAGTGTGCCAGCTGAGACAGTCGCACCGTCTCCAATTTTCACACCTGGTAATATTGTTACATTCGCTCCAATCATTACTTCATTTCCAATGACGATTTCGCCAAGTCGATATTCACGAATTAAATATTCATGTGCTAAAAGCGTTGTGTTATAGCCAATAATCGAATTCTCTCCCACAGTTATCTTTTCTGGGAACATAATGTCCGGCATAACCATAAGTGCAAATGATGTTTTCTTTCCTACTTTCATCCGTAAAAAAGTACGGTACAACCAATTCTTCACAGATAAAAATGGCGTGTAACGCGCAATTTGGATAATAATAAAGTTTTTCATTACCTTCCAAAAAGACACTGTTGTATACACATTCCATAACGAATTTTCTCCTGAAACAGGATAGCGCGTTGTCCGTCGCACTTAGCTCGCTCCTCTACTAACTTACTTGGACCTTTATGAACGGTTCATATTAGACAAAATCGGTAGCAAATCACTCATTTTATCTAGCATAAAGTCCGGCTTGTAAGCCTCTAAATACGCTCTACCTTTCAACGTCCATGAAACCGCAGCTGTTTTCGTCCCCGCATTTTGACCACCGACAATATCATGATGATTATCCCCAACCATCAATGCCTCTTCTGGTTTTGCATCTAATAATTCAAGCGCTTTTTGAAGTGGCTCCGGATGTGGTTTCACATGCTCTACATCATCAATTGTCACGACAACATCAAAAAATTCATCAAGCTTTGACAACTGTAATCCCATCTCAACGGTTTGTCTCGCTTTCGTTGTAACAATACCAACTTTATAACCTTGCTTCTTCAACTCTTGAACTGTTTCATATACAGTTTCATATTCTTCTACTAATTCATCATGATGATCATGGTTAAATTGACGATAGCTTGTAATTAACTCTTCAACCTTACTTTCATCAATCTTACTGAAAGTATCATGCAAAGACGGACCGATAAATGGCAATACATCTTCACGCTTATATTGATTTGGATAATATGTATGTAAAGTATGTAAAAAAGAAGAAATAATAAGTTCATTTGTATTAATTAACGTTCCATCTAAATCAAATAACACTGTATTTATTTTCATTGCCTGAGTCCTTTCTCTTTCCTGAATATGAAAGAAGCAGCATCTTATAATAAGATGCTACTTTTCTCTAATTTTCTAAATATCTTTTATCAGCTTGCCCCATTTTTCGTCTCACAATAATGAAAATAATAGAAATAACAACAAGTCCAATTGACATTACTTGTGCAATACGAAGTGGTCCTAGCATTAAACTATCTGTACGTAAGCCTTCTACGAAGAAGCGTCCTACTGAATACCAAATTAAATATGTGAAGAATAATTCCCCGCGACGTAAATTCACTTTTCTTAATGCAAGTAGTAAAATTACACCTACAAAATTCCATAATGATTCATATAAAAACGTCGGATGATAGTACACACCCTCAATATACATTTGATTAATAATGAAATCTGGTAAATGAAGACCTTCTAAAAACTGTCTCGTTACTTCATCACCATGCGCCTCTTGGTTCATAAAGTTTCCCCATCGGCCAATTGCTTGTCCTAGTAAAATACTTGGAGCAGCAATATCAGCCAACTTCCAGAAGGAAACTCCACGTCGCTTCGCAAAAAGAATTCCGGTAATAACAGCCCCGATTAAACCACCATGAATCGCCAAACCACCTTGACGAATATTAATAATTTGACTCGGATTTTGTGCGTAGTATTCCCATTCAAAAATAACATAGTACATTCTCGCAAAAAGAATAGCGATCGGTACCGCAATTAATACAAGGTCAACAAATGTATCTTTTGGAATACCTAGCCTTTCTCCCTCGCGAGTTGCCAGCCAAAGACCTAATAGCACACCTGTACCAATAATAATCCCGTACCAATACACAGGAAACGGCCCAAGTTGGATAGCTACACGGTCAAGCTGTGGTACAGAAGCTAACAGCATATGTATATGACCTCCCTCTCCAGAGTTTACTCCTGATTTCCTAACTCAATCGCACTCATTAATCGTTCTGAGAACTGTTGTGCTGCATTGACTCCCATACGTTTTAAACGGAAGTTCATCGCTGCTACTTCAATAATAACAGCCAAGTTTCGACCAGGACGAACTGGAAGTGTAATCTTCGTAAGTTCTGTATCAATAATTTTCATCTTCTCTTCATCAAGACCTAAGCGATCATAATTTTTCTTTTGATCCCAAATTTCAAGATTAATAACAAGTGTAATACGCTTATAATTTCGTACTGCCCCTGCACCGAATAACGTCATAACGTTAATAATACCTAGACCACGAATTTCTAATAAATGCTCGATTAAATCTGGTGAGCTTCCTACTAATGTGTCTTCATCTTCTTGGCGAATTTCTACACTATCATCAGCAACAAGGCGGTGGCCACGCTTTACAAGCTCAAGAGCTGTCTCACTTTTACCAACACCACTTTGACCTGTAATTAAAACACCAACACCGTAAATATCTACTAATACACCATGAACAGCAGTTGTTGGTGCTAACTTACCTTCTAAATAATTGGTTAAACGACTTGATAATCTCGTCGTCGTTTGAGAAGAACGTAATAAAGGCATGCCTGATTCACGTGATGCTTGTAATAACTCATCTGGTACATCTTGATTACGAGTTATAATAATACATGGCGTCTCCTCAGTACAAAGCGCTTTCATTCTCTCTTGTTTTTGCTCTGTTGTTAACGTATCAAAGAACGTAAGCTCCGTTTTACCAAGAAGCTGCACACGATCTGCTGGATAGTATGTAAAAAATCCTGCCATTTCAATTCCAGGTCGTGATAAATCACTTGTATCAATCGGACGATGAATGCCTTCTTCACCACTGATTAACTCCAATTGAAATTGTTCAATTAAATCTTTTGTCCTTACTTTCGGCATATGTATAAACCTCCACTCCGCTGCGGGTTCAGTCTCGTTTGATGTGAAATTCCATTCTATCGGATATTGTACCATTTTTTTCTGGAAACAAGAAATACGGTTTCTAATAAATAGAAAAAAACATTTCATACGAATAATGAAATGTTTTTCTTTTTGTCACTTTCTCTTTTTTTCATATAGAGGTTCAACAATTGCCTTTTCAATTATCATATTAAAAATTGAAATACAAATTGCCGCAACAATCGCTACACCAAATCCTGATATATTAAAAGCATCTCCTAATAATGAATCTGCTATTTTTAACGTAATCGCATTAATAACAATTAAGAAGAACCCGAAAGTTACAACCGTAATTGGTAACGTAATTAAAATTAAAAACGGTTTTACGAACACATTTAAAACAGCCAAAATAATACTCGCAATAATTGCAGTTTGTATATTTGCTACGTAAAATGCATCTGGTGCAATCCCTTTTAAAAGTCCCGATACAGCGATTAACACAACGCTATTTACAAGAAGTGATACAATCCATCTCATTTCGTTACACATCCTTTTAACCATATATATTTCATCATACGCTAATAGATAATAAACGCAAGTATCATACAAATACTTATATCAACTTATTCTACTCTTCATGCTTGTATACCTACTAATACTTCCTCGCAAAATAAGGACCACACCACCTATTTTCATGAGTTTTTACAAAGGTCCAAGTGAAATCTTTATCTACAATATAGATATCGCCTTTATACGCATCGTCTGTCTCACACAATATATCATCCATATGTAACAAACTCGCATCCTTTATTAACAGTACTTCATCACAGTGTTGGTAGAAAACATAGCACTCCTTTTTCGCTTCATTATGAAACGCTCTCTCTGCTTCTGTTCCTTCTAAACACTTCTTTTTCTCATAACTAAATATGTGCCATAGATAACCACATGCATACCTATCTCCATAAAGAAAAATATCTTCTTTTTCTTCATCACTTAAATGATTTGCAAAGTGATCCTCCCAGCGCTTGCGAAAATATATACCCCAACTTTGAAATTCTCTTACCTTCATATTTTTCTTCCTTAACATCTCTAAAAACTCCATCTTCTCCCCCTATACAATAAAAAACCGAGCGTCATTTCCACTCGGTTTTCATCAATAAACTTATTGCGATAACTCTACTTCTTTTATTTTCTCTTTCATTCTTGCTTTATCACGATTTAAGATCTCTTTTAAATACTTACCTGTGTACGAGCGCTCTTCTTTCACTACTTGCTCTGGCGTTCCAGAAGCAACGATTTGTCCACCTTTATCTCCGCCCTCTGGTCCAAGATCAACGATATAATCAGCTGTTTTAATTACATCTAGATTATGTTCAATTACAAGTACAGTTTCACCGCTCTCAACAAGACGTTGCAGCACTTCTAAAAGACGTGCAATATCATGCGCATGCAAACCAGTCGTTGGCTCATCTAAAATGTATAACGTACGACCTGTAGAACGACGGTGTAATTCAGAAGCTAATTTCACACGCTGTGCTTCCCCACCAGATAATGTTGTTGCTGGTTGACCTAATTTCATATAACCAAGCCCAACATCTACAAGCGTTTGAAGTTTACGCTTAATTTTAGGAATATTGGCGAAGAATTCTACTCCATCTTCAATTGTCATCCCTAACACTTCAGAAATATTCTTATCTTTATATTTCACTTCTAACGTTTCACGATTATATCGTTTACCGTGACAAACTTCACACGGAACGTATACGTCTGGTAAGAAGTGCATTTCAATTTTAATAATTCCATCACCACGGCACGCTTCACAACGGCCACCTTTTACGTTAAAACTGAAACGTCCTTTTTGATATCCGCGCACTTTCGCTTCATTCGTTTGTGCAAACACATCACGAATATCATCGAATACACCTGTGTACGTCGCTGGATTAGAACGTGGTGTACGACCAATTGGTGATTGATCAATATCAATTACTTTATCTAAATGTTCAAGACCTCTAATCTCTTTATGAGTACCTGGCTTCGCTTTCGCTTTATATAGCTTTTGCGCTAACGATTTATATAGTACTTCATTAATCATCGTACTTTTACCAGAACCAGATACCCCTGTTACCGCTACAAACGTACCGAGTGGAAATGACATCTTCGCATTCTTTAAGTTATTCTCTTTTGCGCCGACAATCTCCACTTTACGTCCGTCACCTTTACGTCTTTCAAGTGGAACCGGAATAAACTCTTTACCGCTTAAATACTTCCCTGTTAATGAATTCTCATCTTGCATCACTTCAGCTGGTGTACCTGCTGATACGACTTGTCCGCCGTGAATACCTGCGCCAGGCCCGATATCAAGTAAATAGTCAGCTGCCATCATCGTATCTTCATCATGCTCAACAACAATTAACGTATTACCTAAATCACGCATTTCTTGCAATGTACGAATAAGACGATCGTTATCACGCTGGTGTAAACCGATAGAAGGCTCATCAAGAATGTAAAGCACGCCAGTAAGACGAGAACCAATTTGCGTCGCTAAACGAATACGCTGCGCCTCACCACCTGATAATGTTCCGGCGGCACGACTTAACGTTAAATAATCTAAACCGACGTTTACTAAGAACCCAACGCGCTCCTGAATTTCTCTTAAAATTAAATGAGCAATTTTTTGTTGTTTCTCCGTTAACTCCACATTTGAGAAGAATTCCTGTACTTCTTGAACAGAATATTTCGTTACATCAGCAATCGTTTTCCCACCAACGAAAACAGCTAAACTCTCAGGTTTTAAACGTCCACCTTTACACTTCGGACAAGCTTGTTCTGCCATATACTTTTCCATTTGCTCACGAATGTAATCAGAACTCGTTTCGCGATAACGACGTTCAATATTTGGAATAACACCTTCAAATAAAATCTCATTTTCCTTTACTTGACCAAATTCATTTACATAGCGGAAATAAACTTTCTCTTCACCGCTTCCGTACAACACTTTATCAAATAAATCTTTCGGTATATCTTTCACAGGCACATCCATATCAACGCCGTAGTGATTACATACAGATTGTAAAAGTTGTGGATAGTATTGTGAACTTGTCGGTTCCCAAGGTGCAATCGCATGTTCATTTAATGATAAATCCCAGTTCGGGATAACAAGCTCTAAATCGACCTCTAGCTTTGAACCAAGTCCATCACAAGAAGGACATGCTCCGAACGGACTGTTGAATGAGAACATACGCGGCTCTAATTCTCCGATTGAAAAACCACAATGCGGACAAGCATGATGTTCACTAAATAGAAGTTCCTCTTCTCCCATTACATCAATTAACACTCGGCCTCCGCCAAGCTTTAATGCACTTTCAAGTGAATCAGCAAGACGGCTTGCGATTCCTTCTTTTACAACAATACGGTCAATTACAACTTCAATGGAATGCTTCTTATTTTTATCTAACGTAATATCTTCAGATACATCAAGCATTTCACCATCAACACGTACACGAACATATCCTTGCTTCTTAATATCTTCAAGTACTTTCACATGTGCACCTTTACGCCCAGACACGATAGGAGCTAACACTTGTAATTTCGTACGTTCAGGATATTCAAGAACACGGTCTACCATCTGCTCTACTGTTTGTGATGTAATTTCAATTCCATGATTTGGACAAATTGGCGTACCAATTCGCGCAAATAATAAACGTAAATAATCATAAATCTCCGTTACCGTTCCGACAGTTGAACGTGGATTACGACTCGTCGTTTTTTGATCGATTGAAATCGCTGGTGACAATCCTTCAATCGTGTCCACATCCGGCTTATCCATTTGTCCTAAAAACTGGCGCGCATACGCAGATAATGATTCTACGTATCTGCGCTGCCCTTCTGCATAAATCGTATCAAATGCTAATGATGATTTCCCCGAACCAGACAATCCCGTTACAACGACAAGCTGATTTCTCGGAATGGTTACATCAATATTTTTTAAGTTATGTGCTCTAGCACCTTTTACAACGATAAAATCCTTGCTCTTACTCACTTTTTTCACCCTTCCGCTTTTAATTCTAATAGTAAATCTCTTAGTTCAGCTGCACGCTCGAAGTCTAACGCTTTTGCTGCTTCTTTCATCTCTGCTTCCATCTTCGCAATTGTCTTTTCGCGCTCTTTTTTCGTCATTTTCTTAGAAGGAGTTGCTTCGTATGTTTCTGTCTCTTCAGCAGCTGTCGTTGCACGGATAACATCACGAACGCCTTTTTGAATCGTTTTCGGCGTAATACCATGCTCTTCATTGTAAGCTTCTTGTATACTACGACGACGCTTCGTTTCTTCAATCGCAATCCCCATAGATTTCGTTATACGATCTGCATACATAATAACGCGGCCGTTTTCATTACGCGCGGCACGACCAATTGTTTGAATTAATGAACGTTCTGAACGCAAAAATCCTTCCTTATCAGCATCTAAAATAGCTACAAGTGATACTTCCGGAATATCTAATCCTTCTCGCAATAAGTTAATACCGACAAGTACATCAAATTTACCGAGGCGAAGATCACGGATAATTTCAATACGTTCTAACGTTTTAATTTCAGAGTGAAGATAGTTAACTTTAATTCCTACATCTTTTAAGTAATCCGTTAAATCCTCTGACATTTTCTTCGTTAAAGTCGTAATTAATACACGTTCATTTTTTGCAATGCGATCTTGAATTTCTCCTAATAAATCGTCAATTTGCCCTTCAATTGGTCGTATATCAATTGGTGGATCTAAAAGCCCTGTTGGACGAATAATTTGTTCTATTACTTCTGGTGACTGCTCTAACTCGTACGGTCCTGGCGTTGCTGAAACATAAATAACTTGATTCGTTTTCTCTTCAAACTCATCGAATGTGAGCGGTCTATTATCTAAAGCTGACGGCAGACGGAATCCATGATCCACAAGCACTTGCTTACGCGCTTGGTCACCGTTATACATCGCTCTTACTTGCGGTACTGATACGTGCGATTCATCCATAACGATTAAGAAATCTTTCGGGAAATAGTCTAATAGCGTATACGGCGTTGCCCCCGCTGGACGAAGTGTTAAATGACGGGAGTAGTTTTCGATACCTGAACAAAATCCCATCTCGCGCATCATTTCTAAATCATAACGTGTACGCTGTTCTATACGCTGCGCTTCTAACAACTTGCCGTTATCATTTAATTCCTTTAAACGCTCTTCTAATTCTTTTTCGATATTTTCAATAGCGACCTTCATCTTTTCTTCACGTGTAACGAAGTGAGATGCTGGGAAGATTGCTACATGATCACGTTCTGCTAATACTTCACCTGTTAACGCATTTACTTCACGAATACGATCGATTTCATCACCGAAAAATTCGATTCGAATACAATGCTCATCAAGTGATGCCGGGAAGATTTCAACTACATCTCCGCGTACACGGAATGTACCACGCTTGAAATCAATATCATTACGTCCATACTGTACATCAACAAGTTCACGAAGCAATTGATTACGGTCTTTTTCCATACCAACTCGAAGCGAAACAACTAGCTCGCGGTATTCTTCTGGAGAACCTAAGCCATATATACACGAAACGCTCGCAACGATAATTACATCGTCTCGTTCAAATAATGCAGACGTTGCCGAGTGACGCAATTTATCAATTTCATCATTAATCTGCGCATCTTTTTCAATAAACGTATCTGTTTGTGGTACATACGCTTCTGGCTGATAATAATCGTAGTAACTAACAAAATATTCAACTGCATTATTCGGGAAAAAGTCTTTCAACTCACTATATAACTGCCCTGCTAACGTTTTATTATGAGCCATAACAAGTGTTGGCTTTTGCACTTCTTTAATGACATTTGAAATCGTAAATGTCTTACCCGTTCCTGTTGCTCCAAGCAACACTTGCTTTTTCTTTCCACTATTAATTCCCTCTACAAGCTTCTCTATAGCTACCGGCTGATCACCTTGCGGGGAATACGCTGAGACAATTTCAAATTGACGTTCCAAGAAAATCCGACCTGCTACAAAAAATATAGACAAATGTATATTCTTAGAGTGTTCCTGCTTCTACGTGTCCTGCCTTGCCAACCACTCGCTACTACAGTTTGATCTAACACTCCACAGGCGTAAATTCCGATGTAGCCCACCGTACATATATACAATCTATTTACGTTAGTATTGTATATTTTTTTGCTTGTAAAAGGTTTATTGACGCGTTCAAATCTCTATCCATTACATTTCCACAGTTACATGTATATACTCGGTCGGATAGCTTTAAGTCTACTTTCTTTTGACCACAGTATGAACATAGCTTTGAAGATGGATAGAACCTGTCTACTTGACGTAATTCAATTCCATATTCCTCACATTTCGTCAATAACCATGTTTTAAATGTATAAAAGCACTGCTTAGCAACTGCTTTAGATAGATGTTTATTCTTCATCATACCTTTTACATTCAAATCTTCCACTGTAATAAACGTTGGCTTGGTTTTCACCACATCATTTACAACAGATTTTACATACGCTAATCGAATATTTGCTAGCTTGGCATGTAGTTTTTGCACCCTAAGAATATTTTTATCTATATTCGCTCTTTTGTTAGTAGCAGATTGTTCACCTCTCTTTCTTATATTTTCAAATTTGCGTGATAAAGAGCGTTGTTCACGTTTCAACCGTTTTTCTATCTTTTTTACTTGTATTGTTTTGTTCATATTTTCATGAACGATACCATCGCTACGTATAGCGAAATCCTTTACCCCCAAATCAATACCTAGACCTGTTTGATTGAGTATTGGCTTCATTTCTGCTTCTTTCCATTCGCAAAGCACAGATACAAAATATCTTCCTGCTCTTTTACCTATCGTCCCACTTTTTACAATCGCATTTTGGGGGATATACCCATATTCTTTTAACCTCATCCAACCAATCGTTGGAACTTTTACTCTATGTCTTTCTACTGTCCAATCTGTTTTGTTGTTTTTAGGAAAATAGCATTTCACATCTTGATTCTTCTTTTTCTTATAACGTGGAAATCCAGATAAACCCTGAAAGAATCTTTTAAAAGCTTTATCTCCATTCATAATGGCCTGTTTTACCGCTTTACTAGATACCTTTTTAATCCATTGACTACATTCTTTTGTATAAACATTGTTTAGCCATTTAGAAAAATCATATCCACTAAGGAACCTTCCCTCTGATTCATACATCTCTTTGTTTTTGGAGAGATACAGATTATAAACGTACCCACAAACCCCAATCGTTTGATTGATCTTGGTTATTTGTTCATGTGTCGGTTTTATCTCTATAAAATATGCTCTTCTCATGTCTCTTTATCCCTCGACATTTTTTGTATTTTCTCAATCATATATCTTACAACTACATACACGAATGATAGATAGCAAATCTTGAACAATTTCTTCTTGTAGAGATTGTTTTTCATTTATTTTTTTGACTTTGATAAGTAGTTAAAACATCTGGATTATCCTATCTTTTCAATAGACATGTGAATCATTCCCCAAAACTCTTTCAATATATACTCTTTCATAATTACATTTTTATACATCTGTCTATCATTGTTTGCTTTTTTGAATACTGTTTAATGTTCCTCATAAAAATCTGTATTATTATTTTACCACGAATACCTATAAAAAACCTAAAAAAACGAACAGATATTCGGTAAAATTTTCGACAATATACACGTAGAAAAAGGAAGGAGTAAATACTTCCTTCCTCTACTAATTCTATTTTTTAGGTACATATACTAAGTCATATCCATTGCGCCCATTTTCATTCACACAGTCTATTAACCTATAAGCCGTTTGCGATTCACACTGCTCTTTAACAATCCTTTTACAGCTATCTTTATATAACCTCTTATCCTCACCAGCAAATTTGTCTTGTCTACTATCTAACACATAATGTATATCTTTCCCACTATGCTCTAATGTTTGAAAAACCGGGTCATCTTCTTCGGTATACTGTACAATTCTTATTTCATCAACTTTCCCTTGTTCCACATTCCAAACGAACTGCTCGAATTTATCTAGATTGGAAATCCTGGTTCCCTTTACAATGACATCATTCTTCTTGTTAATTGTAGTGTTAGATGGTGAACATGCTACTAAACTAAAGAGAAATAGATATATATAAATGGTTCTTTTTCCTATTTTTATCCTCTCCTATAAAAATTATTTGTATACCCAAAAGCTACTTTCAACTATGAAAGTAGCTTTTCTTTTCCTTTCTCCTTCTTCGGAAAAATAACATATGAAAATGAAATTGCTGTATCAATTAAAAATACAATCGCCCACACTTGGCTGACGCGACTTGCAGCTTTATTTAAAACGATTCCCGATTCTAACCAATTACCCCATTTTTCAAATGGAATAAATCCATACGCGAAGTAAAAGAATATGTGCACACCAACGAATAAAACAAGATGTAATACCCAATTTTTTATTTCCTGCTTCGCATAAGCCATACCTGTTAATTCTACGTGCTCTTCCATAATTGGCGCTGGTTCATTCCGCCATTTCGCAACTAGCTTTTGCGCAAATATATCAAGCTTCTTCAAATCCTTTTTCCCGTAGAAAACTGCATACAATAAAATAATTACAGTAATGATCTGAAAGTTAGAGAACTTTCCTGTTTGATAATAGTCCACTACTCCTAAGGATAAAATGAACACTTCATTTACGAGTAGTACAATCCCCATAATAAAGCTTGCCTTCTTCAAACGGAATCCGTAACGGAGTAAAAAGAAACCGATAGCCGATAACCAAAATACAATCTCTGCCCCAATTAAAAAATACCAACGATATTCTGCGAGTATACTCATTTATCCTTCTCCTTTTCATCATATATACGAAAAGCTTCATCCATATATAATAAAAATTCTTCTTCAATTGGATACATGCTCATTTTCTGTGAATCTTCCTTCGATTTTCTAACTTCCCATAACTTATCTAAAAATGCTTCATCACCATTGGCCATTTCTAAACACTTCTGCATTAATCTCTTCGTTGCCCTTTGTACCTCATCACTCGCGACTTCTTTGCCGTATTTCATAAAAGTGCGTAATTGCTTTAATACATCTACCCACTCTAAAACATTCGGATCTTGTTCACTCATATTTGGCAAATTATGAAGCAATTTTTGTTCTTCCTTTGAAAACACTTCATTTTGAAATATTTCACGTATACGAGAAGACTGTTTTGAAAGCTGAATCAGTTCAAACATAACTTTCCAATCAAGTTCTCCCTCTACATCTACCGAATAAACAACAGCTTGTAAAACACGCTCCATTCGATTAAACTTCTTTTGTTCTTCCTGTACAAATCGAAGTTGTTTTTCAAGCAAATCCTTTAAATTAAGCTCACCTTTTACTAACATATTCGCAGACTCTTTTAATGAAAATCCCATTTCCTTTAAAAATAAAATTTGTTGCAAACGAATAACGTCATTTTCACTATATAACCGATGCCCGCCTTCTGTTTTCCCGCTCGGCTTTAATAAATCTATTTGATCATAATAACGTAATGTACGTACTGTTACCCCTGTTTCTTTCGTCAATTGTTGTATTGAAATCACTACCATCACCTCTTCCCCTTCATTATAAAAGATGACGTTACGTCACTTTCAAGCCTTTTGTAAAAAAATACAAAAAGCTGTTTATACTCTTCGTATAAACAGCTTTTACGGAAATAATCCTTTTTGTACAGCGCGCCCACAAAATAAAATAAGTGCTCCAACAACAACACTCGTTGCCGTTTTATGATAATGGGCTAATAATAATAAATAATACGATAAACCTACAGTACCAATCATAATACACATACTCGGCACTGGATTACGAGAAAAGTTTTGCATTCCCCAAAGAAGCGAAAATATAGCTGTAGCGACACATAACACCGGTAATCCCATCCCAGTTCTCCTTTTTCTATCTATTATTCCTTGTTGCTAACACGCTCGTTGATGCGATACTAATTAATAAATCAAAACCAATCCTTATATATTTAAACGTTTACTCTAATTGAAATCTCTCAAGCTTATCATTTATTTTCTTTCTCCTTACTCCAGCGTAAAGATTTCCTCCACCTTCACTCCAAAATATTTGGCGATTTTTAAGGATAGCTCTAGACTCGGGTTGTAATGATGATTTTCAATCGCCACGATCGTCTGCCGCGTCACCTGCATCGCCTTTGCCATTTCAACTTGTGTTATATGATTTTGCTTTCTTAATTCTTTTATTTTATTTTTCACACCCATAGAATCCACCTTCAAAAGTAGAGATATCTTTACTTGAATTATAAATATTTTCCAATTTTAAGTAAAGATATCTTTACAAATTTCAGAAAAATATTTCACTGAACATCTACTCTAACGAAGTACAAGAGTAATTCAATTTATATCAGCGATTTCCCAAATATATCAGCGCAACTTAAATTATATCGGCGATTTCCCAAATATATCAGCGCAACTCCATTTATATCGGCGATTTTTCAAATATATCGACTTACCGACAAATATCGACATCCGTAGCGCTACTATAATCATAAGAAAAAGCTGTCCCCAAATACCTTCAGGAACAGCTTTCTCCTCTACTACATAAATCCTAACGCATATACAAGAACGTATCCAAGAACCGATAAGCAAATCGAGCCAATCAGCCCTGCCACGAATGCTTTACTTCCTAACTTACGGAACGTTTTAAACTCTACATTTAAACCGAGCCCCGCCATCGCCATTGCGATTAGCATATAAGCAATGACAACAATGTATCCCGCAACAACTTCTGGAATAATCCCAAGCGAATGCACTGCACTCATTGCTAAAAACCCGAAGATGAACCACGGAATTGGAAGTTCGCGCCATGATCTTTTTCCCTCGCTACCTTCACTCTTACCAAACCATAATCCGATTAAAATCGCTACTGGTACAAGCATTGCTACGCGCGTTAGTTTCACGATAACTGCGATATCTACAGCCGTGCTTCCTCCTGGCGCCGCAGCCGCAATTACGTGAGCAATTTCATGCAGTGTCGCCCCTGAGAACACTCCATATCCGTATGGAGATAGGCCAAGCACTGGATATAATAACGTATAAATAAGCGTAAATATGGTACCTAAAATCGCGATGATTGCTGCCCCAACTGCTGTTTCATCGTCCTTCGCTTTCACTTGCGGTGCAATTGCCACGACCGCGGCTGCGCCACAAATTGCCGTACCGCATGCTGTTAAAATCCCAAGTTTCTTTTCTACTTTAAATACTTTCGTTAGCCCGTATACAACAAAAATAGTAAATGTAATAACAACCGCCGCGATGACCAATACTTTCGGTCCCGCCTTCGCAATATCAACAAGATTTAATCGCATTCCAAGTAAGATGATCCCAAAGCGCAGCAACTTCTTACTCGCAAAGTTCGTTCCTGCTATCGCATCGTGAGGAACTCCAATTGCAGCGCGCCAAACCATCCCAATTAGAATAGCAATTACTAATTGTCCCATAATATTTAAAAATGGAAGCTCTGCTAAATATTTCGCGGCAATTGCGATTAATAATGTAATCCCAATTCCTTGCGAAAATCCAAAACGCTTCTTCTTTTGTATAACAAGTGTTTGTTCCATTTTGAACCACTCCAATAATCGTATTGGAACATGCATGTTCTTTCTACTTACATTATAAGAGAGTTTCTATAATAAGTTTAATACCAATACCAAATCTCTATCATCAGAAATACTTATGATAAGATGATAGAAAAAGAAAGGAGCCCATTATATGAACGTAGACATTTTAAAAATTTTTGTTACTGTCGTTGAACAGAAACACTTCTCCCGTGCAGCAGAATTATTAAACCTTTCACAGCCTGGAGTAAGTATGCATATACGCAACTTAGAAAACGAATTTGGCACTACGCTTATTCAACGCTCCCCGAAGCACGTCCAAGTTACTGAAGCTGGAAACATATTATATATACATGCAAAGCAAATGCTCTCTCTTTACGAAGATGCTAAACAAGAAATTAATGAACTACATAACGTTGTAACAGGAACACTTCGCATTGGTGCTAGTTTTACAATTGGCGAATACTTACTTCCAAAAATACTGGCTAACTATGCGAATGAAAATCCACACGTCGAAGTTCATACTTTCATCTCAAATACAGAAGACGTTTTGCAAAGCCTTCGCTCTAATCAAATTGATATCGGCCTAGTGGAAGGACAAGTCGTATACGCCGACGTAGATGTTGAAACATTTATGCAAGATGAAATGAAGCTCGTCGTCCCGCCAAATCATCCATTACTCCGCACAAATGAAATAAATGAAAGTACACTCCAAGATCAAGTATGGGTATTAAGAGAAAGTGGTTCTGGTACACGCGCTTATAGTGACCGCTTTATTCATCAACACCATTTAAAAATGAAACGATTCTTTACATTCAGTAGTATCCAAAGCGTAAAGGAAGCTGTTAGTGCCGGGCTTGGCATCGCTATCCTTTCTGATTGGACTGTACGGAAAGAGCTATTAGCAAAAGAACTATTCCACGTCGAAGTTCCAAATGAACAACTAATCCGTCCGTTTTCCATCGTGCGCGGTAAATATTTCATTCCATCTAAAGCCATTCAAGTGTTCTTAAATCATGTAGATTCTTTTGCGAAAAAACAGAGTTGACCTTCACATTAGTGTGAAGGTTTACAATACATGTAAAAGGAGTGAAATACATTGCGAATTGGAGAATTATCAAAAGAAACTGGCGTTAGTGAAAGATCAATAAGACATTACGAAGAAAAGGGACTACTCCCTTCTAAGCGCCTCGCAAATTGCTACCGTGATTTTAATGAAAGTGCCATCGAAAAAGTGGAGCTTATTCAAATGTACTTACAAATTGGCTTAAATTTAGAAGAGACGGCAAGGATGCTGCGTTGCCTTGCAATTGAACCGCACCTGTACGACAATCCGTGTAGCAGTATCCTTACGCTTTATGAAGATAAACTCAATGAAGTAACAAAGCAAATCACATTGCTTTCCAACATCCAAACGAATTTGCAAAAACACGTTTCACTCCTAAAACAAGCAAAAGAAAAGGGATGATTACATGTTTGTTATACATGGCAGTTCAAGACAAAACGGAAATACAGAAGCTTTAACACATATGATGATAGAGGGCATTGAAACAGAACAAATTTACTTGCGTGATCATACCGTCTATCCTATTACAGACCAACGTCATGATGCAGAAGGATTCCAACCTGTAAATGATGACTATGAGCAGTTAACGAAACGCATGCTAGAGCACGACACAATTATCTTTGCTACACCATTATATTGGTACGGAATGAGTGGACATATGAAAAACTTCGTTGATCGCTGGTCACAAAGCTTGCGTGATACATCTCTTCATTTCAAAGAAAAAATGAAAGGCAAAAAAATGTATGTTGTCATCGTTGGCGGGGACAATCCAAAGCTAAAAGCATTACCGCTTATTGCTCAATTCCAATATATCTTTGATTTTGTTGGTTCTTCATTTGAAGGTTATGTTATTGGGGATGCGAATGGACTAAATAAAATTAAAAACGATGCTGAGGCGCTGGCAAAAGCACAATTGTATAATAATAAATTCAAAAATAGCGAACAGAAATAAGTTTGACAAACCCTTTTGTATGCGCATACAATAAAAGTAATATTATGAAAGGAAGGTACTTTGACCAATGAAGTTCTAATTCTCTTATTTATTTCATCCATCACAAATAGTGAACAAAAATGATGAAAACTAGCAGGGGATTAGTCTGTCCATTTGTCGATACTTTCTTTCGAAACGATCATGTAAAAAATCGTTTATTTATGTACGATTTTTTACATACAAGGGCGACGTTTATCCTCTCTAGTGAAACTAGGGAGGTTTTTTTATGACTATTTTATTCGCAAGTAATATTGAAAAGAGCTTTGGTGATCGCACACTCTTTACATTACCATCACTGGAAATTCAAGCACAGGATCGCATAGGAATTGTCGGAGTCAACGGAGCTGGTAAATCTACGTTATTACAAATATTAAGTAAAGAAATAGAAGCTGACAGAGGCATAGTAACTCATCATAGTTCTATCGCCATCATTCCTCAGCTTAGCGAAGAACTACCGGAAACCGCTTCTTCTCTCGCAAAAGGAAAATGGAGTATTTCAAACGTTACCGACGCAATGAGCGGCGGTGAACGAATGCGGCTAAAGATTGCTCATGCTCTCGAACAAAATGCAGGCATTTTATTCGCTGATGAACCAACAAGCCACTTAGATATGGTCGGTACAGAGCAATTAGAAAAGGCACTTTCATCTTATAAAGGGGCACTTGTTTTAATATCGCATGATCGTGAATTTCTAGATAATATATGTACCAAAATTATTGAAATTGAAGACGGTATTATTCAAGAGTACAAAGGGAATTATTCAAACTATTGAAAACAAAAAGAACGTGAACGAATACAAAAACAAGCAGAATATGAGCAATATATACAAGAAAAAAATCGTTTAGAACAATCCATTCTACAAAGAAAACAACGTGCTTCTAACATGACAAAAATCCCAACACGGTTCAGTTCATCTGAATCTAGACTTTATAGGTTAAGTGGGGCTCATGGCCAAGAACAAGTTAGCAAAGCAGCGAAAGCATTAGAGACACGTCTCGAAAAACTAGAAAAGAAGGAAAAACCAAAGGATCTTTCTCAAGCTCAATTTGACGTACAATACCATACACCCATTCATAGTAAGGTGGCAGTACAATTCAATAAAGCAACAAAGAAAATAGGCGACCGCACACTATTTAAAAATATGAATGGAACTATTGCCCCTGGTGCAAAGCTTGCCGTTTTAGGGGCAAATGGAAGCGGCAAAACCACTTTGTTCAACATGCTTCTCACAAACGAGCGTGGCATGCAGTTATCGAAAAGTTGTAAAATTGGATACTTTGAACAAACATTATCTATTTTAAAAACAGATAAAACAATTTTAGAAAATGTTCTAGAAGAAACAAACTATACGGAAGCATTCGTTCGCACAATACTTGCGCGGCTTCTATTCCGCCGTGAGGATGTTCATAAACCTGTGCACATTCTAAGCGGGGGTGAACGAATGAAGGTTGCACTCGCAAAAGTATTTTTAGGAAACTATAATATGCTTCTGCTCGATGAACCGACAAACCATTTAGACTTAGCAACGCAAGAAGAATTAGAAACCATGTTACAGGAGTATCCTGGCACTATACTTTTTATTAGCCATGACCGTGCCTTTATTCGCTCTGTTGCAGACCATATTCTCCAAGTAGATGAGAGTGAACCAAGAATCTTCCACGGTAATTACGAGCAATACACAAAAAGAACCAGCGGAGATTCTGTAAATGTTACTGAACAAGAATTGTTACGATTACAAACAAAATTAACAGAAGTCATCGGCCGGATTTCCATTCCAAATCATCACGATGACATCACATCTCTCGAACAAGAATATGCAAAATTATTAACTCAAATTCAAAAATGTAAAGAAGCACTCTAATGTCTTCCCTATATATCGACGGGACCTTCCGCATTTCCCAAGAAATATTGAAACTTCGACATATAAAGTAAAAAGCCGTGCATCAGCACAGCTTTTTACTTTTATATACGGACAGCAGTCCCGCTCACAGCAACCATTAGCATTCCTTCGCGAACTACTTCGTAATCCACGTCTATACCAACAATTGCATTCGCATTTTTTTGTCTTGCGAAAGTTTTCATTTCTTCCATTGCGATGTCGCGTGCTTCTTTTAATTTACTTTCATAAGCGCCCGCACGACCGCCGACAACGTCACGAACAGAGGCGAAAAGGTCACGAACAATATTCGCGCCCATAATCGCTTCTCCATTGACGATATCGATATACTCAATAATTTCTTTCCCTTGAATTGTAGACGTTGTTGTTACAATCATACTTTATAGCCTCCCATATGAGATTTTTACCTACTTATGGTGCACTAATTCAGTACAAATTATATTTACGAACTAAACTGAGCTTCGTATAACCTACTATATCCTCCGCCTTGCTCAATTAATTCATTATGTGAACCTTGTTCTGCAATACCATCTTTATTTACAACGACGATGCGATCTGCATTTTTAATCGTTGCAAGTCTGTGAGCGATAACTAATGTTGTACGACCAACAGATAGCTCCGCAAGCGATTTTTGAATTGCAAGTTCTGTCTCAGTATCTAATGCAGAAGTTGCTTCATCCAATATTAAAATTGGAGGGTTTTTCAAGAACATACGAGCAATAGCTAGACGCTGCTTCTGTCCACCTGAAAGTTTCACGCCGCGCTCACCGATAACAGTATCTAAACCGTCCGGCTGTGAGTAAATTAAATCTTCTAACTGCGCACGTTTTACTGCCTGCCAAATTTCAGCTTCTGATGCTTTTAAATTTCCGTAAGCAATATTTTCACGAATTGTTCCTGAGAATAAGAACACGTCTTGCTGCACAATTCCAATTTGCTTACGAAGTGAAGATAACGTCATATCTTTCGTATCAATACCATCAATTTGAATCGATCCAGATGATTGCTCATAAAAACGTGGTAATAGGCTACATAACGTCGTTTTCCCAGCTCCTGATGGTCCAACGAACGCCACTGTTTCACCTGCATGTATTTTCAAACTAATGTCATTTAAAATCGGTTCTTTGTTTTCATATCCGAACGTAATGTTGTTATATTGAATATCACCATGTACATGTTTAACTTCCATTGCATCTTTAGAGTCTACAATGTCAGGCTCTGTTTCAAGAAGCTCTACATATCTTTTAAAACCGGCGATTCCTTTCGGATAGCTTTCGATTACCGCGTTAATTTTTTCAATTGGGCGGAAGAAAATATTCGTTAATAGAACGAATCCGATAAATCCACCGTACGTTAATTCTCCTTGCAGAACAAACCATGTACCGCATATTAAGACGAAGAGCGTTACGAGACGCATGAGCATATAACTAATCGATGAATTTAACGCCATAATTTTATACGCCATTAATTTCGTTGTACGGAAACGAGCGTTGTTCACAGCAAATTGCTCTTTCTCAAACTTTTCATTTCCGAATGCTTGTACAACACGAATTCCCCCAACATTGTTCTCAATGCATGCATTAAAATCAGCAACGTCTGAGAATAAACGTCTAAATGTACCTGTCATTTTTTTATTGAAGTAAAGTGCTAACCATAATAGGAATGGAATGACGAAGAACGTTAATAACGCTAACTTCCAGTTGATCATCATCATAAATGAGAATGCCCCAACTAAAGTCATTACGGCGATAAATAAATCTTCTGGTCCATGGTGAGCAATTTCCCCAATTTCCATTAAATCGTTTGTAAGGCGTGAAATTAAATGACCTGTTTTATTATTGTCAAAAAATCTAAATGATAGCTTTTGAATATGATCAAATAATTTCTGCCTCATATCTGTTTCAATGTTAACACCAAGCATATGTCCCCAATATGTAACGACATATTGTAAGCCTGCATTTAACATATAAACTGCGAGTAAACCGAAACAGGCCCATAAAATAAGCGTCCAGTTTTGCCCTGGCAATAACTTATCAATAAATTGATTTACGATAAGCGGGAAGCCAAGTTCTAATAATCCTGCGACAACCGCACAAGAAAAGTCGAGTATAAATAAACCTTTATATGGTTTATAGTACGAGAAAAATTTACGCAGCATATCTTACCTCCATTTTCCAAAATTAAAAAGACTCACTAAATGATAACCATTATCAAATAATTATTCAAGTTATCCGTCTATGAAACTGAAAATAAGCTTTCCGACAGTTGTCTTTTTTTGCCGGAAAGTCAATATATTCGAATAATCGCCGATATATTTCGAGTTGCGCTGATATATTTGCAAAATCGCCGATATATTTCAAGTTGCACTGATATATTCGGATAATCGCCGATATAAATTTCATTTACTAACTATCCTCCCCCCAAAAAACAAAAAAAAGGTACCACCACAAGGTGATACCATTCCTTCTATTACATCGCTTCCGAATCCCACTCATGCTCCTGTTCAACGAATACAATACCTAATTCGTGATGTCCACCAGCATATAATGCAGTTTGTGCAAGACGAAGCTCACCATTTGTATCTAATACTTCTAATTTACAAAATGCTCCTGTCGTCTTCGTTTGAAGCGCATCATAAAATTCCTCGGCGCTTTTTGGAATGACTCCATTTACTTTCGTAATAATTTCTCCAGGAAGTAATTTCAGCTCTGCTCCAATTGTATTTGGAATTGTATCTAATACAACGAGCCCATCATTGCGTGCAGCAAAATACGCTGGTCTTGTTTCATCGGCAATTTTTTCTTGCATCGAAATTGTGAAACGCCCAAGCATAGCGACTCCCATCGCGATAATTGCAAGTACGTGCCACCAGTAGCTTGCGATTCCTAAAACGAGCACAAGTCCCGCTAACCCATAAACACGTCTTCCTGTAAATAATAAAGCTTCCGTCGGCTCATAACTTTTAATCTTTCTCATAAATCCAATTAAAAATGGAACGAGGAATAGAGAATATGTATTTGACCCTATTGAAACGATAGGCCACCATGAAATAAACTGCGTTACCGCATCACCCGGTACAAGAATAAAAATAGGAACGATCCATAAACGCTTTGATTCGTGTAAACCAATCTTTAATCCACGCTTCCCCTTCCTAATCTTCGGCGTCGAATATCCTACTGCGTTTTTAGAAATCAATAAGCCTTCTACAATAAGCATCACGCCTAGTAAAATAACAAGGGATACAATGGTACTCTCTTCACCTTCTCGAAGCTGTAAAAAGGAAACTGGTAGCTTAGAAGATAATAGAACACATACAATCGCAATGCTAAATGTATAAGCTGCCGATAAATATCGATACATAGCCGTTAATCCAAATAGTAACGTCCAAATTAAAATGGCCCATAAGCTTGCTTTAGAAACAACAAGTCCAAGCCCAATCGTAACAATAGACACTACTAATCCATATCCAATCCCTGCAAATAGAGAGGTTCGCAGTTCAAACCAAATATCATAAACTTTAAAAGAAAAATCTTTTCGTTCTCTTAACATACGTAAGTATCCAACGAAGATACTACTTATTACAAATATATAGACAGCAGGGTGTAAGAAAAAACGTCCAACTGCCCGCATTATTTCAAAAATCCACGCCTCCATGAACTCATTCACCACCATTTATATCATTCTTTCTTTTTATATTATCATAACTAAACAAACGTTTGTTTAACACAAAAAAATACAGGCAGCAAACTGCCTGTATTTCTTCTTATTTTGCCATTAATTTTAATGCTGACTGTAATTGTAGATCATTTTCTCCAGAACGGATTTTTTCGATAATTTTAGTTTGAATCGCTTCAGCTGTCTTTTTATCAAGCTGTCCTGTCGCTTCCATCTCATTTGCATTTTGGAATGCTTTCAGAGCCGATTCTGTCTCTTTACTAAAGTATCCATCTTCACGACCTGGTACATACCCTAAGCTCTTAAGCATTTCTTGAGCATGTTTTACTTGTACATCATTTGAATTGTATGAAAGTGTTTTTTCAATTTGAATTGGTGTCGCATGATAATAATTTGGTTGCTTCACTTCTACTGTTGGCGCGATTCCTTTTTTATGAATCCAGTTCCCATCCGGTGTTAACCATTTAAACATCGTTAATTTAATGTTGCTGCCGTCTTTAAATGGAACAGCTTGCTGGACAGTACCTTTACCAAATGTCTTTTCACCAATTAAATCGTATCCTTCTCCTTCTTTTAGCGCACCCGCTAAAATCTCTGAAGCAGAAGCACTTCCATTATCAATTAATACTGAAATTGGATATGGTTTTCTCTCTTTCAGTTCTGTAGAGAATTTCTTCTTCTCACCATTTCGCTGCTCTACTTGTAGCATCGGCTTTTTATTCGTCATAATTTCCCCTAGTATATCTTCTACACTATTTAAGTAGCCACCAGGATTACCACGCACATCAATAACTAAGCCTTTTATATTTTTCTTCTCTAACTCTTTTAACTGATCCTTAAATTCTTTCGCTGTATTTTCAGCAAAAGAAGTGATTTGCATATAACCGATATCTTTTCCGCTCTCTTGCTTCACAGAACTAAACACTGTAAAGATCGGAATCTTTTCACGCTTAATTTTAAATACAATCGGATCAGTTACTCCCGCACGTTTAATTTCAATTGCGACAGTCGTTCCCTTTTTACCACGAATTTTTAATACTGCTTCTTCACGTGATAAGTCTTTCACACTGTTTCCATCTACAGATAAAATTTGGTCATTCGGTTTAATTCCTATCTTTTCTGCTGGTGAACCTTTAATTGGCGATACGATAATAAGCTTACCGTCCGTCTTGTTCACCTCAGCCCCAATCCCCTCTAATTCGGGATCAAGCGATTCACTAAACTGTTTGGCTGTTTCTTTATCCATATACGTGGAATAAGGGTCCTTCAGCGTAGACAACATACCTTGTATTGCACCTTCAACTAACTTTTCATCTTTCACGTCTTCCACATAACGTGAATCAATTAGTGCATACGCCTCATTAATTTTTGCCAAATTCCCTTGCGCAGTGCTAGCATTCCCACTCGAAATTGTTTGCGTTACTTCTGATGGGTTAACCCCAAATACAGACATGCCTGCAAACATTCCGCCAGCACCAATTAAAAATGCAACAACCATTCCAATAATTGCAACTCTACGTTTCAATGCGGAATTCCCCTTTCCAAAACACACAGGTGGTGTAGCAAAAGGCATCACACAGTGTGTGATGCCTTTACCTATTTCTACTATATGATAAGCTTGTACGAATTATGTTTGCAACTTTTTATACTTTTAAGAAGCGACGAATTGACATTACACTTCCCCACATACCGATTAAAGCACCGATTAACACTAGTAAACCAGCTAATTGGAATACGAACGGACTGTATGGTAGAAGCTCGAAAATTGTTCCGCCAAGTTTTTCATTAAACACACCTTGCAACGAATTATACGTAATTAGAATTAGGCCAATTGGAATAATTGATCCTAATACTCCTAAGAATAATCCCTCTAGCAAGAATGGCCAACGAATAAACCAGTTTGTTGCACCAACAAGTTTCATAATTTCAATTTCTGTACTACGAGCATAAATTGTAATTTTAATTGTATTAGAGATTAAGAACATCGCTGTGAATAAAAGACCAGCAATTAACGCAATCCCAATGTTACGACCAGTTTTTACAGTATCAAATAATCGTTCAACTTGCCCTTTTCCGTACTGAACATTACTAACAAACTGCATTTTTTCAACCTTCTTCGCGATTGTCGCTGTATCGGTTGGTTCTTTCGCTTTTACAACGAATACGTTTTTAAGTGGGTTATCTTGTTCAAATAACTCAAACGTTTTTCCACTATCACCTAAGCTTTTAATTAAACGTTTTAACTCTTCTTCTTTAGAAGAATATTTAATAGAATCTACTTTTGCAATCTTACTCATATCTTCTTCTAATTTCTTTTGATCCGCTTCTTTTGCAGCTGGATCAATGTGTACACGAATCTCTACATCTTGCTCTACTTTCGTCGCAAAATGGTTCATATTCATAATCGCTGTTAAAAAGACACCTACAAGTAATAATGTAACTGTTACTGCACTAACAGAAGCAAATGTCATCCATCCGTTACGTGATAGATTCTTTACACCTTCTCGCAAATGTCGACTAAGGGTCTTAGCCTTCATATCCGTATCCTCCCTCAATCTCATCTCGAACAATTTTTCCGCCTTCAATCGCGATTACACGATGACGGATTGTATTTACGATATCTGCATTATGCGTCGCCATAACAATCGTTGTGCCGCGCTCATTAATGCGAGTAAAAATATTCATAATATCAAGAGCTGTTTCAATATCTAAGTTACCTGTTGGCTCATCGGCAATTACAACCTTTGGTCTATTTACAATTGCTCTTGCAATAGCCACACGTTGTTGCTCCCCGCCCGAAAGCTCACTTGGAAGTGCGTCTGCACGATCTTCAAGGCCTACAAGACCTAGAACTTCTGTTACACGCTCACGAATTGCATCTGGTTCTTCTTCAATTACTTCTAAAGCAAACGAAACATTCTCATATACCGTTAATTTAGGTAGCAATTTGAAATCTTGGAAAATTACGCCTAATTGGCGACGGAAATACGGAACGTCTCTTTCTGCCAATGTTTCGATAGTAAGTCCATTTACATTAATAGATCCTGTAGATGGTTTCTCTTCACGATACATCATTTTAATAAATGTAGATTTCCCGGCTCCACTCGGTCCAACTACGTATACGAATTCACCTTGTTTAATGTTAACTGTAAGACCAGCAATGGCTTTCATACCATTCGGGTACTCCTTATAAACATTCGTCATTTTTATCATTATTTATCACCCAATACTTAATGATTTTTTTCGAAATACTTTTCTGTACATCTGAAAATAAAAGACATCCTTCATTTTCATTTAGTCATCCTTGTTGAAGGTAGTTTACTTATGCTTTCTCATAAGCAATACCACTCTATGTAATATATTTCAGCAAAATTCTACAAACCCCATTGTAACATCAAACGGTTTCCAATTTGGATACATTTTTGTTACAGTTATGTTACATACCAGAAAAAAGGAAAACGAGCTGACTATATTATCAACTCGCCCATTTCACCTTTTTATTTATGTTCAGCTAACCATTCAGATACTTTTTTCACATCTTCACCTTGAATAAGTCCTGGTGACATTGAACCACGGCCTTTTTTAATAATCTCTTCGATATCTGCAGCGTCGTACTTACCGCCTACTTTTCTTAAATCAGGTCCAGTTGCCCCTGATAAATCTGTTGCGTGACATCCCGCACAACTTCTTTGGAAAATTTGTTCTGCGCTGTCTGTGCTTGCAGACTGTTTCGAAGACTTACTCTCTTCTTTATTTCCGCATGCTCCTAAAGCAAAAACAACCGATGTCCCTAGCGCAATAGCCAACAATTTCTTTTTCACTTCTATCGCTCCCCATTGTTGATATTCTTTTTATTCCTAACACACTCATTTTCATTATAAGCATTATCTTTATATAGAAAAACTAAGGTGTATTTCATATTCCTCAAAAATACAGTGAGAACCTTGATAAAATAAAGCTTTCATAAGTTGTTTCAATTCTGTGAACAGCTTAAAAAACTTCTATAAAGTATCCTTTTTAAAAGGAAAATTAGAAAAATTCTATATAAATCTTTACCCTATTACCGCTCTATTTTACTATTCTCTACTTTTTACAAAACAATATACAGCATTGTAATCTACATATAATCCCATCAAAAAGAGAAGTTGTCGTTTCCAACTTCTCTTCCTCTTTACTTCATCTATAAAAATAGAATCAAATTCTTTATATCCTCTATTGTCCTCAGCATGCGCCAACAATTTCGTTGGCTTTTTTTCGCTTATTAGATGCGAGAACGTAAGTAAGCATCAATAAATGGATCAATCTCTCCATCCATAACAGCTTGTACGTTACCAACCTCCGTATTTGTACGATGGTCTTTTACAAGAGAATACGGGTGGAATACGTAAGAACGGATTTGGCTACCCCATCCGATTTCTTTTTGCTCTCCGCGAATTTCATCTAATTCTGCTTGTTGCTCTTCTAGTTTCTTTTGATATAATTTCGCTTTTAACATTTTCATCGCATGCTCACGGTTTTTAATTTGAGAACGCTCCGACTGACATGTTACAACCGTATTTGTCGGTGTATGTGTAATACGAACTGCTGAATCTGTCGTATTTACGTGCTGCCCACCAGCTCCACTTGCTCGGTACGTATCAATTTTTAAGTCTTCTGTACGTACTTCGATTTCAACTTCATCATTGAACTCTGGTACAACTTCACAAGATACGAACGATGTATGACGGCGCCCTGAAGAATCGAATGGTGAAATACGTACAAGACGATGTACACCTTTCTCTGCTTTTAAGTAACCGTAAGCGTTATGACCTTTAATTAATAAAGTTACACTCTTAATACCAGCTTCATCACCTGGTAAATAATCAACCGTTTCTACTTTGAATCCGCGTTTTTCAGCCCAGCGTGTGTACATACGTAATAACATAGAACCCCAGTCTTGTGACTCAGTTCCACCTGCACCTGGATGTAATTCTAAAATCGCATTATTTTTATCATAAGGATCACTTAATAGTAACTGAAGCTCATACTCATTCATTTCTTGAATTAAGCCTTTTACTTCTGATTCTAATTCCTCATGTAAATCTTCATCATACTCTTCTTTTAAAAGCTCATGCGTGATTTCTAAATTTTCGAACGTCTCATCTAACTGACGGAACTTTCCAACCATATCTTTTAACGCATTCGCTTCATTAATTACAGCTTGTGCGCCTTGTTGGTCATCCCAAAATCCTGCGCCCATCATTTTCTCTTCTAATTCTGCAATTTGTTTCTCCTTAGTAGGGAGGTCAAAGAGACCCCCTAAAAGCCGCTAATCGCTTAGCCATTTTCTCTAATTCCTGTCTAATTTCTACTAATTCCATTTCCTTCACCTCTATGTAATTGCTGTTACTTTCGTATGAAAACAAGGGAAACTCTCTCCACTTATTACGGAGAGAGTTTAATCCTTCTTAATTATACATTTTTGATATAAAAGTTTGCAAAACAGCCAAAGCTACCGTCCTATATTACTGAACGATACCACAGCAGTTTTTATATTTTTTACCGCTACCACATTTACATAAATCGTTGCGGCCCACTTGGTCACCTTTTACAACTGGCTTTTTCTTTGCTTCTTCGCCATCGCTAGAAGGATGAACAGCTTCACCTTGAACAACTTCTTGACGTTCTAAGTTTTGTTCAATTTCAGCTTTCATAATGTAACGAGAAATTTCCTCTTCAATAGAAGCAACCATTGACTCGAACATCGCGAACCCTTCCATTTGGTACTCACGAAGTGGATCGATTTGACCGTAAGCACGCAAATGAATACCTTCACGAAGGTGATCCATCGCATCAATATGCTCTGTCCATTTCGTATCTACAACGCGGAATACAACAACTTTCTCAAACTCACGCATTTGCTCTTCTGGCATAAGCTTTTCTTTGTCATTGTAACGCTCTATTAATTTCGCCATAATCGGTTCGCTCATTTCCTCAGGAGCAAGGCGACGTAATTCTTCTTCTTTTACATCTCCGTCTTGAAGAAGGTTTGTATTTAAGTAGTCAACAAGACCTTTAATGTTCCAATCTTCTTCAATTTCCTCTTGTGTATGAAGGGCAACAGCACGTTCTACTGTAGATTTCATCATACCTTCAATAATGCCACGTAAGTTTTCCGATTCCATAACCTCTTGACGTTGCTTATAAATAACTTCACGTTGCTGACGAAGTACATCATCGTATTGTAATAACTGCTTACGTGCATCATAGTTATTTCCTTCAACACGTTTTTGTGCAGATTCTACCGCACGAGAAACCATTTTACTTTCAATCGGCTGTGAATCATCCATACCAAGGCGGTCCATCATTGCTTTCATATTATCTGAACCAAATCGGCGCATTAATTCATCTTCCATTGATAAGTAGAACTGCGTCACACCAGGGTCCCCTTGACGACCGGCACGACCACGTAACTGATTATCAATACGACGGCTTTCATGTCGTTCTGTACCGATAACTGCTAGACCGAAGATTTTTACATCATCTCCAAGCTTAATATCTGTACCACGACCAGCCATATTCGTTGCAATCGTTACAGCACCTTTCATACCTGCTTCCGCAATAATATCAGCTTCACGTGCATGGTTTTTCGCATTTAAGATGTTATGACGTACACCTTTACGCGTTAACATTTTTGAAATAAGCTCTGAAGTTTCAATTGCAACTGTACCTACAAGAACAGGTTGCCCTTGTTTATGACGATTTACAATATCCTCAACAACAGCATTGAATTTACCTTCCATTGATTTAAAGATTAAATCGGCACGATCATCACGAATAATCGGTTTGTTTGTCGGAATTACAATAACGTTCATATTGTAAATGTTACGGAATTCCTCTTCCTCTGTTTTCGCTGTACCAGTCATACCAGATAATTTTTCATACATACGGAAGTAGTTCTGGAATGTAATTGTTGCAAGCGTCATGCTTTCATTTTGAATTTCTACACCTTCTTTTGCTTCAATCGCTTGGTGTAATCCTTCGCTATAACGACGACCTTTCATAAGACGACCAGTAAATTGGTCTACAATTACGATTTCACCTTCTTGTACAACATAATCTGTATCACGGTGCATAACAACGTGTGCACGAAGCCCCTGATTAATATGGTGAAGAAGTGCTACATGTTTTAAATCGAATAAGTTTTCAATATGGAAAGCTTTCTCTGCTTTCGTAATACCATCTTCTGTTAACATTACATTTTTCGTTTTCACATCAAAGGAATAATCTTTTTCATTTTCTAACGTACGAACAAATGCATTTGCAAACATGTATAGCTCTGTTGATTTTTGAGCTTGTCCTGAAATAATAAGCGGCGTACGTGCTTCATCGACTAAAATAGAATCGACTTCATCGATAATAGCAAAGTGAAGTGGACGTTGAACGCACTGCTCTTTATATAAAACCATGTTATCACGTAAGTAATCGAATCCAAGCTCATTATTTGTGCTATACGTAATATCAGCAGCATAAGCCTCTTGTTTCTCTTCGCGTGACATACTATTTAAGTTAATTCCTACTGTTAAGCCTAGGAACTCATGAAGTTGTCCCATTTCATTCGCATCACGTTGTGCTAAGTATTCATTGACTGTAACAACGTGAACACCTTTTCCTGTTAAAGCATTTAAATATACAGGTAATGTAGACGTTAACGTTTTACCTTCACCCGTTTTCATCTCAGAAATATTCCCTTCATGTAAGGCAATACCACCCATTAACTGTACGCCATATGGACGCATTCCAAGAACACGAGTTGCCGCTTCGCGAACAACCGCGAAAGCTTCAGGTAGTAGATCATCTACTGTTTCACCTTTTGTTAGACGTTCTTTAAATTCAAGCGTCTTTCCTTTTAATTGTTCATCAGTTAGTGGCTTAATAGATGACTCTAATGCATCAATTTGCTCAACTGTTTTCTGCATACGTTTAATTTGGCGTTGGTTTACATCAAACACCTTTTTTAAAATACCGATCATAGGAAATACGCTCCTCTTTTTATTAAAATAAAACTTCCGATTGTTTTCTTTTTCTCTATTACAATCAGTCGTTATAACAATCAAATGTATGTTATGCCAATTTTTCTCCTAATTAAAAAAACTAAAATGTATATACCTAATGATAATTGTAACACTTGTCTTATAACTATGACAACAATCGGCCGAATGTCTCGTTCTAAATTAAGAAAAGTTTTTTAAAAATCTATTTTCAGCAAAAAAAGCGCAGCCATTTCGGCTACGCTTTCGAATTATTATTTAGTTTCGATTAAACCGTATTTCCCATCTTTACGGCCATATACAACATTAGTTTCGTTTGTATCAGCATTTGTGAAGACGAAGAAATTATGTCCTAGCATATCCATTTGTAGGATTGCCTCTTCAACGTCCATCGGTTTTAAATCGAATCGTTTTGTACGTACAAGTTCTAATTCATCTTCTTCTACCTCATCCAAAACAGCTACTGCTTCTGGAAGGATAAAGTTCGTTTTTATAGAACCTTTCTCACGTAACTTACGATTTACTTTTGTTTTATGTTTACGAATTTGTCGCTCAATTTTATCAACTACTAAATCGATAGCAGCGTACATATCGCTATTAGTTTCTTCTGCACGAAGTAATAAATCAGTAAATGGGATTGTTACCTCGACACGTTGCTTGTCAGAGTATACTTTTAAATTAACTTTAATCTCTGGGAATGTATCAAAATAACGCTCTAACTTACTTAGTTTTTTCTCTACATATTCCTTTAATGCTGGAGTTACTTCAATATTTTCACCACGAATGTTGAATTTCATAGATGAATTCCTCCTTTCAAGCCTATATACTATAATTTCGACATTGGCTTAAAAACTCCTTCTAACTTTTTTAAAAAAATTAGTGGAATTGCGATTTTTTTATCGTTTTTTGTTGAAATGAAAAGATGCATCGTTTCTATCTTTATTTTATCCTATTAACATCGTGAATAACGAATATTTCTGTGGACAATTCGTTACAGAAAAGAAACAACTTTTTGACAACTTACCCTATAACAAAAACCCCTTGCGAAAAACAAGAGGTTCTACTACATATATATAACGTTGCCACAAACGCAGCTTTCTCTTCCAAAAACAATATCCCCTACAGTTTCACAACATTAGCTGCTTGTGGTCCACGTGCTCCATCTACAATGTCAAACTCTACTTGTTGCCCTTCTTCTAATGACTTAAACCCATCTTGTTGAATAGCAGAAAAATGGACAAATACATCGTCACCATCTTCACGCTCAATAAACCCAAATCCCTTTTCTGCATTGAACCATTTCACTCTTCCTTGCATGTTCATTCCATTCCCTTCACTCTAAAAATCAGGGCATTCGCCCCATATTTTGACTATAACGAATGACAACATATGAAGTCAAAGAAGACTTATCGCCTTTTTATTATCCCTTTCGACACTGCCATATTAACTTCTACAAAGTGTCAAACTAGATACTTCCCTTGCCCCTCTCTCATATAACAAACTTCCGATTTGCCTAACTGTAATTCCTGTCGTATACACGTCATCAACGAGTAAAATATGTTGTCCAGAAAACATCTCTTCTCCCTGAAAATAAAAAGGATTGCTTCCTGACACCCTTTCTTTACGTGTCTTCTTACTTTGCTTTTCTGTTTCCCTTCTTCTTAATGATGGATAAGAAATTTTGACAGGCAAACAAGTTGCTAATAACTCAGCTTGATTAAAACCACGTTCAACTTCCCTTTCCTTACTAAGCGGAACAGCTATAACGGTTGAAACGTTCGTAAAATACTTTTGAAATAGCTCTCGAAAGGATTGATGAAAAATACGAACTAACTCCGCATCTCCTCGAAACTTAAACTGTGCTACTATTTCTTTCATCTCATCATCGTACACATGCAAAGAACGATTTTTAAAAGGACGATACTTCTCCTCATTTATCCATCTTACGCAATCCATACAAATATCATTTTCTTTATATTCGGAAGGCAAATCCTCTAAAGGTCTCCCGCACTCCTTGCAAATCGCTCCTATAATATAGGAGAGTTTCTGCTCGCATCTATCACATATATATTTTCTATGACACTTTACAAAAAAAGTGTACCAACTAATCTTTTCTACAAAACACTCATCACAAAGTAAACAATGCATCAATCGATCAATCCTTGTTCTTTCGCATTTTTATTCATACCTTGAATATGTTTTTTCGCGCGCACCATCGCTTCTGTCTTACCATAGTGAAAATAAATAACCTCTCCATACGGCGCTTCAGAGCTCCGCCCTGCTCGACCCGCAATTTGTACGAGTGCACTTTCTGAGAATATTTCTTCTTCCGCCCCTAAAACTGCGACTTGCAAATTTTTCACCGTTACGCCTCGCTCTAAAATTGTCGTTGTAACTAATAATGGGATTTCTCCGTTTCTGAAAGCCGCTATTTTTTCTTTTCTCCCCGGATCTTCTGCATGTACACCTTCAATTCGATTGTTTAATGGTTTTAACAACAAGCTTATTTCTTCTATATATCGCACATGGGGGACGAATAAAAAAATAGGGAATTTTTTATTTAAGTATGTTTGTAACCACTGTAGTAAAACTCGAGGAATTCTTTTATGAATGAGGTTTTTTTTCCAATTCCCGCACCAACAAAATAAAGGAACTGGTAAAGGATGACGATGATATCGTCCAGAAACAATAACACCTTTTTGTTTACCTTGTTTAAGTTTTCGCTTCCACGTTTCATCTGGAGTCGCAGTTAAATAAATACGCGCCGCTTTTTCTTTCATCGCTTGTCGCACCGCATACTGTAACATTTGATCTGCGTGATACGGGAAGGCATCAATTTCATCTACAATCATGACATGAAACGCTCTATAATAACGTAACAATTGATGCGTCGTTGCAACCACTAGTACTGCATCTTTTTCTTTATCCACACTCCCTCCATATAAAGCCGCTACCTTTATATATGGAAATACTTCTTGCAATCTCGGTGCTAATTCTAGAACAACATCCGTTCTCGGCGTTGCGATACAAACTCTTTCCCCTTTTTGAAGCGCTTCGTTAATTCCGTAAAACAACATCTCTGTTTTCCCAGCCCCGCATACAGCCCAAATAAAAAAGGATTCTTTTTGCTTAATGGCCTCTATAACTCCTTGCGCCGCAAAATCTTGTCCAGCAGACAACGTCCCGTTCCACTGTAACAAGTTTAAATTCTTTTCTCTCTTTCTTTCACCAATCCCGCGAACAAGTACAGCACATTCACTTACCCTCCCCATCGTTATACACTTTCGGCAATATGTGCACACTTTACTACACGTTTTACATAAAAACGACGCAAATAGTCGCTGCTCTATATTTCCACAGCGCTGACATACATATTTAGAAGCCTTCTTTTTTACACCTTGTACACACACGACCTCTCCCTTCTTTTTCAAATCATTTAATTCCCTCTGTAAATCTGAAGAAAGTTCGTCTAATAGCAACTGTTTCCCCGCTAGCATCAACAATCACCTCCAGCACTACTATAAACCTTTCTCATCATCTCGTAAAAACTCAAAAAAGCCGATAACCTACTTATAGAATAGTAAGCTATCGACTTTATACACATGTTTTATTCTTTTATAAATCCTAGAATCGACCGTATCCTAAGAAATGTTTTTTGTTATACGAACTGTTAATATCACCGTACGCAATTCCTTTATCACTAGCATGGATCATTTGGCCATTACCAACGTAAATACCGATGTGAGATGGGCCTGCTTTGTAAGTACCTTGGAAGAATACTAAGTCTCCTGGTTGTGGGCTACTTACTTTAGAAACTGAGTTCCAGTAACCATTAACGTCTTGACGACCTACACCAAAGATGTAAGAAATGAATCCACTACAGTCAAAACCACCGTTTGATGGAGATGCACTACCCCAAACATATGGCATATCTAAGTATTGCTTAGCTTTACCAATTACGCCAGTATCCGGTGGAGTTGGTGCTGGGTTTTGCTCTGGTGTTTTCTTTTCTGCTTTAGGTGCCTCTTTTTTAGGTTCTTCTTTTTTAGGCTCTTCTTTTTGAGCTTGTCCACCATTGTTTGCTGGTGCAGCTTGCTCTGCAGGTGCTTGTGCTGGCTGAGCTTGCGCAGCTTTAGCAGCTTGCTCTGCTTGTTTTTGAGCAGCAGCTTCTTGTGCAGCTTTTGCTTGTGCTTCTTCTTCTGCAATGCGTTGTAATTGTAACGCTTGTTTCTCAAGCTCTTTCAATTGACCTTCCGTACTTGTCATTGAAGTTACAACTGTATCCATTTTACTGCTTAAATCGTTTACCGCTGTTGCTTTTTTCTCTTTTTCAGCGTCAAGTTCTTTCTTAGCAGTTTCAATTTGAGCTTGTGCTTCTTTTAATTCTTTTTGTTTCTCTTTTACCGTTGCAACATCTTTTTTCACACTAGCTTGATCTTCTTGTTGTGTTTTCATGATATCTTCATCAGACTCAAGAATTTTAGAAACAGAAGTTAAACGATCAACTAAATCTGCAACGTTTTTAGAGTTTACAAGAACTTCTGTTACAACGTTCGTATTTGGTTGTTCTTGAAGTGCAACTAAACGCTTTCTTAATAGCTCTTCACGTTTTGCAATCTTTGTTTGTAATTCTGCAATATCTTTATTTTTCTTTTCAATTAATTGCTCAGTATCAGAAACTTTTTTCGTTGTTTCATCAAGCTTTGCAGCATTCTCTTGAACAGATTTATCTAAACCTTGAATTGTTTTGTTTAAGTCATTCATTTGTTTTTGTAATTCATCACGTTCTTGTTGTTGTTTATGTAAAGTGTCATTTTGTGTATTAATTTGTGATTTCACGTCAGAAATTTTATCTTCTGCAAATACATTTGGTGTTAGCCCTGAAAACATTAACCCTGCAACTAATGCGCAAGATGTCATTTTTAGCTTTTTCATTTTATTTTTTACACCGCTTTCTTTTTTCTTTTTCCGTATATAACCTATAAAATTTATACCATAATTCGGGATTTTTTTTGCTAATGTTACGTTTTTGTAAAACAAATGTAATATTATATGTGACTATAGTGCAAAATTCGTATATTTTTGTATGTGTGTGTAGAAATTTATATACTTTTCTTACTTCTATAAACAAAGAAAAAACGTAAGGAATCCCTTACGTTTTATTAAATATACGAATAGAAATGAAATGCTACTTCATCCATTTCTCAGCCCAATTTTGGACCTCATCCATAACACTTTCTAACGCTTTTCCCTTGTCAGTTAAGCCATACTCGATTCGAACTGGTACTTCTGGATAGACATTACGAACTACAATGCCCTCGCTTTCCAATTCCTTCAAACGCTCTGACAACATACGATCGCTCATATTTGGGATAATATCTGCGATTTCTCTAAAACGTTTCGACTCTTCAAGCAAAGATTTAATAATTAAGCCAGTCCACTTCTTACTAAGCAGAGTAAAAGCTGACTCAAACTTTGGACATAAACAAGAATTATGCTCCATATGTTTCACCTCTCTTCCATTATAATATAGTTCCTTGTAAAAAGTAAGTTATAAAACTTTCCTCATTATTTTATTTTACGTACATTTTACCATTTCCAAATATTAACTTGTCAACTAAACGTAACATACCCGTAAAAAAACCCTCTTAAAAAGAGAGCTTTTTATATCTTTATTACTTCGTATACCATCCAAGACCTAATGCACCTTCACCTAAGTGCGTACCAATTACAGCTCCAAAATAACCTGTACGAATTGTGACGTGAGGATATTTTGCTTCTAATTCTTTCTTCCATTCATTCGCTTCTTCTTCACGTTGTGCATGAATGATAACTGCTTCCATAGGTACACCTTTACTTGCTTGCTCATCAAAAATTTCAATGATACGTTTTAATGCTTTTTTACGTGTACGAATCTTTTCAAACGGAATAATGATTTTATCTCTAAAATATAAAACTGGCTTCACTTGTAACAGACTGCCGATGAAAGCTTGTGCGCTATTCAATCGACCACCACGCTGTAAATGATGTAAATCATCAACTACAAAATAGGCGTCCATTGTTTTCTTCATTTCATCAAAACGAGCGATAATCTCTTTTGGATTCTTTCCTTCACTTGCTAACTTTGCACCTTCACGCACATAAAATCCTTGTACTTCACAACTAATTTCAGAGTCATACGTGTACACATCAATACCCTCTACCATCTGTCCAGCTGTCGTTGATGTTTGATATGTACCACTAATTCCACTTGATAGGTGAATACTAATAACTGCATCATAATCTTTAGCTAGTTCTTCATATAGCTCAACAAACTTTCCGATTGCTGGTTGAGAAGTTTTTGGAAGTTCCTCTTGTTCACGTACTTTCACATAAAAATCATCTGCTGAAATTTCAGCTTCTTCTTGATAAGATTCTGTTCCAAACACAACGTTTAATGGAATCATATATATATTGAGTTCATCACGAATTTGCTTCGGTATATATGCCGTACTATCAGTAACAATAGCTATTTTCATTTTCGTACCTGCCTTATAAAAAGTTTTATTTCCTAATTTTACACGAAAACTACAAATGGTGCATCCATACATGAAAATGCCGGTTGAAATTATACCTACCATCTCGACAAATTACAACAAAAAGATAAAATACTCACCAAAAACTTCAGCATATTTAGAAAAAATGTTTGAATATAAAAAGGCTCGCTTTTAAAATGGAAAGTACTAGTCATTTTGATAGATAGGGGCGTACACAAGTGCTATTACAATATTTTACAATCAAAGACTACGGCGAACACGAAATCGTCATTCAAAAATCAAGATTTATTTGTTATATTAGCCGAGCAACGACTGAGGAAGAGGCTCAAGCATTTATACAAAAAATAAAAAAACAACATTGGAATGCAACACATAATTGTTCCGCTTATTTAATTGGCGAACAAGATCATATTCAAAAAGCAAACGATGACGGGGAGCCTAGCGGTACAGCTGGCGTACCGATGCTAGAGGTACTTAAAAAACGTGGACTAAAAGATACCGTTGTTGTCGTAACACGCTATTTTGGTGGCATTAAACTTGGCGCAGGTGGATTAATTCGTGCATATGGAAAATGTACAAGCGAGGGCATTAATCATGTCGGTGTTGTCCAGCGAAAACTAATGCGTGTGATGCAAACCGAGATTGATTACACATTACTTGGCAAAGTGGAAAATGAATTACGCAATTCAAAATATGCCATTAAAGATATACATTATCTAGAAAATGTCACATTTGATACGTATGTAGAAGAAGACGGCAAACAAGCATTTACAGATTGGATGATTGAATTAACAAACGGGAAATGTACAATTACAGAAGGAGATATGTTGTACTTAGAACAAGATGTTATCTAAGCATAACCCATTTATCACCTTCAAAGATTAATGTAGTGAATTACTTCCCTACGAATGAACTAACGAACTAAGGAGATTATATATGGAAGAACGTTATTATCATCTCCAAAATAGCAGAATAAAAAAGAAGCGAAGAAGGAAACTTTTCTTCTTCCTTATTTTCGCATTTTTATTTGGCAGTATAGGAGTTTATGTGTTAAATTCTTACTCTTCTCTTATGGGGATGTATAGTGGTTTTACTCGTGAAAAATCGGATTTAAGAAATAAAGATGTAGAAATTACAAAGGAACCTTTTACAATTCTCATTATGGGTATAGAAGATTATGCGACAGACGGTCAAAATGGTCGTACAGACTCATTAATGTTTGCAACAGTCAATCCAAAAACACAAAAGATTTCACTTATGAGTATTCCTCGTGATTCTCGAGTTAAAATTGTTGGCAAAAATAAAGAAGACAAAATTAACGCTGCCCATGCTTACGGCGGAGAAGAAATGGCAATCAAAACTGTCGAAGGCTTTCTAAAAGTTCCTGTAGACCATTATCTTAAAATTGATTTCCAAGGCTTTAAAGGTATCGTTGATGCTGTTGGCGGCGTTACCGTTGACGTACCCTTCGATTTCTGGGAGCGATCTGACGTCGATTACTACAAAAAAATCCAATTTAAGCAAGGACAGCAAAACTTAAACGGTGAAGAAGCACTTGCTTATGTACGTATGCGAAAGCAAGATCCAAATGGCGATTATGGTCGAGCTGCTAGACAAAGACAATTACTAGCCGCTGTTGCTCATAAACTAAACTCCACTTCTACTGTATTTAAAATTAAAGATTTAACAGCTGTCGTTGGAAAATATATAAAAACCGACATTCCTATTTCAGACGGACTTGCTCTTTACAATAAACTTTCTGGATTTGATCCTTCTACAATGCAAACGTTAAAGCTTGAAGGTGAAGACAAAAAGATAGGCGGTATTTATTACTTCCTTCCAGATCCAATCAGTATAGAAACGGTGCGTAACGAAATTGAAAAAGAATTAGGAGAAAAAGCAAAAAATCCAACTACAAAAAACAACTCAAATCCTGATTCAAATTCAAGTTCTAATTCTAACGAACAAACAAAAAAAGAAACAAACCAAAATAAAACACCAACTGATCCGCCACCTTCTACAAATGCTCATGCGGAGTGGATTATGCGCAATCAGCCGTAGCAAAAAGGCCCAATCTATCCGATTGGGCCTTTTTTATTTACTTATTAAAGTGTTGTAAAATTGCTTCTACAATACGCTCTGATGCACGACCATCACCGTAAGGGTTAGATGCTTTCGCCATCTTATCATGAGCTTCTTTATCTGATAACAATTCATCAGCAAGACCAAAGATTGTCTCTTCGTCTGTTCCTGCTAATTTCAGCGTACCTGCTTCAATACCTTCAGGGCGCTCTGTTGTATCACGAAGAACAAGAACTGGTACACCAAGTGATGGAGCTTCTTCTTGTACACCACCAGAATCCGTTAACATTAAGTATGAACGAGCTGCAACATTGTGGAAATCAATTACATCTAGCGGCTCAATTAAATGAATACGGTTATGTTCACCTAAAATTTCATTTGCTATTTCACGAACGACAGGGTTCATATGAACAGGGTATACAACTTGTACATCTTCATGCTTATCAACAAGACGCTTAATTGCACGGAACATGTTACGCATCGGTTCACCTAAGTTTTCACGACGATGAGCTGTCATAAGTACAAGACGATCATTTCCAAGTTTCTCTAGTACAGGATGACTATATGTTTCTTTTACAGTCGTTTGCAGCGCATCAATCGCTGTATTTCCTGTGATGAAAATACGTGATTCATCTTTATTTTCCTTCTGTAAGTTCGTTGCTGATTTTGCTGTCGGTGAGAAATGAAGATCCGCCATTACACCTGTTAATTGACGATTCATCTCTTCTGGGTATGGAGAATACTTATCCCACGTACGAAGGCCCGCCTCAACATGACCTACTGGAATTTGATTATAAAAAGCAGCTAAGCTTGCAATAAATGTTGTTGTTGTATCACCATGTACAAGTACAATATCCGGCTTCGCTTCTTTCATTACTTTATCCAAACCTTCTAAGCCACGCGTTGTAACATCAATTAAAGTTTGGCGATCTTTCATGATATTTAAATCGAAATCTGGCGTAATTCCAAAGATACTTAATACTTGGTCTAACATTTGGCGATGTTGTGCTGTTACAGTCACAATCGATTCAATTTTTTCTGGGTGTTTTTGCAACTCTAATACAAGAGGTGCCATTTTAATTGCTTCTGGACGTGTCCCGAAAATTGTCATTACTTTTAAACGTTCAGTCATGTGATTGCCTCTTTTCTTTCACTAATTACAGCTTCTATTATGACATATAAAAATAGGCATGAGTATATCCCTTTTTAACGTATAACAGAAACTTTTCTATTACAAATACTTTTTCTTCCCACCGAGTAATAATCTATCTTTTGTTTCTTAACATCTTCATCAGTATAACAATTTCTCCCATCAAATAAAATAGGCTCCCTCATAAGTTGTACGTACTTTTCTAACGGATAAGTTTGAATATCTTCCCATTCTGTTACGATAAAAACCGCACTCGCATCTCTAATCGATTCATCTATACAATTGCTATATTGTATAGCATCTCCAAATATATTTTTCACATATTGAATTGCTTTTGGGTCGTAAAGAACAATATCTGCACCTATATTAATTAATACTTCTATTATAATAAGAGATGGTGCCTCTCTAATATCATCCGTATTTGGTTTAAAGGATGCGCCAAGAACTGCAATCCGCTTTTTATTCATGTTCATGACTTTTTTCGCTTTTTCAATCAATAGCAGTTGTTGCTTATTATTTACTTCAATAACCGCTTTTAACAAACGAAAATCATGAGCAACATTTCCCGCAATTTGCACCAGCGCTTTCGTATCTTTCGGAAAACACGATCCTCCGTATCCAATGCCCGCATTTAAAAAAGATGCACCAATTCTCTTATCCATTCCCATCCCTTTAGCAACATCCAGTACATTTGCGCCTACCTTCTCACATATATTTGAAATTTCATTCATGAAACTAATCTTTGTAGCTAAAAAGGCATTCGACGCGTATTTAATCATCTCTGCACTTTTAATATCTGTAACATACGTTTCTAAGCGTAATTCGCTATACAAACTCTCTACTCTTCTTGCTACTTCCTCACTATCTGCTCCAATTACAATACGATCTCCATGAAAGAAATCATAAATACCTGAACCTTCACGCAAAAACTCTGGATTCGATACGATATGTAATGTATATCTCCCCTTTAACTCCTCCTCAATCCATCCTTTCATTACATCATTTGTACCTACTGGAACTGTACTTTTCGTAACCACAATAATATCGTTCGTCGCATATACTCCAATATCATTACAAGCACTCTGAATATACGTTAAATCCGCCGTCCCATCTAATAAAGGTGGTGTTCCAACTGCAATAAATATAAACTCTACATCCTCAAACGCCTCTTCTTTATTTGATGTGAAAGTTAAAGCATTATTCTCATATGCATGATTTATTAATTCATGTAATCTAACCTCATAAATAGGTAAATCCCCTTGTTTTATCCGTTCAATTTTCTCATCATCTATATCAAAACATGTAACTGAATGCCCCAACTTTGCCAATCCTACTCCTGTAATCAATCCAACATATCCAGTACCTACTATCGTAATTTTCATTTCCTTTTCGCACAGGAATATACAATAGAAAAGATATGAAATATAGAATTCTCCCTGTGCTTCCCCCTCTCACATTAAAAATGAGAAAACTCTTTTCCTTTTTCATTATATGAATTACTTCCCTCATTCTTTTTAAAGTTTTTGTAAAATTAAATGCACTATAATATAAAGTGCAACTTAATCATTGGGAAGCCAGCTACCAGCTCACTCCAGATAAATTCCCACATTTTAACACGAGACTTACTCATTTCTACGTGTAACACTTATAATACTGAAATAAAAGTATTCACTATTGAAGAAAAAGAGGAAATGTCATATTCCAAAGTCCAGTACGATTAACCTTCTTATATGATTCAACATTCTATATACAATTGTCATATATTCTATCCGCTTCCATTAAGCGTAAAAAGAAAAAAAGATTGAATTCTAATCTTTTTGTGATACCATATGTTATGAGCCTGTAAATAAACATCATAATTTTCAGATAAATATATTTTCAAAAAAAAAATTACGTTAGACTATAAAGGGTGGGGTATTAATGGACTCACAAGTGATTTATGCCATTTTGGCATCTTTCATCACTGTACTCGTCGTTACTCCTTTAGTTATTAAATTAGCTTTTAAAATAGGAGCGACAGATAAGCCAAACGCACGTAAAGTGCACCAAAAGATTATGCCTCGTCTTGGCGGGTTAGCAATCTTTATCGGTGTAGCTGTAGGATTTGTTGTTGGCGGCTTATATGAGCAAAGAATGTTATCGATAACGCTAGGTGCGATTATCATTGTAATCATCGGAATTTTAGATGATATGTACGAGTTATCTGCGAGAGTAAAATTCGGTGGACAACTGTTAGTTGCCATTATGATTGTAAAAAGTGGATTATTAGTGCAAGTATTATATATCCCATTCCTTGGGGATACTGAACTTGGATGGCTTGCTTATCCAATTACAGTATTTTGGCTTGTAGGTATTACGAATGCAATCAACTTAATTGACGGCTTAGATGGATTATCTGCGGGGATTTCATCTATCGTACTTGCAACGCTAGCATATATGGCCTTCACTAGTCCATGGGGTACTGGAACAGCTATTATATTGCCACTTGCATTAATTATATTAGCAAGTACAATTGGATTTTTATTCTACAACTTCCATCCAGCAAAAATTTTCATGGGAGATACAGGAGCACTATTTTTAGGATACTGTATTTCTGTTATATCGTTACTTGGATTATACAAAAGTGTAACGTTATTCAGTTTTATCGTTCCAATTATCATTTTAGGTGTACCTATATTTGATACGATATTTGCAATCATCCGTCGTATCGTAAATAAAAAACCTATTTCAGCACCAGATAAATCGCATTTACATCACCGCTTACTTGCAATGGGATTCTCTCATCGCAAAACGGTACTAATTATATACGCATTCGGTATTTTCTTTAGTGTAAATGCCATTATTTTCACTAGTGCAACATTATGGTTATCCATTATTCTTCTTTTCGCTTTGATTTTCTTCACAGAAATCATTGCTGAAATAATCGGGCTTGTACATGAACGCTACAAACCAATTATTTCCTTTTATAAAAAAGTGAAAAAACGCGAAGACTAATTGTAGTATAGCCTTTACCATTATGAAATATTCAAATAGCATCCTCTTTCTTATAAGAGGATGCTATTTTTTATTCCTTATTTTATATTTCCAAAATATAGATTGTTTGAGAGTTCCTCTATTGGAGAAAGATATACATAATAAGAAACGTATCAAGTTTTCTTTTTACATCTTGATTGTCAAACTGAGGGTGAATGTTATGATCAAGCGAGTATTGCAATGTATTATTTTATTTTTGACCATTACTATGTACGCATCATCTAATACTGAAGCAACAACTGTTATTCCTGCTGAATATCATCCAAATACTGAAACGACCTCTCCTACACAAAAAATTGCGTACTTAACATTTGATGACGGGCCAAACAAATATACTACACAAATTTTAAACATCTTAAAAGAAAAGAACGGAAAAGCAACTTTCTTTGTTATTGGCGGAAAAGTGCCACATTACACAAAAACGATGCAAAGATTAATTAAAGAAGGACATTATATCGGTCTCCACAGCATGTCACATGATGTAAAACGCCTTTACACTGGTGACCCTTCCACTTTAATTGCAGAAATGGAGCAAACACAAAGCATTGTCCAGCAAGTTACGAAATTAAATACACATCTCGTTCGCGTTCCATATGGTAGTATGCCTTACTTAAAAAAGAATTACCGTGACGCACTTGTATCGGCCCAGTATAAAATGTGGGATTGGACAATCGATACATACGACTGGAAAAGCTATGACAATCCTTCTGCCATACTCGAAAGAGTACGTAATCAAAGTGATGAACAAGTAGAAGTCATTTTAATGCATGATTCGAGTGTAACCGTACAAATACTGCCAAAAGTAATTGATTATTTACAGTCACAAGGATACAAACTTCTTCCCTATAATCCTTCTTCTCATCTCAAGGTAAATTTTTGGAAAGACACAAGATTGTAACAGCTTTAGTGCCTATGTGCTAAAGCTGTTTTATTTTTCTCTTCCCACCCTTCCCGTTTTTGTGTAAAATTTTAAATAGTGATGAAGTTTCGAGGTGAATAGAAATGAAACGAATAGATCTCATTTTTAACGCAATACAAAAAGGCAATTATACAGAAGGTGTAACCGCATCAGAACTCGCTACCTTTCTGCAACTAGATCGCGCCAATGTAAGTAGCGACTTAAACAAACTTGTAAAAGATAAACGTTTATTAAAAACAAATACGCGTCCCGTTCGTTTTTATATAGAAACGAACGCTTTGTTGGAAACGCATTCAAAAGAAGTGACTTCATTAGATACATTTGCAATTGAAAATACAAGCCTTAAAATCGCAATTGAAAAAGCGAAAGCTTCTATGCTCTATCCTCCAAACGGTATGCATACTTTACTGCTCGGAGAAACAGGAGTCGGAAAGTCTATGTTTGCTTCTTTAATGCACGAATATGCAATTGAAGTTGAACAACTTCCTAAAAATGCACCATTTATCGTCTTTAACTGCGCTGATTATGCAAATAATCCACAGCTACTACTTGGACAGTTATTTGGAATTAAAAAAGGAGCTTACACAGGTGCAAGTGATCAAAAAGGGTTAATTGAAAAAGCTCATGAAGGGATTCTCTTCTTAGATGAAGTACATCGCCTGCCTCCAGAAGGCCAAGAAATGCTTTTCACCTTTATTGACCGCGGAGTATATCGCCGCCTTGGAGAAACAGAAAACGAGCGTAAAGCACAAGTATTAATCATTACTGCAACAACAGAAGAACCAAATTCATTTTTATTAAAAACATTTACAAGACGTATACCGATGACTATCACGCTGCCACCACTTCGTGAGCGTACACATAAAGAGCGCTTTGCTTTACTACAACTATTTTTTACAAATGAAGCAATTCGTCTGCGAAAAGAAATTCACGTTAGTCCGAATGCAATGCGTGCTTTCGTCTTTTACAATTGTCCCAATAACATCGGTCAATTAAAAACGGATGTACAGATCGCCTGTGCGAAAGCCTATTCTGAATTCGTAACAAAGAAACGTGATTCTGTCTATGTTTCAAGTACAGACTTACCTTGGTATATGAAAGAGGGGCTGTTCATCGAAAGAAAGAGCCGTCACTTATACCAAATACCAAATGAAACGTTTGTATTTACAGGTGATGAAGGTTGGAGTAATCATAAAACAGAAGATGAAAAACGCTCTTCTATTTACGATTATATTGATTATAAATACGAAGAACTTCAAGCACGCGGTATTGAAGAGGAAGAATTAGAATTACTAATAGAAAATGATGTTCAAAGCTTTTTCGTACAATATTTTAACCAAATATCAAAAAAAACAAGCCATGAAAATGTTTTTAAAATTGTGGATCGTAATATCGTTTCCGTATGTGAAAAAATAGCGGAACTTGCGGAAAAGCATTTATCTAAGACGTTTGATGAAAAAGTATTTCTCGCTTTAAGTTTACATGTACAGACAACTCTACAACGTTTACAAAGCGGCAAACAAATACATCACCCACAATTAAATCAAATTCGTACGAAATATAAAAAAGCCTTTTCCGTAGCTATGCAAGGCATTCAACTACTGGAAGAAGAGTTACAAATAACAATGCCTATTGATGAAGCTGGCTTTTTAACAATGTTCTTCGTTGTTGATCCAATTCCTGCCTCACAAACAGAAGTAAAAGTATTAATATTAGCACACGGTAATGGCATCGCAACTGAAATGGCAAACGTTGCAAACGAACTTCTCGGCATTGAGGAAGTAACCGGTATTGATATGCCGTTACATGAATCACCGAAAGATTTCTTGGAACGTGTGAAAGTATATATGAAAACACTACAAAATGTAAATGGGCTTCTCTTACTTGTCGATATGGGGTCACTTGCTTATATCGGTGACATATTAGAAACGGAGTTCAAAATCCCTGTACGTGTTCTCTCGATGACGAGCACACCACATGCACTAGAAGCAGCTCGAAAAGCTCAGCTCGGTTATTCATTAGATGCGCTGTATGAAACAGTAAAAAATTTAACACCATTTTACTTAAACGTACAAGAAGAAAAGAAAAAACCTCTCTCTCCAATGAAATCTGTTATTTTAACAGCTTGTTTAACTGGTGAAGGAAGTGCTTTAGCTATTCAAAAAATGTTAGAGAACTATTTACGATTTGATAAAGACTTAATTGAAATTATTCCGATTAGTATCGTCCATGAAAAAGATTTAACGAAAATGATCGAGAACATAAAAAAAGAGCGTAACATCATTTGTATCGTCACGAATTTCGATGTGCAAGTGCCGTGCTTAACATATCATTTCCAAGACATCGTAAACTACACAGCGATTCAGCCCATTCAAGAATTAATTACGTATGAAGAAACATATGCAAAAATGGCGGATATTCTTGAACAACAAATGCAGCGTAACGATGGGGCATTACTTATCAAAACAATTCGTTACGCATTAAATACAATTCAAGAATTAATTTCCTTACAGCTAACTCCTGATAGCTTAATGGGTGTTATTCTGCATATGAGCTGTATGGTTGACCGTCTTCAAAAAGGAGAAAGCCTTCTTCCTCACCCTGATAAAGAGAAAAGAAGACAAGATGAATACTGGATGTATATGAAAGTAAAAAAAGCATTGCAACCAATTGAAAATACATTTGAAATACAAATACCTGATGACGAAGTATTTTACGTTATGGACTTCTTTATTAAAAATCAGCCTGCGAAAAATTAATCGAGGCAGTTTTTAAAAATATCGACCGTAACGCGAGTTATATCAGCGATTTTCAAAATATATCGCTTTACCGACAATAATCACTAAAACTAGCACCTTATATTAAGAAGAAAAGGCTGTTCCAACATATGGACAGCCTTTTCCTCTATTTCTTTACTTTTCTAACTCGCCCTCTTATTTCTCCTCTTTTTTGTGATTTCGTATGAACATTAACATATACATTTGCTTGAATAATTTCTTGAAGTAAATGTACAAATGATTTCCCTTGTAAAGGTCCCTCAAAATCCTCCACATTCACTACACCAGTAATGCTTCCCTCGTTCAAGCTAATCCCTTGCTCCAGTGGACCATACAAATAGAAAACAACAGGACCAATTTGAGTAGACTTCCCTAAATGAATTTGACACGATGTAACCTTTTCTATATTTTTTAGTATTACTCTGTAATGCAATTTCGTTAAATCATCACTAAAAATAAACTCTGCTACCCCAAAAGCTTCTGTATTTACAGGAGGCACTTCCCTCTTACCTGTTAACCTGGCAAAGAAATGTGTTGTCATAAGGCATTCTCCTTATATAAATTTCCCAGCACTACTTCTACTACTTTATGGTTTAGACATAATCATTTATGACTTTTTCAATTTTAATTACAAAGAAAAGATTCACAAAATCTTTACATTAAAATCGTTCCTATAGATTGAACGTCTCTTGTATAATGCACATAGAAAAACATTATAGGAGGTTATTTTGAAAAAAAACAAACACACCTTTCACACATTATTAGAGATTTTTCTCGTCTCATTTAAATTAGGACTTACTTCATTCGGCGGTCCTGTCGCTCATCTCGGCTATTTCCACCACGAATACGTGCAAAAAAGAAAATGGATGAATGAACGAAGCTATGGAGATTTAGTAGCATTATGTCAATTCCTTCCTGGTCCTGCCAGCAGTCAAGTCGGTATGGGGGTTGGATTATTACGGGGCGGGCTATTAGGAGCTATTATTTCATGGATTGGATTCACTTTACCGTCTGTGCTTGTTTTGGTTTTCTTCGCCTCATTCCTTAATCAGTTCGATCTTGGAAGTGCTGGCTGGATTCATGGACTAAAACTTGTAGCAGTCGCTATTGTCGCTCATGCCATATGGGGAATGGCGCGGAAGTTAACTCCAGATCGAAATCGTGCAACGATTGCGATTGTAACTGCCGCAATCGCCTTATTATGGCCAAGTAGTTGGACACAAGTCATCCTCATTATAATATGTGGCTTTATCGGCTGGTTTTTATATCGCAACCAACCAATTAGCCAATCTCAAAATATAAAAGTACCTATTTCAAAAAAGATAGCAGTTTCTTGTCTCGTCTTATTCTTTGGACTATTACTACTGCTACCAATATTAAGACCGTTCTCTTATTACATCGCTTTATTTGATAGTTTCTATCGCTCTGGCGCACTTGTATTTGGAGGAGGACATGTCGTGCTGCCTCTTCTTGAAGGTGAGTTCGTACAAAACGGAATGATGACGAAAGAACAGTTCCTAGCTGGATACGGATTAACACAAGCAGTACCAGGACCACTATTTACATTCGCTTCTTATATAGGAGCAGTGTTAAACGGGACGCTTGGGGCAATACTCGCAACAATTGCGATTTTCCTCCCTGCTTTCTTACTCGTTATTGGTGTTTTACCATTTTGGAACAGTGTAAGAAAAATATCTTTCATACAAGGCGCACTACTTGGAGTCAATGCCGCTGTTGTCGGTATTTTAATTGCCGCTTTTTATGACCCTATTTGGACAAGCACAATTATGAACGCTGTAGATTTTGTTTTTGCGTCTCTTCTATTTTGCTTGCTCGCTTTTTGGAAAACACCACCTTGGGTTATCGTTATACTTGGAGCCTTTGGCGGATATGTTCTGTCCATTTTATAAATAGAAAAAACGACGGCTATACCATGCCGTCGTTTTTTCTATTAAAACTTTACAAGCTCTATTCCTTCTGGCAACTCACTCTCTGTTAAAATACGCAATTCCTTCACACGATCCATTACGTAAGAAGAACGCTTCACAAGCTCTGGATCAATATAAGCTGGATGAACCATAATTTCTACCGTTTGTTCACCTTGTACTCTTTCTTTTAACTTCACAAAGTAATCTTCCGTCACACCATCTGCGTAAAAGTCACTGTAAAACACATCAGAAAATGGATGCACCGCTCTATCTTCCTCACAACGACGAATTGGAACATTATATGTAGCCGCTAATCTCTCAAGAACATCGTGTAAGATCGGTAATCCGTGTACATGATGATGACTATCTAAATGAGTTGGTGTTAATCCGTAAGATAAAAACTTCTCAATTTGAGCAGTCCATTCTCTCTCAACTTCTTCTGGATTTATATTCCCTTCCCTTACAACACTTTGTTTATGAAACGACCCGTTTGCCCCTACGAGTGACGGTACATCCTTTAACAGTGGTTCCCCTGCTGTTAATACGAGATGTACGCCTACTCCGAGTAGGTTGTACTCTTTCGCTAAGCGTACCGCATGCTCTGTTCCTGGCATATTCATCATCATCGTCGTTGAATTTACAAGTCCATTTATATGTCCATCAATAATGCCATAATTTGTACCTTCTGTAAGACCGAAATCATCTGCATTTACAATTAACTTAATCATCATAATACCTCCTAATAAAGTGAAACTTTAATCAGTGGGGGGTTTTCTCCCCCCCACTGATTATTAGTTGAACCAATCGGACTTTTATGGGCAGTTGATCCCCCACCTAATTTCTTTGTTTTCGCTGAATTTTGAGGTAGTGGTCTTACTGCCCATTAAAGTGGGATAGAATAAAAAAAGCGGGCTAAATAGCGCCGCTTTATTTCTCTACCTTTTTAAAGAATTGCGGAAGATATTCTTTATGTGCTTCCAACATTTCATCTAAAATTTGTTTTGCAACTTTATCTGATGGTACAAGTGGATTAATTGTCATAGCAAGCAGCGCCTTATGATAATCCCCTGTAACAGCAGCTTCAATTGTTGTGCGCTCGAATGATTTAATTTGTTGTACTAAACCGCGAACTGGTACTGGAAGATCTCCAACTGCAATTGGTTTTGGGCCTTCTTTCGTAATAATACAGTTCACTTCAACAGCTGAATCATGTGGTAAGCTTGCAATTGTTCCGTTGTTTCGTGTATTAACAGGCTGGATATCACCTTTATTATTGTAGATAGACGTAATTAAGCTACATGCTGCATCACTATAATAAGCTCCGCCACGTTTTTCTAATTGTGGTGGTTTAATATCTAAGTTCGGGTCTTTATATAACTCGAATAAATCATTTTCTAATTGTTTTACTACTTCTGCACGTGTACCTTTTTCAATTGAAGCTTCTTTCTCTTCTTCTAACATTTCACGTGTTTTGTAGTAGTAACGATGGTATGGACATGGAATTGCACGAAGGCCACGAATAAAGTCTGGTTCCCAGTTAAGCGCTGCGATATTTTCCATCGTAATTTGCTTTTCTGGATCTGTCACAAGCTCTAACACACGATCCATTACACTTACGCCATCTAAGTATACATCTAGTCCGTATACCATATGATTTAAACCTGCGAAATCAACGTGAACACGACTCGCATCTACTTCAAGTAACTTTGCAAGACCCATACGGATTCCGATTGGAACGTTACATAGACCAACTACTCTTTGAATATTTGTATAACGAAGAACAGCTTCTGTTACCATACCAGCTGGGTTTGCAAAGTTAATTAACCATGCATTCGGACAAAGCTCCTCCATATCCTTACAAATATCTAAAATAACAGGAATCGTTCTCAGCGCTTTGAATAAACCACCAGGACCATTCGTTTCCTGACCGATTACATCATATTTTAATGGGATTGCTTCATCTTTTGCACGTGCTTCTAATAAACCAACACGAAGCTGCGTCGTTACGAAATCAGCATCCTTTAATGCCTCGCGGCGATCAAGCGTTAAATGTACCTCGATTGGTAAACCAGATTTTTTTACCATACGTTTCGCTAAGTTACCAACGATTTCTAACTTTTCTTTTCCTGCCTCAATATCTACTAACCAAATTTCACGAACAGGAAGCTCATCATAACGCTTAATAAATCCTTCAATTAACTCTGGTGTATAACTAGATCCACCGCCGATTGTAGCAATTTTAATTCCAGTCATGCTTTATTCCCCTTTCGCTTCTAACTTTTTATAAAGATCGATAAACTCTGCCGCTAATTCTTTTACTGTAATCGCATTCATTAAATGATCTTGTGCGTGAATTAAGAGAACACTAACCGCTGTTTTTTCTCCTCTTGCTTCTGATTGTATGAGCTCTGTTTGGAAATGATGCGCTTCATTGATCGCTTCTTTCGCCTTTACCATCGCTTCATCAGCCTCTGCCATTTTCCCCTGTTTGGCAAATTGAATTGCCTCCATTGCAAAGCTGCGTGCGTTACCACTATTTAAAATCAATTGGAATGGAATTTGTTCTGCTGTAGTCATCATAATTACCGTCCTCTCTATAAGGTTCAACCGATTGAAATACCCCTTCAGTTTGAACATTTCTATTAAATTATTATTTTATGAATGATAGTTTGGTGTTCTTGTAGATGAGTATCATCTTTTTGAACATGATATAAAGGTAATTGTTCTCACAGATCATGTTGTCTGTGAGAACAATTATTATGTTACATAGGTACAGAGTTGTTATTTCCTTGAGCTGCTTTCTCAGTACGGATAACTGAACGATCGCATGCGACAACGAATGGGAAGTAAATCGCCATTGCAACAACAAAGTTGAATAATTGTAAAATCGCACCAGAAGGATGTAAACCTGTTACAAGATACCCACTAATAATTGGTGGAACGTTCCATGGAACCATCGCTACTGTTTTTGGTACCCATCCTAAGTAAATTGCTGTATAAGATGTAATAACTAACACAACAGGTGTTAATACGAACGGGATGAATAAAATTGGATTTAATACGATTGGTGTACCAAAGATTACTGGTTCGTTAATGTTAAATGCACCAGGTCCAATTGATAGACGAGATACACCGCGTAATTGTGCACTTTTCGCTACAATTAATACAACTACTAAGAATGCTAATGTTGCACCAGAACCACCAAGATATACGAAAGTATCAAAGAATGGTTTTGTAACAATGTTTGGAACATCAAATGCAGATGTACCATCTTGGAATAACTTAATATTTTTCTCTAATGCTGGTAAATAAAGTGGCTCAATAATACCACCAACAATATTTGGACCATGTAAACCGAAGAACCAAAGTACATGTACTAATAACGCAATAAAGATTGCACTTGGTAACGTACCCGCTAACCCTTGTAATGGAACTTGTAATGTATTAAAGATATACTCATGAACACTTGTACCTGCTAGTTTTACTGCTAATTGAATACCTGCTACACCTGTTAAAATTACAAATGCCGGAACTAATGCAGCGAAAGATTTCATTACTGCTGGTGGTACACCGTCAGGCATTTTAATTGTAATGTTTCTTTGAACAAAGAAGCGGAATATCTCCGTTACGAGTATGGAGACAATAAGTGAAACGAACAAACCCTGTGCGCCTGTCCAAAGCATATTTATTCCAGCTTCTTTTGGTGTTGTTGGTGTAAGAATAATTAATGCACCAAACGAAATAATACCTGCTGACAATCCATCAACACCATAAGATTTTGCTAGGTTATAACTTATGGTAACCGCCACCATCAGAGCTAATACCCCGAAGGACCCTGTCCACATACCAGCACCAATTTGTGTCCAAGTTTCACCGAATAAATCTTTCATAAAACCTTGGAATGCTGGAATTGGTAAACCATTAACTAGTACTGCCATCGAACCAACTAAAATAAGTGGCATAACTGCAATAAATCCATCTCGGATCGCAGCTAAGTGACGTTGCGATCCGATTTTACCAGCAATCGGAACCATGTACTTCTCCATAAATGCAATAAACTTTTGCATTTTACTTCCCCCCTAATTATTTTTTTAGTGTTAATGCGTGATCTAAAACTGCTTCTCCATTCATCATGCCGTAGTGCATTGGATTGATAACGTCGATTCCAACGTTTTTCTCGTCAGCAAGCGTTTTCATTGAAGAGAGCATGTAACGAACTTGTGGTCCTAGTAATAACACATCTGCTTGGTCGATATTGTTTTTTACTGCATCCCCAGATACAGCCCAAATCTTTCCTTCTAAACCGCGAGCTTTTGCAGCCGCTTCCATTTTTGTAACTAGTAAACTTGTAGACATCCCTGCTGAGCAACATAATAAAATATTCATTTGAAAATCCCCCTTGTGTAGTATAAAAAATTTATGTTTTATTTATTTTTCTTTACGCTATTTATTAATGCAATTAGCGTGCCAACTTTTTAAAAGCACTAAAATCAGTGCTTTTTCGAGCATTTTCTTTGTGTGTTAACGCTTTCAATTAGTGTGTCGTCTAAAAAACACACAGTGTGTTATAAAACAACACGCTTTTAACACATAACTGTATGAAAATAGATTAGTGTTTAGTTGTCTAGTTGTGTTTAAAACAAAAAAACACTAAAAAAATTTTTTTAGCGTGAAACTCTATTAAAAAAACTCCTCTATCTATTGTCCAAGCAAACTCTACTAAATTACATAGAATAGAATAAAATAACAGAATTCGAAAGGGGATTCCTATGCCAAAACATAGAAAACAAAGCAAAATAAAGATTTATAGAATAACAAGCTATAAAAAAGACAAGCGTTCTGAATTAGACTCTGACAAATTTGAACTTGAACAGCAGGAGGTAGAAGATAAGCAGGACAAGCAAGTACAATCGGAAAATGTAGTCATAGTACCCACAGATTCACACAACTTAGATATATGGGATGAAATTTCTCTAAAGGAAATACAAGCTGGTGAACATACAAATTTATTTGTGGAACAAAGTAATTATCAAAATATTAATTTGTTACAAGTTAGCGATATCCGTTTATATTTGGACAAGCAACTACAATTCAGTTCCGTCGATGAGCAAATTTATCATGAAGCACTTGTACATCCAATTATGTCAAAAGTAATTGATCCAAAACGTGTTCTCATATTAGGCGGTGGCGATGGTCTTGCCCTGCGAGAAGTTTTAAAATATGAAACTGTACTACATGTAGACCTTGTTGACTTAGATGGATCGATGATTGATATGGCTCGTAATGTTCCTGAATTAGTTTCTTTAAACAAAAGTGCATTTTTTGATAATCGTGTAAATACACACGTATGTGATGCAAAAGAATTTTTAAGCTCTCCTTCCTCTTTATACGATGTAATCATTATTGATTTCCCAGACCCAGCGACAGAGTTGTTAAGTACTTTATATACAAGCGAACTTTTTGCTCGTATAGCTACATTCTTAACAGAAGACGGCGCGTTCGTCTGCCAATCTAATTCACCCGCTGATGCACCACTAGTATATTGGAGTATTGGTAAAACAATTGAACATGCGGGATTAACTGTGAAAAGTTATCATACAATCGTTCCTTCTTTCGGAACTGACTGGGGATTTCATATTGCCACTAATTCTGCCTATGTACTCGATCAAATTGAGCAATTATACGTAGTACCAACTCCTCGAACATTGCCTTCTCTTCTTTTTCCTTTATTTCAATTTAAAGAAGAACATCTAGAACAACGTAACCTCGCTCTTTTAAATTCAGAATCAAATCTTATCTTACACCAATGTTACAAAAAGGAAATGGAGTTTTGACGATATCACAGGAAGGAGTGCTACCTTATGAAATATTCTACTTTCGGTAAGCATATAATAGTAGATTTGTGGGGAGTGGATTTTTCCCTATTAGATGATATGTACTTTTTAGAACATCATTTAGTTAACGCTGCTGATCAATCTGGTGCCCACGTTTTAAACGTAAGTACAAAAGAATTTGATCCGCATGGTGTTACTATTTTAGTTTTACTATCAGAAAGCCACCTTTCTATTCACACTTATCCAGAAAAAAACTTTGCAGCCATCGACTGTTATACTTGCGGTACGACCGTTGAACCGCAAATAGCGATTGATTATATCGTAAGTATATTAAAACCAAATGAGATGCATATAAAAAAACTAATTCGTGGTATAGGAGAGATTGTAAATACTGATTAAATACCGCTCTTATTCATTTGTAAAAAGGAGGAGTGTAAATACCATCAGTGGAACGAACATTCCACTGATGGTACAGACACATACATAAAGTGAAACTTTAATTAGTGGGGGTTTTGTTCATCTCCCACTAATTATTAGTTGAACCAATCGGGCCTTTACGGACAGTTAAGCTCCCTCCTAACTTCCTTGCTCCAGCCACATTTTGAGGTGGGAGTTTTACTGCCCGTTAATGCGGGATAAAAAAACCTTGCATACGCAAGGTTCATTCAGTCACTGACATCTTCCTATATAATTCTACAAATTCACTCGCTAATTCCTTCACCGTAATCGCATTCATTAAATGATCTTGCGCGTGCACCATCAGAAGGGTAACTTCAGTCTTTTCACCACCAGCTTCTTTCTGTATGAGATCCGTTTGTACACGGTGCGCCTCTTTTAATTCCTCTAACGCTTCTTGTAATTTCGCTTCTGCTTCTGTAAACTCCCCACGCTTCGCGCAATCAATTGCTTCCATTGAACAACTTCTCGCATTTCCCCCATGCAAGATTAAGTGAAAGGCCTTCGTTTCTATCGTATCCATTTTAGTTCTTTACTCCCCCTTTTCTTCCGCCACTTTTTGTTTATCCCATATTTTTAAGAACGGTAAATAAATGAAGAATGCAAGCGCAAAGTTAACAAGTTGTAAAACAACACCTGAAAGTTTCCCGCCCGATCCTAAATATCCACTAAATAGAATTGGTGTCGTCCAAGGAACAGCAGCACCGCTCGGACGAGCAACTAATCCCCATTCCATTGCAAAGTAAGAAACAATTGTTAACACAACTGGAACCAATATAAATGGAATTAATAAAATTGGATTCATGACAATCGGCATCCCAAAAGTTACCATCTCATTAATATTAAATATACCAGGCGCAATTGACAATCTACCTATACTTTTTAATTGCTGACTTCGGGCAAATAATAACATCCCTACAACTAAAGCAAGTGTCGCACCAGATCCGCCCATATAAATCCATAAATCAAAAAACTGTGCAGTAATCGTATTTGGTATATCTTGACCCGCTTGGTAAGCAATTCGGTTTTGATCCATTAACGACAACCAAACCGGACTCATTACACCACCAACAATAGTAGCTCCATGAATTCCACATGACCAAAGAACATGAACGAGAATAACTGCTATTATTGCGCCCCAAAGACTAGCACCAAGTACACTAAGTGGCTCCTGTAAAATTTGTCCTACAATATTATGGATACTGCCAAAAGAAGTATTTTCTATAATTAAGCGTAAAATCCAAATAACTGTTACAACAATAAATCCTGGAACAAGTGCCGCAAATGAACGCGTGACAGCTGGTGGAACTGTCTCTGGCATCTTTATAATTATCTTTTTTTGTACAATAAATCGATAAAGTTCAGTAGATATAAGTGCAATAATCATTGCTACAAATAACCCTTGGCTTCCCATTAATACAGCTGGGATAGCGCCTTCTACAAGTACACTCTCTTTTGTACTTGGTATAATATATGCAACTTGGAATGGAGTCGCAAGTAAAAACGTCACAAGCGACAATGCCCCGGATGCTAAAGCATCCACTTTATAATACTCTCCAAGCCTGTAAGCGATTCCAAAAACAGCTATTAAAGCCATTATATTAAAAGTTGCACTAACTGGATAGCCTAAAGCTCTCTGCCAATTCTCCCCAAACAAACCTGCCATAAACTCGTTATATCCCGGTATCGGTAGCGCACTAATAATAAGGAAAAATGATCCAATAATTAAGAACGGCATCGTTAAAATAATTCCATCTCGAATCGCTTGTAAATGCCTCTGCTCTGCAACCTTCCCCGCTATCGGCATCACATACTTCTCTAAAAACCGTATCATCTATCCCACTCTCCTCATGGTTTCATTGACAAAGCTGCTTGCAAGATAGCTTCTCCATTACAAAGTCCGTAATGAACGGATTGAATGACATCAACAGGTATCCCTTTATCCTTACATAATTCTTTCATCTTCGGTAATAAATAACGTACTTGTGGTCCAAGTAAAAGTACATCGGCTTTATCAATATGGCTATTTACTTCAGAACCTGATACAGCCCAAATCTTTACCTCTATTCCTCTTGCCTCTGCTGCTTTCTCCATCTTTGTAACAATCAAACTGGAAGACATTCCCGCTGCACAGCAAAGCAAAATATTCATTCCGCTTCCCTCCCCCTTTTATTAAGCCTAAGTTATGGTGCATCCCTTGCCACCACTAGTTTACAAATATATATGTCTAGATTTCCTGCTGTATGCCGAGCTTAAAAACAAAAATTTCTTGGTTTTCACGCTATTCCATTTATCCGTATTCTCCTAGTAAAGAGGACTCTAACTCGCTATAATGATTCAGTATGAATTTTTTTAATTGATAGGAGGATATATTTATGAAGGCATATCGCTTTCCACTTATTTTATTATCTTCTATCCTAATTGGTGGTTTCATTGGTTATTTCATGGGTGCCGATGCAGTTGCTTTAAAGCCGCTTGGTGATATTTTCTTAAACTTAATGTTTACGATTGTTGTACCTTTAGTGTTCTTTAGCATCGCATCGTCTATTGCTAATATGGATGGATTAAAACGTTTCGGTAAAATTATGTCTAGTATGGCTGGGACTTTCTTATTTACAAGTATTTTAGCTGCTATTTTTATGATTATTGTCGTGAAAGTATTCCCGCCAGCACAAGGTGTTGTACTAGAACTAACACAACCTGACAAAGCCGGCAAAGCTGTTAGTGTTGCAGATCAAATCGTCGGTATTTTAACAGTATCTGACTTCTCTAAATTACTATCTCGTGAAAATATGTTAGCTCTTATTTTCTTCTCTATTTTAATGGGGATTGCAACTTCAGCAGTTGGCGAAAAAGGAAAGCCATTCGCTACATTCCTACAAGCTGGTGCAGAAATTTCAATGAAAGTTGTATCTTTCATTATGTACTACGCTCCAATCGGACTTGCTGCTTACTTCGCAGCATTAGTTGGTGAATTCGGACCACAACTTCTTGGAACTTACTTCCGAGCAGCAATGGTATACTATCCAGCGTCTCTCATTTACTTCTTTGTATTCTTTACGTTCTATGCATATCTTGCAGGCCGTAAGCAAGGTGTACAAATATTTTGGAAGAACATGGTCTCTCCTACAGTTACATCACTTGCAACTTGTAGTAGTGCTGCTAGTATTCCAGCGAACTTGGAAGCAACGAAGAAAATGGGTATCTCTTCTGACGTTCGTGAAACAGTTGTCCTTCTTGGATCTACACTTCATAAAGACGGATCTGTTTTAGGCGGCGTATTAAAAATTGCTTTCTTATTCGGTATTTTCAACATGGAATTCGAAGGACCGAAAACATTAGCAATCGCACTTGTTGTTTCTCTATTAGTAGGAACAGTAATGGGCGCTATTCCCGGCGGCGGTATGATTGGTGAAATGTTAATCGTTTCTCTATACGGCTTCCCGCCAGAAGCATTACCAATTATCGCGGCAATTAGTACAATCATCGATCCTCCTGCAACGATGTTAAACGTAACAGCAGATAACGCTTGTGCGGTAATGACAGCTCGCCTTGTAGAAGGTAAGAATTGGATCAAAAACAAATTTGCTTAATAGATAGAAAGAGGATGCTCGTTTAGAGCATCCTCTTTTTGTCGTTATTTGTTGATAAGTTGATATCTCCTCTCGCCACAAATTTGTTACAATCTTCACAAATATTCCACACTCATTATCCATTCTCCGTACTATAATCATGTATGGAAAAGGAGTTGGACATAATGACACAAAGCGCACCAGAATTTAAAGTTTTGCAAAGCATTGCATTCCTTGCTGTCGTTTTGCAAAGTTCGTTATTATATACAATGAATCAAGGAAATGTCTTACTTGAGCAATCTCTCATTATGGGCATGCTATTTAATCTTGCAAAATTCTCAGCACCTGCATTCATATTTATCGTTGGATTTCATTTAATTCGTCACTATACAAAGCAATTAGTATACAAAGAATATATTTCTGAAAAAGCCGCACATTTACTCATTCCTTATTTCTTCTGGTCTATTCTTTACTTATTAACAACAAACGATATGATTACATTACAAGGCGGAATAAAAAGTGTATTACTCGGAACGGCTGCACCTCATCTTTGGTACGTAATTATGATGTTCCAAATTCACTTATTGTTCCCTTTGCTGTGCACACTATTTTATTGGTTTCAAAAACGAACAGAAAATAAAAAAGATATATAAATATATGACTATCTTTGCTTGCCTATATTTCCTCTTAATGTGGTATTCTTCGCACTACATTTTTAATGGAGAGAAATTGACTAGCTCAACCATTTTACATTATACAGATCGTTCCTTCTTCTTCTACTCGTTCTATTTCGTCATGGGAGGAATCGCTGCTGTAGCACTAAAAACATGGCGGCTATTCGTCATGAAACATATCCCGCTTATCACAATCTTATTTTTCATCTTATTTTTATTCATCAATTATGAGTTATTTAGTTTTTACGGCGCAAACTCTATTCATTTAACTGTTTCTACCTATTTAAAACCATCTATGTTTTTATATATCGTATGCGAAATTATCATACTGTATGTGTTATCTATTATGATAGTACAGCGTCGTGGTTTCTTATATAAAACGTTACGTTTCATTGGAAATTACACGTATGGTGCTTATTTAGCTCATTTATTCTTCTTGCAACTATGCACAAAACTTCTTTCCTTATTCACGCTGCAAGAAAATACTATATTATATAGCCTATTACTATTTGTATTAACGGCCATTACCTCTATTTCAACAATGGTCATTTGTAGTACAATACCATTTCACACTTGGATTACAGGTCCTTCTCCTACAACTAAGATGAAATGGACGAAGGTTGTATTCCGAAAAAATCATAGAAAACTATTCAAACCATATATTTGATATAATAATACGCATATAAAAAAGAAAGCGAGAGACACCTATGATTAATCAAGTTGGACAAATTATGCTATATGTAAATGACCAAGACGAAACAGTACAATTTTGGATAGAAAAAGTAGAATTCCAAATCATTGCGGATGAAAATAACGGAAACGGATTCCGCTGGATTGAAATTGCGCCGGCGAAAGAAGCAGGAACAAGCATCGTCCTTCACGATAAAGCGTTAATTGCGAAGATGCAACCTGAATTAAACTTAGGTACTCCTTCACTTATGTTCTTCTCTAATAACTTAGATCAACTGTATAAAGATCTTTCTGAGAAAAATGTCACAGTTGGACAGATTGTAGATTTACCTACTGGCAGAGAATTTAACTTTGCTGATAATGAAAATAATTACTTTGCAGTAATGGAACGTAAATAAAAAAGAAGCTATCCGAAAAAATCGGATAGCTTCTTTCATTTTAAGAAACTTGTTCTGCATTCGTTTCTCTATGCTGTATATGACTCGTGACCCAAGCAATGCCACCGGCAACAACGAGATAACATAACAATATTAAAATTTGCATTTGTAATTGCGACCAATCTCCTAAAGAGATAACATCTTGTAATCCTCTAAGAGAATGGGACATTGGGAGAAACTGTCCAATTTTGCTAAGAACAGCTATGTTTAATTCTCCTGGGAAAGTACCTCCGCTCGTCGCTAATTGCAGGACAAGAAGCGTTACCGCTAAGAACTTTCCAACAAGACCAAATACTGTGACTAACATAAGAATAAATGTCATGAACGTAAAGGAAATCACAATACTTGATAAAACAAAAAGTGGCACACTTGCGACTTCTAATTTCATAACACCTAGCACAACTACATCTACGAGTAGCGCTTGAATAAGTCCAATTAAATATACCAATCCTAGTTTATTAATAAAATGTACGGTTCCACTTACCTTCATATTTTGTCTGCGGCCAAGCGGTAAAATATTCGATGCCATAATTCCGCCAACATAAAATGCAAGTGATAAGAAATATGGTGCAATGCCTGAACCGTAGTTAGGAACGTCAGAAACTGTTGACTTCACTAACTGAACTGGCTCTGAGAACATCGTATTGCGTGCATCATCATTACGAACATCCGCTATCTTCTCTGCGCCCTCTCCTAATTTCGTAGAAAGTTCTTTCGCACCATCGTCAAGTTTAACAAGTCCGTTCGTTAACTGATTAGCACCATGATTCAGCTCTGTTCCGCCACTCGCAAGTTGATTGACACCTTCTTGTAATGATGTAAATCCATTTCCCCACTTCGTAAATCCATCAGCCAAATTCGATGCACCATCTGCTATCTTTTTCGTTCCAGCAGTAGCTTCATTTAACTTAACTCCGAATGTATTCATACCTTCTTCAATCTTATGTTGACCGTCAGTAAGCTTCTTCGCACCTTGTGTCAATTGTTGTTGGCTATTATTTAAAGTACTTGTTGCTTTAGCTAGTCCATTAGACGTAGCAACAATTTTTTGAAAAGCGGGATCTTGCTGCACTTCTGGATGATTTTTCACGTACTCTTCTAATTGTTGTTTTATACTATTAGCCGCACCATCCGCTTTTACTTGGCCTTCAGCAAGCTTCTCACTTCCGCTCACCCATTCATTTGTACCAGCACTTAATTCACTAACTCCTGATTGTAACGTTTTTTCACCTTGTGCTAATAACTCCATACCACTATGAAGTGATGTCGCTCCTTGACTCAGCTCATTTGCTCCCCCCGTTAAGGCAGATTGACTGGATGCAAGTTTTTCACTTCCTTCTTTCAATTTCGATGTCCCACTACTTAAACGATCAATACCATCCGCAAGCTGATTCGCTCCATTTTTTGCATCGGTCGTTCCTTCATGTAACTTCTCAGCACCATTACTTGCATCACTCAATCCTTGTGCCAAATCTTGAAACTTTGAAAAGACGCCTTCTGTATAAGATTTCGTAATACTGTTTGAGATTTTTGTTTTCATATTTTCAACAGCTGTCGTTCCAATTTGAGCCGCTACAAAGTTTTTCCCTGGATTTACTTTGTACTGCAACGTTGCCGGCTCTGGTTTCTCATCCATAAGTGTACTTACCTTTTTAGAGAAATCTTCCGGAATCGTAACAACCATATAATATTTATCTTCTTTTAACCCTTCATCAGCATTTTTTTCTGATACGAAATGAAAAGCCAATTCCTTATTCTCTTTTAAATTTTTAACAAAATCGTCTCCTGCATGAATTGTTTTTTCATCCATCGCAGCACCCTTATCTAAATTCACAACCGCAACAGGTAATTTATCTAATTTTCCATACGGATCCCAATATCCAGCCAAGAAGAATCCTGAATAAATTAACGGAACGATTAATAAAAAAATTAAAGCGATACGTCCATGTTTATGGTGCCACATCGCTTTCCAATCTTTAAATATAAGTTGAATTCCTTTCATGAAACATACTCCTTCTCCTAATTTAACACCATTAGAATGGTTTAACAGATTTACTATACACGTCACTTTCCATACTGTATAATACATCTTTAATTATCAATTCATTCCTTTTGGTCTATAGAAAGGAGATTCGAAATGGAACTGCTCCAGTTAAAATACTTTCAGACAGTTGCACGACTAGAACATATGACAAAGGCAGCTGAAGAATTGCATATCGCGCAACCTTCACTCAGCAAAACAATTGCTAGACTCGAAAAGGATTTAGGCGTCCCTTTATTTGATCGCCAAGGCCGACAGATTACTTTAAATTCTTTCGGAAAAGTATTTTTAAAACGGGTAGAACGTATTTTTCATGAATTAAGTGAAGGGGAACGAGAAATTAAAGATTTAGCCGAATTACAACAAAGCTCTATTACACTGGCCGTTTCTATTCCGAGAATATTACCAGAACTACTTGGCTCTTTTTTACTAGAACATCCTAACGTTCGATTCCAACAATTTCTTGCATCCACTCCTTCTATGAAACGACAACTAGATAATATAGAAATTGACTTTTGTATCTCCTCTGTACCAATTGAAGGTGAGGAGATTGTTTGGGAACCACTTATTACAGAAGAAATTTTCTTAGTCGTCCCTTCAGACCATCGTTTATCAGGCCGAGAAAATATCCACCTGCATGAAGTAAAAGACGAACCATTTATTAGTATGAACACTGGCTATGGATTTCGGCACTTAACGGATGCATTTTGTAAAGAAGCTGGTTTCACTCCGCATATTGCTTTTGAAGTAGATGAACCGACCGTGATTAGCGACCTCATTAAGCAAGGTCTCGGCATCGCTTTTGTTCCAAGTTTAACTTTATTAAAAAACTCTGCTTTAGCATCAAGCAAATTGCGTATTATTGAACCCACTTGTCAGCGAACTATCGGTTTAAGTTGGTCGAAAAAACGCTACTTATCAAAAACAGCTCAGCAATTCCGTGAATTCGTGATTGATTACTTCTCCAACATTAGGACGTAAGATTATATCAACAAATAAAAGTTGCCACCCTCATATGGTGGCAACTTTTATTGTTCACTCTTTTTTAATTCCATTTCAGCTAAAAGTGGTAGTACATTATCAAAAATATGCGTATTATTATTTTCACCTGTTACATATCCACCGTAATATCTACTAAATACGTTATCATTTCGGAATGTGGCCATATGATTATACAATTCTTTCGCAAACTTTGTATCACCTGTTTGTAGTACGTACAAAATCGTTAATCCGTATGCGGCTGGCGATTCATAATTCACAGTTTGTTTTCCCGTTTCTAAATTGTAACGACCGTATAGCTTTCCATCCTCCTGGAATTTCTTCTTTATAAATTCTAAATAAGCAGCTGATGAAAGACCACCTAAACTTCGATGATATGCAACGTACGATTGGTCAATAAGATTCACTTCTTTATCGTACGTAAATGTACCATCTTCTTTATACTCTTTTGGGAATGCCCAGCCATGCCTTGGATAATCCGCTAAAAACTGAACGACTTCCTGATATTGCTGAGCAGAAACTTTGCCGTACTTCTTCATATAGGAGAATGCACGCGGATTTATGTATGATGTTGTTACAAAATTATTTTGTTTCCCTGCATCTGCATCATAATAATCAACATAATAATTATTTTTTTTATTATAACGAAGTACAGCATCACTTAATTGATCGGCAACGTTTTTATAACGCTCTTCCTCATACATTTCATAAGCACGATATAATTGTTCTATAATACGAAGATCATCTATAAGTGCATTTGTAGCTGACTGCCTCTCTCCCTTTTCAGAGAGTTTCCATAAAACGATATGATTCTTATATACGAAATTATCTTGAATAACCTTTACTTGCTCATCAAATAACGCCTGATCATCTTTATCAAGTGTATATTGTAACCATAATCCCGCCGATTCTGATAAAGCTTCACGTCCCTTGGCTTCACCCGTACCTGCCTTAGTATCTACTAAACGATACGTGGCAAGCGTTCCATTGTCATTCACCATATGTCTTAAAATAAAATTTTCTGTACGGTTTCCTTGTAAAGCTGACCAAAATACAATTCCACCTAAAGCGATTAAGAAGATAACCCCAATCCCTATATATAAACGTTTCCGCAATCTTTTCACCTCCCTAGTAAGGCTAACCTTAATTTTATCAGAACATACATAAATTTAAAAAAGACAATCTATTAGATTGTCTCCCGCATTTCTACCCCTCGCAAACCCCTTTAGAAGGTTTATATAGCGATTGTACAAGTCGATCATATTCACGACGTGTAATCTCTTTATTATATAACTTCAATAATAAATCTCTATGCTCTTTTGAAAATGCCATCTTTTTAATGACTTCAGGATACATAAAACACCCTCTCCATTTCACATAAACTTCTTTTCCGAAAAACAGAACTTATGTTCGCATAAAAGATTATAAAAGATTCCTGTGCAAAAAACAAACAAAATATAAGCAACTACTTATTTCTTTCTATTCAAAATATTACAACATTATATTATCATATTCACTTTTTAAATACATATATATTTTTGGTAGTTTTTTTGAATAAATCTTCCAATTCAATCAGAAAATAATGGCAAAAAAGAAGAGGAGTTTACATATGGATACGGTAACATTAGCAAGAGCATTTTTTGGTTCTTCATTAGCATTCCACATTATCTTTGCAACACTTGGCGTTGGGCTTTCATTGATGATTTTTATAAGCGAAATACTCTATCACTGGAAGAAAGACTCCGACTATGCCATTATGGCGAAAAGATGGACAAAGGCGTTTGCTATTCTTCTCGGTGTAGCAATTCCAACTGGAACAATTGTCGGTGTGCAAATCTCACTTCTTTGGCCTGGTTTTGCCAAAATTGTTGGACAAGTTATTTCTGTTCCCTTCCAAATTGAGATTTTCGCCTTCTTTTTGGAGGCTTTATTCATGTCGATTTACGTATATGCAGCCGATAAACTTCCTCCATTTATGAGATTAATCTCGCTATTTTTCGTCATGCTTGGTGCCACGGCATCCGCCGTTCTTATTACATCAGCAAATACATGGATGAATACACCAGCAGGTTTTTCAATGAATCCAGACGGATCTGTTTTTAACGTTGATCCGTGGAAAGCTTTCTTTAATCCGAGTTTTGGCACAAGTGCATTCCATGTCGTTATTACGGCTTATGCAACTGGTGCGGCTGTCATTGCTTCTATCGCTGGATTTAAATTATTGAAGAAAAATTTAAGTACACGTGAAATTGCTTATCATAAAAAAGGGCTACTATTAGGGCTCGTCGTTACATTTATTACAGGCGCTACGATGTGGCTTTCAGGACATGAATCAGCGATTGCCTTACATAAACACTCACCTGAAAAACTTGCATCTGCTGAAGCTTTATTTGAAACGACATCACACGCACCGTTATCCATTGGCGGAGTTGTGGATCCTAATACACTTGAACTAAACTATGCACTTGAAATTCCAAACATGCTTAGCTTATTAGTGGGACTAGACCCTAGCACTGTCGTAAAAGGTCTAAACGAATTTCCACAAGAAACATGGCCACCATTTTATACACATACTCTTTTCAACTTAATGGTCGGCACTGCTGCGTTTACCTTTGCTGTTGCAGCAATTGCGCTCTTATATTGGTACTTCGTTTATCGAAAAAAAGGAACAGAACTACCGAAGTGGCTACTTTGGGGGACTGCCGCATGCGGACCAATTATGATGCTCGGTATTGAATTCGGATGGATTTTCAGTTGTAGCGGTCGTCAGCCATGGACAATTTATGGTATGCAACGTACAGTCGATGCATCTACACGCGCTGATTTCGTCGGTCCTTTATTTGTTTTGTTCATCATTTTATATATTGGACTCGCTATTTTAACAGTCATTGTTCTACGGACATTCTTTAGAAGACATCCATTAAAGAATGATTTACAACACCAAGGAGGCGATTCTCGTGCATGAGGAAAGTATTGCAATCATCATCTTATGGGCCCTTATTTTCGTATACAGTATATTAGGGTCTATCGATTTTGGAGCTGGTTTTTGGGGCATGGTATACGCAAAACATCCAACGCTCGCTGCCAAACTTGCGAATCGGTACTTATCACCAACTTGGGAAGTAACAAATACGTTTCTCGTTTTCGTCGTTGTCGCATTTCTCGGCTTCTTTCCGAAAGCGGCCTTTACTCTTGCGACAGTAATGTTCGTACCAGTTATGTTAATTTTAGTGCTCATTGCAGTACGTAGTACATTTATGGTATTTGCTTACTCCTTGCCAAAATATCAATACCTTCTTCGGGTTATTTCAGGTATTACCGGTCTATTAATTCCAGCACTATTAATTACCGTTTTACCCGTTACAGAGGGAGCCTATATTACAATGTCTGAAGGAAAAGAAGTACTCCTATATGGAAAACTTCTTTCTAGCCCGGTTATCTACTGTTATATGCTCTTCGGACTAACGTCTGAACTATTTCTCTCCTCTCTCTTTCTTGCTGATTTTTCGAGAGAACAAAGTTCAGAAGATACGTATAGAATTTATAGAAGAAATGCCATCATCCTTGGTCCTGCAACGCTCGTCACGGCAATTATTGCCCTCGTTGTAATGGATCCAGAAACACATTGGCTTATGCAAGGATTAATAAAGCAATTCCCGTGGTTTACAGTTTCTATTGTTTTATTCGTTATCGGATACTCGTCCCTTTGGTGGACAAACAAAAAGTACAATACACTAGGATACCCTCGCATTGCCGTTTTAGCTGTCGTCGCTCAATATGCATTTGCAAGCTATGCTTACGGGGTCGCGCATTTACCGTATATTATTTATCCTGACGTAACTGTATTTACAAGCTTTACAACGAAAGAAACGTTCTATGCACTGCTCATTCTATACGCAATTGGAATCGCAATTTTACTACCTGGATTTATTTTCTTCTGGAATTTATTCTTAAAAGATCGTACTTTTTTGAAGGAAAAATAATATAACCTTGGAGTCTGTTCCAAAAGGCATTTTGGGATAGACTCCTTTTGTCATGTTTTGTCGTTAAATCGATATATTTTAATAACCGCTAATATATTTTGAGTTGCGCCGATATATTTCAATAATCGCTGATATATTTTAAGTTGCGCCAATACATCTCCATAATCGCCCATATAAATCTCATTTACTACCTTACTGCCCAATCAATTTATAGACTTCTATCACAATAGTTATTTCACTACTAATGACACTTGTCCTTTAGCTTGAAAAACACATATTCGCTTCATCTCGTTATACGTCTAGTTCTTCTTATTTTTTGCTGAATATACTACCAATATAAACTTGAGACAAGCTACATCTGTTTAAGGGAAAATAGAAAGGTAGGCAAAATATGAGCATTGAAATATGGATTACTATTATTGTATTTTTCTTAACAATGATTGTTATCTTTTGGCGGCCTCGAGGTTTAAATGAGGCGTGGCCAGCGGCAATCGGTGCTGGCATTATCCTAATTACTGGACTTGTGTCAAAACCAGACGTCATAGATATTGTTAGTAAAATAGGAGGAGCCTCCATAACAATATTAGCGACCATAGTTATGGCAGTTATATTAGAAAGCTTCGGCTTCTTCCATTGGTCCGCAGCGAAACTGGCAAATCTAGCGAAAGGTTCTGGCCGCCGTCTATACTGGTATATTCAATTATTATGTTTTCTTATGACTCTTTTATTTAATAACGACGGCAGTATTTTAATTACAACTCCCATTTTAATTCTCCTTCTAAAAAACCTTCAATTAAAACCACACCAACAAATTCCTTATTTATTAAGTGGCGCTTTAATCGCTACTGCGTCTAGTGCACCAATTGGTGTAAGTAATATCGTAAACTTAATTGCATTAAATATCGTTAATATGACTCTTTATATGCATACCGCTATGATGTTTGTACCTGCAACACTAGGCTTATTATTTATGTCATGGCTCATGTATACAGTTTTGAAGAAAAAACTTCCGAAAAAATTACCTGTTTCTTCATATGATATTGAAGAAATTTTCTTCACGAAAAACTTCCATCCACTAAAAGGAAATAATTCTGTTGATACGAAACAAAAACGGACAAGATTCATGTTAAAAGTATTAGGCTTCGTCTTCCTTATGCGCTGCCTTCTATTCGTTGCATCCTTCTTATCCATCCCAATTGAAATCGTTGCGGTACTTGGTTCACTCGTTCTTCTCATTTGGAGATGGTACTACTTACGAACAAATCCTGTCGACATTCTGAAAAAAACACCGTGGCACATTTTAATTTTCGCCTTCTCTATGTACGTCATTATTTACGGACTCCACAACGCAGGATTAACAGCTGCACTTGTACAATGGCTCGAGCCAGTTGTGAATCAGCATCTACTTTATGCTAGCTTTGCGATGGGCGGACTTGTATCCATCCTCTCTAACGTCTTCAATAACCATCCTGCCCTTATGATTGGTACAATCACATTAACAGAAATGGGATTAGATCCAGTCACATTAAAAACAATCTATCTTGCAAACATCATTGGTAGTGACATCGGTTCACTATTACTACCAATTGGTACACTAGCTTCACTCATTTGGATGTATATTCTGAAACAAAACAAAATTAAAGTAAAATGGAAAGACTATTTAAGTGTATCCCTTATCGTTATCCCGCTCACAACAGTCGTCACACTATTCCTCTTATTCTACTGGGTACATCTCTTCTTTGCCCTCTAAACAACAGAAGCCCCATTTTGCTACCGTCTTAGCAAATGGGGCTTCTTCTATAATAAAGTTAGGTACTACAGTGTGATCAATCAAGTAAAGAGGTGTAACGTGTTATTGATATAAATGACTACCAGCTTCTTTAAATTCTTCTGCTTTCTCTTTCATTCCTTTTTCAATTGCTTCTGTCGTTTCTAAATCATTTTCTTTTGCATATTCACGAATATCATGTGAAATTCTCATACTACAAAACTTCGGTCCACACATTGAACAGAAGTGAGCTGTCTTTGCCCCTTCTGCAGGCAACGTTTCATCGTGATATTCCATCGCACGTTCAGGATCTAAAGATAAATTAAATTGATCGCGCCAACGGAATTCGAAGCGTGCTTTTGAAAGTGCATCATCACGCTGATGAGCCGTTTTATGTCCTTTCGCAAGATCAGCCGCATGCGCTGCAATTTTGTACGTAATAACACCCGTACGTACATCATCTTTGTTTGGCAAACCTAAATGTTCTTTCGGCGTTACATAACAAAGCATCGCCGTTCCAAACCAGCCAATCATCGCAGCTCCAATCGCTGATGTAATATGGTCATAACCTGGTGCAATATCTGTCGTTAACGGCCCAAGTGTGTAAAACGGCGCGCCCTGACAAATATCAAGCTCTTTCTCCATATTCTCTTTAATTAAGTGCATCGGTACATGTCCAGGTCCTTCGATCATAACTTGCACATCATGTTTCCAAGCAATTTTGGTTAATTCACCAAGTGTTTCAAGCTCAGAAAACTGTGCTTCGTCATTTGCATCTGCAATAGACCCTGGACGTAATCCATCTCCAAGAGAGAACGAAACATCGTACTGCTTCATAATTTCACAAATCTCTTCAAAGTGAGTATATAGGAAGTTTTCTTTATGATGGAATAAACACCACTGTGCCATAATCGAACCACCACGTGAAACGATACCTGTCGTACGCTTTGCCGTGATTGGAATGTAACGAAGCAATACACCAGCGTGAATCGTAAAGTAATCAACGCCTTGCTCCGCCTGCTCAATTAACGTATCACGATATACTTCCCACGTTAAATCTTCTGCAATTCCGTTTACTTTTTCCAGCGCTTGATAGATTGGTACAGTTCCAACTGGTACAGGTGCGTTACGAATAATCCACTCACGCGTCGTATGAATATTTTTACCTGTAGATAAATCCATAATCGTATCTGCACCCCAGCGCGTTGCCCACGTCATTTTCTCTACTTCTTCTGCAATCGAAGAAGATACAGCTGAGTTTCCGATATTCGCGTTTACCTTCACATGGAAGTTACGCCCGATGATCATCGGTTCAGCTTCTGGATGATTAATATTCGCCGGTAAAATAGCGCGGCCTTCTGCGATTTCCTTACGAACAAACTCCGGCTCTACCCCTTCACGAATCGCAACGTATTCCATCTCAGACGTAATAATGCCATTACGTGCATAGTGCATTTGCGTAACATTTGCACCTTCCTTTGCTCTAAGCGGCTTACGATCCATTTGCGGGAAAACAGGTGTATGTTTCGAAGCCACTTTCACACCGTCATCCTCTGGTTTCACTTCACGCCCTTCGTATGCTTCTACATCACCACGCCCCATAATCCAAGAGTGGCGCGGCGTTGGAATGCCTTTTTCCAACTCGACCTTATACGCAGGATCTGTATAAGGACCGCTCGTATCATACACACGAATTGGCGGATTTGGAACGCCATTCGTTTCGCTTTGTTCAATCTCACGCATCGGGACTTTCATACCTTCTCGTGGTCCATCCACATATACTTTCTTACTCCCTGGTAAACTCGATTTCAATTCAATTTGCTCAGCTGAAACAGATTGTTTCATAAATTTTATTGCCCCCCTGTTCGTGACAAGGACGAGATATGGCCAGCGCATGCCAAAATAAAAAGAGCCAGGTCCATAGAAAAATAAGGACCTGGCTCATAAAGACATCATTATGTAAAGCCGTTAACTTCCCTACGCTGGTACGAGCCAGATCAGGTCCAAAGGGTTAAGAAGTTCACGCGCTTCTCTCTCAGCCTACGCATACGTTAGGCACCCCTAGTTTATCACTGATTTAATTTTCAATACTTTCCCATCATACACCATAATCTGAAAAATTCAAAGTTTATTTCTTTTATTGTTTATGGAATCATCCACGTTAAATAATACGCCTGCACATACGTCATAATACCAACAATAATTACGAAGAATAAACTATGCTTTACTGTAAAACGGAACAAATCCGATTCTTTTCCAGCAAGTCCAACTGCTGCACAAGCAATTGCAATCGATTGCGGAGAAATCATTTTTCCTGTTACACCGCCCGTTGTATTTGCTGCAACGAGAAGCACTTCAGATACACCGACTTGCTGCGCTGTAATGGCTTGTAAATTCGAGAACAGTGCATTCGCAGACGTATCAGACCCTGTTAGGAATACGCCAATCCAGCCTAAGAATGGTGAGAAGAACGGGAATAGTCCGCCAGTTCCGGCTAATGCTAACGCTAACGTAGAAGATAGACCAGAATAGTTTGCGATAAATGCAAACCCTAGTACGAATCCGATAGATAGAATTGGCATTTTTAATTCGCTTAACGTTTCTTTAAATGTCACTACTGCATCTTTTACATTCATTTTCAAAATAAACATGGAAATGATACAAGCAATTAAAATCGCTGTTCCAGTTGCCGATAATACATCAAACTTTAGAATTGCCTCGTAAGGCGTTGGTTTATTTACAATGGGCTCTGCTTTCATTACTAAATTATGTAGACCTGGAATTTCAAACTTAAATACAAGACTTTCTAAAGCCCCTCCTGGAGCGAATAATGCCTTAAAGAAACTTTGGCTCCAAATGACTACCATAACCGTTAATACGATAAATGGAGACCATGCCTTCACCACTTTTCCAAACGTTAATTTCGGCATCGATGCTGCTGTCGTTGTTGCTGCTACTTCACTATTTGCTTGCCCGGATTGATAAATTTCTTTCGGCTGCCAAACTTTTAAGAACAGCGCTAAACTAATTAAACTTACAAGTGCCGATGTAATATCCGGAAGTTCTGGCCCTAAAAATGTCGCTGTAATGAACTGCGTAATCGCAAATGAACTACCCGCTACAAGTAACGCAGGCCACGTTTGTCTTATCCCTTTAAATCCATCCATTAAAAATACGATGAAGAATGGAACAAATAATGATAGGAACGGTAATTGATGTCCAGCCATTTGTCCAATTTTATGTGGATCAATACCTGTCACTTGTCCAGCAACTGTAATCGGAATTCCCATCGCTCCGAACGCCACTGGTGCAGTATTTGCAATCAAACAAAGACCTGCTGCGTATAAAGGATTTAACCCAAGACCCGCAAGAAGCGCTGCTGTAATCGCTACTGGTGCCCCAAATCCTGCCGCTCCTTCTAAAAATGCTCCAAATGAAAATCCAATTAAAATAACGAGTAGACGATGATCGTTCGTAATCGATAATACCGATGCACGAATCACATCAAATTGACCTGTTTTTACAGAAATTTTATATAAAAATACGGACATAATGATAATCCAAGCAATTGGCCATAACCCGTACAAAAAACCGTACCCGGTTGCTGCCATTGCCATCTTGAACGGCATTTTATAAGCGAATAACGCTACTAAAACTGTAAGTACAACTGTAATAAATCCTGCTACATACCCCTTCATGCGGAAAACTGCTAAAGCTAAGAAAAAAAAGATAATCGGAATAAGTGCGACCGCTGCCGAAATCCAAATGTTTCCGAATGGATCATAAACTTGTGTCCATGTGTTCATTGTTCTCTCCCCCTAAAGAATCCCCTTTTAAATAGAATAACCTCATCAATAGACTATCAGGTCATCATACCTTTAAGCCTAAAATAAAAAAACGTTTAAGAAAACGTTTTCAACAACTTTCATTTATACTGTACCATAACAATTTCTATTAAAAAAGATTTTTTTGAAAATTTTATTATTTAATAGAAAATCTTACAAAATCGTCACGTTCTTGTAATGTTTATCGATAGGAAGTTTGCCAAAATTATTGCATAATAATAGTATAACAACAGAAATTATTCATGAGGTGATATATATGAACGGAAATAAAATATTAGCTGCGTTATCATACTTTAGTGTACTATTTGCCCCTATCTTATTCCCTATTATCGTTTGGATTGTGGGAGACGCTGAAACAAAACCACATGCAAAACGTGCTCTATGGACACACATCATTCCAAGTATCGCTACATTCATTGGCGTAACTATTTTAGGAATTATGGGTCTTGGATCTGATCAACCAGATGTAACACTTGGAATTGGATCAATGATTGTCTTAGCTATTTGCGGAATCATCAGCTTATACTACTTCATCTGGAACATTGTAAAAGGAATTAAAGTGCTGAAAGCTTAATTTTAAACAAATGTTTGTTTAAAAAGGGCCCCTTGCAAATTGCAAGGGGCCTTTTCCAAATTCGTTCACTTTATCTCCTGCGTTTCTTCTTTTTTCTCATCATTTTCTTTCGGCGCGTATTCACTTTATCCGCTATAATGTGGAGCGTACTTGCCACAACAATTCCCATTAAGAACGTTACAATTTCAACCTCATGTTTCTTCGCAATTTCTATTAAATTACCATCCAGTGCGATTACATTTAATAGAAATAAAAATGGAGAAAAGACGATTAACATGTACGCAATACGAATCACATCACCAAGTATAATCGTATGCGTAAAGAAAGATCGATGCGGCATTACTTTCTTATAAGGATACCAAAATATACGTAAGAAACCCCATTTGTTATAAGCATTACTGTACGTATCTAAATCTGGTGTTAAAAATGAAGTACCTACTAAAAAACCAATTGCAAAAGTTAATAAAAAATCAAAATTTGTTAATCCATACGAAAAGAGCAAAAACAAAACAACCGGAAGGGATATTAAGTTTATTTTCGTATGCGTTCTTCCTGATGGCATAATGCACTTCCTCGCTTACGTTCGTCCTGTCACCTTATGACAGGTTTCACCTATTGACCTAATTTCTGATCGATAAATGTTGTGTCTATATCCGAACCAAACCATTCTGCCAACTTCACTCGTGCCTTATTTTTCACATCTTCATTGACGTATAACGACACCTGTATTAGTGCGGCCGTTAACGCCCCCAAATCATCCGTATAGCCAATTCCAGCAATGAAATCTGGAATCGCATCAATCGGTGCAATAAAATAAGCAAGTGCTCCAATTACAATAATTTTCACTCGTTTTGGAACATCGGGTCTTTGTAAAACGTAAAACAGTAATAAACTTGCATAAATGACCGACTGCCCTGCTTGCTTTGCAACATGTTTTACTTTCTTCCAAAACGCTTCAACTGAAAATTTTTGTTTCATGTAAAAGCCTCCCTATTTTTAAAAAGAAATAAGCTAGAATATGTTATCAGTAAAAGTTCATGGAAATTACACAAAACCTATCAATGAACTTTCATTGTAACAAACAAACCAAAAAAGAACAAGTGTTCGTTAATTTTCACACGATTTCCTTCATATAATAGATTTCTAGATAACCCTTACCCATCTTCATTTCTTATTTCTCAACAAAGAAAATTTTCACTTCCACTTAACATTCTGCTCTACCTTTGTTATATTTTCTAGTTGACGGACATATAAACGAATGTTAAAGTTTTCTCTGGTAGTGACAAATCTTATACAAAAAATGTAAAATGTTATAGTGTTTCTCAGAAATGAATTTTGTTGTATAATACAGAAATGACGTTATGCTTATGAGCAACAAAAGAAACCAAAAGGGTATGCATAGTTATAGTCGTATATGGGTGAATATAGAACCTTTAATTATGGCCAAGAAAACTATGTATTTTTTATTTTAGCATTTTTCGCTCCAAAATCGACCAAGCCTGATAGAGAAAGGGTGGAAATGAATGAAAGAAACCTTGAAATCACAATTTCAAAATGTGCGTTTCACTGTATTCGTAGCTTTAGCCTTATGGCTGAAAACTTACCTTATTACACGCACAAGCTTTGATTTAAAACTTGAATCTTTCATGCAAGAATTCATTTTATTCCTTAGCCCATTAGCAGCATCATTACTGCTTGTTGGTCTTGCATTATTTGCAAAAGGGAAAAAACGTAACTATATAGCACTTGGAATTAATTTTGTCTTAACAATCGTTCTTGTTGGTAACGTAATGTTCTACGGATTCTACAATGACTTCGTTACTTTACCGGTGCTAGGACAAACATCTAACTTTGGAAGTTTAGGTTCTAGTGTAAAAGAATTATTTAACTACAAAATTATTCTTGCATTTGCAGACATTATCATATTCTTCGTTCTGTTGAAGAAAATGAAAAACTTTGCACCTACAGAGCGTGTAGCACGCCCGATGCGTTCCCTATACTTCGTATCAACAGTTGCTATTTTCTTCGCAAACTTAGGACTTGCAGAAGCTGAACGTCCAGAATTATTAACACGTTCATTCGACCGCGTTATGCTTGTTAAAAACTTAGGATTATATGTACACCAAGTATACGATCTTGGCTTACAAGCAAAATCAAGTTCACAAAAAGCATTCGCTGACGGTAGTAAATTACAAGAAACAGAAAACTACGTGAAAACAACACAAAGTAAACCAGATCCAAATATGTTCGGTACTGCAAAAGGGAAAAACGTAATTGTTGTCTCTCTTGAGTCATTACAAACATTCTTAATTGGCGCAACAGTTAACGGACAAGAAGTTACACCATTCTTAAACCAATTTACGAAAGAAAGTTATTACTTTGATAACTTCTTCCATCAAACTGGGCAAGGTAAAACATCTGATGCTGAATTCCTAGTAGATACTTCTTTATATCCACTAGACCGCGGTGCTGTATTCTTCACACACGGTAATAATGAATATACAGCAACTCCAGAAATTTTACGTCAGCAAGGGTATCACACGTCGGTATTCCACGCAAACAACGCAACATTCTGGAACCGTAACATTATGTATCCAGCACTTGGTTATGATCGTTACTACAACGAGCTTGACTACAAGATTACGCCAGAAACAAAATTAAACTGGGGATTAAAAGATATCGAATACTTCGATCAATCTATTGATATGTTAAAACAAGTGAAGCAACCATTCTATACTCGCTTCCTTACTTTAACGAATCATTACCCATTCACTTACGATGACAGTACAAAATTAATCGACGAATATAATTCTGGTGATGGAGTATTTGACCGTTACATGGTAACTGCTCGTTACTTAGACGAAGCAATGAAACACTTTATTGAGCGTCTAAAAGCAGAAGGTATTTACGACAACTCAGTAATCGTATTCTACGGTGACCACTACGGTATTTCTGAAAACCATAACCGTGCAATGGCACAGTTCTTAGGAAAAGAAGAAATCACTGCATTTGACCATATGAACTTACAAAAAACACCGATGTTTATTCACGTTCCAGGTCAAAAAGAAGGTAAAACAATTTCGAAACCAACTGGAGAAATTGATATTAAACCAACTATTCTAAACTTACTTGGTGTAGATTCTACAAATGACGTTCGATTCGGTCATGATGTATTCTCACCTGATAATAAAGGATTTGTTGTTCTTCGTGACGGTAGCTTCGTTACAGATAAATACATGTACACAAACAGTACATTCTACGATCGTGCTACTGGCGAAGTTGTACAATTACCGAAAGAAGAATCTCAACCACTAATTGATCGTGCCCAAAATGAATTGAACATGTCTGATAAAATCATTGAAGGTGACTTACTTCGCTTCTCTGAAAGTAATAAGATTAAAACTGGTGAAGTAAAAACAGTTATTAAAGAAGAAAAGAAGAGTGCTGAGTAATCTCAGCCTCTTTTTTTATTTTCTTCCATACAACTACTTATATTCATTAACTTTAAAATTACATAACCTTTACCAAATATTAACATAGCGTTAATGAAGAATCTCTATAATAAAATATGTAAACGAGGTTCTACATATTTCTTATCTTTCATCTTTCGTAAGATCCCTTAAAGAAATGTGTAAATCTTTTGTTTCTACTTTCTTATAATTGTCTTTCAACATGTTTTGTTTCCATACACAAAACATTCAACAAGACAATGTCCCTATGAAAGATAGCTACCCTCCTTGTGCAGCATTCCATAAGAATGTTGCTTTTTTTTATTTAAAAGCAGGATTCTCATTCTTATTTTCGAATTTGTATATACAAAATGCTGTAAAGTGAAACTTTAATCAGCCCTTACCAATCGGGCAGCTACGGGCAGTTATTCGCCCAATTCACTTCTTTGCTCCACCCTAATTTTTAAGTGGAAGTTTTACTGCCCGTTAATGCGGGGTAAATCATCCTTACTTCTCTATGATTTATAAATACATATACGGTCATATGTAGAGAATTGCTTACATAAAAATTACTATAGTAATTTTTATGTCGCATGAATGAAAGTTTCACATTACTTACGTACTTACGAAAGGATGGGACGGAAATTGGCATACGAAAAATTTGTACTTTGGAATGATGAAGTTATTGATACAACAAAACAACAAACGTACATAGAACTTGAAGAGAGAGGTTTGCAGTTCGGAGATGGTGTCTACGAGGTGATTCGCCTATATAAAGGGAACTTTCACTTATTAGATCCGCACATAACGAGATTATATCGCTCCATGGAAGAAATAGAATTATCGCTCCCTTTCTCAAAAGCTGAGCTCATCACTTTACTTTACAAATTAATTGAACGAAATCATTTCCATGAAGATGGCACAATTTATTTGCAAGTATCTCGTGGTGTACAAGCTCGCACACATATATTTTCATATGACAACCCTCCGACAATTTATGCCTATATTACAAAAAAAGAAAGACCAGCATTATGGATTGAATATGGTATACGTGCTATATCAGAACCCGATACTCGATGGCTACGCTGTGACATTAAATCATTAAATTTATTACCAAACGTACTAGCTGCTACGAAAGCTGAACGGAAAGGTTGTAAAGAGGCACTTCTCGTAAGGAATGGTATTGTAACGGAAGGAAGCCATTCCAACTTCTTTTTAATTAAAAACGGAACTCTTTACACACATCCAGCCAATCACCTTATTTTAAATGGCATTATTCGTCAATATGTCCTTTCTTTAGCTAATACTCTTCACATTCCTGTACAGGAAGAACTTTTCAGCGTTCGTGACGTTTATCAAGCAGATGAATGCTTTTTTACAGGCACAACGATTGAAATTTTACCAATGACCCACCTTGATGGGACCGCGATTCAAGATGGGCAAGTTGGGCCTATCACCAAAAAACTGCAAAAATCTTTTAATCAAATCTTGTTACAATCCAATATGACCTCTTCTTAAACACGAATAATTTCTGTCCTTTCATATTCAATATATGCATTTAAATGGAAATCAAGGTGTAATTTTATGCCTTGATTTTTTTCTTGTAATCTTTTTGTCATATTCAGATTCCTATATAAGTCTTGACAGTAATCGACATGCTCTTTAGAATTTTTAACAGTTGGTAAATATTTCTTCACTACATTACAGACAGAAAGGAATCGACAAATTATGAAAAAGTATCTTGCCGGTCTTGCGGCAGTGTCTGTAGCAGGAGGAGCAGCACCTACACTTGATAGTGTTCAAGCTGCACCTGAACAAAATACACAAAAAGCTGCTACAACTGTCCAAGCTTCTGCATCAAACAGCTCATCTTATAAGGTAAACGCGAGCGTATTACATGTTCGTGCAGGATCAAGCACTTCTCACGACATCATCTCACGCGTTTATAACGGTCAATCATTAAACGTGATTGGCGAAGAAAATGGTTGGTTCAAAATTAACATTAATGGACAAACAGGCTTTGTTAGTGGCGAATTTGTATCAAAAAGTGGAGCAGCAAACAACAATGTAAGTACAGGTGGAAACAATAAAGTTACCGCTGATGTATTACGTGTACGTACAGCTCCTAACACATCTAGTTCTGTTTCTGGACGTGTATATGAAGGACAAACATTAAACGTAATCGGACAAGAAAATGGTTGGGTGAAAATTAACCATAATGGACAAGTAGGTTATGTAAGTGGCGAATTCGTATCTGGCGTTTCTTCTAATGCGGGTTCTTCAAACAACAATACGAATAATAACAACCAAGAAGTAAAACCAGCAAGCGGAAACTATACAGTAAATGTATCTTCCCTTCGCGTTCGTACAGGTCCTAGCACTTCTCACACAACTGTAGGTTCTGTTACAAAAGGACAAGTAGTACAAGTTGTTGGAGAAGTTCAAGATTGGTTCAAAATCAATTACGCAGGACAAACTGCTTATGTAAGCAAAGACTATGTAACAAAAGGTGGTTCCAACGAAAACGTTACAGAAGGCAACAAACAAGAGCAAAACAATAATGGAACTATTCAAACTGGTGGTTCTTACGTGGTTAACGCTACATCTTTACGTGTTCGTACAGGCCCTGCCGCTTACCATAGTGTAATTGGTGGCGTTTTAAACGGTACAACATTAAACGTAGTTGGATCTGAAAACGGTTGGTTTAAAGTGAATTACCAAGGAAAAACAGGCTTTGTTAGTAGCGAATTTGTAAAATTCGTTAAAGGTGGCACTACTACTCCTGAGCAACCAAAACAACCTGAAAAACCTAACCAAGGTGCAATTGGCGACTACTACATTAATGCTTCTGCACTAAATGTACGTAGCGGCGAAGGTACAAATTATAGAATCATAGGCGCACTTCCACAAGGACAGAAGGTTCAAGTAATCTCTGAAAACTCTGGATGGAGCAAAATTAACTACAACGGTCAAACTGGTTATATCGGAACACGTTATCTGTCTAAAACACCAGTTGGAGGCGCAGTAGATAATAAGCCTAACAATAACAACAATAATAATACAGGCAACAATAGCGGCGACAGTTCTTCCGTACTTGCATACGCAAAATCAATGCAAGGTGTACCATACGTTTGGGGCGGAACTTCTGCTAACGGCGTAGACTGCAGTGGCTACATCTACCACGTATTTAAGAAATTTGGTCATAACATTAGCCGTCAAAGTGTTGCGGGATACTGGAGTAGCCTACCAAAAACTTCAAGTCCACAACCTGGTGACTTAATTTATTTCCAAAACACTTATAAATCTGGTCCTTCACACATGGGTATTTACCTTGGAGGCGGATCATTTATCCAAGCTGGAGATAAAGGTGTTGCAATCGCTTCATTAAGTAACTCTTATTGGAAGAGCCACTTCTTAGGATACACGAAAGCACCTTAATTAATAGTTTCAAAGCCTTCTAATTTACTAGAAGGCTTTTTTGCTATGAGTTCAACATATTACTCCCTTTCTCCTACCTTCTCTCTACAAAAATAATGTATCCATTCTTCTATTTCATACACTTTATTCTGCAAAAACAATGCATAACGTTATCATAATGTATATATTTTCATAAAAAACATAACCTATTTCATGTCTATTTATTTTATATGTGTTTTTTTGAAGAATTTTCTTTTTATTTAAACTTTTCATTAGACGTTTGACCTCCGATGTCCATTATGATAAGTTACTAAAGATGTTATATTCGTAAACGTATAGACAACTGGTTTATACACTGTTTTTACTATGAGGAAGGAGCATACACTGCATGAATCTTTTATGGGGAATTGGCGGCGTGATTGGAGTATTAGCAATTGCTTTCTTACTATCTTCCAACCGCAAAGCTATTAATTGGCGCACAATTTTAATTGCGCTAGCATTACAAATGTCATTTTCATTTATCGTATTACGATGGGACGCTGGTAAAGCAGGTTTAAAACACGCTGCTGACGGTGTTCAAGGATTAATTAATTTTTCTTACGAGGGTATTAAGTTCGTTACTGGGGATTTAGTCAACGCAAAGGGACCTTGGGGATTTGTATTCTTTATTCAAGCACTACTTCCAATCGTATTTATTAGTTCATTAGTAGCAATCTTATATTATTTTGGTATTATGCAGAAATTTGTTAGCATCGTTGGTGGTGCATTAAGTAAACTTCTTGGAACTTCTAAAGCAGAAAGCCTAAACTCAGTAACGACTGTATTTTTAGGACAAACTGAAGCTCCAATCTTAATTAAACCTTACTTAGCACGCTTAACAAATAGTGAATTCTTCACTATTATGGTAAGCGGTATGACAGCTGTTGCTGGATCTGTTCTTGTCGGTTATGCAGCAATGGGTATTCCGTTAGAGCACTTATTAGCAGCTGCAATTATGGCGGCTCCATCGAGCTTATTAATTGCGAAACTAATCATGCCAGAGACAGAAAAAGTAGATAATAACGTTGAACTTTCTACAGAACGTGAAGACGCAAATGTTATTGATGCAGCTGCACGCGGCGCATCTGAAGGTATGCAACTTGTTATTAACGTAGCAGCAATGTTAATGGCTTTCATCGCATTAATCGCTTTATTAAATGGATTATTAGGATGGGTTGGTTCTCTGTTCGATATTAAACTTAGCCTTGATTTAATCTTTGGTTACTTATTATCACCATTCGCAATCTTAATCGGGGTTTCTCCTGGTGAAGCGATACAAGCAGCAAGCTTTATCGGTCAAAAACTTGCAATCAACGAATTCGTTGCATACGCAAACTTAGGACCACACATGGCAGAGTTCTCTGACAAAACAAATCTAATTTTAACATTCGCAATCTGTGGATTTGCAAACTTCTCTTCTATCGCAATTCAATTAGGTGTAACAGGAACACTAGCTCCTACTCGCCGTAAACAAATTGCACAATTAGGGATTAAAGCAGTTATCGCTGGTACATTAGCGAACTTCTTAAATGCAGCAGTTGCAGGTATGATGTTCCTATAAACTTATATAGAGTCTTCTCTTTCTACAAGAGGAGACTTTTTTCATGCAATCCAAGCGTCTTTTATGTATCTATTAATCAATTTATCCTAAATATAAGTACATTATGATACAATAATGTTTAAGTCTTTTTATTTTTCTTATGAAAATAGAGATACTACTTGTTGTTGCCCTTCAAAAGAATGTAACGACATAGTCAATTTCTTAATAATTGCGCATACTACAAGTATCTATTGATGAAATAGCTTTAAGGAGGAAAGTTTTGTGAAAGATAAGTTCTATAAAATCCTCTCTATGTGGATTTTACAAATTGTATTTTATTTTACTACTGTATATGTGACGAAATATGAGCATGCTCTCATTTTTACAATAATATACGTAATCGTAAATGTACTATTCTTATTTTTAGCTGACAAAACAGCATTTGTTTTCTTCATACTAGGAACCATTATTTCCGTATTTTATTTGTTCTATCAAGCATGGCTTCACTTATGGAGTACATCAGATCAATGGCAATATATGATTACCCACTTCCTGATGGCAGCTAACTTCTTCATTGTATATATAACAACTCACCTATTGAAAAAAGTGATTCATGAAAATAAAACTTTAACTGAGCGTGTGAGAACATTGGAACAATATATTGGAGAATCCAAATTACTAACAAGACAAGAATTCGAGAGACGCCAAGCGTTATTAACGACTGCAATGAATCGTCGTAATGAAACAGGCATTATTGTTTACTTTGATTTCACTTCCTTTAGTAAATATACAAAGGAAAGTGTTATGGACCGTGTAGCTTCTTTATTAGTTGAAACGGTAAGGAATGATTTTGACCTTACTGCTGAATATGATAATAATACGCTAGTTATTTTATTACAAAACACAAATGAAGCTGGTGCTGACATTGTAATGAACCGCCTAAAACCAAAAATGGAGCAATGGCTTGCTGCTGAAGCAATCAAAGATATAAAAATTTCACGCGAGCAAATTGGAAACAAAGGACAGACACTGTTATGATGACTCTCGTTATACTTCTTTTATTCCTTCTGTTTTGCGTACTCGTTTTTTGGATTAGTATCACATTTTCAATTAAATATGTACTTATTTTTACGGCCTTTCTATTCTCTGGCTTACTCGTTTACTACTCTTTCTTAACAATCGCGGGCTTAATTCACCGAAATAGTAAACGAAAAGATCGTACGCTAGAACATTATCCGAGCGTCGATATTTTCATACCTGCCCATAATGAAGGCGTCGTTATTAAAGATACTTTAGAGGCGATGGCAAAGATTGAATATCCAGGAAAGCTAACTATTTATTTATTAAATGATAACTCTCAAGATGAAACACCTGAAATCGGAGATGATTTCGACAAAGCTTATGCTCATATTCGTCATATTCGTGTTCCTCCCGGTGAACCGAAGGGTAAATCACGTGTACTAAACTATGGGCTTAGTATTTCAGATGGTGAGTACTTCTGTGTTTACGATGCAGATAACCAACCTGAACCACACGCACTGCGAATGCTTGTAGAACACGCTGAAACAACTGAAGATGCTGTTGGAGCTGTTGGACACGTTCGTACAGTAAACGAAAAAAGAAACTGGTTAACGCGAATGATTTCGCTAGAATTCCAAATCTTTCAGCTCCTTATGCAATCTGGACGCTGGTTACTATTCCAAACGGGCTCGCTGACAGGAACAAACATGCTTCTTCGTCGCTCCGCACTAGAAGAGCTTGGTGGCTATGACCCTTACGCAATTGCAGAAGATGCTGAATTAACATTACGAATTACACAAAAAGGTTATCTCTTACCAATCGTCCCAGAATCAGTTACTTGGGAACAAGAACCAGAGCATTTAAAAATTCTTATTAAACAACGTACACGTTGGCTCCAGGGAAATTTATATATTTTAGAAAAAATGTTCTCATCATTAAGTTTCTTTAAAGGAAAGCTGCTTGTTCATTCCTTACAACAAGTTCTAGTGTATGTTGTATTTTGGCTATTCCTAATCATTTCGAACGTTTGGTTTGTAATTGGGCTACTCGGGATATTCCAAATTCAATATAGCATTCCGCTACTATTTATGTGGTATGTCGCATATATTACATATGTTTCTCAATTATTTAGTGCCCAGAGTGTCGAACGAACCTTTACACCGACTAATATTTTTATTAGCGTTATTATGTACTTTACGTACGCACAGCTCTTTACGTACTTATTTATTCGTAGCTTAATCTTATACTTACGTGCAAAGAGCAAGAAACAAGTCATTGGCTGGGATAAAACAGTTCGATTCAAAAAAGATAAATAATAAAAATAAGCACAGAGCGCCATATGCTCTGTGCTTATTTATTGCCGTATAAATTATATATCAGACAATACCCCTTAGCTGAAAGTAATTTCACGTCCATCCCCCAACGAACGATCGACCTTCATTTATATACGAAAAAGTGATTGCTATTTTTGTAGAACCAATTGCTTCTCTTGCTGTTCTTTGCGCGTTTCAGTCTTAGGTTCCGTGCTTTCTTGGACACTACGATGTGCCACACGTTTCAAACAAATATGCTTCCACTTTCTTTCGTAACGTTTCATTATTCTAGATGTCCCCCTTGAATGCGCTTTAAAACTATTTGAAATCGCTTACAGGAAATAATATAGCACATATATATAAACGTGACAACACATTTCCGACAATTTTTTGTCAAAAATATGAATAGAATTTGAAAGATATCGAAAATTGTCGAAACTAATCGATTTCCCTTCGTATAAAAGGCATACTACTTATATGATAAAGTATTTTATTTCCCCTACCCGCATTTCAAATTCCTTCTATATAAAGTGAAACTTTAATTAGCCATCACCAATCGGGCTTTTACAAGTAGCTCGACTTATTTGCTTTTGCTGAATTTTGAGGTGGTGTTCTTACTGCTCGGCAAATAGAGGTATAAAAAAAGAGCTGATATGAAATCAGCTCTTTTCCTTCTATTATTAATGACGCTTCCTACGTCCTTCTTTTTGTAACTCTTTAAATAATGCTGCCATCATAAAGAAAATAACAAAGACGAACGGGAATGCTGCAATGATAGCTGCCGTTTGTAAGGCTTCTAATCCACCAACATATAATAAGATAGAAGCTAGCGCGGCTAGAACGATACCCCAAATCATTTTAATGCGATTTGGTGGGTTTAAACTACCATGTGTCGTTAACATCCCTAAAACGAATGTCGCAGAATCTGCAGATGTAATAAAGAATGTAGAAATAAGAAGAATCGCTAGAACAGATAAAGCTGATCCAAAGCTTCCCATCTGATCAAACATAGCAAACAATCCTACTTCTGTTCCCATCTCTTTAATTTTTTCAAAGATATGTGCATCACCAAACAGCTCCATATGAATACCTGTTCCGCCGAAAACAGAGAACCAAAGGGCACCAATTATTGTCGGTACGAGTAACACACCGATTACAAACTCACGAATGGTACGTCCTCGTGAAACACGAGCAATAAACGTACCTACGAACGGTGACCATGCAATCCACCATGCCCAATAGAAAATTGTCCACGATTGAATCCATTGGTTTCCACCTTCGTCTAATGGACTTAAACGGAAGCTCATGCTTGGCAATTCTTGAATGTAAGAACCGATTGTTGAAGTGAAGTAATTCATAATAAAGTTTGTTGGACCCGCAAATAATACAATAATCATAAGTGCAAACGCAAAAATAATGTTCGTATTACTTAAATATTTAATTCCTTTATCAAGACCTGTTTGCGCAGATAACATAAATAATACTGTTACGATTGCAATAATAACTAACTGAGTCGTTAATGAGTTCGGGATAGATGTTAAATAACTAACACCACCTGCAATTTGTTTCGCCCCGAGACCTAATGACGTTGCAACACCAAACACAGTTGCGAAAACAGCTAACACATCAAATGAATGAGCAATACGCCCGTGTTCCCCGCCCTTAAATAACGGACCTACTGTCGCACTAATCGTACTTGCTTTTCCTTTTCTAAAGGTAAAGTAAGCAATACATAACGCTACAAACGCATATAGTCCCCAAGGATGTAATCCCCAATGGAAAAATGAAAAACGCAGTGCAAGGCGCGCACTTTCCTCAGTTGCACCTTCTCCAAACGGAGGTGCGTATAAATGATTTAATGGTTCGGCAACGCCCCAGAAGACTAAGCCGATACCCATACCAGCACTAAATAACATAGCAAACCATGTCATATAACTATAATCAGGTTCGTCATCATCTTTACCTAAACGAATAGAACCGTATTTCGAAACAATTAAAAAGATAGACACACCTAAAATAATAGAAACGGAAATAATATAAAACCACCCGAACTTACTAACTAATGCAGTTTGAATTGCGGTTGTTACATTTCCTAAGCTACCTTTTCCAATAATAGATTCGGGAATAATCCCCCAAATTGTAAATGCAATACATAATGTTAATGAAACGATGAATGTTTTTGTCAGTTTCCTCATCAAATCCCCCTTCGTAGGTTTCGTTTTTGTAAATAACATAAATTCCGATATGTAAAATCGGATAGAAAACTATAATTTTGCGGTGATTTTCTTACTTTCACCTTCACCAATTCGAATTCTTATGGACAGCCTTACCTTTCGTATAACCTTTTCACTCTGCAAGAGCTACAAGTTAGAAATACTACTGTCAAATTGTGTGAGAAAAACGCGGATAGGAATGTATTTTCCTAAAAAAGGATGTGTTACATATGTAAAAAAGGGCAAAGTTCTTCCTTGCAACCCTTTCGTTTTGTAACAATTATGCGGTTTTTTTGCTAGTATATAGCACGTGTTTCTAGCTTCACAAACAAAATGTTTATGTTTATATAACTATATTACCCATAAAACGGTAAAATACTCAAGGAATGTAATCGTTTAGTAAACATCATGTAACACCCTTGTAATATTTTTATTTACGTCGAAAAAAACATGTTGTATTAAATATTTCGAATATAACTAGAAACCTATGAGTCATATAGAATGAAAAACGCTTTCCTATATTTTTTGTTATATTACAGGATATTAACGACTGATTACGAATGGTTTGTAATTGTGTGTTTTCCCCAAATCCGAAAAAATCTGTTGCTATAATGAGGACACGAAAACAAACGCAATGGAGGCTATCATGAAAAAATTAATTGGTATAGCAACAGCAGCAGTTTTTGGTCTTGGGATTTTCACATCATCTGCTAATGCAGAAACTGTTGTAACAACAGACGTACTAAACGTACGCGAAAACCCTACTACGGAATCAAAAGTTGTCGGTAAATTACTAAACGGTAATAAAATAGATGTTCAAAATACAGAAAACGGATGGTCAAAAGTTACTTTAGACGGTAAAGACGCATTCGTAAGTGCAGAGTTCACAAAAAGCATCTACTACGTAACAGCTAACGTATTAAACGTACGTGCTGAAGCGAACACAAACTCAGAAATTCTTGGAAAGTTGAAGAAAGACGATGTAATCGAAACAACGAACCAAGTACAAAATGAGTGGTTACAATTTGAATATAACGGGAAAACAGCTTATGTTCATGTTCCTTTCTTAACAGGTACAGCACCTGTGATTGAGAAACAAGAAACAACTGCCCCTGCTAAAGCTGAAGCACCAGCTAAGGCTCAAACACCTGCAGCACAAGCAAAACCAGCTGCTAAGCCTGCTGTGAAAGCTGCTGAAACTAGCACACCATCTGGTGGTCGTGAGTTAACTGTGGTAGCTACAGCATATACAGCTCACCCGAGCGAAAACGGTGGCACATATGGCGGCCGTGTATTAACTGCAATGGGTCATGATTTAACTGCGAATCCAAACATGAAAATGATCGCTGTTGACCCGAAAGTAATCCCATTAGGATCTAAAGTATGGGTAGAAGGTTACGGAGAAGCTATCGCTGGAGATACTGGTGGTGCAATTAAAGGTAACCGTATCGACATCCTGCTTGGATCAGATAGTGCTGCTCAAAAATGGGGACGCAAAACTGTTAAAGTGAAAATTTTAAAATAACCAATGACTGCTGAAGCCAGTTCTCCTTGTTGAGAGCTGGCTTTTATTTTTTTATAATACATATAAGGAGGTTATATCCATGAATGTAGAAGCAAAAGTAGACTGGATCGGTACACCAAAACCGTATATATATAAAGATGAAGTAGCATACGACGCTACTTCCATTGACTTTTCACTCGCTGGTGATGACAATCGGTATAAATTAATTATGCTCAAGTCTGAAGAAAATACACATCACAAATTTGTCCGATATGGAATCAAACCTGGCTCACAAAAGCCATTTCCTATCGACATTCCATTTGAACAAAACATGTTACCAATTATAGAGCAAATATTACATGATCCGTATGTACAAGCGATATTAAAGGAAACGCACTCATAATTGTAAAAAAAGATATCAACGATTTTTCAATTATATCTATCATAACTTACGATATATCAACGGTTTGGCACGAAATATTGATTTAGCTACAAAATAAAGAGGCTGTTCAATATTGAACAGCCTCTCTCATATTAACGAGTTGGACCAGATACATCTTCTGATTTCAACGTATTATTTGCACCAAGAGAATGATACAACATCTTTCCATTTCCATTCACAGTTACAATATGTTCGTTATTAAAACTTTTGAACTTCACAGATCCATCACCGTAACGAATATGATACTCTTCATATGTCGTTACTTTATATTTCGTAGCACTTTGACGCTCTACATTACGAACTTCCATCGTTAATAAGTCTTCTGTAATTCCTTTTTTGTGTAAATACTGTATATAATCACGGTCTTCCTTATACGATTTCCCGCTCTTATCATAATTATTTTCAATTAAACTAAAATCATTTAATGAAATTGCACGTACGTTATCATAAATATGATTTCTTACAAATTCGCCCACTGTTGAACTTGATGTTTCTTTCGGGAATTTTAAGTAATACGTGCTTTGGTCTCCAATTTTAACACTTTCAGATTTCATCACACCAAAATCAGTAGTTTTCTCTAAATGTACTTCTACTGTTTCATCTGTGGATACAGGGCCAAGCTTATAACTTCCATAATTTAATTTTCCACGTTTTTTCCCATTCACAAATACAGTTGCATCACTTTCATCAGAAGAAATACTTACATGCTTGCCTTCAAGCGATAAATCCACTTTCACCTTCTCGCTCTGTTCATCCGCTAAATCTACTTCTTTCTCTGTTTCTAATTCAGTAAGTTCTGTCTTCGCCGTTGCCTTTACAACATATGTACCTGGGAAGTATGGCCCCAACTCTTTCGAAGTTTTATCACTAGAAAGCTCTGTTTCTTTTTTGTCATTCACATATATTTCTGCGTTTTTTGCAGTTGTACTAACGCTCATATAATAAGATTTCATGCTGAACTTATACTTTGGATATAAGAACCACTCTTTTCCCTCTTCTACTATTTCCCCGTCCTTAAATGAAGGTTTATCTTTTGTTAACTTTTGATCTACTGTCTCTTTCTGTAAATAAGAAAGTAATTGTTTGTTGTAAGAAGGATTCTCTTTTAAATAACGCATGTACGCTTTAATATCCTCTGTCTTAATCTTTAAGCTTGAATCATTCGCTTTTACAAACTCATCAATTGCATTAATATCTTTCTTTTGGAATGCTTCAATCATTACATTTACTTGCTTTTCTTTTGAAAACTTATATGCTCCAAATTTATATGCCCCAAATAATAATGCAGCAATAATGGCAAAACCAATGATTAAAAATAAATTTTTCTTACTTTTCACTGGTTTTGTCTCGCTTTGTAATTCTGTATATGAAGCAGCAGTGTTATCAACGATTACTTCTACTTTACTCCCACACTCAGGACAAAAGTTCAAATGGTCTGCAACATTCTTTTTACATGTTCCACAAAACTTCAACGTGCTCTCCTCCTATTTTTTAGCTAATTTCATTCCAGCAAATGCCGCTACATATGTCACAATAAGACTAAACAAAGTTAAATATATAAATGAATTTTGCATAGATAGTACTGTTCCACTGGTTCCAAATAAACTTGTTACAGTTCCTGAAACATTAATTTGGAACTTAGAAATCATATTCATTACAATCATCATAATTGTGTAAGAACCACTGCATACCGCTAATGTAATATATATATTGGCAGTCGGTAATTTAGCTAACTTTCTTCCCGCTCTAAACATAAAGAACAACGGAATAATAAGCAGTAATAAACCGTAATGGAATACGTTATTCACTTTATCAAATTCTGCAAGGCTTTCCTCATTTGCTCCTTTTGAAATCAATATCTCTCTAAGCTCTACGCCATTTACAGAGACGCCTGATATAAATGAAAACGATAGTGTGCTCTCATATGTATTTGATTTCTTACCAATTCTAGTAAATTCCTTACTAAGTGCTGGACTTGATACTTCTAACGGCGCAAAATGAGCCATACTCCATAATTGAGGTGTTAACTCTAATGCTAATAATGTACTTTCAGATTTTAAAGTTGTTATTTCTTTTAATGGTTCAATACCATCTTCCTTACTTACTAACGCCATAATACAAACCGCTACTGCTGTTACTAAAAGTCCTTTTATCATAGCTGAAACACCGTAATAAACAGACGCTCCATATGGCATTAACTCTTGAAATGCTGCTGCCATATTGTTTTTGCTTGTATGAGCAATAAATCCTAATAAGGTAAATAATGTCCCACATACAAAACCACTCAATAAACTCTTAATCGCTGAATAGCCAACCGTAATCTTACCTGCTTCTGAGAATGGAATTGCAAAAGATTGTGATGCTATAAAACTTATAATGAATAAAAAGACTCCATAAATAATACCAACTGTTGCTGCCATAAAGATTTGATCTTTAATCGTTTTCGCAACATGCTGTTTCCCTAACCAAATTCCTGTACCAGCAAAAATAATAAATGGAATGATTAATAATAATGTAAATGGAGTATGCCAAGATAAAGAAAATATCAATCCACTATCATCGTTAGCTGTAAAACCAAGTAAATGATAACTTAACATCGTAGAAGTTGCACTCGAATAAAAACTTGGCAACATTTCTAATTCTTTCGCAAATTTGCTAAACATCTCACTTAACATAGAGGCAAATAATAAACTACCAATCCAACCAGCAATTAACATGAGAATACTTGCAACAGCCCCACCAATCAAACCTTTTTGTAAAACGGCTTTATCTGCTTTAAATTCAACTTTAGGAGCACCATCCATTGTAGGCAATTTTACAGATTGTTCTTTTTTCTTCACAACAGATAAAGAATACCCACACTTTTTACAATATAAATTTTTTTGGGCATTTTCACTGCCACAACCTTTGCAGTATTTTGCAGTATCTTTTTCTAATGTTACTGCATCTATAGCTCCTGCAATCTCCATACTACCTTCATTTGGGCAATAATTTACTTCTTCACCATGTTGTTTTCCACATGTGCGACAATACATTTAATTCACTCCCCACTTTGCTTAATTCCACAAACTGGACAGTAAGTAGATTTTTTATCGATATGCTCATTACATGAAATACAATTTACCGTTTCACCTTCATTTTCTACTGCTAACATCGGATTAGGCTTTCCACATGAACCACAAAACTTATCATTTATTGATAAAGGTCCACCACATTCACATGTAGCTTTTTCACCTTGTTGTTTTTGCAATTCAACAATGCGCTTTCTTGCTTGATAAATAGCTACATCAAATTCTTGAACTGGAGCAATCATTTCTTTTAAGCTCGCTTCATTTACTCCACTTCCTCTTAATTGAACATACACTTGCTGTCCAACCTCTAATAGAACCTCTGCTTTTTTCTGAATTTGCACTTGCATTCCCTTTTTCAATTGAGCAATTTCTTGTGCAACTTGCAACTTCATTTTCCCTTGTTCTATTCCTTCTTGTAACTTATTCATTCCACTACCTAACTTCGTCTGTAAATCTGACAAATTATTTCTCCTCCTATACGTATATATTAATATACGAAATTAACATTTTATATATTACCATGATTTTCAAGTTATGTAATCCAAATTTCATTTTTTCTGTTTTGAGCATTTTTTGTTTATAATGGTAAAGGAAAGAAATATGTGTACGGAGGAATATTATGCTGCAACACTCAATTACGAAAGATGAAATTATGATGATTGCGAATGAGTTCGTTCAAGGACTAGATCCACAGCAAACAGCTGATCAGGAACATGTCGCTACAGCTCGGCACCTATATCGTAGTGGTGTTGTCTATAACGTTGACTTTGATGGTTATACACTATCAGGAACTGTAGATGCGGAAGGCAACGTATATAGCGTTCATATTCCGATTCGTAACGTCGCTGAAAGTTATTGTGATTGCTTCGCACCAACACAATGTGAGCATATGCTCGCTGTATTACTATCTGCAGCGTCTAGTTTCGGGCAAGTAGGAGATGTATTAACTTTATTTAAAAATAATACGAAACCTTCCCTTCCTCCTATTCGAACTGCAAGACAAGTATTGCAATCATCAGCTTTTGAAGAAACGGATTATAAAAGTTGGGAATCTTATTTTGAAAAAGAATATGAATCATTTAAAAAAGAACAAGCTCGCCTTACTTATAAACAAATGTATTTTCTTATGAGTATCTTTACAGATTTCTATACGAAACTTGAGCGGAAAGCTCCGCGCGTCATCGCCATACATGAATTATTCAGGTTACACGCAGCACTGTACTGCTTTCAAAAATTATTAGAAGAAATTCAGGCATTCGAAGCTAACAAAACGTATTCTTATCACCAACCTGTTAATGTCATTCGCCTATTTGTAGACAAAGTGGAATCCATCGTTCGGGACTTACAATCAGAAGCGATTCCTTCAGAGTCTGAAATAATTTTGCAAGAAACAGCTCGTCTTGTTCATGAAGTATTCTTCTCTACCGACGCTTATACGCAAGAACGATTTTTCATTTATCGCCACATATGGAGTGAACTTTTAAACAATAAAGAGAAAATACAAGAAGAAGAAAAACGAATCGATACGAAAATCAATCCACTATCCAAAGCGTTAGCGTCTTCTCATCTTCTCTTTTTAAATGACGAAGATCTACTAGCGATGGACTTACTAAAAAAACAGCCTGCTTCTGTTGTGAGTCTATACTTCTATTGGTTAGAAGAACTATTAAGTGCCATGCATTGGGATCGTGCAAAAAACTGGCTTTCCTTTACGTATAAACAAGTAAAGAAAACGATCCAAGATCACGAAAATACGATTTTCATAAAAGATGTCGTTCGGCTATTTGTAATCATGTATGAAACATATGCAACACATACAAATGAACAAGCTGGTTTCGAAATGATCTTACAAGAACTATTACCGTATAGTTTCACAAACTATGAACAGTACGTACTCGCGAAAAAACAGTATCGTACATGGGCAGAGCTTCATCTCCTATATGGATTTGAAGCAATTGAGCTGTTGAAAGAGCCACTGAAAGATATTGAAAAAGAAGCGCCAGAAGTGGCACTTCCTCTTTATCATCTTGCTGCTGTAGAGGCGATTGAAGAACGAAATCGTAAATCATATAAACGCGCAGTTCGTTACTTAAAGAAATTACGTACATTGTATAAACGATTAAAACGTACCGATGAATGGGATGCTTTCATTATTCACATCGCCAATCTCCATTCACGTCTGCGTGCACTACAAGAGGAATTACGGAAAGGAAAATTAATCGATGATCAATCAAACTGAAGTAACAATTAGGCTCCAGCATGTTAGTCAAGGTTGGTTCCTTTGGGGAGAAGATGACAGCGGTACTCCATTATCCGTAACAAGTTGGAAACGAAATGCATTCACATGGCACTCCACTTCTTTCTACGGTACTTCTCTAAAAGAAGCAACCTTCGAAGGAAAACAAGGTGTGCTACTAACAAATGCACAAGCCTTTGAATACATTGCAAACAAACCAATGAATTCATTTGCACATATGCACATAAACGGACCTATTACAGCACTTACAAAAGATGCAAATGAATTATGGAACGCCTTTACAAGTGGTAGCTTCGTACCAGATATGAATCATTGGCCTAAACAGCCATCTTGGAAAGTTCAAAATACACCAATTGAAGATGACACATTAGCATCTCTTTTCTCAGCAGCAGTTAATGAAAGCATATTACAAGATAATCGCTCAAATGACGGCTGGGAAGATGCTAAAAGGCTATATGAACATTACGACTTTACGAAAAGACAATTGGAAACAGCACTACATGAAGAAGATTGGCTTCGAAAAATTGGTTATATTGAAGATGATCTTCCGTTTACAATCGGACTAAGACTACAAGAACCACAAGAAGAATTTGAAATGTGGAAGCTTGAAACAATTGTGACACCAAAGCGCGGGGCTCATCGCATATATGTATATGAAAACATCGATTCCTTACCGAAAAGATGGCACGATTACGAAGAACGGATTACAGAAACACAAGAAGGTTTTAGTAAGCTCATACCGTGGTTAAAAGAAGGAGATACATTCCGAAATGAGCTCTTTGAAACAGAAGCTTGGAACTTCTTAACAGATGCAAGCAACGAATTACTTGCAGCCGGCATTACAATTTTACTACCATCATGGTGGCAAAATTTAAAAGCAACAAAACCGAAATTACGTGTCCAGTTGAAGCAAAATACAGCACAAACACAATCGTTCTTCGGTATGAATACGCTCGTTAATTTTGACTGGCGCATTTCGACGAACGGCATTGATTTATCAGAAAGCGAATTTTTCGAGCTCGTTGAACAAAACAAACGTCTATTTAATATAAACGGTCAATGGATGCGACTAGATCCAGCCTTTATCGAAGAAGTAAGGAAACTCATGAACCGTGCCGATAAGTACGGACTAGAGATGAAAGATGTCCTGCAGCAACATTTATCAAATACGGCTGAAACAGAAATTGTAGAAGATGATAGTCCGTTTACTGATATTGAAATCGAACTAGATGGATATTACGAGGAATTATTCCAAAAGTTGCTTCATATTGGAGATATTCCAAAGGTAGATGTCCCTACTTCACTAAACGCAACACTTCGTCCGTATCAACAACACGGTATTGAATGGTTATTATATTTACGAAAGCTTGGATTTGGAGCATTGCTAGCTGACGATATGGGACTCGGGAAAAGTATTCAAACAATCTCTTACTTACTATATATAAAAGAAAACAATCTCAAAACAGGCCCTGCATTAATCGTAGCGCCGACATCTGTTCTTGGAAATTGGCAAAAGGAATTTGAGCGTTTCGCACCAAATTTACGTGTCCAATTACATTACGGAAGTAATAGAGATAAGGGCAATTCATTTGAAGATTTCCTTCAATCAGCAGATGTTGTATTAACATCTTATGCATTGGCTCAACTCGATGAGGAAGAACTGACTTCATTATGCTGGGATGCTGTTATTTTGGATGAAGCACAAAATATTAAGAACCCACATACGAAACAGTCGAAAGCAGTACGAAACTTGCAGGCAAATCACAAAATCGCTTTAACTGGTACACCAATGGAAAATCGCCTCGCTGAACTTTGGTCCATTTTCGACTTTATTAATCATGGATATCTCGGAAGCTTAGGACAATTCCAACGCCGCTTCGTCACACCGATTGAAAAAGATCGTGATGAAGGAAAAATCCAGCAAGTTCAACGGTTTATCTCACCATTTTTACTGCGCCGAACAAAGAAAGATCAAACAGTCGCATTAAATTTACCAGATAAACAAGAACAAAAAGCTTACTGTCCTCTTACTGGTGAACAAGCTTCCTTATATGAACAACTTGTTCAAGATACACTGCAAAATGTAGAAGGATTAAGCGGAATTGAAAGACGCGGCTTTATATTACTTATGTTGAACAAGCTAAAACAAATTTGTAATCATCCTGCTCTTTATTTAAAAGAAGAAGAACCACAAAATGTCGTTGAACGCTCTATGAAAACAAAAACGTTAATGGAGCTCATCGAAAATATAAAAGATCAAAATGAAAGTTGCCTCATCTTCACTCAGTACATCGGCATGGGAAACATGCTAAAACGTGTGCTAGAAGAAAAATTCGGCCAGCGTGTTCTCTTCTTAAACGGTAGTGTACCGAAAAAAGATCGCGACAAGATGATTGAGGAGTTCCAAAACGGAACGTATGACATTTTCATCTTATCCTTAAAAGCTGGCGGAACAGGATTAAACTTAACCGCTGCCAACCATGTCATTCACTACGATCGTTGGTGGAACCCAGCTGTGGAAAATCAAGCAACAGACCGCGCATATCGTATTGGTCAAAAACGATTTGTTCATGTTCACAAACTTATTACAACAGGAACATTAGAAGAAAAAATTGATGAAATGCTAGAAAGAAAACAATCTCTAAACAATGCAGTCATCACAAGCGATAGTTGGATGACTGAACTATCAACAGACGAACTAAAAGAATTACTTGGTGTATAAAGTGAAACTTTAATTAGGCTAATTACGTAGAGTTTTACTACCCGCAAAAAAAGCGCTAATCTCGAAATGAGATTAGCGCTTTTTTCTATTCCAAAACCAATTACTTATTATAATCCCCGTTAACCCGCCGCACGTATCAAGCAATGAATCTTGCCACATTGGTGTACGGTCTCCCGTATACCATTGGTGAATTTCATCAAATGTTGCATAACCCGCAACGAAAAGAAGGGCATATATAAAACATCTTTTCCTCGAATAACCTGATCGATGAAAAGCGTAATAAATCAATGAACCTAGCATAAAGAACACCATAAAATGAGCACCTTTACGAAGGAAAAACTCAATAAATCCGCCTACACCTTTATTCGCAATACTAACCGGGGTTCCTCCACCATAATCGATAGATACCCATGAAAAATGCTCTTTCACAAATTCAACATTTACATATTGTTCAATATCTGAACGCATATCCTGCTTTTTATATGGTTGTGCCGAAGAATAGAAAATCAGCCCCATCCATAGTAATACAGGAATCCAAAATAACCATTTACGATTCATTATCCAGAATTCTCCTCTCTTAATCTTTTAAGGGTACCAAAAAAAAGAAAAAATTTCACGCCAAAACATGACATTCACGCCCTATTTATAAAGTGAAAGGAGGTGATACACATGGCAATTGAAACAATCGTAATGGATTTAACTTTACGTCTAGTATTAAACAACGGATTAGATAAGAACGGCAAAACAGTTTTCAAGAGCAAACAATTTAAACGTGTTAAAACAAATGCGAGCTTAGATCAAGTACACAACGTAGCTCATGCTCTAGCTTCCTTACAAGCATCACCACTTCACGCTGTACAACTTGTAAGCACATCAGATCTTTCTAAACTATAAAGTAAAACTCAGATCAATGGGGATTTTATTCATCCCCATTGATTATTAGCCCGCAATTTAACCGGCAGACCCGAATCCCGTAAATAGCGGGATAAATACAAAGGAGGGAATAACACATGCAAGTACTAGAGTTGATTTTCGCGAAAGAAGATGGAAAAACAGTCGTTTTTTCTATCGATACGCCCATCACACCAATTGATGCACAAGTCGTAAATCAAGTAATGGATACAATCCTTGCCTCATCTGTATTTTCATCCATTGATGAAAATACAAGAAAAAAGGGAGCTCGCCTTATAGAAAAAAATGTATCTGAAGTTCCAATTACTCTATAAAATGAAAAAGACGAATCTGCATCATTTTGCAGATTCGTCTTTTTTCTTCGGCATTTCAATCGGAATAAAAATCTTTGAGAAACCGACGCATACGTACTTATAATGTTCTTCACCTATATCAAACTCAGTCGTATATGTTGAGAAGAATATATAATCATTTCGCTTCGTATAATGATCAATTAATAACCCAACTTGTGGCTCAACATACTTTTTAGCTAACTTTTTACCGGCCGATGCCAAGTCGCCAAGGAGACCCTCTTCATTCTCTTTTTGAACTTCATCTAGCTTCTTACTCACATCATTACGCTTCATAAACTGCTTCGCTGCCCATTCTGTATATTCTCCCTTACTCGGATTACTGTTTGCTAAATATACTAGGAGAACGACAACTAAAGCCATAATAATATACTTTTTCTTCATACTATATCACCGCCTACTCTTTTCTATTTTCATATATATGTACAAGCGATGCAAATTAGAAAGACTATCACCTATTGATTGTAAACGAATAGCCAAAATTTACAATATGAAATAGAATATTCACAATTAATTTACTTAATTTATATATAATTATATTCAGAATGAAAATTATAAGGGAGGATATAGAATTATGGATAATGAAAACAACATTTTTATTTCTAGTTCTACAATGATGCTTGAACCATGTAAACACCCTTATTACCGTACAAAAATTATCGACAGTAGCGGAAACCATCTTTACTCCTGTCAAACTGCTCTCCAACTTATACAGAAATCTTGTCTAACAAATATTCATTCTACTTATCAAGGGAGACGTAATGCCGTAAAAACAAAATTTAAATTTAAACAAAACGTTCCAATTCCGATCAATCATAGAGAATATATTTGTGCTTTCCCAACAGAATCTCCTGCTTCTCCAAATTGTATTTGGCTTTTCTTCAAACATGTTCATACAATAGAGTTTTTCAAAAAAGCTAAACAAGCTAAAATTCATTTTTCAAACGGAACTACCGTAACGATACAAATTAGTTCCCATAAGTTAAGTCAGCAATTATGGAAAGCTGGATATGTATTATCCCAAATGAACATGCAAGATTCATCACCTTAATAACAAGTAGAATGGAAGGTAGTATCTCCTTACCTTCCATTCTATTTGCTATTTTTATCCTCTTACACTATCTCGCATTTTCTCGATTGCTTGCCGATACATCCATCTTACTTGATAATATGTCATTTCCGTCTCTAAAGCGATTTCCCCCATCGTCTTCCCTACAAAAAAGCGTTCAAAAATAATATACTTCTCCTTCTCATCTAACACGCTCATAAAATCCTTCACTCTTATTTCAACATCCTCAAAATGAAAGATATCCTCATACTCTCCTACACATACACATCTCTCCTGCACTGCGAACTCTTTCTTCAATCTCTCTAATATATAACCTCGCACCGTTACAACTGCATATGCAGGGAAACATCCCTTCTTTGCATCAAATCTTTCATACGCATGCCAAAGACCAATTAAACCACATTGATAATACTCTTCATAATCTTTACGAATACCTAATTTCTTTATTTGATTTACAATCATCCCTTCATACAAAACAACTGCCTCTTTAAAAGTCGCTGGCTTCACACAGTACCCGTTTCTAAAAGGTATACCTTTCTAGTATTCCGCGGTACCTTCACAATATAAAAATAAAGAAAAGCTTTCACTGTGAGTAATTTCAAATACTACCGACGGAATTTGAAATTACACTATGTAGTATTTGAAATTTTGTTGGTGGTATTTGAAGTAAGGGTAAAAATAAAGAAGGTGACTCCTTTGAAGAGTCACCTTTTTCTAAAAGAATAAATTATGCACCAAATTTTGGAGCTAGACCACTTAAACTAGTAAATCCAACTGAAAGAATAAAGAAAATAACAATTAAAATCGTTGCTTGTTTTTTACTTAGTCCAGCCGTAATATGTAATCCTAATCCCATTACAACTAATGCCCAAATATTGAAAACTTCGAATGATGAAGCAGCACCATGAGCAACTGTACCTGGCTCAAATAAAGTTGCTAAACTTGTATAAGAAGTTTCAATATCTCCACCAAGAATCATTCTAATAATAAAGTTCACAATTGCACCTAAAATTGAAATCGTATATGTGTAGACATAAATAGATAATAATTTCATGTATGAAGTATCATTACTCATAAACATCATAATCACTTTATAAATAGCTGCCGCAATGAAGAACCAAATCGCAGTACCAAATAGTCCACCAACAATACCTGCTCCTATTCCGAAGTAACCAACAACTTTAGCCGCTTCGGCATCAGGTACCTCACTCATTACATCAGGATGATTCATTACTTGATACATGCTAATCCCTGCAATTACAGCTGTTAATATAATGAAAAGGAAAAATGCCCCCCAAACCGGACTTTTCGTCTTCATTCTCTCAAACTGCTCACCTGGAGAAGTAATCATTCCTAATAATGATGGCTTCTTCGCACCTACATCTTGCGTATTAATATTTGCTTCCATTATAACGCCTCCTTCTATTTATATAACCCGTTCTAACGGGCGGTTCACTTCCTCATATAGAGGCTACGAACCGCCCACTAGAACGGTAATGTGTAGTTCTACTACACTATTAATTACTCATAACGCAATGCTTCAATTGGATCTAATTTCGCAGCTTTGTTTGCTGGAATTAATCCAAAAATAATACCGAGTGTCATTGAGAACAGTACGCCTCCAACGACAACTTCCCATGAAACGAGTGGTGGCCATTTTGCGAATGTAGAAACGATATATGCTCCGCCATACCCAAGACCAATTCCGATTAAACCACCTAGAAGTGTTAACATAACGGCTTCAATTAAAAACTGTAATAAAATTTTACTACGTGTTGCTCCAAGTGCTTTACGTACACCAATTTCACGTGTACGCTCCGTTACAGATACAAGCATGATGTTCATAACACCAATTCCACCAACGACTAATGAAATACCAGCGATACCACCGATGATCATTGTCATAATACCGGTCATTTTCGAAATACCTTCTTGAATTTCTTTTAAATTCATAACTTCATATTTACCAGTTGCATCAGTCGGTTTACGACTATTTAAAACATCTGCAGCTTTTTTACCTGCTTTTTCTAGATTATCTACATTTTTTGCTTGAACAGAAATATTTTGAATTTCATCTTTCCCATACAATGTCGGCCATAATGAAATTGGAACTAGTGCTTCTGATGGTCCCATTCCCATAAACTCATTATCTGATTTGTAAACACCAATAATTTGCATCGGTTGACCTTTCATTTCAATAATTTTACCGACTGGATTGGCATCCTTAAACACCTTTTCTTCCATTTGTTTACTAATCATAACAACGTTATTACCTTGATCCACATCTGATTCTTGTAAAGAACGTCCCTTTAACAACTTTACTTTATTTACTGCAAAATACTCGCTATCTAATCCAGTAATACTCACCATTTCTTTTTTATCTTCAATATCAAGTGGTTCCATGCTGGAATTTGTTGTTACCACATGTGAAATTTCTGGAATTTTTTTAATTTCAAAAATGTCTTCTTCAGTTATCTTCGGTGCTTCTACCATTCCCATACCGAAAGGATCGTTTATATCTGCACTATAATGAATCGGAACCGTTTGATTACCTGCCCCAACGAACTGCGATTTCAATGCAGCTTCCCCGCCTTGCCCAATCGCAACGACAGTAATAATTGAACCTACCCCGATAATAATACCGAGCATCGTAAGAGCTGAACGCAATTTATGAGCTAAAATAGAAGAGAGGGCAATTTTTATACTATCTAGTAAACTCATACCGCACACCTTCTATCTTCTGTAACTTTCCCGTCCCGCAGTACAATGCGGCGGGAAGAATACGCTGCTACTTCCTCTTCATGCGTAACCATAACAATCGTCGTGCCTTCTGCATTAAGCTTCGTGAAAATATCCATAACTTGTTCACCAGACTTCGTATCAAGTGCACCAGTCGGTTCATCGGCCATAATGAACGTTGGATTATTTGCAATCGCTCTTGCAATCGCTACACGCTGCTTCTGTCCACCTGATAACTCATTTGGTAAATGATGCACGCGATCTGCCAATCCAACTTTACCTAGCGCCTCCAAAGCACGCTTGCGACGCTCTGCTTTCTTCACGCCACCATATACGAGCGGAAGCTCAACATTTTCCACTGCTGAAAGACGAGGTAGTAAATTAAAATGCTGGAATACAAAGCCAATGTATTCATTACGAATTAAAGCAAGCTTTGACTCGTCTGCTGTTAAGATATTCACGTCATTCAGCATATATTCACCTTCTGTTGGACGATCTAAACAACCGATAATATTCATAAGCGTCGACTTACCAGAACCAGACGGTCCCATAATCGAAACGAACTCACCGCTCTGAATTGTTAAACTAATACCATGCAAAATCGGCACCGCCAATTTTCCTTGATAATACGTTTTAGCAATATTATTTAACGTAATCATTTCTCTTTCACTTCCATTCCGTCATACACATCGTCGGAAGGATTTTTAACCACCTTTTGCCCCACTGTTACGCCTTCTACAACCTCTGTCCAGTCTCCATCAGTAGAACCTTTTTTCACATTTTGTTTACGAAGCTTTCCTTTTTCCTCAACATAAACAAATGCATCATCGCCTTTTTCTACAATGCTTTTACTTGGAACAGCAATCATCGTCTTATTCTCTAAGTTTACTTGCAGAGAAACGTGGTAACCTGGAGATAAACCATCTTGACTATCAAGGCTAGCTTTATATGTATATTGGGACATATTTTGAGTTGCTTCACCCATGCCGCCAGCTTGCGCCATCTCTGCACTTGTTGGGAACTCACTTACCTCTGTAATCTTACCTGTCCACTTCTTCTTATTATTTGCTTTTGCAGTTACAGTGAATGTTTGATCCTTTTGAATTTGTGACTTTTGAAGCTCAGTTAACGTACCTTGAACTTGGAATGGATCTTTAGAAGCTACTTGTAAAAACGCTTTTCCTTGACCACCTAACGCTTGAGGTGAACTTTGTGCCGCATCTTTATCTAACTTTTGAACAACACCAGCAAAATTACTATAAATCGTAAGTTCTTTCTGCTTCTTACTTAACTCTTCTTTCTGCAACTTCCCTTTTTCTTTCTCAAGATCAGTTGTCTTTTGAGCTATCTCTAACTCGTTTACTTGCTCGTCCATCGGATCCGTTACTTCTTTCCCAGCTCCGCTATCTTTCGCCTTCTTAATTTCTTTCTTCAATGAATCAATCTTCTTTTTCCCTTGATCATAACGCATATCCGCCATCTTCTGATCAAGCTCAGCTTGCTTCATTTGAAGATTAATCTCTTCATTGTCATAAGAGAATAATTTTGTACCTTTTTCTACCTCTTGCCCTTCTTTTACCTCAATATCTTTCACTTTCCCTTTGGTCGGATCTGCATAGAAGCTTTCAATATTACCAGGCTTCACCTGACCAGAAATTAACTTCGTATTATTCAGCTTACGCTCTGTCACTTTCTCAAAACTTACAGCATCAGCATTTGTTGATGCACCCTTCTTCTTACCTTGCATAACAAAAATATTAATTGCCGCTACAATAACAATTAGTGCAATAACCCCAATAATAATCCATTTCTTCTTCTTGTTTGGAGTACGAACCGTATTTGGTAACATAGTCTCTCTCCCTTTTATGACTTAATAGTTTAATATAAAAATTGTATAAAACTTTCTGAAAATATATTACATATTATTTCAATGTTTTTACAAAGTTTTACACATCCATTTATATTGTAACAAAAATTCCAATGATTAGAAATATGACATTATATCTTTTAAGATAGATTTAAGGAAAGATTATATTATATAGAAAAAGCCATCCAAAATAATAATTGGATAGCTTTTTCAAACAAAATATTACGCTACTTTAGGATCTTTTCTCTCATGTCCACGTTGAACAATAAATAAGAAGATTGTTGATAAAACCGCTCCTGTTAATAGTAAGATGAAACAACCATCCCAGCCAGAACTATCAACAATAACACCAATTGCTGCGTTAGCTACAAGACTTCCGCCTACATAACCGAATAGACCACACATACCAACTGTCGTACCAACTGCAAATTTCGGTACTAATTCCATCGCACTTAAACCGATTAAGAACTGTGGTACATAAATTAAACAACCGATAATAGAAACTGCAATACTTACAACAAGTACGCTAGTTGCTTGCCAATATATAAACGTACCAATAACAACTCCAACCATACTAATAATACATAATGGCATACGTTTTCCTTTAAATAATTTATCACTTAAAAAACCAACGATTAATGAACTTGGAATTGCCATACCTTCAAAGATTGCATATGCCGCATGCGCTTCTGCTTTTGAAAATCCTTTAACTGTCGTTAAATAAAGTGGAACCCAGTTAATAACACCGAAACGAATTAAATAAACAAAAGCATTCGCAATACATAAGAACCATACAAATTTATTTTTCACTACATACTTCATTAAAATTTCTTTTGGTGACATCTTGTTAGCATTATCTGCTTTTTCAAGATTTTCATAGTCATTACGATACTCATCAATTGGAGGAAGACCTTCAGATTCTGGTGTATCCTTCGCATTGATCCAAACAAGAACTGCAATTACCATTGCGATAATCGCAGGGAAAATAAACACGCCGCCTTGCCAATGATTTTCACCGAAAATACCTACACCAATTCCGACAAGTGGTGGCACAAGCATTCCACCAACGTTATGTGAAATATTCCAAAGGCCTGTTTTCGTACCGCGTTCTTTCTTCGAGAACCATTTCGTCATAACAATACTACAAGGTGGTGCTCCCATACCTTGTACAATACCGTTAACAACAAGTAATGTAACAATCATCCCAAATGATGATGCAAAGCCGAAACAAATATTTACAAGCCCTGATAAGAATAAACCGACTGCGATAAAGCGCTGGGCGAAAGCTTTATCTGATAAATTACCCATAAAGAACTTACTAAATCCATAAACAATTGCCATTACTGAGCCTAGTAGACCAATTTCAGCTGTACTAAAACCATATTCTTGTACTAAATACGTACTTGATAACGTAAAGTTACTACGAACTAAATAATAAGCAGCATATCCAACTGAAATCCCGATTAACACACGAATACGTAGTAATCGATATACACGGTCGATCATATCCGCTGGCAATCTTTCAATTGCAGGTGCTGGCTTGAGCCATTTAAACATATATTTTCGTCTCCTTTTCTCACTTCAGAGAGAGACGCTGTCTATTCCATATCTCGATTATTCCGCTATTTGATATATTTTGGTTCGTCCTTCTAACCGGCTGTCCTTCTATTTCTTTCTCATTCTTCGCAAACATCGTTGGTACGCCAAACGACACTTTTTCTAAAATGTGACCCGCTTCTTCTGATAAACAATAATCAATAAATAAATCCGCAATAATACCACTCGGTGCACGTTTTAGTTTAGAAATCGCATTAACGGATAACCCTGTTTGTTCAGGTTCGTTACTTAAAATAGGAAAGCCTTGTTTTTGAAGCATTCTCTGATCTCCCATAAAGTTGATGCCTATCATATATTCACCGCTCGCAACAAGTTCTGCTGGGATGTAACCATTCACTGTTACTTCTCCAACTTGTTCTGCCAGATTCTTCACATATTCCTTCGCTTCCTCTTCACCTAACGTATCAATAAGTGATTGAAAAAACGTATATGCTGTACCTGAAACATTTGGATCGGGCATGACAATCTTTCCTTTATATACTGGATTCAATAAATCTTTCCATCTTAACGGATACGAGAGACCGAGCGGCGCTATTTCCTCGTTCCACCGCTCTTTATTAATCGCAATTGCCAGCTTCTCCACTTCATAACCGTACCAATAACCATCTTTATCTTTAACAGTTTTTGAAATACGATTTGCATGTTGGCTTATCACAGGAATAGAAAGATTTTTTTGCTTCATCATTTGATGCGCATCTACTGTACCGCCAATAATAATATCCGCCTTCGGATTTCCAGCTTCTTCTTCCACTCTACGAAGAAGTTCTTCTGTTGAAAGACGAATAAATTCATACGTACATCCGCGCGGCTTACAAAATGATGAAAGTAACGCTTCACCAACTTCCTCACGAGCCGCTACATACGCAACAATATGACGATCATCCAAAATAGGGAGACCATTTTTACTATATTTAATAGAGGTTGTATCTCGAGAGCAACTAGACATCGCTCCTCCAATTACTAGCAAAAAGAAGAAAAAGGCTATCTTTCTCATGACGCATTCTCCTTTACGAATAACTCTGCTAGAGAGCCTTTCATATACATGACATTCCCGTTATTATCACCGAGATATTGCACAACAAAGTACGATGGATACACAGAAATCGTAAGAATATCTTCATGATCATTCTTTACACGCTTACCTGTTTTATAAGCTGTAATATAAGCAATCGGTTCATTCTGTGATTGTAATAACTTCTGAATTTCTCCGTAATCTGTAATTTGCTTTGCGTATCGAATAGAATCAAGTATGTGCGTAAGATTGATAGTACGTACCACATCACCTTGACGTACTACGACATCCTTTGCTGAAGCAAAGAAATCACTAATACGCTCTGGCGTGTAATACAGGCTTAATAAATACGTTTGAAGTGCTGAAATCATCGGATCCATGCCATTCTTTCCATATACATTTTCCCCATACTGGAACAAGTCACCTACTGCAAAAGTACGCTTATGTCCATTCAAGTACGTTACTTCTCCAGTAAATACTTGTTCTTGGCTCTTAACGTCCCCAGGCTCTATTCGAATTCGGTCAAAGAATGAAATAATCGTATGCAAACGAACTTCATCCGTTACAACGATTTCTCCCCACTTTTCATGTCTTACTTTCACTTCAATTGGAAGAGATTCATTCACCCTTTGTAAAACGGCTTGTTTATCATTTACAATGTTGATTCGATTATATATTTGCTTCTCCATAACATAAAACAAAACAAGAGAAACAATCATACAAATGACAAACATAAGAATTTGAAATGATAGCCTTTTCATTTCTGCCTACCTCCAAGATAAAAAAACGTTGTTTCGAAAATACCGCATAATTGTTTCATAAATGTATCATTTAACCGCTTTCAAGTTTTTTATGTCTTCCATCCTTCTCGGAAGCAAAAATGTAATGAATATTGTAGTACCTATTTCTTCACTACTCTCAATCCGCATGCTTCCGCCCTGCTTACTCATAATCTCCTGACAAATATACAAACCATAACCATTCCCGTAACTAGAAGGAAGTGCCTTTCCTTTCGGAGACTCATTCCACTCTGCAAGCACCACTTCATCTATACCGATGCCATCATCATGAACAAAGACCTTCGCCTCATGCTCATTTATAATTACATTCATACGAATGTGCGAAGCATCACTATACTTAATTGCATTATCAAGCACATTTAAGAAAATTTGCTTCGTCTTATCAAAATCCGCAACAACATGTACATCCGTTAACTCATTTATCACTGCAATTTCAAACTGATTTAGACGAGGCTTCACAATTGAAACTGCTTCTTCTGCCAATTCCTTTATGTTCACAACTGTAGGTGATACTTCAAACGTACTCGTTCCATATTTCGAGGACTTAAGCAATTCCTCTACAAGTGATAATAAACGCTCACTTTCCACAGCCACATAACGAAGACTTTCCTGTACATCTTCTTTCGATTGTAACTTCGGAATTAAATCAACATAACCGATAATTGCCGTTAGCGGTGTTTTTAGCTCATGTGTAATGCGGTCTAGGAAATCTTTCTGCTTCTCTTTCTCCTCCTGCAATTGCTTAATATGCAGCTCAATTCCATCAGCCATCGCGTTAAAAGATGCTGAAAGCTGAGCGATTTCCACGTACTCATTTAACTCAATCTTACTCTTATAATCACCATTCGCGAGCCGCTGTGCCATTTGTCTCAACTGATCAATTGGTTTATGAAGAGACTTCGCCAAACGAATCGCAAAGAAAATACCGGTAGCTACTAAACAAAGAGACGTCATTAAGAAAGTCCAGCTCACATTTGTTAAAACTTCCTTCTCACCCGTTAACTCATTTATAAAACGAATACTTCCAATGACATCGTTTCCATAATAAACCGGGCTTGAAAACAAAAGAATAGGAGCTGGATCCGCCTCCTCAAAAACATAAGACTTCTTTCCCTTCAAGGAACTCTCAATATCGATGTTACGGTGAAGCAATGCTCCTTTTTGTGTATCTGCAACAACATCGCCATTCTTCCCGATCATCTGCACACGGACATCCATACGCTTCGCTAAATACGACGCAATTAAAAGTGAATTAGGACCAAGCGTATCCACTTCTGCTTCCTTCTCTAAATAATTCATCGTATAAATTTGTGCTTCTACACTTAACTTTTCTAAAGAATCTGCTGCGTTATGATACATATTCTTTTCTAACGTAATATAAACAACTGCATATAAAAGAACAAAAATCGGAATTAACAGCCCAACTATTCCGAACACCATATTTCGCTTTAAAGACATACCATCACCACTTAACAATCCAGTTTATAGCCAACGCCATAAATTGTCTTAATATATTCCCCGCTCGTCCCAAGCTTCTTTCGAAGTCTCTGCACCATAATATCAACTGCTCTCGTATTTCCGATATACTCAAACCCCCATACTTTCTCAAGCAACTCATCCCTCATAAACACACGCTGCGGATTTGAAACAAATAACTGACATAAATTAAACTCTCGGTACGTTAACTGAATCTCTTGTCCACTCACATGTACCTTTCTTTCCTTAGGACAAATCACTATCTCTCCAGCCTCAATTACTTCATGGCTTACAGCGGTCTCCGTCTTCTTTACACGCCGCGCCATATTCTTAACCCGAAGAATAAGCTCCGCATAATTAAACGGCTTCGTCACATAATCATCAGCACCAAGCTGCAATCCAAGCAACTTATCATTCATCTGACTCTTTGCTGTTAACATAAGCACCGGAATATCCCTATCCCTCTCACGGAACAAACGAAGCAACTCATACCCATCCGTATCCGGAAGCATAACATCCAAAATCAATACATCCGGCCCTTCATTCCATCGCTCTAAAGCTTCTCTCCCATCAGCCGCTGCCAATACTTCATAACCTTCCATCTCCAACTGCATCCGAATCAAATTACGAATACTCGATTCATCATCAACCACAAGTATTTTCATCATTCTCCTCCTTCCATCATGTATTATAGTACAGTTTAGTATAGCAAAAATCTTATAAAAAAAGAGAGGGTATTGTCGAACATATTTTGTCGACGATACCCTCTCCCCTTTTATTATTTAGCTACAAAATAATCCGTTACATATTGTGCCCAAACTTCATGACCTTTAGCAGTTGGGAAACCGAATTCTTCTTTTAAATATGGTAAGATAGCCTTTGTCGATGCATCCGGCCATGCTCCCCAATGATCAATGTATGTATAATTATTTTGCGTTGCAAATTGTTTTAATGCTTCAATTGCTTTCGGATAATTCTTCGCACCATACACTGGATTTGATGGTTGAATCATAATCGTAGCACCCTTTGCACTAGTAGAAAGTGCTTGAACGAACTTCTGTGTATTTGCGACAGAGTTCCCATTACCAGTTTTACCGTTATCAGTAATAAATGGTGGCTCAAATAAAATCACATCTGGATTCTCTTTCGCAATCTCTTTATCACGCTTATTCGCGATTAACTCTTCTGTGCTTTCACCCTTATATTCCTTTACAGTCACATTCCATAAACCTTTACCGTAAGCAGTTTCTAAATTAGACGTTAACTTAGCTGCCCAAGCACCTTTTTCAGATGAAGAAGCTTCATCACCAACAATAATAAGGTTTACTGCCTTTTTATCCTCAGTAGCTTTCTTTAACTTCTCTTTCACTGCATCTGGCAAGTTCTTCGCATATGCTTCATTAAAAGATAACTTCTTATCTTGTTTCTTCTCTTCCTTTTTCTCTTCTTTTTTCGCTCCGCTATCTTTCACTTCAGCTTTTGTTTTCGTTACTTCACTCGTTTGTCCCGTTGCATTTGCAACTTTCTTATTCCAGTACAATTTACCGCTCACAATCGAAGCAACAAACAATACAAAAACAACAAGGACAAGTACTGCTTTCTTATTCATCGATTCACCTCATCTATTAATCTCACAATATATAATACTAATATAAATCCACGCAAAAATAAACCCAACTCCTTCCAAAGGAGTTGGGTTATTACATACTACTTAGTCACTTCAAGATGCGCTCTTAATTTATTCGTTAAATCTTGTTTTGCAGCATCTGGAACATAGTAGTACCAAATACCATCAGCCGCTATGTGGCCGTCACCTGGGATTTGGATATCTTCACTATTCTGCAGACAATCTTTATAATTCTTTTGCATATCAAACATTTGATCTTGCGTTAAATTTGTTTTCACGTTCTTTTGGATTGCTGTTAACACATCACCATAACTTGCTAGCGAAGAGAAGCTTGCGCCTTTCTTAATAACAGCTTGCATTACTTGGCGTTGGCGCATTTGACGACCAAAATCGCCTCGTGGGTCTTCTTTACGCATACGAGTAAAATCCAAAGCTTCGTCACCATTTAAATGAATATTTCCCTTTACAAAATGATGCTTACCCTGTGTAAATTCCAAATCATTATTTACATCTACGCCACCGACTGCATCAACAATATCTTTAAACCCTTCCATATTCACTTCAATATAATAGTTAATAGGAACATTTAAGAACTTTTCTACGGTTGCTACAGACATGTCTACGCCACCAAATGCATAAGCATGATTAATTTTATCACTTTTGCCTTTTCCGACAATCTCTGTATATGTATCTCGAGGGATACTTACTGTTTTCATTGAATTGTTTTTAGGATTTAATGTAATAACCATTAAAGAATCTGAACGCCCTTTGTCTTCACCACGCTCATCGGCTCCCAATAATAAGATAGATACAGGCTCAGATTTGTTAATTTTTTCTTCTTGTTTATTAACTTGATCACGTTTTAATGGCTTATGAACTTCATCTAATGTTTTTGAGACTTTTGAATATACATTATAGGCATATACTCCACCACCTATAATCATTACTACTATAATCCCTAGTATCCATAATAGGATTTTCTTTTTCATAGTTTTAACCTTCTTTCTTCAGGCACTACTATCAAATTATTATGATGTCAAAATACATTATACATGTAATTGAATTTTGAATCCAAGCTATATTGATAGCTGGATGAAATTTTTAACACCCTTTAACAAACCTTCTTGCTAATAACCTTTTAATATCCACTCTTATTCTCAGATTGCCATCTCCAAGAATCTGCACACATTTCTTCTAATCCGCGTGTTGATTCCCAGCCTAATTCACGCTTTGCTTTCGACGCATCAGCAAAACATACTGCTACATCACCTGAGCGACGCTCTGTGATTTTATAAGGAACTTTCTTGCCCGAAACTTTTTCAAACGCTTCAACCATCTCTAGTACACTATAGCCCATGCCTGTGCCCAGGTTATAAGCATCTACTCCTGTTGTACTCAGTACTTTCTCAAGCGCCTTTACGTGACCATTTGCTAAGTCCACAACATGGATGTAATCACGGACTCCCGTTCCATCTTTCGTTGGATAGTCATTTCCGAATACACTTAATTCTTTTAACTTACCTATTGCTACTTGCGTTACATATGGCATTAAGTTATTTGGGATTCCATTTGGATCTTCTCCGATACGCCCACTCTCGTGTGCACCAAATGGATTGAAATAACGAAGTAGTGCGATACTCCATTCTGCATCTGCAAATGCTACATCACGCATAATTTGCTCAATCATTAATTTCGTTTGACCATACGGATTTGTTGCACTTAATGGAAACTCCTCCGTAATCGGTGACGTTTCCGGGATACCATATACAGTTGCAGATGAACTAAAGATTATCTTCTTTACATTATGTTTCTGCATTACTTCACATAGCACTAACGTGCTTGTAATATTGTTATGATAATATGTTAATGGAATCGCTACTGACTCCCCTACAGCTTTAAATCCTGCAAAGTGAATAACTGCTTCAATTGCATTTTCTTCAAAAATTGCGTCAAGCGCTTCGCGATTTAAAACATCTTCTTTATAAAACTTAAATTGTTTTCCTGTTATTTCTTTCACTCGATTTATAGATTCTACCGAGCTATTCGAAAGGTTATCCACTACTATAATTTCGTAACCACTATTTAGTAATTCTACACATGTATGACTACCAATATATCCTGCTCCACCTGTTACAAGTATAGACATCATGAAGCCCCCTCTCTCAGAGCCTATTTCCTTACTCTTTTATGAATTCCTTAATCATTTGCTCTCAAAAACCTTAATGTTCATTAGAATATCTATTACATATCACAAAATTTATCTAGTTCTAACTATTGAAGTTATTCTTCTAGTTATATTTTTCATTTCAGATTTTTCAAAGATATAGCCACTACACAATATTACAAGAACACCGTAAATAGCTACCATCATTGCATATAAAAACCAAGTTATATACCCGCTAGGTTCCATCTCAATAAAATAAAACGGTACACAAATAATTATTAATGAACACATTATATTGATCCATCTAAAAATTGTAGATTTTACAGGCAAACTTGTTATTTTTTTTGGCACAAAAAATAGCAAATCAATATCTCTATACACATTGGAAAGTATCGCCGCCACTAATACCCCAATAATTCCCCAGTAAAAAGATAAAATAATACCACCAATTAAAATAAGACACGCTTGTATTGTCACCTGTACCCTTGTTTCCTTATACATTCCAGCAGATATAACAAGCATACCTTGTGGAACCTTAAGATTATAAAACAAACCATTTAATACCATCAAAAAACCTATAATAGTGTTATCGTATACTGCATCTGTAATCCCTTCTGTATATATCCGGATAAAAGGCATAATAGTTACAAAAGCGACTCCATATACTATAGTTATCAACCCATAATATACAAATTCAAACTCTCTAAAAGCACGTTGCAATGTACCTTTTTCTTTTCTTGCAATTACATCTCCAAAAGAAGCGGATAATCCACTCATAAATATCTCAAGTATCCCGCCGATTCCTAACATTATTATATTAAAAATGGTATAGATACTTACTAATGTCAAATCTTTAACAAAAAGTGTAAGAATTATTACCGGGCTACTTTTGTATATAATGCCTAGTATCTGTTGATATAAGGCATCCCATCTTTTATCTAAAACAGCAGTATTTGGTTCCACTTTATAATCTATATACTTATATTTTATTTTGACATAAACCATAAGTATAATTGACCGCAAGAATATTGATAATAATGCTATTGTTTGAAGTAGCACTATGCCAACACCTAAACGGGCTAGAATAACAATGATGCTTGTATTTATAATTATATAGGCAATTGTTGCATAAGAAATCACATATGCCCTCTGATCAGCTGAAATAATTGCTCTGTATTTTGATAGAGTAAAAAACTCCAATGCCCCATTTACACCTAAAACTAAAACAAGAATTCCAATATTAATAGGGGTTAAAGCCTCCGTCTTTACCAACATTGGATAAATTATTGCTAACCCCAATGTTAAGGAAACAAATATATATCCAGCTTGCGTATAAAACTTATTCGCTGCAGAAACTACGGCATTAATTGCATTATGATTATTTTCGGCTAATGGTTTATACAACGCATATACAGTAGCAGCAGATAATCCCATCTCTACCAAATAAAAATAAGACACAAATTGATTAATTGAAGACACTAATCCATTAACTTCCGATCCATAATAATGCAACATAACTTTTGGTGTAATAAAACCCGCTAACATAACGATTAGCTGACATAATGCCATTGAAACAGAATTCGCAAAAAATTTCCTTGTTCTATTCATTAGTTATCTCCACGAAGAGATCTCTCAATAAATTTTATAGATATATTTCTTTCAGATTCTAATAATGCATTAGCTTGATCAAATTCAATCTTTTCACTGCATAAAGTTTCTTGAAACACCTCAGTTAATCTATGCTCCAAATTTAGTTTTTGTAATAAACCTAACATTCTTCCTCCTCGAGTTTTATGCGGTATTGTAACAAACTGTTTATTAAAATTAACTGAAAAGGCTGTACCATGGAAGGAATCTGTAACCACAAACTCTGCATTTTTTATAAGAGATAAAAATTCAATTGGCCCAGCATTATACAATACAGTATGACTATATTTATGCTTTATATTCTTTCTTTTTCCTGAGATTTCAATTACTTTTATCCCCTTGTACTCAGCTATTTTCTTAGCCATTTCTCTAGTTTCTTTATAATCAGCTAAAGTGTATAACAGCACATATTCCCCGTAATTCGCATTACTTGGAATTACATTCCACTCTTCCTTACTTAGCAATAACGTTGGGTCTAAAACGACCTCAATATTTTTGTCAGTGCACTGAGTCAAAAGATTTGCAGCCTCTCTCTCTCTAACTGATATTGAATCGACATTCCTTAAGGCCTCTTCAAAAATAGTAATTTCCCCTTGGGACAGAGTACCTTTACCTAAACTAGCCGCATAAGATATCACTTTACTAGCTTTACTTTCTTTAATTCTTCCAAAATATACTGGATCAAACCCATCTGTTATTTCAAAATTCCAGACTTGATCACTGCCTAAAAATACATAATCAGCATCTAATCCAACAATATCTTTACTAACTTCATATCGATTTTTAGATAGATTTAAATATTCTTTTTCAAATAAACGAAACTTACTTCTTTTGTTTAAATAGCTTGGTAAGGAAAGTATTGTACTTATCAGCGATTTAATAGTGTTAGTATTAATAGGAGCATAAGTTGAATTAATTGCCTTTGGTCTGTAATCTAAAATTTCCACATTATCAACATACTGACGTAATATTTTCTGTAACGCATATACTTGTAAAACTGCTCCATAGTTTGGTACAAAATGATATGTTATTATTTCTGCCTTTTTCATTTTTTCCTCCAGTATTTTAGATAATAAAAGAAATAGTACACTCTCGCTGAGAATGCTGTCATAATTATATACATCTTTTGTCTTTTTAAAAGATGTTTTGATTTTAAAGACTTCTTGAAGTTCCTTCTAATTATCTCTGTAAATAATTTATTATATTTTTCTTCTGTTGTATCAGCATTAGCAGCAACTACTAGTAAATGTAAAACTAATCTAGTTTCTATATCTGAAACATAATCGGTTAACCCTGGTATTTTTTCACTTACATATTTTTCAGTAATTGGTGCAATTTTAAGAGCCGTTAATTTTCTATCATTTATACGAGATTTACTAGCACTTCCCTCGTGTAACATATAATGATACAAAGTCTTATGACATATAGAAATAGTATTGGATTTATCAATTATTCTAAACAAATATTCCCAATCTTCCATTGCATGAATATGAGTATTCAAATATAAATCCGTTAATACTTCTTTCTTAAACATGCAAAAGCAAAGTGAAGCAATAAATGAAAACTTCAAATGCATTTCTAAGGCTTCTTCTTTCGTTAACACATTATTCTCTTGTAAGATAGTACCATTAGAATATACAATTCCATCACTAAAGTATGAATCACATACACATATATCAGATTGATATTCTATTATATTTTGTAACATCATATCGAATGCATTTGCTTCTATAATATCGTCTCCATCAATAAATACAATAAAATCTCCTGTCGCTCTCTTCAGACCTTCATTTCTTGCAGAAGAAACCCCTCCATTCTTCTTATGTATTACATAAATTCGATTATCTTTCCCAGCATATTCTTCACAGATATTTGCACTATTATCACTTGAACCATCATCAACTAATATTATTTCAAGATTGTTATAACTTTGTTGCAACAATGAATTAAGACATTTTGGCAAATATTTTTCAATATTATATACAGGAACAATCACGCTTATTAAATTCAAATTCTAGTCCCCCCAGACCCTGTTAAAAGATATTTATCACAATATGATATTATTGTTCCCCAAAATATACATAAGAAAATAAAATATGTTGGATAAATAATTAAATGGCTTGTGAGTGACATTATTAACGCTAATGTAATAGAAGATATAAAAGGTGCCGCATATTTTGATTTCGCATTATATAGCTTTATTGCATATTTAATTAAGTTATAATATATTCTTAAGTAAATATATATACCAATTAATCCATAATCATATAAAATCTCTAAGAAATCATTGTGTGCACTATATTGAGGGAATGAATCTATATAAACAGCATTAAAACCATGTCCGAAAATTAAGCCAGGAACACTTGATTGTTTTATCATCTCCCAAGTGCGATTCCATATCTCTATTCTTCCAGACCCTTGATCATCAAGCATAGTTTGAATCCTATAAATAATATTCACATCAAAAAACTCAACAATATAATTAGAAAAAGCATAAATGAATATCGTACCAATAGCTCCTGATAGAATTGAAGTAATTACTAGTCTACTATTTTTCGCATGGATTTTATAATTAACAAAATAATATACTAAAATTGTCCCTGAAAAAGCTAAAAATGCAGTCCGTTTAACTGATAAAAGTACACAAACAAGAATCAATAAAATTGCAGTGAATTTTAAAAGTTTCTTTTCCATCATGAAAACAAAAGGCATGAGGAATACACAATAATAAACCATACTGATTAAAGCTGTATCCTGTATTTGACTAAATTCTTTAATATTAAAGAACATAAAACAAAATATTGGTAATAATATTATCGTGGCTTTGACTAGCATATTACCTTTGTGTGAATAATAATTACAAATGTATGCAAGAGAAAAAGAAGCAATCCAAAAATATGTCTGCCCCAATATATTGACTATATAAGAAAATGAATATTCCATATATAAATTTATTGTTGGTATAAAGCTAAATACTACAAACAAAAGCATTAATGCCAACATTCTATTGACTTTATTCATCCGTGTTAATAAAAAGATACATAAAGATAGTATACCTATGAAGGTTAATCCTATCATTAACTGATCCTTAAATGGTAGTTCGTTCAAATAAACAGCTCTCATATTACTAATAGATATATATCCTATTAGCAATATAACCAAAATAAATTCTAAGTTTCTATTTGAGTATTTAAAAGTTTGCAAGATACTAGTTCTCCATTTCTTTTTTAAGGCACTCAATATAAAAATTTTCAAGCCATTTGGCATTTTCTTTTATATCATATCCTGAATCCTTTATGTCTTTTTGTTTATCTATTCTATTGTAGTTAAGTGCAGTTTTTATTATACAATCTGCCCAATACTGTGCTGATTTGTTGAGCGAAATAAATTCTGTTCGATCTGTAACGGATACTTCTCGAGGAATTTTATCAGAAAAGAAGCATTTTATTCCAGAAGTTTGAGCCTCAATACATACTACAGGAAAACCTTCATGAAAAGATGGTAAGATAAAAGCATCAAACGCACTTAATATTACATTCACATCATTTCTTCTACCTAAAAAGTAAACATGGTTTTCGATTCCTAAACCTCTTGCCAATTCTTTTAAATTCTCATCCAAATCTCCTTCACCCACAATAACCAGACAAGAATTATTTTCTCTTGCATATATTTCTTTAAACATTTCCAATAAAAAAACATGGTTTTTTTCTTCAGATAATCGTCCCACATTTCCTATTACAAATTCCCCTTCAATATTAAGCTCTTTACGTATTTTGTCCCTATTAATTTGCGAAAATGAAAATTTGTTAGTTTCAATTGCATTTGGGAGTACCTTTACATTACCTTTTTTAAAAGCAGTTTTCCCAAATATATATTTACCCGCCTCAATTCCACAACTCATATTATACGTAGAAGTGAAATTATTTAAATATATACCTGCCATCCTTAAAAATGGATTCATTAAATTTGAATTATCGACCGAAGTAGAATGAGAATGTGCTATTCTAACTTCAATTCCATGCCTTTTTGCATAATACAATGGAATAAATGACATATAATTTTGATGGGCATGTATTATGTCATACTTATTCCTTTTTAATATCTCTAATAATTCATCTCTATATTTCTTGAACCCTTGAGATTTTGGTGTTAAATGATAGATTGTCGATCCCATTTTTTCGAATTCTCGACCTGTTAAACCTACACTATCAAAGAACATCGCAAAATCAAATTGGACCTTGTCTCTATCCATATATTTATAATAATTTAGTAACATCATCTCGATTCCACCAGCATCTAAGCCAGGGACCAAATGCAAAATATTTATTTTTTTCATTTCTATACCTCCTTTATAAAACATTACAATGATTATTTGACCAATTTTTTTATTATCTTTCGTATAATACCAATCAAAATATATTTTAAAATTGATAAAAGCAAAATAATATTTATCTATATTTCAAATAAATTTTTAATAACTTAGCCGTAAACATTACTCCAAAAAGCTGGACTAACACCTTAACGATTCTTACTTTTGGATTATTACTCCAAGATAGCAACCATGAATGAGCATTTAAATCCTTTTTCAATACTTTCTTATCATCTTTCTCTAAATCACCATAATTAGCTAATGCTATTGTGTATTCATAAGCCATAAAAGCGTTTAAATACCTCTGATTTTTATTATTATCCAACTGGTCTCCTTCAATATCCTTACTCCATTTATTTATAATATATAACAGAGACTGTACATTATTAATATTGACTGTATTGGTAATAGAACCTTTTCGATTCTGGCGATAAAAATAGTACATTGCTTCACAGTAATCGTACTTTTCTGCAACGCATAATAGCTGCACAACCCAATCTATATCTTCTGATAGCAATCCTTTCTCAAAATAAAGATCATTCTCTATTATAAGCTTTCTCTTGATTAGCTTTGTACAGGCACTACCAGGGAACTTTGCTAATTCACAAATGTGTCTCATAACCTCTTCATAAGTCTTTTTGTGTATACTTTCTTTCTCATATCCATCATTCATAGGCACTATTGAACCGTCTTCAAATACCTTTGCAGCCTCTAAAAATACAACATCAATATCAGGATTTATTTCTAAAACTTTATTAATTTCGGTAAGAGAATTTTGAGCAATATAATCATCAGAGTCAACAAAAAGAATATAATTCCCCCTTGCAATTTTCAATCCCGTATTTCTAGCATCTGATAATCCACCATTTTCTTTATTTATAACCTGAATAAATTCATAATTTGAAGCATATCTTTCGCAAATGGTCTTAGATCCATCTTGCGAACCGTCATTTACAAGAATTATCTCGTAATTATGGAATGATTGCCCTAAAATACTATCTATACATTGACTTAAGAATTTTTCCACATTATAAACTGGAACAATTATGCTAATCTCTGGTATATTCATTTAATTAACTCCCTAATTGTCATGTTAACCACTTTTTCCTTATCAAAAGCTTTCTCAATATATTTTTGTGAAGCTTGTCCCATGGTTACTTTGTCTTTATAAGGCAATTCAATAAACTTTTTAATTTTTTTATATAAATCCTCACTACTTTTAGCTGATACTAAAAAACCACTTTTATTATCTATTACAGCTTCTTTGCAACCAGCAATATCGCTAGTAATTAAAGGTCTGCCCATCGCTCCACATTCAAGCAAAGTATTTGCCATACCTTCATGATACGATGGAAGTACAAAACAATGAGATTGTTTAATAAATGGTTTTACATCCCTCTGAAACCCGTGATACTCAATAAACCCTTGTTGTTGCAATTCTGTTATTAAATCTTTATAGTCATCTTCAAATGGACCAATAACGTCAAAAATTACATTATCATATTCATCTTTTATACGTTTTACGACTTCAAACAATTCATCTATGCCTTTTTCTTTCATAACTCTTCCAATAAATAAAAAGCGAATTTCATTGTCATTCGGATACTCACTAAATTGATACTCATTTAAATTAACTCCTGCCCCATTTAACTTAAATGAATTACCAATTTCCGTGATATTATTTTTTATGAAAACCCTCTTATTCTCTTCATTCTCAAAAAAAACTACTTTAGCTTGTTTACAAGAAATTTTATATAAAATTACTATAAGTTTTTTTAATAGACCTTCATTTTGAAATGCCGTTCCTAGACCCGTAATATTTATAGCGTGTGGAATCTTCATAAGCCTAGACACTATACCACCATAAATATTTGGTTTAATTGTATATGTCATAACCATATCCGGCTTAATCTTCATTAATATCTTTATATACTGGACTAAAAGCTTAAAATCCGTAAATGGATTTATTCCTCTTCTATCTACTCTAGTTTCAACGAATGTACACCCCATATCAATTAAAGGTTGTACTAAATCTCCCTTAGGTAGTGAAATATATATCTCATTTCCTCGATGAATTAATTCTTGAATTAACTCTTTTCTAAATTTGTATAAACCAACATCGTTATTCGCTAATATTAAGATTTTTTCCATCAGTTACTCTCCTAGCTGGAATTCCTATGTAAGTTCCAGTTTCAGTTATATCTTTGATTACTACAGCACCTGCACCAATCTTACATTCGTTAATAATATTAATATTATTGATTACTACACTCCCAATACCTAACCAAGTACCCGATCCAACCCTTACTGTACCAGCTAAATGCGCACCTGGTGATATATGAACATAGTCATCAATTTTATTGTCATGATCTATTGTAGAAGCAGTATTAATAATGCATCCTTTTCCAATTTTGGTACAACAGTTAATAACAGCACCTGCCATAACTACAGTTCCTGCTCCTAAGTAAACTTGTTCTCCAATAATTGCACTTGGATGAATTAAGACTGGTATAATTGCTCCTAAATCCTCAAGTTCTTCCTGGACCTTTTTGCGTACAACATTATTCCCAATGCCAACAAAAATGTCATAATCCTCTATGTATTTCGAAACACTTGTGGATTTATCAATTATTTCTATCCCCATTGAAGTTTTTATATTTTCACTATCATCAAGAAAGGCTATATATTCCCACTTTTTCATCTTTAATGCAATGTCAGCTATAACCCTTCCATGACCACCAGCACCTATTATAAGAAGTTTTGTGTTCATAACTCTATGCTTCCTTTACTATTCCCTTTAAATGGTTCCATAGTAGCTGCCGTTTGAGAATTAATCCCTTCTCTAATGAAGACCTTCTTAATAGTTAAAAGAATAATTTTCCAATCCATAATAAAATTCATATTTTCCACATACTCAACATCGTAATTAAACTTTTCTTCCCAACTAATAGCATTACGGCCATTAACTTGTGCTAATCCTGACAAACCAGGCCTAACTTCATGGCGACGCTTTTGATGTTCATTATATAGTGGTAAGTACTGAACTAATAAGGGCCTTGGCCCTATAATTGACATATCACCTTTAAAAATGTTAAAAAGCCCCGGTAATTCATCTAGTGATGTCGAGCGTAAAAATTTACCGAACTTAGTGAGCCTTATGCTATCAGGTAGTAACTCACCATTTTCATTTTTTTCATCTGTCATTGTTCTAAATTTATACATTTTAAAAATAGTTCCATTTAATCCTGGTCTCTCTTGTTTAAATAATACCGGACTACCCAATCTTGTTTTTACAAGAAAGGCCACTATAAGGAATACTGGACTAAGCATTATAATAGCAATTAAAGACAGTATAAAATCCATCGGCCTTTTTATAAACCTACCATAGATGCCAACTTTAGAACTCCTCATTATGCTATCCACAACCCTTTAATAATTTTCACAACTTTTTCTAGATCTGCTTCTGTCATCTTCGTATCGCTTGGTAAACATATACCATTCTCAAAAAGTTTTTCTGATACATCTGTACCAACAAAATCATATTTCTCAAAGAACGGTTGCATATGCATTGGCTTCCAAACCGGTCTAGATTCAATATTTTCTTTTTCAAGGGCTTCCATCACATCTATTGGACGGATCTTACCGTTTAGTGTCATAGAACTTAGCCAATAGTTTGGTTCATTCCACTCATTACTAGGCATAAATTCAATTCCTTCAAGATTTCCTAGTTCTCTCTTATAAAAATCAAATATGTATCTTTTCTTTTGAACCCTTTGATCTAATACTTTAAGTTGCCCTCTACCAATTCCAGCAACTACATTACTCATACGATAGTTAAATCCTAATTCACTGTGTTGATAATGTCTTGCCTGGTCTCTACTTTGAGTAGCCCAAAACCTTACCTTTGAAACTCTTTCTTCATCATTAGAAACAAGCATACCGCCACCAGAAGTAGTAATGATTTTATTACCATTAAAAGAAAAAATACCATACTCTCCAAAACTACCTGTATGTTTACCTTTATAATAAGTTCCCAAAGATTCAGCAGCATCTTCAATTAAAGTAACATCGTATTTTTTACAAAGTTCAACAATCTTATCCATATCCGCAGACAGACCATAAAGGTGAACTACGATAACCGCCTTTACATTTGGATACTTTTTAAAAGCCTCTTCTAATGCTTTAGGACACATATTCCAAGTTTCATAATCGCTATCTATGAAAACAGGAATAGCATTTTGATAAATGATTGGATTTGCTGTAGCTGAGAATGTAAGTGTTTGACAAAAAACAACATCACCTTCTCCTACTCCAGCCGCTTTTAATGCCATATGAATTGCAGCTGTTCCAGAAGATAGTGCCGCCGCTGCATTAGATCCTACTTTCATAGCTAATTCTCTTTCAAACCCATTTACATTTTCCCCAAGTGGTGCAATCCAATTTGTATCGAAAGCTTCCTTCACATAATGCATTTCATAACCTTCATCACTCATATGTGGTGATGAAAGAAATATTCTGTCTCCCATTTTTAAAACTTCCTTCCCTTGAATTAATTTTTAAGATTTACTTTATTATTTGCAATATCTAATAGTCGTTCTCTTATTTCTTCTTTACTAATTCCTTCAAAGTCATTCATAAACTGCCTTAAAATCCCTTGATCAATTAAAACAGCCTTTCCTATATGAATTTTAGGGAAAATTTGTTCTGGATGAATTTCACCTTCATTTAATAACTCTTCATACATTTTTTCACCTGGTCTTAATCCCGTAAATTCAATTCCGATTTCTTCAATAGAAAATCCTGAAAGGGTAATTAAATTTTTAGCTAAATCTACAATCTTTACTGGAGCTCCCATATCTAGCACGAACAATTCTCCGCCCCTAGCCAGTGTGCCTGCCTGAATAACTAATCTTGAAGCTTCTGGTATTGTCATAAAGTAACGAATCATATCAGGGTGAGTAACAGTTACAGGTCCACCTTTTTGAATTTGTTTCTTAAATAGAGGAATTACACTTCCCCTACTTCCAAGAACATTACCAAATCTAACCGCAACAAAACGTGTACCAGTACTAACCGATGCCATATGTTGCACAATCATTTCTGCAAATCGTTTTGTAGCTCCCATTACATTTGTTGGATTTACAGCTTTATCTGTAGAAACCATAACAAATGTATTCACTTTAAACGTATCTGCCGCTTCAGCTACATTTTTCGTACCAAAAATATTGTTTTTCACAGCTTCTTCTGGATTACGCTCCATTAAAGGAACATGCTTATGTGCAGCTGCATGATACACAATATACGGTTCATGCTTTTTCATTATTTCAAAGATTTTATGACGATCTTGAATATCAGCGATTTCTGTTGTAATTTCAACTGTATCTTTATATGTAACTCTCATTTCCATTTCGATATTATAAATGCTGTTTTCACCATGTCCTAAAAGAACAATTTTAGCTGGTTTATATTTCATCACTTGACGACAAATTTCTGATCCAATTGATCCACCAGCACCTGTTACTAAAATTGTCTTACCACTAATTTTCTCTCCAATTCCTGCATCATCTAATTGGATTGGCTCTCTTCCTAATAAATCTTCCACTTGTACATCACGGAATTCATTAACAGAGAGTTTCCCATCTAATAAATCTTCAAGCATCGGCACAATTTGTGTTTTCGCCTTCGTTTTTCTACACTTCTCAAAAATCTCGTTTATTTGACCTCTATTTAATGAAGGAATTGCGATAATAATATGTTCTATGTCATTATCTTCTACAATTTCTTGAATGTGATTTGTTGTACCAACAACCGGCACATTATAAATCTCCAATTTCTGCTTATTTCTATCATCATCAACAAACGCAATTGGATATAAATCTGCTTCTTTATTATGTTGCAATTGACGCACTACCATTGTTCCTGCTGAACCTGCACCAATAATTAATGTTCGTTTTTTATCAGTTGCTTTCGCAATATATGTATCACGGAACATACGCCATACGAAGCGAGAACCACCAATTAATAATAAATGTAACATCCATGCAATAGCTAAAATTCGAACATAAATATCATGATTTATAATTTGTTGAACAATTGCTGTTACTAAAATTGATAACGTAATTGCTTTAAATATTTGTTTTAATTCTCCAATACTTGCATATTCCCACGCCTTGTTGTACAACTTGTAAATAGCTGCAAAAACATGATGACTACACAATAATGTAATAGAACTAATAACTACTGTCATAGGAATTTTGTTTAATACATTGGGATGTATAAACCAATAACTTAAATACACGGCAGTTAATACGATAAATGAATCTAATAAAATTAATAATGAGAGCCGTTTTCGATAACTCAATATACCTGTTCCCTTCTTTATATAATTCTTATCTTACTCATAATAAAAAAGGACATTCTATTATGAATGTACCTCTTCCTTTTTTACAAGTTCTTTCATATATTCCATTAACTCAACTTTTAATTCTTCATTTTGAAGTGCCATTTCAATCGTCGTCTTAATAAATCCAAACTTCTCCCCAACATCGTAACGTGTACCTTCGAAGTCATACGCAAATACACGTTGAACTTCATTTAATCGTTGAATTGCATCTGTCAATTGAATTTCCCCACCCGCACCTGTTTGTTGATTCTCAAGAAACATAAAAATTTCTGGTGTTAATACGTAACGCCCCATAATTGCTAAATTAGATGGTGCTGTACCTTCTGCTGGTTTTTCAACAAATTGACGCACTTGATAACGGCGATCGCTTTGTTCAATCGGATCGATAATACCGTAACGATGTGTTTCGTTTTCAGGCACTGTTTGTACACCAATAACTGACGACTGTGTACCTTCATATTGATCCATTAATTGACGCAAACATGGTGTTTCTGCTTGCACAATATCATCACCAAGTAATACCGCAAATGGTTCATTTCCAATAAATTTACGTGCACACCATACTGCATGTCCTAGCCCTCTTGGTTCTTTTTGTCTTATGTAATGAATATTAATTTTTGAAGAAGCTTGTACTTTTTCAAGCATCTCATACTTCCCTTTTTCTAAAAGGCTTTTTTCTAATTGGAAAGAGTGATCAAAATGATCTTCAATAGCACGCTTTCCTTTTCCAGTAACAATAATAATATCTTCAATTCCTGATTCTATCGCTTCTTCTACTATGTATTGAATTGTTGGTTTATCAACAATTGGTAACATTTCTTTCGGCATCGCCTTTGTTATCGGTAAAAACCTTGTCCCCAGTCCCGCAGCTGGAATAATCGCTTTTCTTACTTTTTTCAAATCTAGTACCCCCCCCAAACACATTGTTATATCCATATGTAACAATAACAAAAACCCTACTTATAGGGTCGTCTTTACAACTCCATAAGTAGAGTTTCTAATATAAATAAATTATGGGCATCTAACCCATCCTCACGTCATACTCCCGACGACAAGCGTCTAAGGTAGGTTCGAAATAAAAATTTCTACCCACAGCACGACCGAGTGCCCCCATTGATAACGGTTAGGAGACATCACCAGTTCCTTATTTAAAAAATACCGAACAATTTTTTACGACGAATTTGTTCTGGATCTTCTTTGTAAATTGCCTTCCCGCTAATTAATAAGTACGGATTTTCTTTCAAATCACTCATAACACTCGTTCCAAATTCTTTCACAATTAGTTCATAGCTTTCTGCTAAATGAAATCCTCTTGACGTTGTGTTATGTGCATCTGAAGCGACCATATGTGTTAAATTATGTTCCACAAGCTGTAGTGAGAATTTTTTAATCTTTTTACCAAATTTCCCAAGTAAACTACCTGCTGTCACTTGTGTTAATGCACCTTTATTTACAAGGTTATATAACTTATCTGGTCGCTCGATTAACTCGGCATTACGCTCTGGGTGAACAATAATTGGAATCATTCCCTTTACACGTAATTCATATAATAATTGTTCGGCATAACGAGGTACGTGATTCGATGGAAATTCAATGAATATATATTTATTTGTTTCATTTAAAGTAACAATTTTACCAGCTTCATAGTCTTCTAATAAATCACCATATAACCGGACTTCTTGCCCAGGTAAAATAGTAAGTGGAATATTATGTTGTTGTAGTTCATCATTTAGTTGTTTTACGTGATGAATAATTGGGGTACGTTCATTTACATATTTTCCATTTTGATGGTGCGGCGTTGCGACAATGGTATGTATTCCTTCTGACACGGCTTGTTGTGCCATCGCTAAACTATCTGTTACTGTCTGTGCACCGTCATCGATACCAGGTAAAATGTGACAATGTAAATCTATCATTTGTTTCATCCTCCCTCTCTCCTATAAACATCTTTTTTCCCTTGAATATGAGATATCGCTCATATTCAAGGGAAAAAAGGAGATATGTTTTTACCATATCTCACTTTAAAACTAGTTTGCACCGTAATAATAATATAAGCCGTTTTCACGTTCACGGTCGTTTAGAACGACACCTAACAATTTACCTTTTGCAGAATCCAATAATCCTTTTGCTTTTACTGCTGTTTCTTTCTCTGTTGATTCACTACGAACAACAAGAATAGAAGCATCACATACATTTGCCATAATTTGCGCATCGGTTACAGCTAAAATTGGCGGCATATCAAAAATAACTAGATCATATATACTGTATGCTTGTCCAAGAAGTTCTTTCATTGACTTTGAACCTAACAATTCGGCCGGGTTTGGTGGAATTGGACCACAAGCTAAAAAATGTAGATTATCAACTAATGTTGTTTGCACACAATTCTCTAAACGTTCACTATGTGTTAGTACGTTCGTAAGTCCAAAAATATTATCTACTTGGAACATTTGATGCATTGCTGGTTTACGCATATCTGCATCAATTAATAACACCTTTTTTCCTTGTTGAGCAAACACAACTGCCATATTCGCTGTCGTTGTCGTTTTCCCTTCACTTGGGTTTGCAGACGTGACCATTAACGAATGTAAATTCGTATCAATAGCTGCAAATTCAATATTCGTTCGAATATTACGATATTGTTCTGAAATTGGTGATTTCGGTTGTTGATGAGCAATTAATTGACGGCGTTGACGATGATTTTTTTTCTTTTTAAATAAATTAAGAGCCAATTGTTTGTCCCCTCACTTTTCTTGATGATGGAGCGTGTGATTTCACGTTCATTGTTTCTTCATCCATACGAGCTACAATTCCTAATACTGGTAAGCCAAGTAAGTTTTCCACATCTTCTTCTTTTTTCACTGTGTTATCTAAGTACTCTAGTAAGAATGCAAGACCAACTGAAGCCATTAAACCAACAACGAAAGCAATTGCCACATTTAACATTGGACGTGGTTTAATTGGAGATTGATTTTCTGCGACTTCTGCTTTAGATAATACTGTTACGTTATCGACGTTCATAATTTTTGCAACTTCACCTTTAAATACATCTGCAGTTGCATTCGCAATATCGCGAGCTAGTTTTGGATCTTTATCCTCAGCTGTTACAGAGATTACTTGTGAATCCTTTTCATTTGCAACATTAATCTTTCCTGTTAGCGCTTGAGATGTCATATTTAAATTTAATTTTTCATTCACTTGTTCTAAGATTACTGGACTTTTAATAATAACCTTATATGTATTCGTTAATTGAATATTCGTTTGAATTTCACCGGCTTGAATCATTGCCCCTTCTTGCTTCTTCTGGTTAACAAGAATTTGCGTCGAAGATTGATAGATTGGTGTCATGAAGAAAAAGCTAATGATAGCACTTACAATAGCTGCACCAAAGGCGATTACGAGGATCATTGCTAAACGTTTTTTTAAGATATGAAATAACTCTTTTAAACTAATTGTTTCTTCCATAGGTTCCTCCAACTTTCTAAAATTTACACATAGGAAAAATTATAACATATAAATCTTACATTTTTTATTTTTAATAATTCAGTTCTATATTTGTTCACAAGAAACAAGTTTAATCTTACAAAATAATCTTAAATATGACAACACATTCCAATGATTTCCCAAAAATTTTATCATATCATGCTTTTTACACTGTATAACTTGATAAATAATTTTCAGAAAACAAAAAAGCCAACAAAAATTTTGTTGGCTTTTTCATATTTTAGTAATAACCATACTGCTCTTTTTCTTCTCTTTTATCATTCAAAACAACACCTAGTAGTTTTCCTGATGCTTTATCTAATATTTGTTTCGCTTTTACGATTTTATCTTTTTCCGTCTTTTCACTTCGTACAACGAGTACGATTCCATCACATTTATTCGCAAGTATTTGTGCATCCGTAACCGCAAGGACAGGTGGTGTGTCAATTAATATAATATCAAACATGTTATATGCTTCTAGCAACGCCTCGTCCATTGCCCGGCTCCCTAATAGTTCTGCTGGGTTTGGCGGGATTGGACCCGCTGCCATTAAGTATACGTTCTCTATATCTGTTTTTTGAATGCATTGCATAAGTTTTGCTTGTCCTGATAATAGGTTCGTTAACCCATTTGAACTATGAATAGCAAATAAGTTTTGTATCGTCGGCTTACGCAAATCAGCTCCAATTAATAAAACTTTCTTTCCTTGTTGTCCGAAAACAACTGCTAAATTTGCGATTGTTGTTGTTTTCCCATCACCTGGATCTGCTGAAGTAACAATAATAGAACGAACATGATTATCTACAGATGTAAACTCAATGTTTGTACGAATGTTGCGGTATTGTTCTGTAATACGCGATTTAGGCTCTTTATGTGTAATTAATTGTCGTATTGGTTTTCTTTTCTTTCTCCCGAACATATTCATAATCTCCTTTTGTGAAATGCGACATTTCCCTTTTCTCTCTCTTATGCTCGATTTCATACGTCTAATTAATATTCTTGCTGAGTTCCCCACATTTCATCATAATCAATAACCTTCTACTTTGTCTTATTTAAGTACCTTAACAATATGACAATGCCCTTATTTCTTTATTACCTTTATCACTTATCCTATTTTCTAGATAAATAATAAAGTAAGTATATGGTAATTACCATCTATTTACAAGATATTTTCTGATTAGTTTGTATATTATCGTTTCATCGTTATATAGCAGAAATTAAAAAATCCCCTTGTCTTTTCACAAGGAGATTTTTCAGTACTATCTATTCTTTTTTATCACCAATCGCAAATGTAATTTCTGCCTCACATGCAACTTCACCATCTACTGTTGCGATTGCTTTTCCTTTTCCAATTGGGCCGCGTACGCGTGTCATTTCTACTTCTAGACGAAGCTGATCACCTGGGCGTACTTGTTTTTTGAAACGGCAATTGTCGATACCTGCAAAGAAAGCAAGTCTTCCGCGGTTTTCTTCTTTCTTTAATACTGCAACTGCTCCGACTTGTGCTAATGCTTCTACAATAAGTACACCAGGCATAACTGCATAGTCAGGGAAGTGTCCGTTAAAGAATTCTTCATTTGCGGATACATTTTTAATCCCAACCGCTCTTTTCCCTTCATCTACTTCTAATATTTTATCAACAAGTAAAAATGGATAGCGGTGAGGAATGATTTCTTTAATTTGTTCTATATTTAGCATGTAACAATCGCCCCTTTTGTAATATTGGTCTTACCACTTGGACATATTGCTATTATCCCATTTTGTTTATTGTTTGTCATTACAAAGTAACATTTTATATTTAGCACAACTTCCTAAAAAAAAATGCACACACTCTATTCCATTAAAATAGTTGCACATTTTTGCAACTGACACGGAGGTAGAAAAGAGTGTATGCCCAAATTAGGGAAAGGCAATATGTATTGAAACATTATTTGCCTTAATGTCGTATTCGACTCATTATATTATAAACGTTTTCAAATAAGGAAATATTAAATTTAACCATATATATGAATATTTTACCTGTTTCCTTCATATTTCTCTATTTTCCTTCCATTTTCGCAAAAAAACAAAATATAAAAATATAAAAACGAAAAAAGAACTAAGGCATTAGCCTTAGTTCTTTCAAATTATCTCAAAGCACGCTTTGGTAATCTGTCGATATTCTCTAACATAATACCTGTACCAACCGCAACGCAGTGCATTGGGTTTTCAGCAATTAATACCGGTACTTTTAGTTCTTCTGCTAGAAGCATGTCAATACCGTGTAGTAAAGCTCCACCGCCTGTTAGAATAACACCGCGGTCGATGATATCTGCAGATAATTCTGGTGGTGTGCGCTCTAATACGCCTTTTGCAGCTTGTACAATAACAGCTGCATTTTCTTTTAATGCTTCTGTAATTTCTTCAGAGCATACTGTAATTGTACGTGGTAAGCCTGTTACCATGTCACGTCCGCGAATTTCAAGCTCTTCGCTACGTGCACCTGGGAATACTGTACCAACTTTAATTTTAATATCTTCTGAAGTACGTTCTCCAATTAATAGCTTATACTTACGTTTAATATAGTTTAAGATCTCCATATCAAACTTATCGCCAGCCATTTTGATAGAGGAAGAGGTAACAATATCACCCATAGATAGTACAGCGATATCTGTTGTACCTCCACCAATATCAACAACCATGTTACCGCTTGGTTGGAAGATTTCCATACCAGCACCAACTGCGGCTACTTTTGGTTCTTCTTCTAAAAATACTGTTTTACCACCTGAACGTTCAGCAGCTTCACGAATTGCTTTTTGTTCTACTGATGTAATATTTGTTGGACAACAAATTAAAATACGAGGTTTTGAAAAGAAGCTCTTTACGTCCAATTTGTTAATGAAATACTTTAACATTGCTTCTGTAATTTCGAAATCTGCGATTACACCATCTTTAAGCGGACGAATTGCTACAATATTACCAGGCGTACGTCCCACCATACTTCTCGCTTCTTCACCGACTGCTAATACTTTACCACTATTACGATCAATTGCCACAACAGATGGCTCATTTAATACAATACCCTTACCTTTAACATGAATTAATACGTTAGCCGTACCTAGGTCAATTCCGATATCTCGCGCAAACATTCCCGTTTTTTCCTCCTCGATATTCAAAATCAGGTTACACCCGAATTCTTTTCACCTAATTTCTGATTTTATCATAAATTTAACAGAAACGTAATATTCGCAAAAAGAATTCTTCTGAAAAATATTACCGAATGTGAACGGAATGTTTGCTACTGTAACATTATTGACGTACAGGCTTCTCTACATCTTCTTTTCTATACTTTTGTTTTGTTGCTTCTCCACCTCTTAAATGACGAATAGACTTATGATAATCAAGAATTTCTTTCACTTCATTTGCGAGCTCTGGATTAATTTCTGGTAGACGTTCTGTTAAATCTTTATGGACTGTACTCTTTGATACCCCAAATTCCTTTGCAATGACACGCACTGTCTTTCTTGTCTCCACGATATACTTACCAATCTTGATAGTTCTCTCTTTGATGTAATCGTGCACACCACTCGCCTCCCTAATTTGGATGTGAGAAGGGTGAAATGAGCCTCGCTGCATACGACTAAGAAGTAAGTGTGAGTGCTGTTTGTAAGCGTTAAACATTCTTGGATTTATAATGAAATAATTCACGATTTCTCACCTCAAACACTCTCTTTGCTTTGGTTTATACCATTGTATTGCCCGCACTACTGATATATGCTACATGTTCACTATTTTTGCGGACTAAGTTAAGAAAAATTACGTTTTTTTGTGAGAAATACGTTAACAGTGACTATTTTGGCGAAAAAAAATGACACCTTATATATAAGGCGTCATTCTTCTCTTTCAAACTCTTCTTCTAATAATTGATGGTGGGGAACCTCTTTCTTACCGGCAATATAATAATATAAAGTGAATAAAACAAACAATAAAATAATAGCAGTCGACAGAACAAACAAAAATGACACAGTATCCCCTCCCTTTTGTAATATATATTCGAGAATCTCGTCATTTTTCCTTGTTATTGCAACTTTTTTCTCGAAATTGAGTATTTTTATATAAAAATAAAAAAATCAGCTCCCCTAGTGGGAACTGATTTTTTCACTTTCTTATTCTTGTGAAGAAGAATCGTTAGATGATTCTGTAGAACCATTTGTTGATTTTTCTTCTTTCTTCGGTTCTTCTTTTTTGTCACTAGTTGAACCGCTTGTTGATTTCTCTTCTTTTTGAGACTTGTCTTCTGTTTTACTTTCTGGTTTCGTGCTCGTTGACTTCTCTTCTTTTTGAGATTTGTCATCAGCTTTTTTACCAGAAGCATTCGTAGCCTTTGCAGCACCTGCATCAGCTTTAATTTCTGTTACTGATTTATTTAAGTAACGTTCAGGGTTCACAGCCACATTGTCTTTACGTACTTCAAAGTGAACGTGAGAACCTGCCTCTTTATTCATTGCACTTAGACCGGATGTTCCTAATACTTCACCTTGTGCAACTCTTGCACCTTTTTCTACTTTCACACTGCCTAAGCTTTGATAAGATACCGCTACACCATTTCCACTATCAACTGTTACAACATAACCAAGAAGTGAATCTTTTTCAGCTTTCGTTACTGTACCACTTAAAGCAGCAGCAACATTGAATTCTTTTCCATTCTTCGCAGCAATGTCAATTCCTTTGTTCGGGGAATATGTGTTGTTATAAAAGACAAGTGCTTTTTCTTGTTCCGCCTCAGTTGCTGCATCTTCATAGAATTTCTTCTGTACGACTACTTCCGCATTCGCGGCAGCTGGCATTTTCACTACTTCTGAAGATTTTGTTACTGGTACTGCTGGATCTTCCGATTGTGTATACGGTGTTGCTTGATCGTGGTTTGGAGTCTTCTTCGGATTAGCTCCTTGGAACCATAGCGCAACCATTAAGATTACCGCTGCACAAGCAATGTATAGTGCCGGAAACACCCATCTTTTTTGAAATAAATGTACTACCTTTTGCGACTTTTTATTATTTCTTCCTCGCATTCCATCATCACCTCAGCAATCATTTTGAACAATATTCACGTATCCTATACAACGTATAACTAATTACTTTTCGACAAAATCTGTAAAAATATGTATGAGAATTGCAAAATTTCCGAGGAAATGATAGAAAAAAGAAAAAACTGAGCAATTTTGGCTCAGTTTTTAATCTAATTGTTTCTTTTTGTAAACAATAATACAAAGAATGATAAGGCATATAGTCCAAATTGTATTGTTTAAAATATGTTCTTGAATCGCAATAAATCCTTCTCCCTTTATAACTTTTTGCAATGCTTCCATAACATGATTTGTTGGAAGAAGATTAACTACTTTTATAATAAATTCATTCTTAACCATTTCCTTTAACATCGGCCCCATTATGAATATTAGAAAAATCGGGAGCCCCACTATGGATGTTTGTGCTATATTTTGGGATAGTAAGCCAACTATAGTACCTAAAACAACACATAACAATGTTCCTATTAAAATAATAATAACTAGCATACCAATATTTCCTTTAAAAGTATCTAAAATCACTAAACTAATAAAACTAGATGCTAGTACAAAAAATACAGTTAATACACTTTTCCCTAAAATAACTTCTATTGGACTTGCTGGAGACAACATTAATACTCGTAACGTGTGTTTTTCCTTCTCCTCTGCAATAATAATTGCTTGCACATAACTTCCCACCATGGTAATCGTCATTACAATAATAAAACCTGCAAAGAACTCTTTTATAGAATCCATATTACTATAGAATACAGCAAGTAGAATAGGTAATAGCGCCATTAATATAACTTGTGAGTTTTTACCTGCATCATTTATTTCTTTTCTTACAATAGCCGAAAACCGTCTCATTGAAAATGTCATTATAATCCCCTCCCAGTAACTTCAATAAAAATATCGCCTAAAGTTGGTTCGTGTGAATGAATGGATAGTAATTCTCCTTTGTTCATCCATTCTGAAATACGTTTTGCACCTAATTCATCTTTTTGTACCATTTCTTTCTTCTTATCCTTTAACACGACTTGTATTTGATCTTTCGCGTATTGTAAGCGAAGGTTCTCCGGTGTATCAAGTGCTACAATCTCTCCGCCACACAGGAAGGCAATGCGGTTACAAAGCGTTTCTGCTTCGTCCATGTTGTGAGTCGTTAAGAAAATCGTCGTTCCTTCTTTATTTAAGTCTTTTAAGATTTTATGAATATTTTGTACGTTTACTGGATCAAGTGCAGATGTTGGTTCGTCTAAGAAGAGAATATCTGGTTTATGAAGGATTGCTCTCGCTAGTGTGACGCGTTGCTTCATTCCCTTTGATAATTTTTTTACTGTTGTTTTTTTATCATCTAATAAATTCACTTGTGCTAGTACTTCATCGATTCGTTCTTTTTTGCAATCGTATAAGTCACAAAATAATAGTAAGTTATCATAAATGCTAAGTCTTTCATATAAGCCGCTGTTATCTGTTAAAATACCAATTCGTTTGTAATCGATGCTACTTGGCCCTGTAATATCTTTCCCTAATACTCTTACCGTTCCAACACTATGAAGCAATTGAGAAGTTAAAATTTTTACTGTTGTCGTCTTACCAGATCCACTCGGTCCGAGGAATCCGAATATCTCTCCTTGCTTCACCTCAATATTTACATTTCGAAGTGCCGTTTTTTCGTTGAAACTTTTCATTACATCTTTCATTTCAATTGCCAATGTCATTTCTTCATCCCCTTTGTTTTTCTTCTTTATAGATGAAAGTCGCTTTAGCGCTTTTCGTTCGTTTGTTTCGCTTTTCTTGACTCAATCATATGAAAAACAAAGGATAGGCGCATTAAAATACCGGTAAAAGGAGTATTTTTACCGGTGAATGAATCGCATGTTGAGCTTATTGGAGCACTTTTATAGTCCAATAACACCTTTTAATTCATCCATTCGTCCTTTTGAAAGCGGGATTGAACTTTTTCTTTCGTCGTCTAAAATTAAGCTAAAACTGTTACGAGTCCAAGTAATCACTTCTCGCACTCTTTGTAAATTCACAAGGTACGAGCGATGACATCTAAAGAAACCAAAACCTGTTAATCTCGCTTCTAGTTCACTTAATGTTAATGCACATACGAAATCGCCTTCACGAACGTGAATATGCGCTACTCCGTTTTGCGTTTCAATGAAATGGATTTCCATCGGATCAAGTAAAATGATTTTATCGTTCACTTTCGCAGGTATTCTTTCTAACTTCATTTGCGGAATCATTTGAATGACTTTTTCTTCACCGACTTCTTCCACTTCCTCTTGTTCAATTTCTACTTTTTTCACACCATCGTTGTTTAATATGTATACATCCTCTGTTAACGAAAGGGCATCCGATAGGAAAGATGACGTAATAAAGATTGCCTTTCCTTGCTCTTTCATTTTCATAATCGCTTTTCGAATAATAACCGTACTCTCTATATCGACATTTTGCTCTGGCTCTTCCAAAATGATTAAATCCGGATTATGAATCATCATTCGTCCAATATGAAGACGACGCTTCTCTGAAAATGATAGTTTTTCTATTTTAACGTTTAGTTTATCTAGGAGACCAACAGACTGCACAACTTCTTCTATACTTATCTTTGATTCATAAAGCCCTAATAGAAATTTGAAGTATTCTTTCACCTTCAAACGATCATATGCCTCGTCTTTCAAAAAACAAAAACCGATGCGGGAATAATTTTTCTTTCCAATTGCTTCTCCTTCAAACAGTACATTGCCAGTCGAAGCTTCTTCTTCACCAATAATAATGCGGTGTAACACTTTAGCTGTATGATTATTGCATTGCAAAACAATACATTGTCCTTTCTCAACCTTTAGCTCAATTGCCGGTAACTGGTTCGTCTTCCCTAATTGTTTCAACTCTAGTAACGCCATTTCATTTCCCCCAAATGCCTTTTTATCCTATTATATCAAACAGTTAATGGAAAATTATGATATTTTAAACAGAAAAAATAGATGCCAGAGTTCTGACACCTATTTCTTCACCATCAATTTTCCTTCATAATCATTCATCGTCTTTATTTCAACGCCTTTATAGTAATGAGCGACGATATCTGTATATTTCTTTCCTTCCGCTGCCATGCCGTTCGCCCCGTATTGACTCATACCAACGCCGTGACCGAAGCCTTTCGTCGTAACGATGATTTTATCTCCCTGTTGTTTCCACGTGAAATCAGACGAACGTAAATCTAACTTTTCACGAACTTCTTTTCCTGTTAATGTTTTCCCTTGAAAAGCTACATCCTTTACGCGCTTTCCTTCCGTAAGGTCTTTAATATTTCCAATCTTCCCGTCTGCTAGCACTTTCACACCGAGACGTTTTTGAAAATCAGCTACTGTAAATGTTTGCTCGCTCGTAAACTTTGGAGAGGCTTGATCCCACGGACTATCTACACTTTTCAAGTACGGATAATCATTTCCCCAATAGTCAGCTGCATTTTCTGTTCGACCATTACTCGTTGAAAAGAAGGATGCTGAAATTGGTTTTCCATCATACGTTAAAACTTGTCCTGCTGTTTTCGAAACGGCTTCTTCGATTTTCTTCAAATTATTTTCGTAGTTATTGCCCCATTGCTTCTTCAATTCATCTTTGCTTTTGTACACTTGATCTTTCACCGTATCTGTCACGTCCGCATTATTTTTCTTCCCTCCGCTTAGCATACGTTGTACTACAAATGTTCTTGCTGCTAATGCCTGTGCCTTTAGTGCCTCTATTTCAAAACTGGCATTCATCTCAGAAGCTACTACACCTGTCACATACTCCTCCATTGGTAATGATTCTACCTTCTTTTGTTTCTCACGATATACAGCAACTTGAACAGCTGTATCCACTTTTCCTGGAGCTGGTATGCTTTCTATCGCTGGAGGAGTTTTAGAGGCCGTTTCTTCCCCTACTTTTGCTTTCGCAAATGGAATAACAAGGGCTGCAGGTACAATGATAACGAGCGCTATTAAGAGCGCTACTGTAATAAAAAGTGGCTTTGAAAATTTCATCCTATTTTCCTCCAATATAAAAGCTTTACTCCATTCATTCTTATGGAACAACTCTTTCTTTTAGAACATACTTAAGGGGAAGAGTATAAAACGGAAATTTTCTAAATATTTTTACTGGTACGTGCATAAGTATAGAATTTATTGACTATAACAGTAATAACCCAAAAAAATAGCCCCTATGTCAAAAGACATAGAGACTATTTTAATTAAGCGTGAAGATCAGAAACTTCTTGTTCTTTCACTTCTTCTACTTTTTCGTTTACACGTTCAATAGTTGCACCTAATGCAGCTAATTTCTTATGGAAGTTTACATAGCCACGGTCAAGATGTTTTAACTCAGTTACACGAGTATAACCTTCTGATACTAAACCAGCTAAGATTAATGCAGCTGCAGCACGTAAGTCAGTTGCTGCTACTTCAGCACCTTGTAAGCTGTTTGGACCGTTCATAATAACAGAACGACCTTCAATTTTAATATCAGCATTCATACGACGGAATTCTTCAACGTGCATAAAGCGGTTTTCGAATACCGTTTCTGTAATCATGCTTGTTCCATCAGCTTGTAGTAATAATGCCATCATTTGTGATTGCATGTCTGTTGGGAAACCTGGGTGAGGCATAGTTTTAATATCAACCGCTTTTAACTTATCTGGGCCGATAACACGTACACCTTCGTTTTCCTCAATAATTTTAACACCCATTTCTTCCATTTTCGCTGTAATTGAGCGTAAATGTTCAGGTACAGCATTTTCAATTAAGATGTCTCCACCAGTAATTGCTGCTGCAACCATGAATGTTCCCGCTTCAATACGGTCAGGAATAATAGAGTGGTTTGCACCATATAATTTATCAACGCCTTCGATACGAATCGTTCCAGTTCCAGCTCCGCGTACTTTCGCTCCCATCGCATTTAAGAAGTTAGCTAAGTCAACGATTTCTGGTTCTTTCGCTGCGTTTTCAAGAATTGTTGTCCCTTTTGCTAATGTAGCTGCAGACATAATGTTTTCTGTCGCGCCTACGCTTGGGAAGTCTAAGTAGATTTTAGCTCCTTTTAGTTCTCCCTCAACATATGCCTCAACAAAACCGTTACCAACCTGTACTTTTGCTCCCATTGCTTCGAAGCCTTTTAAATGTTGGTCAATTGGACGTGAACCAATTGCACATCCACCAGGAAGTGCAATACGAGCACGACCGTTACGTGCTAATAATGGTCCCATTACTTGAACAGATGCACGCATTTTACGTACATATTCAAATGGTGCTTCAATGTTTAGTTCTTTAGAAGAATCGATTGTTACTTGATTATTTTCAAATACGACTTCAGCATTTAAATGACGTAATACCTCATTAATTGTGTATACATCAGACAAAACTGGTACTTCAGATAGTACATTCTTTCCATCACTCGCTAATAGGGCTGCAGCGATTATAGGTAATACAGCATTTTTTGCGCCCTCAACACGCACTGTGCCGTTTAACCGCTTTCCGCCACGGACGATGATCTTTTCCAAATTATTCCCCTCCGTGTCCTTTTTTCAGTATCTATTCACTCAATACTCAGAAGTTATGATCGGTGTGCCAACCACAATTGTATCTTTGTTGTCCGTAGAACGTATTGCTATTTGCACATTTATTTTCTCTCTATTTGTTGAAAGAGCGTCATCCCACTTTTTATTGTATGCGGAGACTGACACAAATGCTCTTTCTTCTACTTGTTCGATCGCTCTTGCTGAAAGATCTTTCAAAACCTGATTGGTTTTATTTTGCAAAACACCTTCAATCTTATCATTCAGTACACCTTGAACACAAGTGTAAATTATAGGTTTTTCACTAAAAATTTTATTCATGTTTTGAACATACTTCGGGTCCCATTTCGCCCCACTCACTTCAAAGATAATGAAAGTGTTTTCTTTAGTATTTTCTTTACTCCAAGTTACTACTACTCGTTCTTCATGAGAAGCAAACTTTTTATAGGATGTAGCTTTATATCCATCTGGAGATTGCTCTACTTCCCACTTTTGAATATTTGCCTTTTCCTTCACATCGTTTAACAACTTTTGAAACGTATGTATGTTAGAAATTGTTTTTGTTTCTCTTGCTAACCATGACCATTTTTCTACTTTAGCATCATTTTTCTCTAAAGCCTTGATCATGCTCTCCATTTTCTGTTCATCGCTTATCGGTTTCATCTCTCTATATCCAACCAAAAATAAAACAACACTAAGTGCAACAATAAGAATGGCTTTAAACTTCAATTTCATCCCCTCCTATCCCCATTGTTAACGGAGATTTGAGGTTCTATACACTTACTTTACTAAATACGTTAAACTCTTCGAATAGCCTAAATAATCAAGGAAAAAGTTACTTACAGATGTCCCAATTGCAATTGTAATTAAGATGAGTAATACTCGCGTCTGCAGCACTTTTCCGGACTTCATTAAACGCTCAATGTGAATGCCTTGTAAGGCCCACCACGTAATGGTAATAAACAATAAATGCGAAACAATGGCAATCAGTGCTTGTTGCCCTAAAAGTTGTGCCAAAAAATCGACCCCTCTTTACTCAGCTACTACTTATGAAAGAATATAAAAACGATACCATAATAAGTAGGAGCTACACTTTTTCAAATGCACATAGACATCTTACATTTTACATCGTGATTTTCTTTCCAAAAACGTATATCTACATTACAAGTTAACACAAAATAAAAAGCGCAGAGTACTGACTCCACACCTTTTATTTTCACTATTGTACCACGTTCCCTAAGAAGAAGAAATCTTTCATTAATGGAAAATATTCATAAAAGAAATTGTACCCAATCATCGGCATAATCCCTAGTATTACAATCGAAATTGCACAAAGACTCATAACAACCTTTATATTTAACGGTAACCGTATTCTCTCTTCTGTCTCTCCGGTGCGGAAAAACATTTGTTGTAAAATACGGAAATAATATACGAATGAAACAACTGTCGTACCCATCATAATCGAAGCTAGTACGTAATGTGCTGGCTCTACATGAAGTGCGCCTAAAAAGATGTTAATCTTTCCAATGAAGCCAGCCGTTCCTGGTATCCCAGCCAGCGATAAAATAAAAACTGTCATCATTATCGCTGTAAATGGCGACCTTTTATATAAACCTGTGAAAATCGTTATATTTTCCTCATCATTTTGTAAGATTAAGCCGTGGATGATAGCAAATGCCCCTATATTCATAAGCATGTATGCCAGCATATAAAACCACATGCTATCCATTGTAAATGGTGATAATGCCACAAGTGGAACGAGTAAATATCCTGCATGAGCAATGCCCGAATAAGCAAATAAACGCTTTATATTGTATTGTTTTAACGCGACTACATTCCCAACAATCATCGTAATACTTGCTAGCACCGCAATATATATACTCATATGTCCATATAAAGATTGCATATCTCCTTGTATTAATACACTTGCAAACACCATAAGGAACAAACGAATAATGAGTAGGAACCCGGCAATTTTAGAAATCGTTCCAAGAAAAGCAGTAACAGGTGTAGCCGCTCCTTCATACACATCAGGTGCCCACATATGAAACGGCACTGTGGCAATTTTAAATGAGAGACCAACTAGCAATAAAAGAAATGCGAGAACTAGCAATAACTGAATACCACTAGCAAGCTCCCCAGTGAGTACCTTTTGCATATCTACAATGTTAGTTGAACCTGTAATACCGTATAAATAACTCATTCCGAAGAGCGTGATCGCTGTTCCAATCCCTCCGCTAATGACATATTTCATTGCCGCTTCATTTGATGCACGGCTTTTTTTTCGTATTCCTACTAAAATATAGGAAGAAAGTGAAAGTAACTCCAAACCAACGAAAAGGGTAATAAAATCAACACTAGAAGCCATGAACATCGCGCCAAGAAGTACCATTAAAAATAAGTAATAATATTCACCCTTATCTTCAATTGGATTCTTCTTATCATCGCTCATTGCGGTGCATAAAATGAGAGCTGAGGCACCTAATAGCAACGTTTTAAACCCTTTTGAAAATCCATCTAACACAAACGATCCATTTAAAATATCTCCCGCTGGTTCGCTATATAGAGTAATTAATGACACGATTGCTAATACGATGGCAGCAATCGCACCAAGAGCTACATATCTATGGTTCAGCTTAAAAAACAAATCACATATGGAAAGAAGGATGGCGGCGCCGAGAATAATAAATTCTGGCACCATTAGATGCCACGATAAGCTAAGTAACGTATTCATATCCATCCTACTTCACCCCCAATGTTTTCAATGTATTTTGAAGCGGATCCCCTAGTATTTCTGGCATAACTCCAATTGCAATAATACAAAAGATAAGTAGTAAAACAGGGACGTACTCCCATCCGTGTATATCAGATTTTGCTTCCCACTCTTTCTTTCCAAATGTCACTTGAAGTGTCGCCCTTAATACATATACAGCGGTTAAAATGATGCCAATCACACCGACTGCAGCAATGACGGGCTCTCCTTGAAATAAACCGAGAAAGGCAAGAAATTCACTAACAAACCCAGACATCCCTGGTAATCCAAGCGAAGCCATTCCTCCTGCTAAAAAGAATCCGCTAAGTATCGGTACACTTTTCGCAAGTCCGCCTAGCACCGTAATATCCGAAGTTCCAAACCGTTGTTCTATAACACCGAGTAGGAAGAAAAGCAAGGCTGCAATTAAACCATGTGATACAACTTGGAATAGTGCTCCTTGTGTACCAGGTGCATTAAGTGAAGCAAGTCCCATTAACACAATTCCCATATGCGAAATACTAGAGTAAGCCAGTACTTTCCTAAAGTCCGTTTGGATGAGCGCTAAAAAGGCACCGTATAATAAATTGATTACGCCTAATATAGCAATTAGCGTTGCAATATCGTGAAAATATTCCGGGAATAGCCCTTTCCCGAAGCGAATAATACCGTACGCTCCAATCTTCAGCAAAACACCCGCATGAAGCATAACTACAGCTGGATGCGCTTCTATGTGTACATTGACCATCCAGCGGTGCAACGGAAAAACAGGTAGTTTAATTGCAAAAGCAATCATTATGGCAATAAATACACTAAGCTGCAAACTACTTGGGATGACGAGTGCTCCCTCTGCGTTTACGCTTCTTAATATCTCTTTCAGCTCCACAATATTTGTTGTACCTGTTTTCGCAAACAAAATTGAGAAAACAATGAGCAAAATAGCTGAGCCAATACCGTTATATATTAAATAACTATACGCAGCCTTTTCACTCGACAATTTTCCCCACTTTCCAATTAATAAGAACATTGGTGGCAACGTAATTTCAAAGAAGATAAAAAACAACATTAAATTTTGAGCAGCAAAGACACCGAGCATTCCTATTTCTAGCATGAGTAACAACATATAAAATGCTTTTAAATTTCTTTTAATAGAAAAGGCTGCAATTGCTGCAAGCATCGCTAGAAGAGCCGTCAGTACCATCATGACAAGTGACAAACCATCAATACCGAGCTCGTAATAAATAGAAAACCACCTTTTATCCACCGCTGTTAAATCTCCGAACTTAATCCATTTCACCTTTTCATCAAATAGTGACAAATTCTTTCCAGAAGCATATGTACAAGCGAGGACTATAGCGATTCCAAATGGAAGTGCCGTCCCAAATAAGCCAAGCGCTCGCACTGTACGCAATTCCTTTTTCGGTGTTAATACAAGCAATAAAATTCCTAAAAGCGGGGAAAAAATGAAGAACGTTAACAACAAATCATTCATCGTAAATCCCCTCCCGTATAGAGCAAAATAATGACGAGTACAGCGAGCGAAACCGCCGTTACAGTACCGTACACTTGTACATTCCCGTTTTGAAGTTTCGAGCCAAGATTACTTGTGCCTTTAACTACACTTCCAATTAAAACTGCAATTCCTTCGACTACATACACTTCAAATAAGCGAAGCACATGAGTGATTCCTTTCGTAATAGAGATCACCGTCATGTTGTATAGTTCATCGACATAATATTTTTCTTTCAAAAGATTATAAAGCGATGTTTCCGTACCCCCAGCCCAATCTCTAGAAATTGATTTCTTGCCATATATGAAATATGCAAGAGCGATTCCCGCAAATGAAACGAGTGTCGCAACAATCATAATCCAAACTGGTCCATGCGCTTCTTCAACCTTAAACCCTACATCTTTCGTCAACCAATCTCCGAGAAACGTCCCAAACCAAGGTGTATTTATATATCCTGCCACTACCGCAAGAACGCCGAGAACAAGCATTGGATACGTCATAACGCGAGGCGATTCATGCACTTCTTCCTTCGTCTTCGCTTCTCCGGTAAAGACAAGAAAGTATAGACGGAACATATAAAACGCTGTTAAAAACGCTGCAATTACTGCTAAAGTAAATAAAACGTAATTGCCATTCATCCAAGTCGCCGCTAAAATTTCATCTTTGCTGAAAAAACCGGAAAGCAGCGGAACACCGCTAATGGCGAGGGTACCTGTTAAAAATAGCATACCAGTTACTTTCATCTTCTTCTGTAAACCGCCCATTTTATTAATGTTTTGCGTATGCACAGCATGAATTACACTTCCTGCTGCCAAAAATAGTAGTGCTTTAAAAAAAGCGTGTGTCGTTAAATGGAATATACCAGCTACATAGCCGGCAGAACCTAACGCAAGCATCATATAACCGAGCTGGCTAACTGTCGAATAAGCAAGCACCCTCTTTATATCTGTTTGCACAAGACCGATAGAGGCCGCAAAGATTGCAGTGAAAGCTCCAACGATTGCCACGGTCTGCATCGCCACTGTACTTGCTGAAAATAAAGGGAACATCGTTGCTACTAAATATACGCCAGCTGCGACCATCGTCGCTGCGTGAATAAGTGCCGAAACGGGCGTTGGCCCTTCCATTGCATCTGGCAACCATGTATGAAGCGGGAATTGACCTGATTTCCCCATCGCCCCGATAAAAATTAATATCGCTGTTATTGTAATCATGTAAGGAGGTAGATCACCTGTATAAATCGCCCTAAATATTGCGTCATATTCAAAACTACCTGCGTACCAAAAAATTAAAATCATCCCGATAAATAAACCAACATCACCAATACGTGTCATAATAAAAGCCTTTTTTGCAGCAGCCTTCGCTTCTTCTTTAAAGAAATAAAAACCAATAAGTAAAAATGAACCAAGGCCAACTAATTCCCAAAATATATAAAGCTGTAATAAATTCGTTGATATAACAAGCCCTAACATCGCAAATGTAAAGAGTCCTAAATATGCGTAAAAGGTTGGTAATCGTTCATCACCTTTCATATAACCTTTCGAATACACATGTACAAGCAGACTCACAAGCGTAACGATAAATAACATTAAAGCTCCTAATGCAGTCACTTCAAAGCCGAATGATATATCCACATCTCCAGCTCTAAGCCACACCCACCTATGCTTCACGCTTGCTTCTGAAAACCTTTCTATTAACACAAGTACCGCAAGTATGAAGGAGAGAAAGACGAAAAAAATACTAAGTACGCTGCTTCCTTCTCTAATTTTCTTCCCGAATATAATAAGTAACAAAAACGAAACGAGTGGGAAAAGCGGTATGAGCCATGCATAATCGATCATTGTTTCCTTCCCCCTTTTTCGGTCACAATGCTATCCTTTGAGCGTATCCATTTCATCCACCTGAACTGTCGTACGATTACGATATAAAGCAATTAAAATAGCGAGCCCTACCGCCGCTTCCGCTGCCGCTACAGCCATCGTAAACAGTGAGAAAATTTGACCTGTTAAATTCGGAAATAAGCCTAATTTACTAAACGCCACTAAGTTTAAATTGGCAGCATTCAGCATTAATTCGATACAAACTAATACGATTACTGTATTCCGCTTTGTTAAAGCTCCAAATAGACCGATGCAAAACAAAATAATCGCAAGTGTTAAATATGCAGAAGCTGGAACGCTACTCATTGGATTCCTCCTCTTTCTCGTCCTTTTTCGCAAGTATAATCGCGCCAACGAGTGCTACAAGTAAAATAACTGAAGTTAGTTCAAATGGGATAATATATTTTGAATAGAGAAGCGTACCGATTTGAAGTGTGTTGTTTTCATGGAGAGGTAAACTTCCTTGTGTGCTTTCATTTGCAAAATCAACATTATTAACAGCGAAATACATAACTGCTCCAAATGCTACAACTGCAAAGAAGATAATCCATTTTCGAAGAGTAAGACGCGATTCATTTTCCGCGTTATGTTTCGTTAACATAATGCCGAAAATCATAATAATTGTGATTGCACCAGAGTAAAGTAAAATTTGTGCAACGCCTATAAATTCGGCTGATAAAAGAAAATACAAACCTGCAATGCTGAGGAATGTTAGAACGAGAGCTAGCATCATGTGCATAACTTTCGTTAAGTTCAACATAAGAACACCGCCGATAATTGCAGACAAGGATAGTATAAAGAATGCTACAAACTCGCCATTCATGCCTTATTCTCCTTCCTGACGTTTTCGTCGTTTTCGTCAAGCCACTGCAAATTTTTAAATAAATCATCACGTGAATATTCCGCGAGTTCAAAGTTATTTGTCATGACAATTGCCTCTGTCGGACAAACTTCTGTACATAAGTCACAAAGAATACAAATTTCAAAATTAATATCGTACGTGTCGATAATTTTCCCTTTTTTCGTAGGATCCGGATGTTTCTTTCCTGTTAACTGAATACAGTCTGTCGGACAAATGTTAGAGCATTGATTACAAACAATACATTTCTCCGGATAAAATTTTTGAATCCCCCGAAAACGGTCTGGCAACGGCAACGGTTGATTTGGATAATCATACGTTACCTTCTTCTTACTCAAATTACTTAATGTATATTTTAACCCTTTAAATAGTCCTTTCATCTCTTACTGGCACCCCCCTCATAGATTAGAAGAATAACTCCTTAATCAATGCCGTTAAGAAAATATTTGCAAGTGCAATCGGCAATAATACTTTCCATCCAAATTCCATTAACTGGTCACCTCTTATACGCGGAAACGTAACGCGGAACCAAATTAATAGAAAGACTACACTGCTAAATTTCAAAGCAAACCATACGGCACCTGGGATAAATCCAAGAAACATGACTGGATTCCATCCTCCTAAAAAGAGCACTGTAATTAACCATGCCATCCCGAAGAAATATACGTACTCTGAAAGCATGAAAAACGCCCAGCGAAACCCTGAGTATTCCGTATGATATCCAGAAACAAGTTCTGACTCCGCTTCTGGCAAATCGAACGGCGTCCTATTTAACTCTGCAACTGCTGCGATTAAGAAAACGACGAAGCCAATTGGCTGTACGAAAATGTACCAAACCTTCTCCTGCGCCGCTACAATCTCATTTAAATTCAGGCTACCAGCTAACAAAACGATACCAATTACACTCATTACGAGCGGAATCTCATAAGAAATCATTTGCGCCGCCGCACGCATCCCTCCTAAAAGGGAATATTTATTATTCGATGCCCATCCCCCAGTTACAACACCTATCGTCGTAATACCGGAAACAGCAATATAATAAAGTAACCCGACTCCAATATCTGCAAATTGAAATTTATCAGTGAACGGGATAACTGCAAGCACCATAAATGCTGGTGCAAATGCAATGACAGGCGCTAATATAAACAGCGGTTTATCTGCTGCTTTCGGAATACTATCTTCTTTCAATAATAGTTTTAAAACATCAGCTACCGTTTGCAGTAAACCGAATCGGCCTCCAACCTGGTTTGGTCCAATCCGCCCTTGCATAAACCCCATCACTTTCCGTTCTGCCAAAATTCCATATGTAACGAAGCCAAGGACTGCAAATAGTAGAAGTACCGCTAATCCGAAAAAAATGAAGAAATTCGTCCAGCTTGAAGGTGATTGTAAGAGCGTCTCAATCATTAGCCATCAACCTCCCCAAGTACAATATCAACTCCACCTAAAATCGTAATTAAATTAGCGATGTTTTCACCTTTTAATAACTTCGGTAAAATTTGCAAGTTATAAAAAGATGGCCTACGAAACTTCAAACGGTACGGCTCTTTCTTTCCGTCACTAGCGATATAACAACCAATCTCTCCGCGCGGCGATTCGATACGTACAAACGCTTCTCCCTTAGGTGCCTTAATAATTTTCGGTACTTTTGCCAGCACAGCTCCATCTTTCGGGAACTGCTGAACCGCTTGCTCAACAATCTTTAAAGACTCCTCGATTTCTTGCATTCGGCAAACGTAGCGATCCCAAGCATCTCCCACGCTTCTAACAGGAATATCAAAATCAAAACGATCATAAATCGAATACGGCTCATCTTTGCGGAGATCCCAGTTTACTCCAGTGCACCGCAAATTTGCTCCGCTTAAAGAATACGAAATCGCTTCTTCCGCGCTATATATACCAACGCCTTTCACACGATTTAAGAAAATCTCATTACCGCTAACAAGATCATGATAACCTGCCAGTTGCTCTCTCATATACGGAACAAACTCTTCCACCTTTTCAATCCAACCATCTGGCGCATCCCACTTCACACCACCAACTCTCATATAGTTAAAAGTAAGCCGTGCCCCGCATAATTCATTTAATAAATTTATAATCATCTCTCGTTCACGAAACGCGTACAGAAACGGGCTGACCGCTCCTATATCAAGAAGATTCGTCCCCCACCAAACGAGATGGCTCGCAATTCTTCCTAGCTCCATCGCAAGTACTCGCAAGTATTCGGCACGCTCCGGAATTTCAAGCCCCATCATCGTCTCTACAGCATGGCAAATGACGTAATTATTCGTCATGGCTGATAAATAGTCCATTCGATCTGTATAAGGGATAATTTGCGTATACTGTAAGCTCTCAGCAATCTTTTCCGTCCCGCGATGCAAATACCCAATAACCGGTGTAGCTTCTTTAATAATTTCCCCGTCAATCTTAATTACGAGCCTGAACACACCATGTGTACTCGGATGCTGAGGTCCTACATTCAAAAGCATCTCTTCCGTGCGGATCATAGCTACACCTCCACATCATACGGTTCATAGTCTTTTCTAAGCGGATATCCTACCCAATCATCTGGCATTAAAATACGCGTTAAATTCGGATGCCCTTTAAATACAATACCGAGCAAATCGTACGCTTCTCTCTCCGGCCAGTCAGCCCCTTTCCAAAGCGCTGTCACAGATTCGACTTGCGGCGCTTCCCGGTCTAGCTTTACCTTCACCGCTACCGATTGTTTCTTACCATATGAAAACAAATGAACATACACTTCCATATGTGTCACAAAATCCGTCGCATGTAGCTCTGACATATAATCAAAAGCAAGTCCCTCATGGAATCGCAGTAACTCCATCACTTCATAATATTTTTCGGGATCCACCACAAGAGTTGGCACATCCTTTGACAGTTTATTAATATAGGAATCTACTAATGCACCCTCTCCTAACTTCTCCCTAATAGCCTCAACATACTGATTTAAATACGGCTGATTTACGGACAGTTCTTCCTGCTTCGGCTCATCCTCTTTCTTACCTTCAGCCCCCTTTGTCTTCGCTCTTGCAGCCGCTGCTGCTTTTGCTTTTGCCGCTGCAATTGCCTTTGCCTTTTCATCTCCCGAATCCCCATCACCTTGCGAGGCTTTCTGCTTCGCCAATGCTGCCGCTTTTGCCTTGGCCGCTGCCGCTGCCTTCGCCTTCGCTTTTTCTTCTTCCGTTACTTCTTCTGTTCCTTCTCTTTTCTGCTTCGCTAACGCCGCCGCTTTTGCTTTGGCAGCCGCTGCTGCCTTCGCCTTGCCTTTCGCTTTTTCTTCTTCCGTTACTTCTTCTGTTCCTTCTCTTTTCTGCTTCGCTAACGCTGCCGCTTTTGCCTTGGCCGCTGCCACCGCCTTCGCCTTGCCTTTCGCTTTTTCTTCTTCCGTTACTTCTTCTGTTCCTTCTCTTTTCTGCTTCGCTAACGCCGCCGCTTTTGCTTTGGCAGCTGCTGCTGCACGTCGTTTTGCTTCTTCTATAGTAATATCATTATTTTTTGGTAGCGCTTTCTCTTTTTCTTGACCTTCTTCCTCAAGCTTACTTATTTCCGCCTCGTGTTTCGCTACAAGGCGTTTTCTCGCCTCTTCTTTTGCACGCCTAGCTGCTTCTTTTTTCAACTCCTCTAAATCTTTATTTGGATTACTCATTTATTCGTCACCTGCTTCCCGGTCTTTGCTTCGTAACGAATTTTTTCTTTTAATTTATTAATTCCATAAATTAAAGCAGCTGGATTTGGGGGACAACCAGGAATATACACATCAACTGGTACAATTTGGTCTACACCTTTTACAACAGCATATGAATTTACATACGGACCACCTGCTGTCGCACAAGATCCCATCGCAATAACCCATTTCGGTTCGGGCATTTGATCATATAAGCGCCGAACAATAGGAGCCATCTTCTTCGTTACCGTTCCCGATACAATCATGACGTCCGATTGCCTTGGTGAAGTCCGAAAAAATGACCCAAATCGATCTAAATCATAATGTGATGAGCCTACTCCCATCATTTCAATTGCACAGCACGCCAGTCCGAATGTCATCGGCCATAAAGAATTGCTCCTCGCCCATCCTTTCAACTGTTCCAATGTAGAAAAAAAGATATTTCGTTCTAATTCTGCTCGTTCATTTGGATGTAATTCCTCAAAATTTATAACCATTGTAACACCTTCTTTTTCCAAGCATACGCTAATCCAACTAGCAACATTACAACAAAGATGAGCATTTCAATTAATGCAAATAAACCTAGCTTGTCATACGCAACAGCCCAAGGATATAAAAATAAAGTTTCTACATCAAAGATCACAAACAATAAAGCGAAAATATAATAACGAGCATGAAACCGAATGTTTGCATCATGAAAAGGCTCAATTCCACTCTCATACGTCGTCGCCTTTGCTGCACTTGGTTTATTTGGGCGCAGCATCCTGCCTAATGTAAGAGCCACTACCGGCAGCAATATACCTAATAGCAAGAAAATCAAAACGATCATATAACTATTTTCATATACACTTGCCATTGTGAAACCCTCCCCCCTAAATTAAGAACAAGTTCACATAGTAAACAATATGTCCTAGTTGCAGTAATTATTATTTTTAAATTTTTCTAAATAATGCAACTATTATAATCATTATAGCAAACTTCAAATTCCTATGTCGATATGTTGGGAGACAGAAACAAGAATTATTAAAATCTATCTTTACAACTTGCTATAATTGTGCAAAATAAATATAAAACTTATATATGCTTTTCAAGAAACCGTAGGTGATATAAATGAAAAAACAAACACATGTAAGTATTCTTATAAGCATTGTATTGCTGTCTATAACGCTTCACTATGTAGCGATGCCTTTTCTGTATGAATACTCATTTCCTTTTCAGCTATTAATCGGAACGAGTACCCTATTAATTGATATTATCGCTTGTAGTTATATACTTTATTTTTCAAACATGAAAGAAGGGCTATCTCGTTTATTTTGGATCATATTATCTGTTGGAGCTCTCTCTTATTTTATCGGTGATATAGTCGTTGCCTATCAGCGTTTAATTGTAAAAGACTTCTATACGTTCGTTGATCCATCTGACTTTTTTTACTTACTTTTTTTAGTTAGCTTTACGTTTGCCTTTCTATACGAAATCATTTACAACCGAGATTTATTAGAAAAACTTTTTATGCTATGTGATATTTGTATTATCGTTACAGCCCAATTTACTTTAAGTTACTACTTACTTATTGAACGAACTATTCACATCTTTACAACATCCTATATCGACATATTTGTTCAACTTACCTATCCAATGGCTGATTTACTCTTTCTCTTAATAGGAATCAACCTTTTATTTAAACCACTATCCTTATTACCTAAAAAGGTCGGTGCACTTCTTGGCAGTGCTTTAATTTTATATGCTACTACAGATGCGATTTATGCTTATATAAAATACTTCATACCAGAGTATTCTATGTTTACAGTTACTCCTTTCTATCAAGTAACCTTAGCACTAGTAGCAATCGCCTGTATTCTCCATACAAAAGAGCCTGAAAAACAAGAACAAGTACTACTAACACCTAAAATTGGTGAATCAATCCGATTATCATTACCGTATATTTCGGTAGTAATGCTTATTGTTTTTATATTAGTTGAATACGTTTTTGCGCCTATTATAGTAATCGGACTTATAATAACTTTCTCTTTCGTTCTCATACGTCATAGTTTAGTTCGAAAACAAAATAAAATATTATTGCTAGCTCAAATGCAATTCAACTCAGAACTCGAGAAACAAATTAAACTACGTACAGAAGATTTAGTAGAACAGAAAAATGAACTTTATCATAATCAACAAATGTTTAAATCTTTATACGAGCATCATCCAGATCCAATCTTCACATTAGATTTGTACGGCAATTTTCTCAAAGTAAATAACGCTGGTACTACTTTACTCGGTTATCAAACGAATGAATTATTAAACCAGCCTTACTACTCACTCATATACGAAGAAGATTTAGAAGAAATGATTAACGCCTTTCATCGTGTGAAAAAGGGATATTCTATCTCTTTAGAAATACGGGCATACCATAAAAACAGAGATATTTACTACTTGCACGTTACCGCCGTACCGATCTTTTTAAAGGAGAAAATTTCTGGGGTTTATTTAATGATTAAAGATATTACGGAAAGCAAACAACAACAAGAACAAATCAACTTCCTAGCATACCATGATACTTTAACAGAGCTTGCAAATCGTCGTGCATTTCATCAACATTTAGAACAAGCAATTGCACGAGCAAAAATATCGAAAAAGCCTTTTGCTGTTATGTTTCTCGACCTAGACCGTTTTAAAGTTATTAATGATACCCTCGGTCATCGAGTAGGAGACCTATTACTCATCGCAGTAGCAAAAAGGCTCGAAAAAATAGCAACATCAAATATGAAACTCGCACGGCTAGCTGGGGATGAGTTCACAATCCTTATCGAGAATTACAAAAAAAAGCCAGATGTCCAAAAAATAGCTGATAGGATTGTGGGGGCCATGAATGAGCCATTTGAAATCGAAAATCAACATTTACAAATCTCACCGAGCATCGGAATTGCAATATATCCTGAAGCAGGTGAAGATCCGCTATCCATTTTGCAGCATGCTGATATGGCCATGTACGAAGCAAAGAATAAAGGAAAAAACGGTAGCTCTCTTTACACGAAAGAACTATATAAAAAAATGGAACGAAAAGCTCGAATCGAAAAAGATTTGCCAATCGCTTTAGTAAACAAAGAATTTTATCTCGTTTATCAACCACAAATTGATACGACAACAAATAAAATTATCGGTGCTGAAGCTTTAATACGTTGGAAACACCCACTATTAGGTGACATTTCACCATGTGAGTTTATTCCAATTGTAGAAGAGACGCCACAAGTAGTCCCACTTGGACATTGGGTATTACAAGAAGCTTGTCTCCAATTAAAAATATGGCATACCTTTGGCTACCAAAATTTAAAAATAAGTGTTAATCTATCCGCAAAAGAGTTCCGGCAAGATCAATTAATCGAAAGCATTTCACAAATATTAAACGACGTGCAAGTCGATCCAAAATATGTAACCCTTGAGTTAACAGAAAGAATTGCAATGATTGACGAGAAAGAAACGTTATTAAGACTGAAGCAATTAAAAGAGTACGGTATCCAAACTTCCATTGATGACTTCGGTACTGGGTATTCTTCTCTTGCTTATTTATCAATTTTTCCAATCGATACATTAAAAGTACCGAGAGAATTTACACAATTAGCTGATCATCGTCCTGAAGAACGAGCCATCGTTTCTACAATACTTTCCCTCGCAAATACTTTAAATCTTTCAGTCGTTGCCGAAGGAATTGAAACCGAAAAACAACTTAAGTTTCTGCAAAAACATAACTGTAAATATATGCAAGGTTACTATTTCAGTAAACCACTTACTAGTAATGAGTTTATAAAGTTTCTACAAAAAACCCCCAGTATGAACAAATAATTCATACCGGGGGTTTTTTAGTGCTAAATATTTTTCTCATAATATTCTTCTGCGATCTCTTCGTAAAAAGCTGCAGATGTTGTATAGAAATATGGAATTAACCATAAGAATCCAATCCCTAATGTAATACAACTTAATATAAACCAGCCAATAAAACTTAAACATAAAATGAAATACTCCATCTTATGTCCATCCATCATACGACGACTTTCTGTAATAGCCTGGTTCAGTGAATACTCAGGATGATCGTTTATAATAAAGTATGTCATCGCATAAGAAAATGATTTAATAATACCTGGAATAATGAACAATAACATCCATAAGAAAAGATAAAGATTTACTAATAAATATAATAAAAATGATTTTAGAAATCTCTTTCCCTCTGAAAACCAAACGAATACATTACCAATACTAGCTTGCTTTTCACGAAGGATATTTAAACCAAGATAATATCCACCTAAAGTTAACGGTCCAGTAACAAAAAATGTAAGAATATTCGTTGAAAGTGAACCATTTGTTTTTTGCCAACCGAAAATTAAAGAAAATCCCCAATCAACACTAAAACTAAAAGCCGTGATAAGAATTGAAATGAGTAGTGTAGCTCCAACAGCTAATCCCCATTTTCCCTCTAATGAATCTAGTGCTTCTCCTTTTAAATCACTAATCATGCGTAGCCTCGCCTCCTATACACAATAATTCTATTAGTATAGCATGTTCCTATTGAAATTCACCTTTTGAAATATAGCGATAAAAGTGTGCTGTCGTCGTACTCATATACGGACTAAGCCAAAGAAATCCTATTCCAAAAGTAAAAAGCGCTAAAATAGCCCATCCTATGAAGCTCAGCCATAAAAGAAACAAATCTAACTTATGACCCTTCATAAGATTCTTACTTTCCTTCATCGCCTGCGAAACACTATATTCTGGATTTTCAATCATCACATAATACGTCAGTGCATAAGAAAAATACATCACAATCATACCAACAATTGAAATTGCTAATAGTACGAAGAAAGCTATTGCAAATGACGTATTCCCTTCTTCACCTAACAATGCAAATAAGCCTATTAACAGCATCGGAATCCATGTACCTGTATATAACAAAATAGCAAGCATTGCCCACATTGTTTTCATCATTCTTTTAAAGCCACGAAATCCTTCAAATAAGTAATCTACTTTAGCATCTTCTCGTTTACTAATCTGTAAAAATACATTTGTATAACCATATGACGTAATCCCATACGATGCGTTACTCAAAATTATCATAATGAAATAAAAAATCCCAAAGGTAATACCTGCTCCAATTGACATCGTTTCCTCTTCAAATGATCCAGTTAAGCTTGCAACTGAGAGAAATATAATAATTCCTGGAATTAATAGTATAAGCATTGCAGCCATCGAAACGACATAACTTAAAATAAAATATAAAATTGTTGATCCAACACCTAGTCCCCATTTTCCCTTTAAAGAGTACAATGCTTCTCGCTTCATTTCACCAATCATTGATTCATCCCCTTTATGAAATATAAATTGTTGTACACTTCTACTTATACAAGCATCAATATAATTATACCAGTTTTGTAAAATTATCCATAAAACAAACAAAAAAAAAAATCCGTAAAGGCAAAGCCCTTACGGATTTTTTTACTTCATATCGGAAACGTTTAAACGGTTCACGGCACGTTGTAATGCCATTTCTGCACGTTTAAAGTCAACATGTGCTTGTTTATCTTGCAGACGTTGCTCAGCGCGACGCTTCGCTTCATTTGCGCGATGGATATCGATATGGTTTGCTTCTTCAGCAGATGATGATAATACAGTCACTTTATCTGGACGAACTTCGATAAAGCCACCGCTTACTGCTACATAATCAGTGTGTCCACCATTTTTCAGACGAACTGCACTAATTTTTAATGGTGCAACAGTTGGAATGTGACCTGGTAAGATCCCCATTTCCCCACTCTCTGCTTTTACACTTACCATTTCTACTTCTTTTTCGTAAACCGGTCCATCAGGAGTTACAATACTGACTGGAAATGTCTTCATACTTCGTCCCTCCTAAGGCCTTACGCCATCATTTTCTTCGCGTTTTCAATAACTTCTTCAATGCCACCTACTAAGCGGAATGCATCTTCTGGAAGGTCATCATATTTTCCTTCTAGAATTTCTTTGAAACCACTAACTGTATTTTTTACAGGTACGTAAGAACCTTTTTGACCTGTAAACTGCTCAGCTACGTGGAAGTTTTGAGATAAGAAGAATTGAATACGACGAGCACGATGTACAACTAACTTATCTTCTTCAGATAACTCATCCATACCTAAGATAGCGATGATATCTTGAAGCTCTTTATAACGTTGTAAAGTTTGCTGTACTTGACGAGCTACTTCATAATGCTCTTCTCCTACGATTTCTGGAGAAAGTGCACGAGATGTAGATGCTAATGGATCTACGGCTGGATAAATACCCATTTGCGTTAAACGACGCTCTAAGTTTGTTGTTGCATCTAAGTGAGCGAACGTTGTAGCTGGTGCTGGGTCAGTATAGTCATCGGCTGGTACATATACCGCTTGGATAGACGTGATAGACCCTTTATTTGTAGATGTAATACGCTCTTGTAATTGACCCATTTCTGTTGCAAGTGTTGGTTGGTAACCTACCGCAGATGGCATACGACCAAGAAGGGCAGATACTTCAGAACCCGCTTGCGTGAAACGGAAGATGTTATCGATGAACAGAAGTACGTCTTGTCCTTGCTCATCACGGAAATGCTCAGCCATTGTTAAACCTGTTAATGCAACACGTTGACGTGCTCCAGGTGGCTCGTTCATTTGTCCGAATACCATCGCAGTTTTCTTGATTACGCCAGAATCGCTCATTTCGTGGTATAAGTCATTACCCTCACGAGTACGCTCACCTACACCAGCGAATACAGAGATACCACCGTGCTCTTGTGCGATGTTGTTAATTAATTCCTGAATTAATACTGTTTTACCTACGCCGGCACCACCGAATAGGCCGATCTTACCACCCTTAATGTAAGGAGCAAGTAAGTCTACTACTTTAATACCAGTTTCAAGAATTTCTACTTTAGTAGATAATTCTTCGAATGCAGGTGCTTGACGGTGAATTGGATCACGATGTACATCTGCAGGAACCTCACCATCTAAGTCAATTGCATCACCTAATACGTTAAATACGCGACCAAGTGTTACATCACCAACTGGTACAGAGATTGGTTTACCAGTATCTTCTACTTCTGTGCCACGAACAAGTCCATCTGTGGAAGACATCGCAACTGTACGAACTGTATCATCACCTAAATGAAGTGCAACTTCAAATGTTAAGTTAATACTTCCGTTTTCGTTGCTTTGTTTTACCGTAAGGGCGTTGTAGATTTCTGGTAGCTTTCCGCCATCAAACTTAACGTCTACAACCGGACCCATGATTTGCGTAACGCGCCCTTTATTCATCGGGTTCCCTCCTAGCTTTCTTTTAATTAGCCAACTTTCTACGAGCAGCTAGCTTTTAATTTTTTATTGGTTTATAGCTTACGCGACTCTTTTGACAGAGCCGCTTCCACTTTTTATTGAATCTAGTTCCAGCGGCTAGAACAGTCGGTCATTTCGCGCCTTCCTGTGAGGCAAACTACGCCTCTTCGTCAGGAGCTCCAATGCCCTCCTGTTCTGGACGAGCCGCTTCCACTTTTTATTACTATTCTAACGCTGCTGCTCCACCAACGATTTCCGTAATTTCTTGCGTAATCGCTGCCTGACGCGCACGGTTGAATGAAAGTGTAAGTGAATCGATAACTTCCATTGCGTTGTCTGTAGCACTCTTCATTGCTGTCATACGCGCTGCGTGTTCACTTGCTTTACCATCTAGTAATGCACCGTACACTAAGCTTTCTGCGTATTGTGGCAATAGTACTTTTAAAATTTCTTCTTCAGAAGGTTCGAATTCATAAGCTGTCGTTGGTTTATCAGACGCCACATCAGTAAGCGGTAAAATTTTATTTTCCGTTACTTCTTGTGAAATTTTACTTACGTAATGGTTGTAGTAAATATACAGCTCATCATAAGCACCATCTGCGAACATCGCAATTGCTCGAGAAGCAAGGTCTTTAATGTCAGTAAATGATGGGTGGTCAGATAATCCAACTACTTCATCAATGATGTTAAAGCCGCGACGTTTTAAATAATCACGTCCTAGTCGTCCAAGCACAATAATAGAATATTGGTTTGAATCCATATTATGACGTTCACGAATTACGTTACTTACTGTACGTAATACGTTACTGTTATAACCACCTGCTAGTCCGCGATCAGATGTAATAACGATGTATCCTGTACGCTTTACAGGACGCGCATTTAGCATTGGATGATTAATCCCTTTGCTTCCTTGTGCAATGCTCGCTACTACTTCTTGAATCTTTTCCATATACGGAACGAAAGATTTAGCATTTTGCTCTGCACGGTTTAACTTAGATGCAGATACCATCTCCATCGCTTTCGTAATTTGACTCGTTTTCTTTGTCGAGTTAATCTTCGCTTTTATATCGCGTAAAGATGCCACAGGTTTTCACCACCTTTTTTCCGGAAGTTGGCACGATTAGTAAGAATCCTCTTCCTAATCTACGTTGCAAGATATTCTTGCTCATGATTGAAGGAAAAGAATAGGTGCACCTACTCTTTTCCTTTACATGACCTTTAGCAATCTCAGAGCCCGAGATGCCTTTTATATATACTATCTAGCTCCAGCGGCTTGAATGTTCGGTGGCTTCACTTCTTCCTACGAGGCAAACACCGCCTCTTCGTCAGAAGCTCCATCCCCCTCACATTCAGAACGAGCCGCTTCCGCCTTTATTAATCTAGTTCCGCCTCCTAGCCCCTTTCGTCTAAGAACCTTCCCCACAAGAAGGTAAAAAGCACCTTCTGTGAGAAAGAACCTTAGCCGATGGGGCTGAACAGTCGGCTTCACTTTTTATTATTATTCAGAAGCTACGAATACTTTTTTAAATCCATTGATTGCTGCTGCAAATTTGTCGTCATCCGCAAGTTTCTTAGTTGTGCGGATTTCTTCTAATAAGTCAGTCGCATTAGAATCTAACCAAGCATGGAATTCTTCTTCAAAACGAGTGATATCTACTACTGGGATATCATCTAGGAATCCACGTGTTAAAGCGTAAAGAATGATAACTTGTTTCTCTACACGTAACGGTTTGTGTAATCCTTGTTTTAATACCTCAACAGTACGAGCACCACGGTTTAATTTCGCTTGAGTTGCTTTATCAAGGTCAGAACCGAACTGAGCGAACGCTTCTAACTCACGGTAAGATGCAAGGTCAAGACGAAGTGTACCTGATACTTTACTCATTGCTTTAATCTGAGCAGATCCACCTACACGAGATACAGAAGTACCCGCATCGATCGCTGGACGTACGCCAGAGAAGAATAGGTCAGATTGTAAGAAGATTTGTCCATCCGTAATAGAAATTACGTTTGTTGGGATGTATGCTGATACGTCCCCTGCTTGTGTTTCGATGAAAGGTAGTGCAGTTAAAGAACCGCCGCCTTTTGCATCACTTAATTTTGCTGCACGCTCTAATAAGCGAGAATGTAAGTAGAATACATCCCCTGGGTAAGCTTCACGACCTGGAGGACGACGTAATAGTAATGACAGCTCACGGTAAGCCGCTGCTTGTTTTGATAAGTCATCATATACTACTAATACGTGTTTACCATTGTACATGAACTCTTCACCCATTGTTACACCAGCGTAAGGAGCTAGGTATAATAATGGAGCTGGTTGAGAAGCAGATGCAGTTACAACGATTGTGTACTCTAATGCACCGTGCTTACGTAGTGTTTCTACTACGTTACGTACAGTTGATTCTTTTTGTCCAATTGCTACGTAGATACAAATCATGTCTTCATCTTTTTGGTTAATGATTGTATCAAGTGCAACTGCTGTTTTACCAGTTTGACGGTCACCGATGATTAACTCACGTTGACCACGACCAATTGGTACAAGGGCATCGATCGCTTTAATACCTGTTTGAAGTGGCTCATGAACAGATTTACGATCCATTACACCTGGTGCTGGACTTTCGATTGGACGAGTGTTTGTTGTATTGATTGGGCCTAAACCATCAACTGGTTGACCTAATGGGTTTACAACACGACCAATTAGTTCTTTTCCTACTGGTACTTGCATGATGCGACCAGTACGACGAACTTCGTCACCTTCACGGATTTCTGTGTAAGGTCCTAAAATGATAATACCTACGTTGTTTTCCTCTAAGTTTTGTGCTAGTCCCATAACGCCGTTAGAGAACTCTACAAGTTCACCAGCCATAACGTTATCAAGACCATGAGCACGCGCGATACCGTCACCAACTTGGATAACTGTACCAACATCACTAACTTCGATTTCAGACTGATAGTTCTCGATTTGTTGCTTTATCAGTGCGCTAATTTCTTCAGCTCTGATGCTCATGTGCTTCACCCCTATCTATTCTTCATTAATTCACGCTGAATACGTGCTAATTTTCCTTGTAAACTTCCGTCATAAATGCGATTTCCAATACGTACTTTAATGCCGCCTAGTAAATCTTCATCTACAACATTTTTCACGCGAATTGCATCTTTGCCCGTTCTCTTTGCAAATGCTTCAGCAATGTTAAGCTTCTCTTCTTCTGATAGAAGACGAGTAGAATATACAGTTGCATCCGCTACGTTACGTTCTTCATTAGCAAGAACAACATATTCATCTGCAATTTCAGGTAAGATATCAATGCGTTTGTTATCAATTAAAATATATAACGTATTTAAAATAGATTCAGAAACAGATCCGAATACGTTTGCAAGAAACGTTTTCTTCTGCTCTTTTGAAATGTTCGGTTGCGTTAAAAAGCTATGTAGTTCTCCGTTCTTTACATAAACGTTTTGTACAAGGCGTAATTCCTCTTCAAACATTTCTAATACGTGTTTTTCTTTAGCAATTTTAAAAAGAGCGACAGCATAACGTTTTGCTACAATCCCATTGCTCATCGCGCTTCTCCTACTTCTTTAATATAATCGCGAATTAACTTCACTTGATCTTCTTCTTTTAATTCTTTTTCAATTACTTTAGAAGCAATTTGAACAGATAAAGAAGCAACTTGTTCTTGTAAAGCAGCAATTGCTTGCTCTTTTTCGCGTTGAATTTCTTGTACAGCAGATGCTTTAATTGATTCTGCTTCTTCTTTCGCAGCAGCAACAATAACATCTTTTTGATCTACAGCTTGCTTTTTCGCTCTTTCGATTAACTCTTGTGCTTCAACACGTGATTGTTTTAACATTTCACGTTGTTCTTCTACTAACTTCTTCGCCTCAGCATTACTTCTTTCTGCAGCGTCGATTTCATTAGTAACATGCTCTTCACGTTCTTTCATAATTCCCATTAAAGGACCCCACGCAAATTTGCGTAGCATTACTAATAGAAGTAAGAAAATGAACAATGTATAAGCAATCGTTCCAAATGGAATGGCAGCACCTAATAATAAAGTTGGCACAAGGATTCACTCCCTTCAAAATATCTAAATTGATCATATGAAAAAAAAAGACATACGTTTCATTCATAAAGCAATGGCGAAGAAAGTTCGGAAAAACACTCTTCGCCATCTATGTAAGGGGAGTCTCCCTTATTTGTTCATTACGATGAATGCAATAACTACACCGATGATTGGAAGTGCCTCAACTAAAGCAACCCCGATGAACATAATTGTTTGAAGTGCGCCTTTTAATTCTGGTTGACGAGCAACACCTTCGATTGTACGTGATACGATAAGACCGTTACCAATACCTGCACCTAATGCTGATAAACCAATTGCAATTGCAGCTGCGATTACACCTAAACTCATTTAATTTGTCCTCCTTTGTATTATAAAAAAATAAATTTTTTCTTACTTAAATTATATTAATGGTCATGGCTTACTTTATGAGCCATATAAACCATCGTTAACATAACGAAAATAAATGCTTGGATTGATCCAACGAATACACTGAATCCCATCCATGCTAACATTGGTACAAGCGCACCTAATGCCCCAAGGACTGATGCTCCGCCCAACTTAGCAAGTAATCCTAATAAGATCTCACCTGCATAAATGTTACCAAATAAACGAAGACCTAACGTTAATGTGTTAGCAAACTCCTCAATAACCTTTAATGGGAATAAGAATTTCATAGGTTGGAAATAACCTTTTACGTACTCTTTCGTACCCTTCATCTTAATTCCATAATAATGGGTGAGGGTAACTACCATCACGGCTAATGTTAATGTAACTGCTGGATCAGACGTTGGTGATCTCCACCATGCAATATGTTCGCCAGCTTCAGTTGCTGAATACATGAATGGTAAACCAAGGAAGTTCGATACGATGATAAACATGATAAGCGTAACGCCAAGCGTTAAGAAACGTCCACCTGTTTTCCAGTCCATCGTACTATTGATAATCCCTTTCACGAAGTCAAACACCCATTCCATGAAGTTTTGCATCCCGGTTGGGCGAAGAGCTAAGCTGCGAGTTCCGATAACAGCGATTAAGAAAACAATAACTGCTGCTACAGTAACCATCATAACTGATGACAAATCGAACGTTAAACCTAGAAATTCAACTAATTTACCGTGTTCCACTAGTAATTCACCTCTCTTCCCTGCTCTTATACTCTAAATAAAGAAAATCTATGATCATGACAAGGTATCCTGTCAGCAATCCTACACCTAGGCCCCACATCGCGATTAACTCTTGATATTTGGCTGCAAATAAAATTAATAACCCAATCGTGGCGAATCTTGAATATGTACTTACCGCTGTTGCCTTGAACTTCACGTTTTCTCCATTTGTTACGCGATCTAGCAGCTTGTCTGTTCTACGTGCAATGATGCGCAAACTAAGAAAACTGAAAATCGTCCCGATAATCAGTCCAAGAAATACATCCTTGTAAGAGGTAAATCCCCATCCTAGCACTAGAAGCGCAAGCAAGTAGTACATATATTTCTTTTGTCTTTGGACAAGTCCATGTACGTCTATCATCATTGCTCTCCCGAATAGTAATGTCGAATGAGTCGAATCATTGCGTATACCCCTGTTCCTAGTCCGAGTAATAACCCTATAATAAGAAACAACGGAAACGTTCCAACCTTATTATCAATCCACTGCCCACCAAAGATTCCAACAAGAATAGAACCGACTAATTGAGCAAGAATACCTGACATTAAAGCATAAGCTTTTATATGGCTGCGATCGTTTTTTTGCAAGGATTCATCCCTCCAATATGTAACCCTCATTCACGATGTGTTAATAATAACTCATTTTTTTGCATAAATCCTATACAAAACAAAAAGTTTACATTTTCGTCACGGAATAGATGTAATTTTGTCACTGAAAGCCCTACCATCTATCCCCGTTGTTAGCATACAATAGGGTACTAACAGTGTCAACGAGAAATCGTAAAAAATCTAAAAATTTGAGTATTAGGCATTTCCTCCCAAAAATGAAAACGTTCCCCTTCTAAATACTGGTTACATATATGCAATTTCTAACAGTTTTCTCTTTATAATAGAAGGAAATGTTCACAAGTTTGTCACTATTATATTTTCGAGATATAACGCTTTTCTTCCATAATATAGTGTTCCTCAGACGTAAGACTTCTATATTATATGTGAGGTGTATGCAACTTATGTTGTATATACGATGTATATTTATCCTCTCCCCCTTCCCTACTTGCTTACAGCAAAAAAGACGAGCTGGGGAATCTCCCCTGCTCGTCAGTTGTCTTACTTCGTTCCGAATAAACGGTCACCAGCATCACCAAGACCTGGTACTACATATCCGTGGTCATTTAATTTCTCATCTAATGCTGCTACATAAATATCAACATCAGGATGTTCTTCTTGTACTACTTTTACCCCTTCTGGAGCTGCAACGATACACATTAATTTAATTTGTTTCGCACCGCGCTTTTTCAGAGAGTTAATTGCTTCAGCCGCAGAACCACCTGTTGCTAGCATCGGATCTAGTACGATAAAGTCACGCTCTTCTACATCCGTTGGAAGTTTCACATAGTATTCTACCGGTTGCAATGTTTTAGGATCACGGTATAAACCAACGTGTCCTACTTTTGCTGCTGGAATTAATTTCAGAATTCCATCAACCATTCCTAAACCTGCACGTAAAATCGGAATTAAACCAAGTTTTTTACCAGCGATCACTTTTGTTGTCGCTTTGCTTACAGGTGTTTCAATTTCAATGTCCTTAAGTGGAAGGTCGCGAGTAATTTCGAAAGCCATTAAGCTTGCTACTTCGTCCACTAATTCACGAAAATCTTTCGTACCTGTATTCTTATCGCGAATATATGTAATCTTATGTTGAATTAACGGGTGATCAAATACATACAGTTTTCCCATGTGAATCTCTCCTTTAGATGATATTCATGCGTTTGCACGCTTTTTTACACTATTTACGATTGTAAAGAAAACGCTACTAATATTCAAGGGCAAATTTGGAAAAATCATGATTTTACGATGAATCTATCTAGTATCTTTACCAATTATGGGAGCTGTATCCTTCATTATATCGCCAAAATTTATTCATCATTTGTATACATACTTTAAAAATAATATATGTCCAAAAAAAAGACCGCCAAAACAATTAAGTCTCGGCAGTCTTCTTCAATCTATTATAGATTTGGATACATTGGGAATTTGCTAGTTAACGCTTCTACACGCTTACGTACTTCTTCTAACGCAGCTTCATTTTCATGATTTTTTAATGTATAAGCAATAAGTGACGCAATTTCATCCATTTCTTCTAAACCGAAACCACGAGATGTTACAGCTGCTGTACCGATACGTACACCACTTGTTACAAATGGGCTTGCTGTTTCAAATGGAATTGTATTTTTGTTCACTGTAATACCAACTTCATCTAATACGTGCTCTGCTACTTTACCTGTGATTTCTAAGTTACGAACATCAATCAAGATTAAGTGATTGTCTGTTCCGCCAGAAACAAGTGTAAGTCCTTCTTTTTGAAGACCTTCAGCTAAGCGGTTCGCATTGTTAATGATATTTTGTGCATATGTTTTGAAATCATCTTGAAGTGCTTCACCAAATGCAACAGCTTTTGCAGCGATTACGTGCATAAGTGGACCACCTTGAATACCAGGGAAGATTGATTTATCAATTTGTTTTGCAAATTGCTCTTCACATAAAATCATACCACCACGCGGACCACGTAACGTTTTATGTGTTGTCGTTGTAACGAAATGTGCATGTGGTACTGGATTTGGATGTAAACCAGCAGCTACTAAACCTGCGATATGTGCCATATCAACCATTAAATAAGCGCCCACTTCATCTGCAATCTCACGGAATCGCTTGAAATCGATAACACGAGGGTATGCACTTGCACCTGCAACGATTAATTTTGGTTTATGTTCTTTCGCTTTTGCTAATACATCATCGTAATTAATACGGTGAGAGTCAGCATCCACGCCATATTCTACGAAATTATATTGTACTCCACTGAAGTTAACAGGGCTTCCGTGTGTTAAGTGACCACCATGAGATAAGTTCATACCAAGTACTGTATCGCCTTGCTCTAAAATCGTGAAGTATACTGCCATGTTCGCTTGTGCACCAGAGTGTGGTTGAACATTTACGTGCTCTGCGCCGAAAATTTCTTTCACGCGATCACGTGCGATATCTTCTACTACGTCTACGTGTTCACAGCCACCATAGTAACGTTTTCCAGGATATCCTTCAGCATACTTATTCGTTAAAACAGAACCTTGTGCCTCCATTACTGCTTCACTTACAAAGTTTTCCGAAGCAATTAACTCAATCTTTGAACGCTGTCTTCCTAGTTCTGCCTCAATTGCAGCAAATACCTTTTCATCTTGACGTTTTAAATGATCCACCAAAATCCCCCTTTTCTGAACGAATTACATCGATTCCCAACAGTTTTTTCTTATTTATTCAGAAAAAACGAAAATTCAGGTTGTAATTCTTTCGAACCTTCATGTTTTCAACTACATTCTAACATGACTTTCTATATCATAAAAGAAAAAAAAGACCGAAAATCGGTCTTTTCTTTCTTCTATTATAAAGTCAGACAACATACCTTTTATCTTATGATAAACAGGTACTATATGACTTCCTAATTTCTCATATTTAACGGCAAGTGGTAGTCTCTTCCACTGCCGCATAGACAGCACGTGCTCCACCAATTAGTTTTCCACGTGTTTTGGCCATCGTTACATGCGCACTTCCAATTTCCTTCACACTTGTACGAACCGGAACAGCTACATGCTTTAAATGCATACCGATAAATGTATCACCAATATCCATTCCTGCATCAGCTTTAATAAACTCAACTACTACCGGATCTTTCAAATTGTGATACGCGTATGTCCCCAATGCACCACCTGCTGATCTAACAGGCGTAACTGTTACAATTTCAAATTGATATTTTATCGCTACTTCTCTCTCAACTACTAAAGCACGGTTTAAATGCTCACAACATTGAAACGCTAATTCAATACCTGTTTGCTCTTGAAATTGTTTTAACTCAGAGAAAATCGCCTCTGCTACTTCCATCGTTCCTGATGTTCCAATTCTTTCGCCTAGCACTTCGCTCGTGCTACAACCCACTACAAAAATTTGACCGCTTTGTAATGAAGCTTGTTCTTGGAAATCAGAAAGCAACATTTGTAGCTGTTCTCTTACCTTTACGATTTCTGTCATTACGCCTCTTCCTTTCACAGGTTGGTTCACCAAATTATATTGCACACTACTGATAGTTAGAATCTATTACTTTGTTTCGTATGTTTTAATTTTTCCTACGCGGTTTTCGTGACGACCACCTTCATAGTCAGTTGTTAACCAGATTTTCGCAATATCACGCGCTAGACCAGCACCAATTACACGCTCGCCCATTGCTAGCATGTTAGTGTCATTATGCTCTCTCGTTGCTTTCGCGCTGAAAGTATCATGAACTAACGCACAACGGATACCATTCACTTTGTTTGCTGCGATTGACATACCAATGCCTGTCCCACAAACTAAAATACCACGATCTACTTGACCATTCGCTACCATTTCAGCTGCTGGAAACGCAAAGTCAGGGTAATCAACAGAACCAGCTTCACATTCACAACCTAAATCAATATATTCAATATTTAACTCTTCTAATAAACTTACAAGTTCTTTGCGGATATTCATACCGCCGTGATCAGATGCTATTACTACTTTCATTTTTACCCCTCCAAAGTTTCAATCCATTATCTTCATTTCTCACTCGATCCTTTAATGGGACGAAGTGATCTCCAATATCGTATTATACACGAAACATCAACCTTCTGAATGGTTTTTCAGTAAAGTTTGTACAAGTTTTTCCATCTCTTCTAACGTTTCTTTATAAATAGAAAGTGATCCGCCAAATGGATCTGAAATATCCTTACTTATTCCCTCAGCTACTCCATATAATGTATCTACTTTCTCTTCGACACTCGGATAATGCCCAAGGACAATTTGCTTATGGTTTTCCGTCATTGTTACTACAATATCTGCCCAACCAATCAAAGTTTCGTTTACCTGCTGCGCGGCATGATCGATTGCAATTCCCTTTTCAGCTAAAGCTTCCTTCGCATGTACCGATGCATCGCTCCCAGGATAGGCGAAAACACCAGCAGATTGCACTTCAAACTTATCTCCTCCGTGATGACGAAGCAACGCCTCAGCCATTGGACTACGACATGTATTGCCAGTACAAACAAATAACACTCGTTTCATTCAAACCCACCCCTATATTCCATTTCTTATCACTCATCATAACTTACATTAGAATAGAACAAAAGAAATGTGAATATACAAAAGGCGCATTTCTCTTATATTTTTTCTAAGAAAAATGCGCCTTATCCACATATATGTGAAGCCCTATTTCCAAGTGCCTAGAGTATTTTAACATACCTGCTGAACATACAACAAAAATAAGGAATCCATTTCATACGAAACGGATTCCTCTTATATAGCAATTATTTCATTGTAACTTTCATTACTTCTGTTGAACCTTTTGTAGCTGCTACGCCTACAGTTGTCTTAATAGACTCAGCTGCATCTGTGTTTGTAATAACAATTGGAGTAATTGTGCTTTTCGCTTTTTCACGGATTAATTCTAAGTCGAATGAGATTAATTTATCTCCAGCTTTTACAGCTTGGCCTTCAGAAACGTGAGCTTCGAAACCTTCACCTTCCATTTTTACAGTTTCTAATCCAACGTGGATTAAAATTTCTGTACCGTTTTTCGCTTTAATTCCGATAGCATGTTTTGTGTGGAATAATTGTACGATTTCACCATCAACTGGAGATACAACTACACCTTCAGTAGGATCAATTGCAACACCGTCACCCATCATACGACCAGCAAATACTGGATCTGGTACTTCTTCAATATTTTTCACTGCTCCAGTTAATGGAGCTACGATTGTTTCTTCATTTGTTTTTGAACCAAGACCGAATAATTTTTTAAACATAGGATAGTCCTCCTTATAATTTACCTAAAAGTTTATAGGGCAATCCCTAGTAAAACTCGGGATACATGTAAGACTTCATACTTCGAATATTATACTGTAAAAACGCTTTCGAAATAAATTATGTCATTACTAATAGACTCTTATTGTAGCGCTTCACAAAATTCCAGTCAATTCTGATTGTCTGAATAACAATTAGAAGTTAACTTCTATTTATATTTTCTCTTTTTTTGCCCAACTTGTCTAGAGGTCTTTACTACATTTTATTTTTTGTTGTTAATTTGTAAAATTTAATTCAAACTTTTTTCAAAATCCACTTGACTAAAGTAAGTAACTATTTTAGTATTACTTACGTAAGATAAGTTAATAACTTTTAGGGGGTTTTTTAAAATGATGGATTTCGGTCTACTTATTATTCGTCTTATTATAGGAATTACATTCATGGGTCATGGCGCTCAAAAATTATTTGGTTGGTTCGGCGGTTACGGTTTAAAAGGAACAGGTGGCTGGATGGAGTCAATCGGTTTACGTCCTGGTGTATTTATGGCATTTATGGCTGGCACAACTGAATTACTAGGTGGTTTCTTATTTGCATCAGGTATTTTCATTGTAGTTGGTTCATTATTTATCGTTGGAACAATGTTAATGGCTATCTTCACTGTTCACGGAAAAAATGGTTACTGGGTAACACAAAACGGATATGAATATAACTTAATGTTAATCGCTGTCGCTGTTGGTGTAGCTTTAATCGGGCCTGGGGCATACGTTTTACTTTAATTTTTATCTCAAATTTGAGATTCTTGAAAAAGAACTTACTTCATTACAATTGAAGTAAGTTCTTTTTATGAAACAAAATATTATTTCCAGCAGGATTTTCTCATCGTTATCTTGTAAACAAACAATAAGTATCCATATTTAGAAAGGGGATTACAAGCATGTTATCCATTAATCCAAATGAACAAACTGAAAAAGATAATTACAAATTACTTACTGGAAGTATCATCCCTCGTCCTGTCGCATTCGTTACTTCTGTAACAAAAGAAGGCGTACTAAACGGAGCACCATATAGTTATTTCAATATTGTCGCTGCTAATCCACCACTTATCTCAGTATCTGTACAACGAAAAGCAGGAGAAAGAAAGGACACTTCCCGAAACGCAATTGAAAAAGGAGAATTTGTCGTACATATTTCTGACGAATCATATGTAGCAGCAATTAACGAAACAGCAGCTAACCTCCCGCCAAATGAAAGTGAAATTGAACTAGCAAAACTAACACCAATCGAAAGTGAAGTCATCTCTGTTCCAGGTGTAAAAGAAGCAAATATTCGAATGGAATGCGTATTAGAACGTGCAATTCCACTTGGCGGAACGGAAGACTCACCAGCTTGTGATCTACTAATTGGACGCGTCGTTCGTTTCCACGTTGCCGAACATCTATATGAAAAAGGGCGCATTCACGCAGAAGGACTCAAACCAATAAGCCGCCTAGCAGGACACAACTATGCAAAATTAGGAGAACAATTTGAATTGGTTAGGCCAATCTAAAAGCGGAAACGGCTCGTTCAGAATGGGAGGAGGATGGAGCTTCTGACGTAGAGGCGCTTTTTGCCTCGCAGGAAGACGCGAAGCCACCGACCATTCTAGCCGCTGGAGCTGGATAACATCTAAAAGCGGAGGCAGCTAGATTCCTCCCATCACTCAAATATAAAATCCCCTGCTTTTTAGCAGGAGATTTTATCATTGTAATTCTTCCTTCTTTTCCTCTAAAGTAGGCATTTTCTCTTTTTTCGGCTTCCCTAGCTTAATTACGAAGAAGTATAGGGAAAGCAATGTAATAAGAAAAACAATTAAAAACGGGTACGGAGAGTAAAAGGCACGCGCCGCCTCAGTCTTTCCCGCAACAAATTTCAATGACTCAATATCTAAAAACTCAGCAAACATTTGTACACCGAGCATACTAAACCAAAAAACAAAAAAACTAATAATAATACCAAAAACTTGCTTCAATCTCGTCATTCATCTCATCCTTTCTATATCTGTAATTTTTAGCGTAATAAATATAGTACAAACAAAATATTCACAGAAAGGAACTATCTCACCATTCACGAATTAACTTAATCCAACCTAACATCGAAATTTGCAAAATAATACCCCAAATTATAAGTCTTCTTAGCCATCGAGGAAAGAAGGTTAAAAACTTAACATACCATTCCAATAGCTTGTTCATAATTCCCTCCTACATAAAATTATATAGGAAAAAGGATATATAATCCAAACCCAACCAAAATGATACCACCTACTATCTCACCGTATGTACCGAGCATATCTTTCGCATGTCTCCCAATTAATAAACCAATCCACGCTAATAACATGCTAACAAATCCAAACAGTAAAATCGTAATAATTGTCTGTGCCCCATAAATACCAAGACTAAGCCCTACTGAGAAACTATCTATACTGACGCCAAATGCAAATACGAATAAACTAATTCCAATAGGAGCAGTTCTAGTCTCTTCATTTTGTAAAATGGTCGAATATACGATATAAAACCCTAGTCCGATTAATAAAATAGCACCCGCAAAATGTGCGATATCTCCATATTTCTCTGATAAAAAACGACCTAGTACCATTCCTATAAACGGCATAATAATATGAAATATCCCTATCGTCATACCAATATACAGGATTTGTCTTAACTTTAGGGGCATCATCCCCATACCAAGACTCACCGAGAACGCATCCATCCCTAAGGCGAACGCCATAATTATTAAAGGTATTAGCTGTTCAAACGTCATTCATGCCCCTCCTTGGACGTGCTACTTCACAATATGCTTATCCAAGGAGAAATATTCTGTTTGCTAATCTTACCTTATCATTCAATAATAATATGATGTCCTGCCGCTTTTGTTAAACGATTCATAATTGCATTCCCTATTCCTTCATTAGGAAATGACTCACTAAAAATAACATCCACTTCACTTGCATCAAATGTTCTAAGTACATCATATAATTTAGTCGCAACAATAGCTAAGTCACTTCTAACACCACAAGATAATATAACATCTGCACTATATACATGCTGATACTCTTCTGTCGTTAATACGCCTACTTTAAATCCTTCTTCCTTTTTCTCATCCACAAGATGCTGAATAAACTCACGTGAGCCCTCAACAATACTAAGTGGTGCTTTCGGTGCATAATGTGTGTATTTCATTCCAGGTGATTTCGGTTTTTCCTTCTCATCCTTTAAAGCTGGATCTAAAGAAACCGTACCTATCACCGCTTCTAATTGTTCTTTCGTAATCCCACCTGGACGTAATATTGTTGGAACCGCGCTTGTACAATCAATTACAGTTGATTCAACGCCTACTCCAGTTGCACCACCATCAACAATACCTGCAATCTTCCCATTCAAATCTTCATATACGTGAGAAGCTAATGTTGGACTTGGACGCCCTGAACGATTCGCACTTGGTGCCGCAACAGGTACATTCGCCTCTTCAATAAGAGCAAGTGCAATTGGATGATCAGGCATTCTTACTCCAACCGTATTAAGTCCTGCCGTCACCTTCTCTGAAATCCCTTCTTTTCTCGGCAAAATAATTGTTAATGGTCCTGGCCAAAAATGCGCCATTAACTTCTCTGCAACTGGTGGAATTTCTTTCACAATCCCATCTAACTGAGATTTTGTACCTATATGGACAATGAGTGGATTATCACTCGGTCTTCCTTTCGCTTCGAAAATTTTCGCGATTGCTTCATCATCCATCGCATTTGCACCTAACCCATATACTGTTTCCGTAGGGAAAGCCACCGCCTCATTTTCTCTTAATAATTTTGCTGCTTCTTGTAACTGTGGATAATATTTTTTTCTTTCCACAACATTATCCACAACCCACATATTTGTATGCATTTTTTTCCACGTCCTTTTCTATCCTTAAATACTTGTCTATTTTTAGTTTACTATGAGATTTATCCAAAAGACAAACAAGGTTTATCCACAAAATGTGGATAAACCTAATTAATCCGTGGATAACTTTGTGTATAGCTGACAATTTAGTATTATTGCATTCTGCTCTTTTATATTTTTACAAAAATGTTCTAGCTGTTGAATTCCCTCTGAAACCTCATCCTTTTCTATAGTAAAAAAGTCAAAGAACTGAAAGATCGGTACAGATTGTGGATGATTTGTTAGTAAGTACAATTGTTGAACACTTTTTTCTTTCATATACTGCAAAAACATTTCAAAAAAATATAAGAAAGTCTGTTTATCCACATGAGGTGTGAATAAACAAGAACGAATAAGCACATCTTCCCCACTTTGTTCATAACCAATTACAGCTCTTATTTCTTCCGCCTCTTCCAAAATCATAAATTGTGCGTACAACTCATTTATTTTATCATCTTTTTTATTAGCTTGTCCGAAAAAAGAATGTAATCTTTCCACATCTGCTTTCGTAGCAAAATACACTTTCTTCATAATAAATCCCTCCTCATTTTTATATATGAAGAGGGATTTATTAATAGTACTATTTAGAGAATAAAGATGTAAAAGCTTCTACAATAAACAATTTAACTTCTGGCTTTTCTTCTTCCTCTTCTACTTTTACATACTCATTTTGCTTTTCTTGTTTTTTCTCCACAGGTTTCTCCACTTTTTCCACAGTTTTCATTTCTTCTTTACTTACAGGCTGCTCTTCGACTTTTGTTTCATTTTTTACTACTTTCTTTTCAGAAGCTGTTACTTTTTTTACTACTTCCTGCTTTACAGCTTTCGTTTCTTTTACCTTATCTACTTTCTTCTCTTCTTTATCTATTACTTCCTCATCTAGTTGTTTCACCTGCTCCTCTTCAGGAGATTCCGCCTTGACAACGTGCTCTTCTTTTCTTACAACTGTCCCGCTCGAAAAATCTAAGAAACACATTGGTGGAAATAATACACACCACCAGTTCGCCCCTTCACCTTCTCCAATTGTGATTAATACTGCTTCATATTCTCCTGCTGGATAAATAAAATTCCCGTATACCTTTGTAGGAAACTTTACATTCTTACTAAATTTCACTTGAAATGAATCTTTACTTCCTTCTCTTTTTAACGTATTTTCCACCGTTTTCTCGATTTCTGGAATATGACTTTGAATTACTTTGCGTGCCTCTTCAAATGAAGTTAAATCCGCTACCCACCCATCAATTTGTGCTTTTACTTCATCACGCACTTTACGTTTCAATGCCTGGTCTTTATCTGAATCACTATTTGCTAAAATTCGTAATCGAACGGCCTCTTTCGGAATAACTGAAGGCCCTTTCGCATCAGCTTTCATATATCCAAACTGCACAAGTAACTGTGCACCAATTAATAGTATAAGAAGATAAGCAATAACTTGTTTTTTCATTTCCTCCACCGTCCCTTCTACAAACAGTGTGGACAGACTTTCATCTTTCTAAACTATTAAATTCAAAATCTATATGAATTTTTCCACAAAAAAATAGAGTAAGGTGTGAACCTTACTCCATCTCTGCAAATACCATACGATCTTTTCCGTTAATATCGAAAACAACCTCAACATGAGCATGTGGAAAAGCTTGTTGTAACAATCTTTTTACATCCTCACCTTGTCCTACTCCAATTTCAAACGCCACAATCGCTTTCTTCTGCAACACATTCGGCAATTCTTCCATAAAACGGCGATAGAAATCTAATCCGTCTTCACCACCAACAAGTGCTCTCTTCGGCTCATGCTCTTTCACAACAGGAGAAAGACCACGCCAATCCTCTTCCGGTATATATGGAGGATTTGAAACAACAACATCTAGCTTTTGACCCGTTTTATGAAATGGTGACAATAAATCACCGTGATAGAACGTTACTTCTGCACCTAAAGCTTTTGCATTTTCTTTTGCAACTTCAATCGACTCTTGTGCAATATCTACTGTATAAACATGAAGATTTTCATTTTCTAAAGCAAGCGTAATAGAAATCGCTCCACTACCTGTACCTATATCTGCTACATGTAGTTTCTCATCACCAAAATGGCGCTCGATTCTTTCTAATACTCCCACTATAAGCTCTTCTGTTTCCGGTCTTGGTATTAATACTTCTTCATTCACAAAGAAAGACCGTCCATAAAACTTTTCATAACCAATCATATATTGAATAGGAATACCTTCTACATGCTTGTGGATAAACTCCGTAAAGCTTTTCTCTTGATCCTCAGTTATTTCTTCACGCATATTCATAAGTAATCCTGTTCTGTTCACCTTTAATACATGGCAAAGGACAATTTCTCCCGCATTTTCATCTCGTCCATTTTCCTGTAAAAAAGAAGAAGCCCATTTCAGGGCTTCATAGACACGCATTACTCAGCTGCCTCCATCTTTTGAGCCTGATCTTCCATCACTAAGGCATTGATGAAATCATCTAACTTACCTTGTAAGATTTGATCTAGCTTTTGAATCGTTAAACCGATTCGATGGTCTGTAACACGGTTTTGCGGGAAGTTATACGTACGAATACGCTCTGAACGATCTCCCGTACCAACAGCTTGTTTACGGTTTTGATCATACTCAGCTTGCGCTTCTTGTCTAAACTTATCATAAACACGTGCGCGTAATACTTTCATCGCTTTTTCTTTATTCTTGATCTGTGATTTCTCATCCTGACAAGATACAACTACACCAGTCGGTAAATGCGTTAAACGCACCGCTGACATCGTTGTATTAACGCTCTGTCCACCAGGTCCACTAGAAGCGAATGTATCAACACGAACATCTTTCTCATGAATATCAATTTCTACTTCTTCTGCCTCTGGTAATACAGCTACAGTTGCTGTAGATGTATGAATACGTCCACCAGATTCCGTTTCAGGAACACGTTGTACACGGTGAGCACCATTCTCGAATTTCAGCTTCGCGAAAGCACCTTTACCATTAATCATAAAGATAATCTCTTTATATCCACCTAACTCTGTATAGCTAGCCTCAATAATCTCCGTTTTCCAGCCCTGTACCTCAGCGTAACGGCTATACATACGGTATAAGTCACCAGCAAATAAAGCTGCCTCGTCTCCACCAGCAGCTCCACGAACCTCAACGATAACGTTCTTATCATCATTAGGGTCTTTTGGAACAAGTAAAATTTTCAGACGCTCTGATAATGTTTTATCTTGTGATTCTAACTCAGAAACTTCTTCTTTTACCATTTCACGCATTTCTGCGTCTAACTTATCTTCTAACATTGCTTTCGCATCTTTTAATTGCTCACGAACATCCTTATACTCACGATACACCTCTACCGTTTCCTGTATATCAGACTGTTCCTTTGAATATTCACGAAGCTTATTTGAATCACTAATAATCGCTGGATCACTTAACAATTCATTTAACTTCTCATAACGATTTTCTACAGCTTGCAAACGATCTAACACATCATTCACCTCTACATCCTAGTATCTAATACAAATAGTATATGGTACTTACTCAAAAAAACGCAAATTATATTTAAAAGCGCAAGCGGCTCACACCGCTCATTCTCTCTATTTTGAAAAAAACCCGCCTTGCGCAGCGAGTTTTACTTATCTTTGTTTGCAGGTACTGCATGACAATGACGACAACGTGGTTCATACGATTCTGAAGCTCCAACTAAAATAATTGGATCATCAAATGCCGCTGGTTCTCCATCAATTAATCGTTGTGTACGACTTGCTGGAGATCCACATACAGAACATACTGCTTGTAGTTTTGTCACATGTTCAGCAATCGCCATCAGCTGAGGAACTTGTCCAAATGGTAGACCACGGAAATCTTGGTCTAAACCAGCTACAATGACACGATAGCCACGATTTGCCAATACTTGCACCACTTCCACAATGTCCCCATCAAAAAATTGCACCTCATCGATTGCAATAACATCCAGCTCTTCTGTAATATGTTCAAATATATCCTTTGAAGCTGAAACAGGAACTGCTTTTACCTTTAATCCGTTATGTGATACAACATCTTCTTCACTATATCGATTATCAATACATGGTTTAAATACAATTGCATGTTGTTTTGCAAATTGCGTACGGCGCACACGGCGGATTAGCTCTTCTGACTTGCCAGAAAACATACTACCGCAAATCACTTCAATCCAGCCATTTTGATTTATTAAGTACATGAAGCTCTCCTTTCATCTACTTTTCAGTTAAAAGTAGGGTAAAGGTATAATATTTTCGCAAAAAAAACAGACAAGCGAATACATACACTTGCCTGTTTTATGTTTTTATTACTTAAGACCGTATTTCTTATTGAAGCGGTCAACGCGTCCGTCTGCAGTAGCAAACTTCTGACGTCCAGTGTAGAATGGGTGAGAATCAGAACTGATCTCAACTTTTAGTAATGGATAAGTGTTACCATCTTCCCACTCAACAGTTTCGTTAGATCCTTTAGTAGATCCGCTTAAGAATTTGAAGCCTGTGTTTGTGTCCATGAATACAACTTTCTTGTAATCTGGGTGAATTCCTGCTTTCATTCTTTTCATCTCCTTCCGCCCTGAATCATTTTCGAAACAGAGTTTTTCATCTTCAGCTGCATACACAACTATATTGATGAAACACATATGATGAAATTATAACAAGGCTAACTTCATTTTGCAACTACCTGTTTTTGTCTTTTTAATTTTAAAAGCGCAAGCGGCTCGTTCAGAATGGGAGGGGGATGGAGCTTCTGACGTAGAGGCGCTTTTTGCCTCGTAGGAAGACGCGAAGCCACCGACCATTCTAGCCGCTGGAGCTGGATATTAAATTGAAAGTGGAGGTGGCTCGCTCAGCTCTGACCAGCTAAGGTTCTTTCGCCCTAAAGGTGCTTTTTACCTTTCGGGCGGAAGGTTCTTAGATGCGAAGAGCTAGCCACCGGAACTGGATATTATCTTAAAGTGGAGACGGCTCGTTCAGAATCGCAGGGCACTTTAAACTCTCGACCTTGAAGCGCTCTTTGCTTCATGCAAGAGAGCGAAATGACTAAAAATTTTAACTGCTGAAGCGGCTCATCCAGCTCTGACTAACTCAAGTTCTTCCACTTATTTCCCTCTTTAATATCACCTAAACAGCATAAAAAACTCGCTTACTATAAAATAAGCGAGTCCTGATTTTTTCCCTTTACTTAGTTGTTACATACCTTTTCGAGTCTGCAACAATGTTTTGTAAAAACTCTTCATTTGTCTTCGTTTGACGAAGCTTACGTAAGAAACTTTCAACGAAGTCTGGTGTATCACGCATTGTTTTACGAATGCCCCATAACTTGTCTAAATGTTCTTTTGGAATTAATAGATCTTCTTTACGTGTACCAGAACGACGAATATCAATCGCCGGGAAGATACGACGTTCAGCTAATGAACGATCTAAGTGAAGTTCCATATTTCCAGTTCCTTTAAATTCCTCGTAAATAACATCGTCCATACGGGATCCTGTATCAACAAGGGCTGTTGCTAAAATTGTTAAGCTACCGCCTTCTTCAATATTACGCGCAGCTCCAAAGAAACGCTTCGGTCTATGGAAGGCAGCTGGATCGATACCGCCTGATAATGTTCTACCACTTGGTGGAATAACGAGGTTGTAAGCTCGAGCTAAACGGGTAATACTATCCATTAAAATGATAACATCTTTCTTGTGCTCTACAAGACGCATCGCACGTTCTAACACAAGCTCAGCTACTTTAATATGATTTTCTGGTACTTCATCAAAAGTAGAACTTACAACATCCCCTTTAACAGAACGTTCAATGTCTGTTACTTCCTCTGGACGCTCATCAATTAAAAGTACAATTAATTCTGCTTCCGGATGATTTGTTGTAACACTGTGCGCGATTTCTTTTAATAGACTTGTTTTACCAGCCTTTGGAGGCGCAACAATTAAACCACGTTGTCCAAATCCAACTGGTGCGATTAAATCCATGATGCGTGTCGGTAACTTTTTCGGTTCCGTTTCCAATTTCATTTGGCGATCTGGGTATAATGGTGTTAATGCAGGGAAATGCACACGCTCTTTTGCTGAATCTGGATCATCTCCATTTACAGCTTCAACTTGTAATAACCCAAAATAGCGTTCATTTTCTTTCGGAGGTCGTACTTTACCAGAAACCTTGTCTCCATTACGTAAATCGAAACGACGAATTTGCGAAGCTGAGATATAAATATCTTCTGAGCTTGGAGAATAGTTGATAGGACGTAGGAATCCAAATCCTTCTGATTGAATAATTTCTAATACACCTTCCATGAAAAAGAAACCTTCTTTTTCTGCTCGAGCTTTCAAAATAGAAAAAATTAACTCTTTTTTCGTTAACTTGCTATAATACGAAATCTTAAATTCTTTCGCAAGCTCGTATAACTCTTTTAATTTCATGTTTTCTAATGCTGCAATTGACAAATTCATTCAGACACCACACTTTAACGTTATTCTCTTTTTTCATGGGTAAAGGGAAAAAATACGGAAGGCAAATAATTAATAATGAAAGGCAATAAGTTCAAGTAGGGTAATATTCACTATTGTAACCCTTTTATCTAGTTTTAATCAATACGTTGGAACACAAATACAAGAAGCGAAGACAAGAAAATTTGTCTTCGCTTCTTATTTAATTTAGTTCCAGCTCCGATAGTTAAAAAGATCGGCCATTTTAACCTTTCTGAACGAGCCGCTTACGCTTTTTACTTAATCCAGCTTCAGCAGCTAGAATGGTCGGTGGCTAGAATCTCCGGTCATTTCACTCTCTCACTCGAAGCAAAGAGCGCTTCAAGGTCGAGAGTTCCAATGTCCTGCGATTCTGAGCGAGCCGCTTCCACCTTTTACTTAATAACCAAGTTGGGTTTTTTATTTAAGCTATGACGGCCATCTACGAAGCGAACTGTGCCTGATTTTGCGCGCATAACAAGGGATTGCGTTGTGCCTACGCTACCTTTAAATTGAACACCGCGTAATAGTTCTCCATCTGTTACGCCTGTTGCTGCAAAGATTGCATCGTCACCTTTTACTAAGTCCTCCATACGAAGGATACGATTAATGTCTTCTATGCCCATTTTTTTACAACGTGCTAATTCAGCTTCGTTTTGTGGCAATAGTTTTCCGTGAATTTCTCCACCTAAACATTTTAAAGCAACTGCTGCTAATACACCTTCAGGTGCTCCACCAGATCCAAATAAAATATCTACACCTGTACGATCAAATGCTGTATTAATTGCTCCAGCTACATCTCCATCATTAATTAATTTAATGCGAGCACCAGCTTTACGAATTTCTTCGATAATTTCTTGATGACGTGGACGATTTAAAACTGTCGCTACAACATCTTCAATATCTTTATTTTTTGCTTTCGCAACTGCACGTAAGTTATCAATAATAGGCGCATCAATGTCGACCGCCCCGACTGCTTCTGGGCCAACCGCGATTTTATCCATGTACATGTCAGGGGCATGTAACAAATTACCGTGGTCTGCAATTGCAATAACAGCAAGAGCATTCCAGCCACCAGCTGCTACGATGTTTGTCCCTTCTAAAGGATCAACCGCAACGTCTACACGTGGTCCATATCCTGTACCTAATTTCTCTCCGATATATAGCATTGGTGCTTCATCCATCTCACCTTCACCAATTACAACTGTACCTTTCATCGGAATTGTATCAAATACATCACGCATAGCTGATGTTGCTGCACCATCTGCTTCATCCTTTTTCCCGCGCCCCATCCAACGCGCTGATGATAAAGCTGCAGCCTCTGTTACACGTACTAACTCCATAGATAAACTTCTTTCCACGATAATCCCTCTCCTTTAAGCCTTTATATTTCTGCCGTATTTTGTGAACCGTGTTTTTCTATAAAGTGTACTTCCGCAAGTAGTGATGCTTCGCTTCCCCCTTGCGGAAGTATCACTTATGCGTTCTTCATCTCTTCAATTTCTTGCTTTGTCATTTGTTCTCGCCAAATGTTTGCTCCAAGCCCTTTAAGCTTGTCCACTATATTCTCATAACCTCGATCAATATGCTCAAGTCCTGTTACTTCTGTAATTCCATCTGCCATTAACCCTGCAATAACAAGTGCCGCTCCCGCTCGTAAATCACTCGCCTTCACTTTTGCACCTTGCAGTAACACAGGACCAGTTACAATTGCCGAACGACCCTCTACTTTAATTTGAGCATTCATACGACGTAATTCATCAATGTGCTTGAAACGGGCACCGTAAATTGTATCTGTTACAACTCCCGTCCCGTGCGCCTTTGTTAAAAGCGTCGTAAACGGCTGTTGTAAATCCGTTGGAAAACCTGGATATACAAGCGTTTTGATATCAACTACTTTTAGCTTTCTATTACCGTTCACCGTAATTTGATCATCGTTCGTTTCAACTTGAACACCAGCTTCTCTTAGCTTTGCAGTAACTGATTCTAAATGCTGAGGAATAACATTATCAACCGTTACTTCTCCTCCTGATGCAGCTCCTAGAATCATATACGTACCAGCTTCAATACGATCTGGGATGATAGTATGGTGACAACCATGTAAAGAGTCCACACCATCTATTCGGATTACATCTGTACCAGCACCTTTAATACGTGCTCCCATGCTTGTTAACAATGTAGCTACATCAATGATCTCGGGCTCTTTCGCTGCATTTTCAATAACAGTTCTACCTTTCGCTCGTACAGCTGCTAGCATAATATTAATCGTAGCTCCTACACTAACAACATCTAAATAAATACGTGCCCCACGTAGCTCATCTGCTCTTAAATAGATGGCACCTTGTTCATTCGTAACATGTGCACCTAGCGCTTCAAACCCTTTAATATGCTGATCAATCGGCCTCGGTCCTAAATGACATCCACCCGGAAGCCCAATAACAGCTTTTTTAAAACGGCCAAGCATCGCACCCATTAAATAATAAGAAGCGCGCAATTTTTTCACTTTTCCATTTGGCAAAGGCATTGCAACCATGTTAGAAGGATCGACTACCATCTCCTCCTCCTGTCCATAAGTTACTTTCCCTCCAATTTCCTCTAGTAAGTCTCCTAACATTTTCACGTCCGAAATATTAGGGACACCACCAATAGTTACTGGAGTATCTGCTAAAATTGTCGCTGGAATTAATGCAACGGCACTGTTCTTTGCACCACTTACTCGAATTGTTCCATTTAAAGCTCTTCCGCCTTCAATTAGCAATTTTTCCATATTGAGCTCCCTTCTTGTGAATGTATTTACTTTCTATCTTTTTATAGAAAGCTCCCCTTAAGAATCTCAATTACTCTTTCCATCCCAAAACTCAATAAATAGGAAACCATTATCTTCATTTCTCCTATAGCACGAATAGATAAAGATCAACTATTCATCGAATTCACTTTATCAATTTAGATACGTTATCACATTTATTAATAGGACTATGCACATTATTTTCTATTTAAAAACCAAAAATGATAAAATCTTTAGACTTGTTCACGCTTTCATTATACAACGAAAGGAAACCGTCTAAAAGACTAGACGGTTTCCAAAACGGAATTTTATTCTTACGCTTTACCGTTAGAACCGAATTCGCGAATTTTACCAATAACAGTTGCTTTGATAGCGTCGCGGCCAGGTCCGATAAATTTACGAGGATCGTAAACTTCTTGGTCTTTGTTTAATACTTCACGAACAGCTTTTGTAAACTCGATTTGGTTCTCAGTGTTTACGTTGATTTTTGAAGTACCTAAAGAGATAGCTTTTTCGATATCAGCAGTTGGGATACCAGTACCACCATGTAATACTAAAGGTACGCCAGTGAAGTCACGAACTTGTTCCATTTCAGCGAATCCTAAGTTAGGCTCACCTTTGTAAGGACCGTGTACAGAACCTAAAGCTGGAGCTAGGCAATCGATACCTGTTGCTTCAACAAGGTGCTTACACTCTGCTGGGTCAGCGTAAATTACGCCTTCAGCGATTACGTCGTCTTCTTGTCCGCCAACTGTTCCAAGCTCAGCTTCAACAGATACGTTACGAGCGTGTGCGTATTCTACTACTTGTTTAGTAGTTTCAACGTTTTCTTCGAATGGGTGGTGAGAAGCGTCAATCATTACAGATGTGAAACCTGCATCGATTGCTTCTTTACATTTTTCGAAGCTTGAACCATGGTCAAGGTGAATCGCTACAGGAACAGTGATGTTCATTTCTTCGATTAAAGCTTTAACCATAGCTACAACTGTTTTGAAACCAGTCATATGACGAGCTGCACCCTCAGATACACCTAGGATTACAGGAGATTTTTCTTCTTCCGCAGCAGCTAAGATAGCTTGAGTCCACTCTAAGTTGTTCATGTTGAATTGACCAACTGCGTATTTTCCTTCTAGTGCTTTGTTTAGCATTTCTTTCATAGAAACTAAAGGCATGGTGAATCCTCCTAAAAAACGTTTTTTGTATCCGATAAGTTCTTATCGCTGGTAGTATGACCAGAATAAGGTAAAATATGTATATCTACATACCGGACTTTTTTCTACACTCAATAGGATAACAACTTGTACTCAAAAACTCAACCGTATTCACCTGCACAATAGTCCATGTAAACGCTTTTTTCCATATTTTTTATAAAAAATTCATTTTTATGCCTCTACAGCGAGCTCATTTCTCACAGCTTGACGAATTTCATCAATATCAAATGGTTTAGCAAAATGCATTAAAGCTCCTAAATCTTTTGCTTCTTGGATCATATCAAGTTCTCCATAAGCAGTCATTAAAATTACTTTAATACTCTCATCAATTTCTTTTACATGCTTTAAAATCTCTATACCATCCATGCCTGGAATTTTCATATCTAACACTACTAAATCTGGATTATCTTTTTTCACGATATCTAAAGCTTGAAATCCATTTGCTGCTTGGAATGTCTGATAACCTTCTTTTTGGAACACTTCATGTAATAACACACGAATCCCATATTGATCATCAACGATTAAAATTTTACCTTCCATAATTCCCAACCTTTCTGTGTAAGTACAAGATTTAAAGCTTCTTATATCTTAACGATTTATTTTCGCTATTCTTTGGCAAATTCCTTCCTATTCTTTCTTATTTTACCGTTTCCTATTTTGTTATGCTACCCTACGATTTCACCTTTCTAAAAAAATAAACTATAATGAAAGCCGGCAAACACGTACGAAGGGAGTAACATTATGTTAAAAATTTTTTCAACTCAATTAAGTGGTTATTTCTCCAGAGTTTCTCAAAAAGAAGAAATGAATATAGAAGATAGCGCTCGTTTACTTGCTCAAGCACTAGTTGGCGATGGTTTCATTTATTTATATGGTACAAATGAGATGGAGGGCGTTATTGCCGAAGCACTATTCGGTGCTGAACCAATGAAGCAAGCAAAACGCTTATTTGAAAATGGTAAAGAAGCAGAAGTAACCTCTGCGGATCGTGTACTTCTTATTAGCCGTTTTTCAACAGATGAAGCGGTTGTAGAAATTGCAAAAAAACTACAAGAAGAGGGACACTCTATTGTCGGCATTTCTGCTCTTCAAGAAGGTACGGAATCACTCGAACGATATACAGACGTACATATTGATATAAAACTGTTAAAAGGTCTTATTCCAGACGATGAAGGTAATCGCTACGGATTCCCAAGTTTAATAGTAGCTTTATTTGCTTATCACGGAATCAAATTTACAATCGATGAAATGTTAAACGAATATTAAAAAAAAGCGCCTTATTTCAGGCGCTTTTTTTATTACTTGCTCTCTTTATTCGTAATAGAAGCTCTTACGAAGTCATGGAACAATGGTTGTGGACGGTTTGGACGAGAAACAAGTTCTGGATGGAACTGTGCTGCCACGAACCAAGGGTGGTCTTTTAATTCAATGATTTCAACTAGACGGCCGTCTGGGCTTGTACCAGAGAATACAAATCCTTCTTTTTCCATATCCGGACGGAACTGGTTGTTGAACTCATAACGATGACGATGACGCTCATATACAACCGGCTCATTATAAGCATTGTAAGCATTTGTTTCTTCAGCAAGCTTACATGGGTATAGACCAAGACGAAGTGTACCACCTAGGTCCTCTACATCTTTTTGTTCTGGTAATAAGTCGATGATTGCATATGGTGTGTCAGGGTTGATTTCAGAAGAGTTAGCACCTTCTAAACCTAATACATTACGCGCGAATTCGATTGATGCAAGTTGCATACCTAAGCAAATTCCTAAGAATGGAACTTTGTTTTCACGAGCATATTGAATCGCAACGATTTTACCTTCTACACCACGATCACCGAAGCCACCTGGTACAAGGATACCATCTGTATCGCCAACTAATTCTTTTACGTTTTCTGCTGTTACGTGCTCAGCATTTACCCATTTCACTTCTACATCTGTGTCGAATGAGTAACCAGCATGACGAAGTGCTTCTACAACAGAAATATAAGCATCTTGAAGTTCTACATATTTACCAACAAGAGCGATTTTTGTTTTCTTAGAAAGATTACGCACTTTGTTAACTAGAGCAGTCCACTCTGTCATATCTGCAGCTGGATTGTCTAATTTTAAGTGGTCACAAACGATTTGGTCCATGTTTTGTTCTTGAAGAGATAATGGAACCGCATATAAAGTATCTGCATCGCGAGCTTCGATAACTGCTTTTGTATCGATGTCACAGAACAATGCAAGCTTGTCTTTCATATCTTGAGAAACAGGCATTTCTGTACGAACAACGATAATGTTTGGTTGAATACCTAAGCTACGAAGTTCTTTAACACTATGTTGTGTTGGTTTTGTCTTCATTTCACCCGCTGCTTTTAAGTACGGGATTAACGTACAGTGAATGTACATTACATTGTCACGACCGATGTCGCTCTTAATTTGACGGATTGCTTCTAAGAATGGTAGAGATTCGATGTCACCAACAGTCCCACCGATTTCTGTAATAACAACATCCGCATTTGTTTCACGACCAGAACGATATACGCGTTCTTTAATTTCGTTAGTAATGTGAGGAATAACTTGAACTGTTCCTCCTAAATATTCACCGCGACGCTCTTTTTGAAGAACTGAAGAGTAAATTTTACCTGTTGTTACGTTGCTGTATTTGTTTAAGTTAATGTCGATAAAACGCTCATAGTGACCAAGGTCTAAGTCAGTTTCTGCGCCATCATCTGTTACGAATACCTCACCGTGTTGATATGGGCTCATAGTCCCTGGGTCTACGTTAATGTATGGATCAAACTTTTGAATCGTTACGTTTAAACCACGATTTTTTAAAAGTCTTCCAAGAGATGCTGCTGTAATACCTTTTCCTAAAGACGATACTACACCGCCTGTTACAAAAATATACTTAGTCATGAAAAAGCTCCCTTCTATTTTGCTGTTATATAATCACCGTTGCAAAGCGCAACGTATGTAGATAACACTGTATCCATCTTATTGTTAGACTCTTTTTATTTTCTAAACAAAAAACAAAAAAGAAAATTGCTCCCCTCATCACAAAAAGTAATAAGTAGGGAGCAATTTTCTTTTATATTTACACTTTAAAAGTATTATCGTCCTTTTTTAAAGAGCCCAAAAATGATTCTACATGGACGATAATGAAAAGTCAAGAACTACAGTTCTTCCTCTTCTTCTTCTTCAGTTTCATCATACTCAAGTTCTTCTTCAGCGAAGTCATCGTCATCTTCGTCTAAATCATCAAGATCGTCGTCATCTCCGTCTTCTTCTTCAAGAACCTTGTCCAAATCTTCTACATCGTCTTCATCTTCACTTACGTCTGCATCGTCGAAGTCATCTTCATCTTCTTCAATGTAGTCATCAAAACCGTCTTCTTCAACTTTACGTTTCTTCTTCGGTTTTGGTTGAGGCAAGATTTCTTCATCAATTTGCTCGTATGGGTACCAGCTGCGTAGTCCCCAACGATTTTCTCCTAAATTAATGAAACGTCCATCGATGTTTAAGTCTGTATAAAATTGTGCGATTTTCGCATTAACTTGCTCTTGAGATAGTCCCAGCACTTGAGCGATTTCTTGAACCAACTCGTTGAATGTCGTTGCTTGTTTTTTATCCCCTAAAACGCTATGTACAACTTCAATCATTGAACATTCTTTTAGCTCTTCTGGTGAATATTGCTTAAAATCCACTTATGCGGCACTTCCTTTCATCAAATATAACCTTATATATAACGGCCTGCTTAAAAAAATCCATACTATTCATTATAAACAAAAGTCGCACAAATATGCTACAAAAAAAACGGGAAACTTTTATAGGGTAGTAAAATTATAATTTGTCTGTTCCTTATTTCGGAAGCATATGGGCCCCTTGCAATACATACCTAATTTGCATTTCTGTATATTCTTCGAGCGTATACAGTTTTTGCAACGCCCAGCGTCTAAATCCCCACATCTGCCCTTGTATAAAAATATTATGGGCAAGAAGCTGTATTTCTTTTTTATTTAATGTAAATGTTCCATTTTCCGTACACTGTTCTAAAATATCCTCGAACATTCCTACCATTTGAAACTCCTTTTCTAATACATACGGAAGTGATTCTTTCGGTAAAAAGCGTACCTCTTGATACATTATCAATACTTCTTCCTGCAATTCGTCCATCACTTTAAAGTAATTCGTTATTGCTATCTTTAAACTTTCTACACTCCCTTTTTCTGTACACACTACTTCCTCTAATCGTTCTTTTACATGTTCATATATACTATCACAAACTAAATATAAAACATCGTCTTTTGTACGAATGTACTCATAAAGTGTCCCTATACTAAATCCAGCCGCTTTTGCAATTTCTCTCGTTGTTGTACGCGGAAATCCTTTTTGTTTAAACAGTTGCACCGCACCTTTAATCATTTGTTCACGTCTTAACGCAACTAATTTTTCATCTTTCACCGATGCATGTACATTATGTTTAACCATTCCCTTCACCTCTCTCTATTATTTTTTGGAAGGAAAAAGCGTAGGAAAATACCTACGCTTTCGTTCCTACTTCGTTAACATACGAGAAATTACAAGCCTCTGAATCTCTTGTGTTCCTTCATATATTTGTGTAATCTTTGCATCTCTCATATAACGCTCTACTGGATAATCTTTCGTATAGCCGTAACCACCAAATACTTGCACCGCTTCAGTCGTCACCTTCATAGCTGTATCCCCTGCAAATACTTTTGACATCGCTGATTCTTTTCCATACGGAAGCCCTTCTGATTCAAGCCAAGCCGCTTGATATGTTAAAAGGCGTGCCGCTTCTACATCTGTTGCCATATCTGCAAGTTTAAAGCCAATCCCTTGCTGCGCCGCAATTGGTTTTCCAAATTGATGGCGCTCCCTTGCATATTCTACAGAAGCATCTAAAGCCCCTTGTGCAATACCAACAGCTTGCGCCGCAATACCGTTACGACCTCCATCTAATGTTTGCATCGCAACTTTAAACCCTTGCCCCTCTTCTCCAAGTAGATTCTCTACAGGAATACGGCAATCTTCAAACATAATTTCAGTCGTTGGTGAAGAGCGAATCCCTAGCTTGCTCTCCTTCTTCCCAACTGAAAATCCCGGTGTATCACTTTCTACAATAAATGCACTCGTACCACGCTGCTTCGATTCAGGATCAGTTAGCGCAAAAACAACATAAATATCAGCAATACCGCCATTTGTAATGAAAATTTTTGATCCATTTAAAATATAATGGTCTCCATCTCTCTTTGCAATTGTCTTCATTCCACCAGCATCCGATCCAGATCCTGGCTCCGTTAAGCCGTATGCACCAATTTTCTTCCCTTCAGCCATCGGTCGTAAAAATTTTTGCTTTTGCTCTTCCGTCCCAAATTTAAAAATTGGCCATCCCGCAAGTGAAGTATGCGCGGACAGTGTTACGCCTGTTGAAGCACAAACGCGAGATAATTCTTCAATAGCGATTACGTACGCTAAGTAATCGCTTCCAATTCCGCCGTACTCTTCAGGCCATGGAATACCAGTTAAACCAAGCTCTGCCATTTGATCAAATAATTCTCGATCAAATCGCTCTTCCTCATCACGCTCAGCTGCTGTTGGTGCCACTTCATTTTTAGCAAAATCTCGAACCATTTTTCTTATCATTTCATGTTCTTCTGATAGTTTAAAATGCATCTCCGTCTCCCCCTCGCCCTTTTATAAAGCACGGCTAATAACAAGTTTCTGTATTTCACTTGTTCCTTCATATATTTGCGTGATTTTCGCATCACGGAAAAATCGTTCTACTGGATAGTCTTTCGTATAACCGTAACCACCAAATACTTGCACCGCCTCAATCGCGACTTCAACCGCTGTCTTAGAAGCAAATAATTTCGCAATAGATGCTTCTTTACCGCATGGTAATCCTTGTGCCCTAAGAGATGCCGCTCTATATACGAGTAACCTTGCTGCCTCGACACTTGTTGCCATATCTGCAAGTTTAAAGCCAATCCCTTGCTGCGCCGCAATGGGCTTCCCGAATTGTTCTCGTTCTTTTGCATAATCAATCGCACATGCAAGCGCCGCTTCAGCAATTCCTAACGCCTGTGCACCGATTCCAATTCGCCCAACATCTAAATTCGCCATCGCCACCTTGAATCCTTGTCCTTCTTCCCCAAGTAAATTCTCAGCTGGTACTTTCATATCTTCAAAAGTAAGTTGTACTGTACGAGAACCGAGAAGTCCCATCTTATGTTCATCTTTTCCGATGATTAAACCAGGTGTATCTTTCTCTACTATAAATGCAGAAATACCACTTTTTCCTGCCTTTGGATTTGTAGAAGCGAATACAATGTATGTACTTGCTTCACCACCATTTGTAATAAACACTTTCGATCCATTAATAATATAATGATCGCCTTTTTTCACAGCTCTTGATTTCAAACTCCCTGCATCTGATCCTGCATTTGGCTCTGTTAAAGCAAATGCGCCTAAATATTCCCCGGTTGCAAGTTTAGAAACATATTTTTTCTTCTGTTCTTCTGTTCCGAAATATAAAATCGGATTCATTCCAACTGACGTATGTACAGCTAAAATTACACCAACTGTTGCACTTACCTTTGAGATTTCCTCAATTGCTAGAATGTAAGAAATAAAGTCCATTTCTGCCCCGCCGTATTTTGCAGGCGCTGGAATACCCATTAATCCAAGCTCACCCATCTTTTGTAAAATCTCTTTCGGGAACCCCCCTTGTTCCATACTAGGAACAAAGGGAGCTATTTCCTTCTGTGCAAAGTCCTGAACCATTTTCCTCATCATTTGCTGCTCTTCATTAAAACGAAAGTTCATATATTCCGCCTCCATTTGCTATATATCCTTTAAATAATTTGGTAAGACCACTATGTTGTAACAAAGGGGGCATTTATTCGTAAACGTAGAATCCACGACCTGTTTTACGCCCTAACCATCCTGCATTCACATACTTACGTAATAACGGACATGGGCGATATTTACTATCTCCTAATCCTTCATGCAACACTTCCATAATGTATAAACACGTATCTAAACCGATAAAATCAGCGAGTGTCAAAGGCCCCATCGGATGGTTCATACCAAGCTTCATGACTTCATCAATTGCTTCTTTCGTCGCTACACCTTCATATAACGTATAAATCGCTTCGTTAATCATCGGTAGCAAAATGCGGTTTGATACAAAACCTGGGAAATCATTCACTTCAACTGGTACTTTCCCAATTTTTTTCGTAATATCTTCAATTGCTTCATATACCGCATCATCGGTAGCCAAACCACGAATAATCTCAACAAGCTTCATAACTGGAACTGGATTCATAAAGTGCATACCGATTACTTTTTCCGGACGCTTCGTTACCGCTGCAATTTCTGTAATTGGCAGAGATGACGTATTCGTCGCTAAAATTGCATGTTCTGGAGCAATTTCATCTAGATTCGCAAAGATTTTCTTTTTAATATCCATTTTCTCAACAGCTGCTTCAATAATAAGATCCGCTTCTTTCACACAATCTAAATCAAGCGTTACTGTAAGACGATTTAATGTCGCTTCCTTCTCTTCTTCCTTCATGCGTCCTTTTTCTACTTGGCGCGCTAGGTTTTTCGTAATGATAGCCAATCCTCTATCTAATTGCTCTTGTTTTAAATCTTGTACCTTCACGTCATATCCTGCCATTGCACATACTTGTGCAATTCCTGATCCCATTTGCCCTGCACCAATTACAACAATGTTTTGTACACCCATTTTTTCTTCCCCCTTAATTGTTAATAAATTTTATACCCTCGAACTTTAATTAGTGAACTTCAATCATCACCGCGTCCCCTTGACCGCCACCGCTACAAATCGAAGCAATTCCAATTCCGCCGCCGCGCTGCTTAAGTGCATGGATTAGTGTAACGATAATGCGCGCTCCGCTTGCTCCAATCGGATGTCCCATCGCCACTGCGCCGCCATTTACATTCAATTTTTCTGGATCAATTCCTGCGATTTCTGTACTTGCGATTGCTACCGCTGCAAATGCTTCATTAATCTCGAATAAATCGATGTCTTCAATTGTCTTGCCTGTTTTTTCAAGCAATGCGTTAATTGCATAACCTGGCGTTCTTGGGAAATCTTTAGATTCCACTGCAATTGCTGTATGCGCCAAAATTGTCGCTAATGGCTTTCTTCCTTCTTGCTTCGCTCTGTCTTCGCTCATTAATACAAGTGCGGCACCACCATCGTTTAGTCCTGGCGCATTACCAGCTGTCACCGTCGCTGTCTTATCAAATACAGGTTTTAACTTTGCTAACTTTTCAATCGTTGTATCTTCACGTGGCGCCTCATCCTTTGCAACGACAATAGGATCGCCTTTTCTTTGCGGAATCGTTACTGGTACGATTTCCTCTTCAAAACGCCCTTCTTTATGCGCTGAAACCGCACGCTGATGGCTACGATATGCCCATTCATCTTGCGCTTCGCGAGAAATTCCATCTTCCTTTGCAACTTCTCCGCCATAAACGCCCATGTGTGTACCTGAAAATGCGCATGTTAAACCGTCAGCAACGTTTAAATCAATAACTTCGTTGTTGCCCATTCTGTATCCCCATCTTGCTCCACGTAAAATGTAAGGACTGTTACTCATCGACTCCATACCGCCAGCTACAATCAGTGATTGATCGCCAGTACGAATAATCTGATCCGCTAAAGTAACCGCACGAAGCCCTGATGCACAAACTTTATTCACTGTTTCCGTCTGCACTTCCCAAGGGATTCCAGCAGCCCTCGCAGCTTGGCGCGATGGAATTTGTCCCTGCCCACCTTGAATAACCGTTCCAAATATAACTTCTTCAACATCACTAGCCGCAACATTTGCTCTTTCAAGCGCTGCTTTAATTGCAATTCCTCCAAGTTCCTTCGCTTTTACATCTTTTAAAGATCCTCCAAATTTTCCAACTGGTGTTCTTGCAGCACTTAAAATAACTGTTTTACTCATGTTTCTTTCCCCCATTTCATTTTTTAACACTGAGCGCTCGCTCGGTATCCCTACGTTGAGAAGAGGTGCAATCATTGCACCTCTTTCTAAAGTTGTATACATTCTTACAAACTACATCGCTTCTTTTTTCTGTCCGATAACAGATCGTTCTAAAATCTCTGTCACATCAAGAGTTTGAACTTTCTCTTCTACCTCTTTCGCTTTCGTTCCATCACTGATCATCGTTAAGCAATATGGACAACCTGTACCAATAATGGATGGCTGTACAGCTAATGCTTGTTCTGTACGAGCAACGTTAATACGAGAACCTGTTGTTTCTTCCATCCACATTAAGCCACCACCTGCGCCACAGCACATTCCCGTTTCACGATTACGTGCCATTTCTACAAGATTCACTCCAGGAATCGCTTTCAAAATGTCACGTGGCGCTTCGTACACTTCGTTGTATCTTCCTAAATAACAGGAATCATGGTACGTAACTGTTTCTTCAATAGCGTGAACAGGCTTTAAGCGCCCTTCTTTCACCCACTGAGCTAACAATTCTGTATGATGATAGACTTCTGCTTGCAAGCCAAAGTCCGGATACTCATTTTTAAATGTGTTATAAGCATGAGGATCAATCGTAACGATTTTCTTCACTCCTGCCTTTTCAAATTCTTCGATATTCTTTGTCGCCATCTCTTGGAATACAAATTCATTTCCGAGGCGGCGTGGTGTATCTCCAGAATTCTTTTCTTTATTACCGAGAATTGCGAATGAAATGCCTGCTTCGTTCATTAACTTCGCAAACGATATCGCAATCTTCTGACTACGATTGTCGTATGATCCCATTGAACCAACCCAGAATAAATACTCGAATTCCTCCCCAGCTTTTGATTTTTCTTTTACAGTTGGAACTGTTACTTCGTCATCACCTTGGCGCCATGTTTCACGCTCTTTACGGTTCAGCCCCCACGGATTTCCTTGACGCTCGATATTTGTCATCGCGCGTTGTGCTTCCGCGTCCATTTTTCCTTCTGTTAAAACGAGATATCGACGTAAATCAATAATTTTGTCAACATGCTCATTCATAACTGGGCATTGATCTTCACAGTTACGACACGTTGTACATGCCCAAATCTCTTCTTCTGTAATAACATCTCCGATTAAACTCGGATCGTAAGCGAGTGTTGTAGACGCTGATTCTTGTTGTCCTTTTCCAGCTGCCATCATCGCTAACTGATTTCCTTGTGTGTTATTGAAGGCAACTACTGGAACCCACGGTGCTTTTGATGTTACCGCAGCTCCTTTATCAGTTAAATGATCGCGAAGTTTTAAAATTAAGTCCATCGGCGATAACATTTTTCCTGTTCCTGTTGCCGGACACATATTTGTACAACGGCCACACTCTACACAAGCGTATAAGTCAATAAGTTGATTTTGTCTAAAGTCTTCAATTTTACCAACACCAAATGTTTCTTGCGTTTCATCTTCAAAATCAATCTTTTCAAGCTTCCCTGGGTTTGAAAGACGACCGAAGAATACATTAGCTGGTCCCGCAATTAAATGCGCATGTTTTGATTGTGGAACATACACTAAAAACGTTAACAAAATTAGTAAATGCACCCACCAAGAAAAATAGAACACTGAAATGGCTACGGTTTCATTTATCCCGCTAAAAACGTAAGCGATTGCAGAAGCAATTGGTTCACTCCATGAAAGCTCCTCGCCATGCCATATAATTCCCATACCGTTACCAAGTAGCACAGAAATCATTAAGCCACCGATAAAGATAAGAACAAGACCTGATTTGAAGTTACGTTTTAAACGAACAAGCTTTTCTACATAACGTCTATGAAAAGCCCAAAATACTGCAATTAAAATAACAAGTGTGACAATTTCCTGGAAGAATGTAAATGCAGGGTATAGTGGTCCAAGTGGAAGATGTGATCCTGGTGCGAGTCCTTTCCAAACGAAGTCAATTGCTCCAAATTGGACAAGAATAAATCCGTAAAAGAACATAACGTGAATGATGCCGCTTTTCTTATCTTTCAGCAGCTTTTTCTGACCGAAAACATTGACCTTAAGGAGATCCCAACGCTCTTTAAAACGACGGTCAAATTCAATTTTTTTCCCTAATTGTATGTAGGCCATTCTCGTCCGTATAAGATATACAAACAAATATCCTGCATAAGCAATAACAGCAATGGCAGCCAGCCAATTAATGATCAGTAAGCTATTCATTTTTATGCTACCCCTCTCTTTGTAAGCCCTCTTTCTTTTTTCGAATCTTCAAAAATATATAATTTTCTGAATTATATCCCCTATCCCCATTATATAATGAGTGAGCATTCAGTCAACAGTTTTTTGTTATAGAACAACACATTTTTTCATAAAGCTGTTTATTTCGGTGAAACTATAAAGTGAAACTTTAATCAGTAGGGGTGGTTCATCCCCCGCTGATTATTAGTTGAACCAATCGGGCTTTTACGGGCAGTTGATTTCCAAACTAACTTCTACTTATTCAACAGTTTTGAGTTGAAAGGCTTACTGCCCGTTAAAGCGGGATAAAGTGAAACTTTAATCAGTGCAACATACTATCCTCTAATGAAATTTATAATAAGAGCCATGCTACCCGTATCATTTGTAACACACTGAAGGTGAAAAGAATGCGAAGGAGGGAATTCACTGATGCTCTACTTATCTCTTTTGTTAATATCCGTTGCTCTTTGGATTACAATTGACCTTTCATACGGGCGACTTCTTCATTTAAAACGAGTAAGCCCTCGCACTTTCCCTTTACGTCAAAGTGATTTTCACCTTTATACATACGGGAAAGATTTATATGACGCTTTATTTACTGATATAAAACAAGCACAGCATCACATTCATATTTTATTCTTCATTGTAAAAAACGATAAAATCAGTCGTGAATTTTTAAAATTGCTGATTGATAAGGCTCAGGAAGGAATTGAAGTACGACTTTTACTTGATCGATTTGGCAGCCATTCTTTATCAAACGAAGCTATTCGCTCCCTGCAAAAACATGGTATATCTTTTTCATTTTGTCATAAGGTAAAATTTCCTCTGCCTTTCTTTTCTGCTAATCAAAGAAATCATAGGAAAATTACAGTGATTGATGGGAAAACCGGCTATATCGGGGGATTTAATATCGGCGAAGAGTATCTAGGGCATAATGAATATTTAGGATTATGGCGAGACTATCATTTACGCCTTACAGGAGAAGGGGTTCAAGATTTACAAAAGCAATTTTTGCATGACTGGTTTGATGATACGAAACAGAATTTATTGGATGCTTCTCTTTATTTTCCAAAACAAAACAAAGGTACCATCCTGCATCAATTTATTCCGACTGATGGTGCTTATTTACAACATACTTTTTTACATTTAATTAACGGGGCAAAAAAAGAAATCTGTATCGGTACACCATATTTCATTCCTGGAAAAAAAATTATGAATGCCTTATTAAAAGCAAGAGAAAGAGGGGTTCAAATCACAATTCTTGTTCCAGAAAAAGCTGATCACCCTCTCGTTCGAGAAGCAAAATTCCCGTACTGCCGAAAATTAATACAGGCTGGTTGCAATATTTATGCATTTCAACAAGGATTTTTTCACGCCAAAATTATTATAGTGGACGATGATATTTGTGATATCGGAACGGCAAACTTTGATATGAGAAGTTTATATATTAACCATGAAATAAACTGCCTGTTATATAATAAACATTTCATTCAAACAGTAAAAAATAAATTCCATGAAGATCTAGAGAATGCATCCGTACTTTCCTATAGTGATGTAAACCCGCCTTCTCTTATCGATAGAGGAAAGGAATGGATTGGAACAATGCTTGCTTTCTTTTTATAGGAAAAACAATGAATAAAAGGGGGTATCTCATATGATTATACGGTTTGGATATGTCTCACATGCAATGGCACTCTGGGACTGTTCTCCTGCCAAAACAATGACGTTTACAAGCTTTAAGAAACTCAGCAAGCAAGAACGAGAAGACAAACTGTACCATGTTATAAGGCAAAATTTAGAGCACACAATACGTATCCTTCATTACAATATAGCACATGAAATCCCACTATATCGCCTATCATCTTCCATCGTCCCACTTGCAACACATCCCGAAGTCGAGTTTGACTATATTGGGGTATTCACACCACTTTGGCGTAAAATAGGGGCTTTAATTAAAGAACACAATTTACGAATAAGTTTTCATCCAAATCAATTTACGCTATTTACAAGCGACAAGCCACATATTACTACTAACGCTATTACGGATATGACTTATCATTATAAAATATTAGATGCTATAGGCATTGCAGATTCTTCTTACATTAATATTCATGTAGGTGGAGCCTATGGAAATAAAGAAAAGGCAATTGAGCGCTTCCATGAAAACATAAAAAAACTTCCTACACATATAAAAAAACAAATGACTCTTGAAAACGATGATAAAACATATACAACTGCTGAAACTTTATCAATTTGCCAAAAAGAAAATATCCCATTTGTATTTGATTATCATCATCATATGGCCAATCTTTGCGAAGAACCACTAGAAGAGTTGCTTCCTGCAATTTTTGAAACTTGGTCACATACAAATATTTCTCCTAAAGTTCACATTTCCTCCCCGAGATCGGAAAAAGAATTTAGGGCCCATGCTGAATATATCGATTTAGAGTTTATTAAGCCCTTCTTACACATTGCGAAAAAAAACAATCATAATTTCGATATTATGATTGAAAGTAAACAAAAAGACTTAGCACTATTCCAATTAATAGACGAACTTTCTGCTATAAGAGGAATGAAAAGAATAGGTGGTGCAAAGTTACAGTGGTAAATTGTAACTTTGCACCATTTTTTCAAAAAAGTAATTTTTATAGTAAAAAACATTCTATTTTATATGCTATTATTTAAATTAGCATTTTCTCCCCGAGATTCAACTTTATTGAAACGGAGTCATAATATGATTAATCAAAAAAAGTATATACAATCTGTCATAATATACATATTTATATTTGCTCTTTGGATATTCCTTATACCAAATGAGTTGAATATAAAAGAAACCGGGATTCTTTTCTTATTCTGTTTCGCTGCACTTTTTTCTTGCTATTGCTTATGTAAAGCGATTAGAAAAATGACACATGGTGATAAATTATTTTGGATTTTATTATTATGTACTTGTCTATGCGGGTTAGCTATGGAGATAACTTTATTCCTTCATTCACTTTCCATTCATGAGCAAGTTATATTCTCATATAAAGCATTACCTTTTTTTATCATACAATATGTTTTACTCTTTGTTGGATTTGCTATAAAGTTTATAAAAATTTACTCTATTAAGGGTCTTGCTCAATTTTCATTCGATAGCATCTTTATCGTTATTATGAACATTTATTTCACTTTAACTTTTATCTTGGACCTTTCAAGCTTCCGTATGTTAACAAAGGAAACTTGGATTTTAATTGGCTATTTCATTGCACAATCATTAGTAATTTACGCCGTTATTAGTCTATATAGAAGAGAACAATATTCTTCTAGTAGAATTGCACTAATTACCGGTTTCACTATTGTACTCGTATACGGTTATATTCATCTGTTTCAATTGAATTTTAAGATGAAAACTTCTGCTGAAATTAATTATTTAATACACACTGCTTCTATTTTATTAATTGGACTTTCTTCCATACTATATATATTGGATAAACCAATGCAGCATGAAACGAAAGCAAAATATTATCGATTCGATTATATACGTTTTATACTACCTTATTTTAGTATTATTATTACTTTTTCCTTTATTATCATTCAACCTTGGGATGATAAATTCATGTTAATTGGCCTCGTATTATCACTTATTTTGTTATTCTTGCGGCAACTTTACATGTGGAAAGATAATCAAATACTAATCCATACATATGAACAGTTGACTACACAACTAGAGGGCGAAGTGGAAGAAGGTGCATTTGCATTATCAAAAAGTGAACAACGCTATAAGTCCTTATTCGAAGATCATCCCGATGCCGTTTTCTCTTTAAATATGAATGGCATTTTTCAACAATCTAATAAGGCTTGCGAAAGCTTATTTACTGCCTATTATTGCGAAGTGGCAAGCTATTCTCTGCTACACTTCATTGATTCAAAAGACCACGAACTACTAAAGAAGGCTTTACAAATTACAAAGGAAGGTAGGCCACAAACGTTAGAAGTTCGTACAAAAGAACAAGAAGGCTATTATTATTATCTCCATATTACACTTATCCCTACTTTTATAAACAAAGAAGTGGTCGGAATGTTTGGGATAGCGCGTGATATTACCACTTTATATGAAAAACAAAAACAAGTAGAGCATTTAGCTTTTCACGATGCACTTACTGGATTACCAAATCGCCGAAAGTTCGAAAAAGATTTAAAAGCCATTTTAAATACAGCTCAAACTAACGCAAATGATGCCGCCGTCATATTCCTTGATTTAGATCGATTTAAAAAAATTAACGATAGACTTGGTCATGACGTCGGAGATTTATTATTAATTGAAGTAGCAAAAAGATTACGCAGTTGCTTGCGTTCAAAAGATATCGTCGCTCGCCAAGGTGGAGATGAGTTTACAATTCTATTACCAGAAATGTACTCAGAAAAAAGTGCAATTTTTATAGCTGAACAGATTTTAACTATTTTAAACAAACCATTCTTCATTCAAGGGGAAGAACTCTCTATTACACCAAGTATCGGAATTGCGATGTACCCTGATTATGGAACTGATGTAAATGAGTTAATGAAAAATGCTGATATGGCTATGTATTGTGCGAAAGCAAATGGAAAAAACAGATTTGTTTTCTTCTCAAAAGAAATGAGTATCGCTCAAAATGAAATTCAATTTTTAGAGGGTGAACTTTCAAAAGCATTACAACAAAATGAATTTTTCCTTGAATACCAGCCACAAGTAAGCACAAAAACAAAACAAATCATCGGTTTTGAAGCATTAATACGTTGGAAGCATCCAAAACTCGGTATCGTATCTCCTGCCCAATTTATCCCTCTAGCAGAGGAAACTGGTTTTATTATTGAACTTGGCAATTGGATTTTACGGACTGCCTGTTTAGAGGCAAAAAGATGGCATAATCAAGGTTTTTCTCACTTAAAGGTTGGTGTGAATTTATCTGTTGTTCAATTTAATCATACAGATTTAATCCCAACTATTTCAAAGGTGTTGGAAGAAACAGAGCTGAAACCAGAAGCACTAGATATTGAAATTACGGAAAGCATCGCAATTAATCAAAACCAATCTGTAGTTGCAAAACTAGAACAGCTTCAAAATCTCGGTATTCAAATTTCAATCGATGACTTTGGAACCGGTTATAGTTCTTTAGCTTATTTAACAAAATATCCAATCAACACATTAAAAATTGCTCGAGAGTTTATTTGTGGAATTACAACTAGCCCTTTAGAAGAAGCTATTGTCGCTTCCATTATTACACTATCAAAAGAACTAAATTTAGAAGTGATTGCAGAAGGTGTAGAAACGGAAGAAGAATGGGAATTTTTACATAAACACAATTGTGATCACATTCAAGGTTTCTTTATTAGCAAACCTGTTTCTAGTAAAGACGTTTGGATGTTACTCCATAAAAAAACAACCGTCTAAGTTAAGACGGTTGTTTCTTAAAACTCAAAAGGCATATCTGAAGCTAATTGTACCTCTTGATCATCATGAGAAATTACTTGGCTTTTCTCTAAAGCTGTATCTGCTAATGAAATACCCCATGCCATCGCTAACGTTAATAGACTACCAATAAGTAGTTTCTTCATATTCCATCACCCACATTTTTTCTTTTAATATATCATGAAAATTTATCCATACATTATGCAATTATGCATATTTAGTTTTTGCGTTATTTTATTTCGGCATTTTTTTCATAAACTTTTCTTTATACGTATGCATTTCTAATATATCAAAAAAGAAACACGCTTTTTCATAAGCCTCTTCACTCTCTGCCTCATCATAGCCTAGCTTTTCTAAGCATTCACCTTTTTGATAGTATAGTTGCCCAATCAACGCCATACTATTAATTCGACACGATATTTCAATAGCTTTATTTATTTGATAAAGAGCCTCTTCATATTGATTATCTAAGTATAATGTTTTCGCATAATTATGTCTTACCTTCACATCAAACTCTTTATTTTCAGGTAATGCCTCTAATTGCTTTAATATACCTTCAAATAACTCCATACCCTTCTTAAAGTAACCATTTTCAGCATAAATATTTGCAATTGCATTCTCTATATAAAGGTTTTGGTACACATCAATCCCAGTTAATTGTTGGTTTAACAATTTTTTTAATTCTAAAATACAATATTCATAATCACTTTTCTTCAATACATACGCTGCTACATGATATTGCCATTGAAGAAATTGCTGAAACTCAGGATGATATTCTTCCTTTTTCAACTCATTCCATACTTTATTATAAATCTCTTTATATTTCTTTTGCTTACAAAGCATAATGATTTGATCTTTTAACTGCTTTTTCCTCTCAATGTCAGAATAAATGAGTACCTCATAAAAATGAATAATGGGAACTTGTAACTTTGCTGCAATACCTTGCAATATATCCATACTTGGGTATACCGCACCCGATTCAATTCTGCTTACTTCCGATTGATGACATATGTTCTCGGATAACTGTTTTTGTGTTAATCCTCTTAACACTCTAATTTTCTTAATTTCACTTCCTAATTTCTCTGCTTGCATACTTACTCACCATCCCATTATAACAATCTAATTTGTTAAGTTGTCATACCACTACAATAATGTGAATTCGACAATTTTTGATATGAAATAATGCATAATATATATAAAATTCGGCAAATTTTTCATACAATTCATCTCACATACAATAATAGATTAGGAGTGTTATAGATGAATTATAGAAAACTTGCCAGTGCTTTCGTTACATTCGGTCTTCTTTACCCTTTATCAACAGAAGCTATTCATGCTCAAGAATTAGACAAAAGTGCAGTCAAAGTTGAAATTGCTCAGCCTGGTTTAACAATCGGGAAATTAACACAACCTCAAAATGATACGAAAGAAAATATTGCTAAAAAGTATTTAAAAGGTGAGGTAGATGGGGCTAAAGCTCAACAAGAACAAGTCACTACTGAAAAAAATGTAGATTTCCAACCTACAAATAAAGAAACCAAAGAAAATCAAACCGAAGTTCGCCTTGCACAAACATATAAAAACTATAAAGTATATGGCCAAGATCTCATTGTAAAAGTAGATAAAAATGGAGTAATCACAACTGTTAGTGGTAAAGTTGTTCAAAATTTAAATCAACAACCTAATCTTACTATAACAAATTTTTTGTCGAAAAATGAAGTAAAATCTAAATTACGCGATATAGTTCAAATTCCAAGTGATGCAGTTGAGACAGAATTCTCTAGCGAAACCGTTGTTTATAAGAAAAAAGATGGCTATTATACATTCGCAACTGTTATTACATTTACTTATGAAAACAATGAACAAATTATAAACGGCAATGCTATCGTTGATTTAAAAACTGGCGAAGTACTTTTCCAAGAAAAATTCATTAAAAACAAAGAGAATAAGACTATAAATCAAGTAACGTCACCTAGATTATCCCCTGCAAGTGAGCAAGGAACTGGGAAAAATGCACTTCAAGAAAACATCTCTTTTAATATTGCCAAAGGAACTGATGGGAAATTTTATTTAGCGGATTTATCACGCGGAAATGGTATTTATATTTATAATGCAAACTACGCCGATTCCCTCGGAGGATATAGTCAAGCTGGTTATCCAGGGACACTAATTTCAAGTAGCAATCCTAATTTTGCAGACAAAGAAGCCGCGGGCGCTATGAAGAACATGAGTGATATTTACGATTACTTTAAGAAAGAACATAATCTAAAAAGTTACGACAATAAAGATTCAAAAGTTGTTGCTAGTGTACACGGTTTTGATTCTACTGAAGTTAGTGATGGTGTAAAAGAAGACTATGTAAATGCATTTTGGCATCCTGCTTGGAACCAAATGGTATTTGGTGATGGTTTAGACGGAAAACTAACATCAGCTCTTGATGTAACAGCTCATGAATTTGGACATGCTGTATTCAGTGGCACAACGAAAAATAAAGTCGTGAGATATCCAAGCGCTGAAACATCTGCACTAAACGAGGGATTAGCGGATTTCTGGGGTACACAAATCGAATATTACGTAAAGAAAGATAAAGGAAACTGGATTATGGGCGATACATTAGGTGGCCTAACAATTCGTGATATCCCAAGGGAAATTGGTGACGGCGGTCATAAACTATATACAAATTTACAAGATTTCTATAACGATGGTAATAATCAAGAATCACACGTGAATTCTGGTATTATCAGTCACGTATTATATCAATTAGCTGAAGGTAAAACATATAACGGTGTTGCTGTTCAAAAACAAGGAAATGAAAAAGTAAGTAAAGTTGTTATGCGTACATTGCAAAATTATGCAACTTCCGCTGAAGACTTTGAATCACTTCAATCTCATATCGTACAAGCTGCAAAGGATTTATATGGAACTGCCGTATCAAATGAATTTGCAAAGGCATTTGAAGCACACGGTTACAAACCGTTACAAAAAATAAATAAAGTAATAGCGGTACAATAATAAAAAAGAAGTTTACCAATCATAGGTAAACTTCTTTTCATATCCATCCCTTTTCTTCCGCAATTGTAATTGCTTCAATTCTATTTTTCGCATCAAGCTTCGCTAATACTTCAGAAATATAATTACGTACTGTACCCGGCGAAAGATAAAGCGCCTTCGCAATTTCGTTTGCCGTCTTTCCTTCTTTCGCAAGCAACAATACTTCCTTTTCGCGATCTGACAACGGATTTTGCTCCTGCCATAGGCCGAACATTAAATCTTGGGAGACCTCTCGTTTCCCCTTCATTACATTACGAATTGCTGCTGCTAAATCTTCACTTGGGCTATCTTTTAACAAATATCCGTGCACACCAGCTTTCATTGCTCGTTCAAAATAACCAGGTCTTGCAAATGTTGTTAAAATCATTACTTTGCATGATGATTTTTCTTTCTTTAAAGCCTCAGCGACATCCAATCCACTTTGAATCGGCATTTCAATATCCATAATACTTACATCTGGCTTTAACGATTCAATTAATTGTAACGCCGCTTCCCCGTTCGCAGCTTGCCCAATTACTTCGATATCATCTTCTAGGTCAAGCAGGGCCCCTAACGCACCACGAAGCATCCGCTGATCTTCTGCAATAATAATTCGGATCATGCCCTCACCTCATCTTTTCCTGTTCTAATAACAACTGGAACTTTTACTGTTAACAACGTCCCTGGATTGATTGTACCTAGTTCAACAAATCCATCAATAAGAGCAATTCGTTCTTTCATGCCGCGAATACCATTTCCATCATGATTTTGATCTGTTAAACCGATTCCGTTATCTTCTACTTGTAAAATCAGCTCACCTTGCGATTCTAATACAGAAACTGCGCACCGCGTTGCCTTACTATGTTTTACAACATTTGTAACGGCCTCACGTAAACACATCCCGACAATATTTTGTTCAATTGGTGATAACGAGCTCGATCTTGCTTCTTGCCTCACTTCTAATTCAATATTAGCTGCTTGTAAGATCGCTTTTATTTGCTCTAGCTCTTCTTCTACCGTAATCATACGCATATCAGAAATTAATTCCCTCAGCTGTTTTAAGGCTGTACGAGATGTTTGTGTAATTTCCTTCGCTTCCGCACTTGCACGCTCTGGATTTTTCAAAATCAACTTCTCAACGAGCTGGCTTTTTAAAGTAATAAGAGATAGCGTATGTCCTAATGTGTCATGAAGATCTCTTGCAATCCGCTGCCGTTCTTCACGTTTTACTAAGTCTTTAATTTGCTCGTTCGCCTCATCTAATTGATTTCTTAACATCTTTTTCTGATTAAAATTACGCATACCAAATGGCGTAAGAAGCATTAAAATAAACATCGGAACGATATTTACTAAACTTGTAGTTGTTAATTGATTCATCTTTACAACTAAAAATGCTCCAAGCATTATAACTAACGAACATAAAAGCACTCGAAATACTTTCTTATTTGGCGCAAATCCCATCGCACTTGCTGTGAAAAAGCCAAAAAATATCATAAAAGGATTATAAAATAAAGCAAATAAAAAGATGAGTATCATTTGAATGCATGCCCAAAAAACAAACGTCCTCTGAACAAAATATAGCTGACGGTATGTAATAATAAAAAGTATCAACATACCGCTTCCTAGCACAAGCTTCCATCCTGATGCTTGTGCTAAGTGATAAATTGGAAATAATAGATAAACAAACCACATGTATGGAAAGAATCCCATATGTTTCGGAAAAATCTCAACCCTCTTCTTCTCTATCATTTATACCGCTTCCTGTCTTTTTCTTATATATATTGATACTACAACAAATATAAGGAAATAACCTCCTAATACCGCGATATTTTCCCATCCAATTGATTTTCCAGCTACAATATCCCACGCACCACTTCCGAAATGGTATGTCGGTGTCCATTCACCAATCGTTCTTAATATTTTTGGGAATACTTCAATCGGCATCCACAACCCGCCAACTATAGCTAAACTCATATTTAAAATATTTGCTAAGCCAGCAGCTGCGTCCGCCTTCTTAATGGAACCTATTACTGTTCCTAACGCTAAAAATGGTGTTACCCCTAACAATAACCATAACCCCGCACCAATCCATTGCCCTACCGTTAACTCAACATGATTAATTAGTATCCCTGCAATAAAGATAACTAATATTGAAAAAGCATTTACTACTGTTTGAGCGATAATTTTTGCTGTTAAATATGCTCCCTCTGGAAGCGGTGTAATTTTTAGAAGATGTGTCCATCCTTGCCCTCTTTCCTGAGAAAGTCTCACACCGAAACTAAAGAGTGCAGTCCCTACAATACTGAAAGTTGCCATCGAAATTAAATAATGTGCTTTCCACGCATCTCCGTTTTGTGGTACTTGAACAACATTTGTAAAAATGTAGTAAAACATAACAGGCATTAATAATGAGAAAAAGATAAATAATTTATTGCGGAATGTACGTAAAATTTCTATTTTGCACTGCATCCATAACGCTCTCATGCGATTTCCTCCTTCTGATTTGCGACAAACTGTTCAAATGCCTCATCAAGGCTTCCACGTTCAACTGAAACATCTGTTACAGGTAAACTCCTTTGATAAATGGCTTTTAAAGTTGCATCCGTATCCTCCGTTGTTAAAATGAAGCGTCCTTCGTTTGACTTTACTTCTGTTACATTTGGTAATTCCTTTAGTAATTTTGTAGGAATGCTTTCCTTCGAATAAAATGTGATTGTTTTTCTCGAAATCGTTGCTTTCATTTCGTCTGGTGTACCATCTGCGATAATCTTTCCGTTCGCAAATAATAAGATACGATTTGCTAAAGCATCTGCTTCTTCTAAATAATGCGTCGTTAAAATAATCGTTTTCCCTTCATTTGCTAACTTTCGAATCGTTTCCCAAAACGTTCTTCGAGACGTAATATCCATTCCGACTGTCGGCTCATCTAAAAATAACAAATCCGGATTTCCCGCAAGTGCAAGCGCAAAGTTTAATCTTCTTTTTTGCCCACCTGATAATTTCTCACATCTTTGCTTTCGCTCTGATTCTAAATTTGATAACTGCAGTAACGTTTCTTTCGCTATAGGATTCGTATAATAACTACGGAATAACTCAATTGCCTCTTCCACCGTAATACTATCAATGACACTTACTTCTTGCAGCATCGCACCGAAGCTATTACGAACATCCCTATGCTTTGGACTCTTTCCAAATATAAAGACCTTACCTTCTGTTGGATCCTTTAATCCAAGCATCATCGACATCGTCGTTGTTTTTCCCGCACCATTCGGACCAAGTAACGCTACTATTTCCCCTTTATTTACATGAAATGAAACATTATTTACTGCGCTTTTATGTTTAAATGTTTTAGAAACACCATTTACTTCAATAATCTTTTCCATCTCTCCACCCCCGCTGTTTCTTATATTTACATTGTATTACTTGGAAAACTTAGGAAACAGTATGATGCGTCATGACATCGATATGACAATTGTCATGTATTCTTTATGAGAGGAATCAACCCGCATACCGCAAGCGAGTAGCAGGACGAAAATAAACATGATACAATCGGATAAGATATATATTCGAGGAAGGACAGTGGTTTTCATGATTATTCGTAATGAACAAGATTTAGAAGGCTTACGAAAAATCGGCCGCATCGTTGCGCTTGCACGTGAAGAAATGAAAAAACAAGCGAAGCCAGGTATGACAACGAAAGAGCTTGATTTGATCGGTAAAAAAGTATTAGATGAGCATGGTGCTATTTCTGCACCTGAAAAAGAATATGATTTTCCAGGTGTAACTTGCATTAGTGTAAATGAAGAAGTTGCTCATGGTATTCCAGGAGATCGTGTATTAAAAGAAGGCGACTTAGTAAACGTCGATGTATCTGCTGCACTTGATGGCTATTATGCAGATACAGGTATTTCATTTGTACTTGGAGAAGACGAGGAAAAAGAAAAACTTTGCCAAGCAGCGGTTGATGCATTTTGGACAGCAATGAAAAAGATTAAAGCTGGCTCAAAACAAAATCAAATTGGTCGTGCTGTTTCAAACTTCGCACATAAAAGTGGGTACAATGTTATTCAAAACTTAACTGGTCACGGCATTGGTCTTAGCTTACATGAAGCACCAAATCACATTTTAAGCTACTATGATCCAATGGATAATGCGCTTCTAAAAGACGGTCTTGTTATCGCTGTAGAACCGTTCATCTCTATGAAGGCTGATCACATTATTGAGCGTGGTGACGACGGTTGGACATTTGTTACACCTGATAAAAGTCTTGTTGCACAATGTGAACATACCGTTGTCGTAACACGCGGTGAACCAATAATCTTAACAGAAATCTAATACCAAAAACGGCTGTTTTGTAGATTTATTCCACATAAAACAGCCGTTTTTTATTTTTGGGAAAATATGTGAACTATTGTTGAACTCTTTATCATTTAAGTATATAATCTTTAGCGGAGGTTACTGAAACTTATCTTTACTAAAAAGATATTGTAACTAAGGAGTAAAACACCTTCTTTCTTATTGTTTAAACAGGCTCAAAAATGACCGTAGTAACGTGTTAGTCGAATATTCTGTAATCCTTATATCTCTCTAACAATGTAAGAAACTATCATCTTTCAACTTCGGTCCACTAATCGCACAACTCTCTTTAGACAAAATAAATGACTATTTTCAAAGTACATATTGTCTTCATTCTGACCAAAACCAACCCTATCTAGATTTTTATTTCCACATAACTTTAAGGCAAAAATAAGCCTTCACAAAGGGATACACTACCTTGGTTAGTATGTATCGTAAAACTTACCTTTATAACCATTCTTTTTTACTAGATATACATGAAAACTATCTCACATATGAAGGTCTGATATCATTCTTTATATCAGTATTTTTTTCGACATTTTTTTGTCGAATTGTGTATATTTCCATAGAACTGTGTAAATATACATTTTGTTTTACGTTAAACAATTTTACTTTGAACATAATCCTGTTTGTCTGAGAACGCGTATAGAAACGGAGGGATAACAAAAATAAATAGCTTATAACAAATACTTTTAATATTCCATTTGTTCATGTGGAATAAGTCCCCAATGGACAAATGAATGTTCAGAGGAGGAAAAATGAAAAAACTTTTTAATGTATGTTTAATTGTATTCGTACTATTTTCGCAACTTGCTAGTTTTCCATACAATCAAGTAAGAGCGGAAACGTTAACAGGAGATTCCTTATTTGACACTGTTGAAATGAAAGATGCAACGAATCATATTATTGACGAAGCAAAAAATCCTAGCAACTTAGTAAAGATAGGATCAACCATTGAAGTAGAATATGCTTGGTCAATAAAGGATCAACAAGTTGCACACGCAAATGATACAGCAGTAGTTCAAATACCACTTGCATTAAAAGTATCTAAAGATTTGCAAGGGGATTTAGTAACAGATCAAAAAAATATTGGTCAATATTTTATAACAGCTAAAGATAATAAATTAAAATTAATATTTAATGATCAAGTAGAAAATTTGAAAGACGCTAAAGGAAAAATTAAATTTGATACTGTGTTTAACTCAACTTTAAAAACTGGGGAAAAATCAGTTCAAATCGCTTTTCCTTTAGGAACAATGGTTCAGCCTATATCAGTTCCTGTTCAGGTAGAAGACTCTAAAGAAGATGGCACCAAACAGGATACTAATAAACCAGTGCAAGATCCAGTAGCTAAACCTGTTACTGACAATCCGGAGCAAGATCCAACAACTAAAACTGTTACTGATAATCCGGAACAAAACCCAGCAACTAAAACTGTTACCGATAATCCGGAACAAAACCCAGCAACTAAAACTGTTACCGATAATCCGGAACAAAACCCAGCAGCTAAAACTGCCACTGATAATCCGGAACAAAACCTAGCAGCTAAAATTGCTACTGACAATCCAGAACAAAAGCTAGCAAGCGACCCTGCTGAGAATACAAATTCAGGTCCAAAGCAAATAACAACAAACATTTTAACCGGTGTAAAGTTGACGGATAAAGACGGAAAACCATTTACAGAGGATAACCGTCCAAGTACAGATTCCCCTGCCAATATTGAGTTTACATGGGAACTTTTAAAATCAATGAATGTGAAAAATGGAGATTACTATATTTTTGATCTTCCTAAACATTTTAAGATTTACAATACAATTAACAGTCCTTTATATGATAGTGAAAACCATCAAATTGGTAATTTTACTGTTACAAAAGATGGAAAAGTCACGATGACATTCAACGATTATGTTGAAGAGCATCCAGATGTTGCTGGTAACCTACAATTAAAGACAGAATTTAATAGAGCTGAAATTAAAGGTACAACAACACAAGAAATTCCTTTCCCGATTAAAGATAAGGATGTTTCTATTACAGTTGACTTTAAGCCTAATGTACAAACAGCTACGAATAAAAAAGGATTACCTGATAGACCAATTAATACAAATGAAATTAATTGGAAAGTAGAGATGAACAAAACGCAAGACACCCTTAAAAACGCTATTTTTAAAGATAGCATTCCACAAGGTACAAACTTAAATAAAGATTCTATTAAAGTTTATTATTTAGAAGTTGATGTTAATGGGAATGTAACGCGTGGTGCAGAAGCTGAGCCAACAGATTACAATATTATTTCATCAGATGGCTCAAAATTGGAGATTACTTTTAAAGATTCTATCAATAAAGCATATCAAATCGAATATGCCACAAAAATTACTGATGAAAATATTAAAAGTTTCCGAAATAACGTTACGATAACGAGTGATAATCAAAAGCAACAAAACGCAAGCTCTACTGTAACGGTTTCTCGTGGTACACACTTAAATAAAACAAGTAAATATGATCCAAAGACGCAAACAATTGAGTGGACAATTACTTACAATGGTGATCAAAGAGAGATCAAAAAAGCAGATGCGATTTTAAAAGATATTTTTGACGATACACACGAACTAGATGCAAATTCTATTGTTGTAAAAAACGCTTCATATAATGAAAAAGGAACGCTTGTAACAGGTGACGCTGTTAATAATTACACTGTAAGTAACAAGAAGAATGGATTCGATTTACAGTTTAACAATGATATTAATAGTGCTTATGTGATTACCTATAAAACCAAGCCAACTAATAAAGTTATAGAAGATGGAAAAGTAAAAAATAAAGTTACAGCTGATAATGATTCAAGTAAAGAAAATGAAGCTAGCTTCAAGCAGCAAAATATTATTAAATCTAATAATAAAGCTGAAACAAATTATAAAGACAAAACAACAACTTGGACAATTATAGTAAATAATAACAACTATCCATTAAACAAAGCGATCATTACGGACACCTTTGATCACGGTGGATTACAATTAAAAGATAAAAAACTAGAAATTAAAGACGGAAATTATATCCTTCAAGCTGGGACTGACTATGTTTTAGATGCAACAGATAAAGGCTTTACAATTACTCTTATAGGTACATATCAGTCTAATATGACAAAGACATTAGTCGTAAAATATACGACAGACTTTGATTATACAAAGCTAGAAAGTGGTAAAACTTCATTTAAAAATACAGGTAACCTATCTTGGATAGATACGGATTCTAATCCACAATCAAATAAAGTTGAAGCTAATTTCGATCCTGATACTTTCACAAAGGCAAATGGTTATAAATACGGTTCTTATAACGCCCAAACGAAGGAAATTACTTGGATAATAGGCTTTAACTATAATAACGTTGAGATTAAAGATCCTTACGTTATAGACGTAATACAAGATAAACAAAAGTTAGTTCCTGGATCCATTGAAGTGCGCGACATGATTTTAAATGGAAATCCTGATAATGCACAACCTGGTAATGCTGTACCAACTAAGAAATATGAACTTGAAGAACCTACAGAGAAAAATAAAAACACCCTAAAGGTTCATTTCAAACAATCAATTAATTCACCCTACTATATTATCTTTAAAACAAGCCTTGATGGTGAACTTATCCAAGGTACCTACAAAAATGAGGCAGATTTAAAAGATGGCTCTAAAATTGTAAACACCCTTACAGGTGACACTCAAGTAAATAAAGGTGGCAGCTTTGTTACTAAAAAAGCTGTGCAAGACGACAACTATATTAATTGGAGTATCGCAATTAACGAAAGCCAATCAACCATTGCGGATGCGGTTGTAACAGATGACCCAACCGAAAATCAGGTAATTGTGGAAGATTCATTCCACTTATATCCTACAACTGTTGATCCATATGGAAATTTAACAAAAGATAAAGTAAACGAATTAAAAGAAGGAACAGACTATAAACTCAAAATAACAACAGACAATAATACCGGAAAGCAACATTTCGAAATTGCCTTCTTGAAAAAAATTGATCGAGCTTATATTTTAGAATATCGCTCACTTATTAATGCAGACGATAAAGAAAAAGTAAGTAATAAAGCGAAAATCACAGGCAATAAGTTGACAGTTAAAAACACAGAAACTACTGAAACAATTGAAGTGAGAATGTCTTCTGGTTCAGGTGGAGGATCTGCTACCAAAGGTCGTGGAAACCTTGAAATTATAAAGGTAGATAACGACAATAAGAACGTACTATTAGCTGGGGCAGAATTTACTTTATACGATCGTACAGGTAAAACTGTTATCCGTAAAATTACAACAGACAAAGACGGTATCGCTAAATTTAATAATTTAAAACGTGATAAATATTTATTAAAAGAAACAAAGGCTCCTGAAGGCTATGTAATTAGCTGGGATTTAAAACAAGGGAAAATTGTTGAACTTGGTACACAAGAGACTACAACATATAAACTTGCAAATAAGAAATTTGTCGGGAAAGTAGTTTTAACAAAATCTGATGACCTGAACAAAAACGCAACACTACAAGGCGCTATTTTCACACTACTGGATAAAGATAAAAAAGTAATTCCAGAACACAAAGAATTAACAACAAATAATAACGGACAAATTATTATAGATAAACTAAAACCAGGAACTTACTACTTACAAGAAACGAAGGCTCCTGAGCATTATCAATTAGATAGCAAACTTATTCCGTTTACTATCTCTATAGATCAAACAACAGTAGTAAATCTAGCTGCGACAAATAGTTTAACTAAAGGATCTGCTCTTTTAACAAAAGTGGATAATTATAATAAAACTTTAGCAGGGGCAGAGTTTACTGTTCAAGATCGCAACGGAAAAAATATTCCTGGATATGAGAAATTAACAACAAATGAACATGGACAAATCGAAGCAAAAGATTTACGTCCTGGTAAATATCAATTTGTCGAAACAAAAGCTCCTGAGCACTATGAATTAGACAAAACACCTATCCTATTCGAAATAGAAAAAAGCCAAACTACAGCTGCTTCTATTAAAGCAAAAAACACTTTAATTAAAGGTGGTGTTACTTTAACAAAAGTTGATGATGTAGATGGCAATACTCTTGAAGGTGCGGTATTCAAAATTGTTAACAACAAGAACGAAGACGTGCGTACAAACTTAAAAACAGAAAAAGATGGAACTTTAACCGTTGAAGATTTAGAGCCTGGTGAGTATCAATTTATTGAAACAACACCACCTAAATACTATGAATTAAATAAAGAACCAGTTCCATTTACAATTGAAAAAAGTCAAACAAGTATCATTCCAATTACTGCAAAAAACAGTTTAACAACAGGTGCCGTTGAGTTATTAAAAATCGACGAATTTGATAAAAAGACTCCTCTTGCTGGAGCTATATTCAAAATCGTTAATGAAAAAAACGAAGACGTGCGTACGGACTTAACTACCGATAAAAACGGAACTATTAAAGCTTCTGACTTACGTCCAGGCAAATATAAATTTATCGAAACGAAAGCTCCTGAACATTATGAACTGCGATCAACACCAATTGAATTTACAATTGAAAAAGGTCAAAAAACACCGATTGTTATTACAGCTGAAAATAGTCTACTACCAGGCGATGTTGAGCTAATAAAAATCGATGATGTTGATGGCACTCCACTTACAGGTGCCGTATTCAAAATTGTTAATAACAAAAATGAGGATGTCCGTACAGAATTAGTTACGAATCAGGAAGGTAAAATTATTGCTACTGGTTTACGTCCAGGTAACTATAAATTTATCGAAGTAAAAGCTCCGGAGCATTATGCCTTAAATAAAACACCGATTGAATTTACAATTAAGGTAAGTCAAGCAACTGCTATTAACGTTACTGCTACTAACAGCTTAATAAAAGGCGGTATTGAATTAACAAAAGTTGATGATGTAAATGCTAAGGAAACCCTTGAAGGTGCGGTATTTAAAATAATTAATGACAAAGGCGAGGATGTTCGTACGGAACTTACTACTAATAAAGACGGTAAATTAGTAGTACAAGACTTACGTCCGGGTAATTATAAACTAATCGAAACAAAGGCTCCTACTTATTACGATGTAAATGAAGAACCTATTGAATTTACAATTGAAAAGAGCCAACAAAAACTCATCCCTATTACTTTCAAAAATAGTTTAACGAAAGGAAAAGTTAAACTTATTAAAGAAGATGATGTGGAAAGTAGTAAAGCTCTTGCCGGCGCTGTATTCACATTGCAAGACGCAACTGGCAAAGAAATTATGAAAGATTTAACAACAGATGGTCACGGAGTATTAGTTATTCCTGATTTAGCACCAGGGGATTATCAATTTATCGAAACAAAAGCCCCTGAACATTATAAATTAGACAAAACACCTATTAAGTTCACAATTAAAAAAGGTAGTAAGGAAGATCTTCCTATCCCTGTTACTATAAAAAACAGTTTACTTACAGGTGGCGTCACTTTAACAAAAGTTGATGATGTTGATGGCACTACTCTTGAAGGTGCAGAATTTATAATCGTTGACGCTCATGATACTAAAAAGGTAATTCGCAAAGGTTTAACGACTGATACAAACGGTAAAATTACTGCTTCTGATTTACGTCCTGGAGACTATCAATTTGTTGAAGTGAAAGCTCCAAAAGACTATACCTTAAGCAAAGACCCTATTCCGTTCACTATCGAAAAAAGTCAAAAAGAGAATATTACTGTTACTGCTACTAACAGTTTAAAGAAAGGTGCAGTAACATTAACAAAAATCGATGACATCGATCGTACGATGCTCGAAGGTGCAATCTTTAAGATTGTGGATATGAATGGTAAGGAAGTTCATACGAATCTTGTTACAGATAAAAACGGTAAAATTTCTGTTTCTCATTTACGCCCTGGAGACTATCAGTTCATTGAAACAAAAGCTCCTGAGCACTATGTATTAGATGAAACAACGATTCCATTTACAATTGAAAGAAGTCAAACGAAAGAGATCAATGTTACAAGCAAAAATGCTTTAAAAAACGGTAGCGTTGAACTAACAAAGATTGACGATATTGATATAAATACAAAACTTGCTAATGCCGTATTTAATTTATTAGATGCAGACGGAGAGTTGGTTGAAGAAGGCTTAAAAACAAATGATGAAGGTAAAATTGTTGTTGAAAATCTACGTCCTGGTACGTATCAATTCGTTGAAACAATTGCTCCTGAACATTACGATTTAGATAAAAAACCTATCGTATTTACAATTAAAAAGAGCCAAACTGAAACTCTTCATGTCACTGCTACAAATGCTTTAACAAAGGGTGCAGTTAAACTTTCTAAAACAGATGATGTTGATGGCACTGTTCTTAAAGATGCAGTATTTAAAATTGTTAATATGAATGGTGATGTAGTTCATAAAGACCTTGTTACAAATGAACAAGGAATAATCGAAATTAACGACCTACGTCCTGGTGATTATCAATTCATCGAAACGAAAGCTCCGAAGCATTACGTTTTAGATGAAACACCAATCAAATTCACTATTGAAAAAGGACAGAAGAAAGCTATTTCTTTAACTGCTACAAATAGCTTAAAACAAGGTAGTATCGAATTACTTAAAGTTGATGATTTAAACAATCAAACAAAACTTGCCGATGCGGTATTTAATTTACTAGATCAAGATGGCAAAGTACTTAAAACAGATTTAAAAACAAACAGTGAAGGTAAAATCGTTATCGAAAACTTACGTCCTGGTACGTATCAATTCGTTGAAATAACGGCTCCTGAACACTATGATTTAGACAAAAAACCAATTATATTTACAATTGAAAAAAGCCAAAAAGATATTGCTACCGTTACTATGAAAAATAGTTTAACAAAAGGCGGCGTGGAACTTTCTAAAATGGATGACGTCGATGGCACTACTCTTGAAGGCGCAGTATTTAAAATTGTGGATATGAATGGCACCGTAATTCACAAAGAGCTTGTTACGAATCAACAAGGTAAAATTAGCGTTTCTGACCTACGTCCTGGTGATTATCAATTCATCGAGACAACGGCTCCGAAACACTATGATTTAAACAAAGAGCCAATTCCATTCACAATCACAAAGAGCCAAGCTGATCCTATCTCCGTTACAGCTACAAATAGCTTAACGAAAGGCGCTGTGGAACTTTCTAAAGTGGATGATGTAGATGGTACCGCTCTTAAAGATGCGATATTTAAAATTACTGATATGAATGGTAACGACATTCGCACTGAGCTTACAACAGATGTAGATGGTAAAATTTCTGTTTCTGACTTACGCCCTGGGGACTATCAGTTTATTGAAACGAAAGCTCCTGAACACTATAAATTAGATAGTAAACCTATTAAGTTTACAATTAAGAAAAGCCAAAAAGAAAAGCTCCAAGTTACTGCTACAAATAGCTTAACTGAGGGTTCTGTAGAATTAATAAAAGTGGATGATATAAATCCAGATACAAAACTTTCTGATGCAGTGTTTAACATCATTGATGCGAATGGTAAAATTGTTCGCACGGATTTAACTACTGATAAAGATGGTAAGATTACTGCTACAAACTTACGCCCTGGAGACTATCAATTCATTGAAACGAAAGCTCCGAAAGATTACGATTTAAATAAAACACCTATCAGCTTCACTATCGAGAGAAGTCAACTATCTCCCGTTTCTGTTACTGCTAAGAATGGCCTAACAAAAGGTGGCGTGGAATTAACTAAAGTTGACTCTATAGATAAGAAAGAAATGCTAGAAGGTGCGGTATTTAAAATTACTGATATGAATGGTAACGACATTCGTACGAATTTAGTTACCAATAAAGACGGAAAAATCATCGCGAAAGACTTACAGCCAGGAGACTATCAATTTATTGAAACGAAAGCTCCTAAACATTACGACTTAAATGAAGAACCAATTAAATTCACAATCGAAAGAAGTCAAACAAAGCATGTCTTCGTTACAGCTATTAATAGCTTAACGAAAGGTAGTGTGGAGTTAATTAAAGTTGATGATGTTGAAGAAAACACAACACTTGAAGGTGCAGTATTTAAAATTGTTAACAAGGATGGGCATGACGTCCGTACCGATTTAACTACTGATAAAAACGGCCGTTTAGTCATTGATGAATTACCACCAGGACACTATGAGTTTATCGAAACAAAAGCTCCTGAACACTATGACTTAAACGAAACACCTATTAAGTTCACAGTTAAAAAAGGCCAAGAAAAAATCGCCTCTGTTACTGCTACGAATAGCTTAACTAAGGGCACAGTTGAATTAACTAAAGTTGATGACATCGACGGTACTACTCTTGAAGGGGCTATCTTTAAAATTGTAGATATGGACGGCAAGGATGCTCGTTCAGATTTAACTACTGATAAAGATGGGAAGATTTCTGTTTCTGATTTACGTCCGGGAGATTATCAGTTCATTGAAACGAAAGCTCCGACTGGCTATGATTTAAACGTTAAACCAATTCCTTTCACAATTACGAAAGGACAATCTCAGATTACCTCTGTTACAGCTTTAAATAGTTTAACAACAGGTTCAATTGAGTTAACTAAAGTTGATATTGATCACCACGGAACACTTGAAGGTGCCATTTTCAATATTTTAGACCAAGATGGAAAAGTAGTACGAGAAGGTTTAAAAACAGATGGGCATGGTAAATTAATCGTAAATGATTTGAAACCTGGTAATTATCAACTAGTGGAAACAAAAGCTCCTGAAGGCTATCAATTAGATGCATCACCAATAAGCTTTACTATTGAAAAAGCCCAAGCTTCACCACTACAAATTACAGTTTCAAATAAAAAAATTGAATCTTCTTCAGGTGGAGATGACAAGCCAGTTACTCCTCCAAATAAAGAAGAAAACAAAGGCAATGAGAAATCTGAGAAACACGAAAACGGAACTTCTGAAGAAACATCGAATAAAACAGATAACAAACAGCAAGATGATCAAAATACGGATAAACACCTTCCAAATACAGGTCATAAAGAAGACCCTACACAAACAGTAGGTATCGTTCTTCTACTAGCTGGATTATTAAGTATTTTAGCTACAAAACGCAAAAAAAATTATTAATAATTTTTTCACATCCAATCAATCTCTCAATTGATTGGATGTTTTTTTATACAAAAAGGACGATACATAAAGTATCGTCCTTTTAACGGGGTGAGGCTGCCCAAAAGTACGGAAAACCTTTGAACAGCCTCTTATTTTCATATGGATGCCTTACATATATCACTGATAATAATTATGAAATGCGGAAACATAATTACCATCAACTGATTCAAACATGAGAAATGAAACCCTACAGTGATTCCATTCCTCTACATAATCTAAAGTTTGGGTACACTAGATTCATGCAATGTAGGAGCTTTCAGAGTAGAAAGCGAACCTTCGTTTAAAATGATAGCATACATATCTCCCTCAAAAATATGCAAATATGCATATATCGTTTTTATTTCTCAATGTCAGAATATTGAAAAACAAAAGGCACGAAGGTAAAATAAAGTCATTATCCGTCTTCTTTTGTCAGTCAGAGAGAATAGAAGAATAGGAGAGGAAAAAATGAGAAAATCATTGAAACAAAAAATAGTAAGCTCTTTGCTTGCTGTATCACTCGCTGTTAGCTTAGCTCCAATCGGGCAAGCGAAAGCGGATTCCACGTCAGAGGTTACACAAACTCCATCTATTACAAAACAGATTGATCCAAACCGCGCGATTGAACATGTTCGTTTCTTGTCTGAAACAATTGGTCCTCGCCCCGGTGGGACAAAATCTGAAGAATGGGCTTCTCGTTACATTGGTATGCAGCTTAAATCAATGGGCTATGACGTAGAATATCAACCATTTCAGGTGCCCGATCAATACGTTGGATTCATTGAATCACCACTATCAACAAAACGTACTTGGCAAGCTGGTGCTTCTCCTAATGCACTAATTTCTACAGAAGCTGTTACAGCTCCCCTTATCTTTGTTCAAGGTGGGACAAAATTAGAAGATATTCCAAATGAAGTAAACGGTAAAATTGTTTTATTTGAAAGAGGAACGACAGTTACAGACTATAATAAACAAGTTGAAAATGCTATTAGCAAAGGTGCAAAAGGTGTTCTTTTATACAGTTTAATTGGCGGACGCGGAAATTATGGACAAACCTTCAATCCCCGCCTAACGAAAAAGCAATCTATCCCTGTCTTTGGTCTTGCTTATGCACAAGGAAATGCATTTAAAGAAGAAATCGCTAAAAAAGGGACAACAATTCTTTCCCTAAAAGCGAGACATGAATCTAAATTAACATCTCTAAATGTTATCGCCAAAAAGAAACCAAAAAAGAGTACAGGTAATGAAAAAGCAGTCGTTGTAAGCTCGCACTATGATAGTGTTGTCGGAGCACCTGGCGCAAATGATAATGCTTCTGGAACTGGATTAGTATTAGAACTAGCTCGTGCTTTTCAAAATGTAGAAACTGATAAAGAAATTCGCTTTATTACCTTTGGTTCTGAAGAAACTGGATTACTTGGTTCGGATTATTACGTGAATAGTCTATCCCCAAAAGAACGCGACCGTATTTTAGGTGTCTTTAACGCCGACATGGTTGCAACAAATTATGATAAAGCAAAGAATTTATACGCTATGACACCTGATGGCTCTACAAACTTTGTAACAGACGCTGCCTTGCAAGCAGGTAAACAACTAAATAATGAACTCGTCCTACAAGGTAAATTCGGTTCTAGTGATCATGTTCCATTTGCTGAAGCTGGTATTCCTGCTGCTCTATTCATTTGGATGGGTGTCGATAGTTGGAATCCATTAATCTATCATATTGAGAAGGTATACCATACACCTCAAGATAACGTATTAGAAAACATTTCGCCTGAACGAATGAGAATGGCATTAGACGTTATCGGAACAGGAGTTTATAACTCGCTTCAAAAACCTGTTCCTCAAACTGAACAGAAAGCTGCTTAATCATTTAAAAGACCACTGATTTTATCAGTGGTCTTTTATTGAGAAAAAATATATATGCATAAAAGCATATTTTATCCTACCCATTATCGTATACAATATTAATTGTAACAAAAACGATTACAACTAATAAGGAGGCTTTTTCTATTATGAAAAAAATGATTTTAGCAGGTGCATTAACTTTAGCAGGAATTACTGGAGCTACTGCGTTTATCCCTGAAACAAAAGTCGCTGCTGCCGCTCAAGAACAAAGCTTTACAAAATTTTATTCTTTGCAAACTGGAGGTAGTTCTGAACAAGAACCTATTTTCCTTCAAAAAGGACAAGAACTAACAATTCATCCTAACAGCAAAACTCCTAGTTACAGTGTTTATGACTCAAATCATAACCTTATTGGACGTTATTCTGATGGTTACGGCCGAATTTTCACTGCAAAAACAGATGGAAATATGTATGTTCAATTTCATGCACCTTACGTTTACTATAGTCCTGTTAGTTTTTCTGTTACTTATACTATTCAATAGAAAAGAGGTCCTTTATAGGACCCCTTTTATTTCTCTTCCCAATTCACTTTTACAAATCCATCTTTTACTTTTAATCCGCTTATATTCAATACATATTCTTCATTTGCTTTTAAAGTAACTGTAAAAGTACCTTTTTTCGATTCACAAATTTCCTTTAACTCTTTTATACCTTCTCCTTGTCTTTCATACACACTAAAACATAAGTTTCCTCGTTTTGCATCTGTCTCATAAGAAAATGTCACTTCTGTATCCTTTTCATATTGAAATTTGATATCCTTACCGGCAATATCCCATGATGAGAATTTTGCCTCATAACTTGTTTTCCCTTGCTTCTCATTTTCTAAATATATATCTCCTGCTCTCCACGCATCATCTAACGTTTGTGCAAAAGTAAAACCACTAAGTAATACAAACATTGTACTTGCCAATATCGCAACTAATGTTACTTTCTGTTTTTTAACAAAATTCACCTTACATTCTCCTTCAACCTTCTTTTTACTTCTTCTTACCATATATAATAAAAATCCAATAAAGAATGGCAATATAACTGCTAAAATACTCCACCCTTTGCTCATTTGATGTGCTTTAGCATCTGTATATACCCATGATGCAACACATATTAAAAGTGCTATAAAAGCCAAAAACATTGTAATTCCAGCTATCTCAAATACTACAAATGGATTAGCGAACTCTATCATGTAATTTATACTCCTTCTTTAAAAATGACTGTATTACAACATATATCGGAATGTATACGTGCATCATAATCACACTTGCTATCAGCATAGGAATTTTATGATCCAAATGAGTGATAAATTGTTCTATAACAATTGTTAACAAAACAATCCAAATGGCATGAATACTAATTAGCCACCTCTTCTCTAACTTCTGAGCCTTTCGCACACCCTGCTTCGTGTTATTGATTAGCTCTTCGCTTGGAATTATCTCTCCTGCTAAACTGCTCTTTATTTTCTGTTCAAGTTTATCTTCCCTCATGAACGAACCCCTCCAAATGTTCTCGCATTTTCTTTTTCCCATAATTAAGCCGATACTTTACCGTACCAATTGGTATATTTAATATTTCACTCATTTCCTTGTAAGAATATTGTTCATAGTAATAGAGTACGAGTACCGTTTTATATTTTTCATTTAATAACTGTATAACTTCCCGTATCATTTCGGCTTCTACCTTTTGAATGATTTCCTCTGATATATTCACATCATCTACAAACTCTACTTCTCCACCACCTTCTTTATGAAATAAATCTAATACGCGATTTTTCCATCTTTTCTTCTTGCGGTAAAAGTCATAAAATGTACGAACGCAAATTGTAGTAATCCACTTTTTATAATTATCCACATAAGAAAGTTGGTGCCTTGATGAAAAAACCTTTATCCACGTCTCTTGAAAAATATCTTCCGCATCTTCTTTCGTTTTCGCTAATTTATAGCATAAGGAATATATTTGCTTCTTATATATATCAATTAATTCTTCTATCTTTTCTTCCATCATAAGCCTCCTAACATTTACATAAGACGACGCAAATTCCCCTTTTGTTTGATAAAATTTTATTTTTTTTATTATCTCCACATAAAAAGGCAATCACAACATCGTGTGATTGCCTTTTATTTAAAAACGAAAGCCCGCTTCCGCTTTTCTTTATGTCCAGCTCTGCCTCCTAGCCCCCTTCTGTCTAAGAACCTTCCCCACGAGAAGATAAAATGCATCTTCTGTGGGAAAGAACCTTAGCCTTCGGGACTAAACAGTCGGCTCCGCTTTTCTTTATTGTCCAGTTCCAGCGGCTAGAATACTCGGTGGCTTCGCGCCTTCCTCCGAGGCAAAGTACGCCTCTCTGTCAGGAGCTCCATCCCCCTCCTATTCTAAACGAGCCGCTTCCGCTTTTCTTCATTACATTTTTTCTGGTGCAGATACTCCTACGATTGCTAATGCATTTTGAAGTGTAGTGCGTACTGCTTTCATTAACTCGTAACGAGCTTTACTTAATTCTAAGTTATCTTGGTTTAATACTTTTTCCGCATTGTAGAAGCTGTGTAATGTTGCTGCTAATTCAAATGCATAGTTTGTAATACGGTGTGGCAGACGTTTTTGTGCTGCATCCGCAACTACAGCTGGGAATTCACCAAGTTTTTTCAGTAACTCTACTTCTTTCTCAGAAGTAACAAGTTTATAGTTCACATCTCCATCTGCAGCTAATCCTAATTCTTCGCCTTGACGAAGGATACTGCATACGCGAGCATGAGCATATTGTGCATAGTATACTGGGTTTTCATTAGATTTTGATACCGCTAAGTCCATATCAAAGTCTAAATGAGAGTCACCGCTACGCATTGCGAAGAAGTAACGCATTGCGTCCACGCCTACTTCTTCCATAAGCTCACGAAGTGTAACTGCTTTACCCGTACGCTTACTCATCTTCATTTTTTCACCGTTTTGATACAGTTGTACCATTTGGATGATTTCTACTTCAAGCGTGTCTTTATCGTAACCAAGTGCTTGAATAGCAGCCTTCATACGAGGAATGTAACCGTGGTGGTCAGCACCCCAAATGTTGATTAACTTATCAAAACCACGCTCTAATTTATCACGGTGATAAGCGATATCTGGCGTTAAGTATGTGTAAGAACCGTCGTTTTTAATTAATACACGGTTTTTATCGTCACCGTAAGTCATTGAACGGAACCAAGTTGCTCCATCTTCTTCAAAGATCTCTTCGCGCTCTTTTAATACGGCAAGAGCTTGATCGATTTTTCCGTTTTTGTATAGTGATGTTTCTGAGAACCATACATCAAATTTAACACGGAAGCTTTCTAAGTCTTTTTGAAGTTTTGCTAATTCATATTTTAAACCGTACTCACGGTAGAATTCATAGCTTTCTTTTTCATCAGCTTTCGCATAACGATCGCCGAATTCTTCAGCTAAACGTTTACCGATTCCAATGATATCCGCACCATGGTAACCGTCTTCTGGCATTTCTTTATCTAAGCCTAAAGCTTGCATGTAACGAGCTTCAACAGAAAGAGCTAAGTTATGAATTTGGTTACCAGCATCATTAATGTAGTACTCACGAGATACATCATAGCCTGCTTTTGCTAATAGGTTACATAAAGTGTCACCTACTGCCGCACCACGTGCATGTCCTAAGTGAAGGTCACCTGTTGGATTCGCAGATACGAACTCAACTTGTACTTTTTCACCTTTACCAGTATTCGTTTCACCGTAAGCTTCACCAGCGTTTACGATTGTTGGAATTAAATCTGTTAAATAGCTATTATCCATATAGAAGTTAATAAAACCAGGACCAGCGATTTCGATTTTTTCAATAGAAGCTTTTGCTTTATCAAAGTTTGCAACTAGTTCTTCTGCAATCATTCGAGGTGCTTTTTTTGCAACGCGTGCAAGTTGCATTGCCATATTTGTAGAGAAGTCACCATTTGTTTTATCTTTTGGAGATTCTAATACAACGTTTGGAATCTGTTCTTCTGTCGCTAATTCTGCCTTTAATACAGCAGCCTGAATTTCTTCTTTAATCAATCCTTTTACCTGTTCTAAGGAATTCATTATTTTGCCTCCTTCAAATTAATTGTAATAGTATATCTGCCAGCTTCTTGTTCACTTAGAAGCAATGCGTAAGTTAAGAAGAGTTGTCCTTTTTTCTTTTCATCCGACCATTTAAAAAGAACGTTATCAGTCTTTGTTTGCAATGCAAACGTACCAAGTTCACTCGTATACGTACCAGTTGTCCATTCACCTTTCACATGCGTCTGACGCATAGAAACAGCACCTGAACGCATAATGAGAACTTGTTCATCTTGAATTTTAATAATTGTTTTCACTTCGCCTTGTTCGTTCGGCTCCTGGAATGTTACATATGTACCTTGACCTTTTACATAGTATTGACCATTTGCTTCAAAAGCAACGGTTTCCTTCCTCGCCCCTTCACGGATTTCTGTTACGAAATGAACGTGTACCGGCAAGCCTGCAAGTTGTTTCTCCACGTCTTGCACACCTTTCAAATGTTATAGATATTAAATACTACTTATAATAAATCACTTTTCCTATCATATCAAAAAAAGACTCTGTCTGTCTGCTGAAAAATCAGGAAAACTCCATTTCAAAAAATAATTCACTTATACTTTATTTCATATGATAAAATGTTTTTTAAATCTAAATATTCTTTTAATTATAGAGGTGAATTTAGTGATACCAACAAAATTAATAAAAGGCGATGAAATACGAGTGATTTCCCCATCGTGTAGTTTAAGTATTGTTTCAAATGAAAATAGAAAACTTGCTATAAAAAGATTAACTGACATGGGCTTTCAAGTTACATTCTCAAAATATGCCGATGAGATAGATCGATTTGCTTCCTCTTCTACTTCTTCCCGCATTCAAGACCTCCATGAAGCATTTGGAGATCCTAATGTAAAAGCTATTTTGACTACACTTGGCGGATACAACTCAAATGGTTTATTAAAACATCTCGATTACGATTTAATTCGTGAAAACCCGAAATTTTTCTGTGGTTATTCTGATATTACTGCCTTAAATAATGCAATTTACGCAAAAACAGGACTTGTTACATATTCAGGACCCCATTTCTCTTCATTTGGAATGGAGAAAGGACTCGAGTATACAGCCGATTACTTTTTACAATGCTTAACCGCTAATGAGCCTATTGAAATCGTTCCGGCTGAAACGTGGAGCGATGATTCTTGGTATATAGATCAGGAAAATCGAGAATTTATTAAAAATGAAGGATACGTTTCAATTCATGAAGGAGAAGCTACGGGAGATATTATCGGTGGCAATATGAGCACATTTAACTTACTGCAAGGTACACCATATATACCAAATTTAAAGGACAAAATTTTATTTATTGAAGAAGATAGTTTAACTGGAACATCTACTCTTAAAACTTTTGATCGTTATTTACATTCCCTTATGCAGCAGCAAGATTTTGAATACATAAAGGGAATCGTTATAGGAAAGATGCAAAAAGGTGCAGAATGTACGATAGAAGACATTCAAGAAATGATTGCTTCAAAACCTGAACTTGCACATATTCCTATCATTGCAAACGCAAGTTTCGGGCATACAACTCCGATTTTCACTTTCCCAATTGGTGGAAGTGCAAAAATTATTTCTAACAAAGAAAAGACATCTATCACTATTTTAACGCACTAAAGAAGGAGCGAATGAGTCGCTCCTTTTATGGTTTTTCTATTTTTTCCAACGCTTTTTGCGGTATTGACTCTTTCGTTATTTCAGCCCATCCTTTTCCTTGCATACCTTTTGCATAAATTTTTATAAAAGCACCTGCATGCAATTCACGATTTACCATTCTTTTAATAATTTGTTGCTTTCCGTCCTCTGTATACCCTTTAAATGTATACAAATATTCACCGTCTTTTTTCTCACCTTTATCTACAACCGCATAATAATCTTGTATTTCTTTATTTGAAAAGAAGTTGTCTACAAAAGCATGTACACCTTCTGTTTTTGTGTTTAAATAATACGCTGTTCCACCTAGAATAATGGCGAATACAGCTAAAACTTTAATTACCAATTTCATACATGAACCTCCTGTTTGCACTTCTTTCTCGCTAGTATTATATCTATACTTGTATTATACGGAAAAGAGCATACTATACTCTATCTAAAAGTCTTACACTTTCCTTACATTATTGTAAGGGATTTTTTCTTACAGCAAGTTCCCAAGAAAAAATTTTTCCGTTTCATACACTTTTATATTATTATTGAATGATACGAATTTTTATTACAAAAATCAAAGGAGACAGTTTTCAAATGGCTATCTTGCAAGGTTTAGCACTATTACTCGTTGTACTTTGTCTATTTACACTTTTCAGTTACCGCGCGCCTTACGGAATGAAGGCGATGGGCGCTTTAGCTAATGCAGCAATTGCAAGTTTTCTTATTGAAGCATTTCACCGTTATATAGGTGGAGAAATGTTTCATAATGACTTTTTACAATCAGTAGGAGAAGCTTCCGGTAGTATGAGCGGTGTCGCAGCAGCGATTTTAGTCGCATTAGCAATCGGTGTTTCCCCCGTATACGCTGTTTTAATTGGTATCGCTACTAGTGGATTCGGTATTTTACCAGGATTTTTCGCTGGATACGTTTGTGCCTTCGTCGTGAAATTTCTCGAAAAGAAATTACCAGCTGGTGTGGAATTTTTAGCAATCCTATTTATCGCTGCACCAATCTCACGCGGAATGGCGATGCTTATGGATCCGCTCGTTAACGCAACACTCGGTAAAATCGGTTCTATGATTTCAGTTGCAACTACAGAAAGTCCTATCATTATGGGTATTATGCTTGGTGGATTAATAACAGTTATTTCTACCTCTCCACTGAGTTCTATGGCACTAACTGCAATGCTTGGATTAACAGGTTTACCAATGGCAATTGCTAGTCTGGCCGTTGCAGCCTCAGCCCCGATGAACTTTATTTTCTTTAAACGATTAAAAATTTGTTCAAAGAAAGATACAATTGCTGTAGCAATCGAGCCTTTAACACAAGCCGATGTTGTCTCAGCAAATCCAATTCCAATCTATATGACAAATTTCGTTGGCGGTGCACTTGCTGGTATTATTACATCGCTATTCCAGCTTGTTAATAATGCACCTGGAACAGCATCACCAATTCCAGGTCTTCTTGTCCTATTCGGATTTAATGACGTTATAAAAGTAACGATTGCTGCCGTACTATGCGGAATCGTTACCACTATTGTCGGATACATCGGATCTATTGTTTTCCGTAAATATCCGATCCGCTCTGCTGATGAAATTCGCGGCATTGCTTCAGAAGAGAAAGTTGCATAAGAAAAAGAGCTATTCCCATCATTTGAGAATAGCTCTTTTTTATGTTGCATAACGGTAAATGAAATTATATAGGCGATTTTTTAAATATATCGACTTACCGACACATAACGACAAAATAAAAGCCCTCTAATCATATGAAGTGACCCCCGAAAGTTAGACAGGTCGTTTCATTAGGCAGCCTCTAGGGTATGAGCCCGGTATTGTACTGGGCTCATACCCTTTAATTT